>JBCCQH010000008.1:0-98254 GCA_039024435.1 Bacteroidota bacterium
GTTCGGCAGGATTGTTCGTCGGGAAATTGGGCGATAAAGTTGAATAGATTCATGGGCAGATTCGAGCTTTGGCCGCAATTTCAACCCGCCGATTGACATCTCGTGTCAAAAGCCGTGGCAAAACCCGTGGCAAAGTTCCGGACAAGCATAAAAATTTAAACTGCCTCTTAGAAATCAGATCCGGATTTCAGTCATGGGAGTGCGGGGAGGAATGCCTTGGGGCTTCAGCGGTAAAATAACCGCAAAGGTGCTGCCCTGCCCAATTTCACTGGCAACTTCGATCCGGCCCTGAAGCCGTTCCACCAAGGTGCGCACAATCGACAATCCCAAGCCGGTGGACGATTCGCCGGCCGTCGGGCGGGCACTGAGGCGCTGAAATTTCCGGTACATCTTTTTCTGGTCTTCGGCACTCATCCCCGGTCCTTCATCGCGCACCCGGAAGATCGCCTCGCCATTTTCCATTCCCAGCGAAAGGTAGATGGAACGGCCCGGTTGGGTGAATTTTACCGCATTGGAGACGAGGTTGTCGAGGATGCGCAGGAGCAGTTTCCCATCGGTTTGCAGCCGCACCGGCGTCGGTGGCAACTGCACTTGAATGCCCATCTGCTTGGATCGGGCCTGCTTCGCAAACCCTCGGTATACCTGCTCTAGGGTTTCGTTTCCACAGACTTCCCGCCAGTCGATCTGGGCATTGCTCCGCTCATAGGCGTTAAGTTCAAGCAGATCTTGGATCAAGCGCCCGCCTTCTTCGCTTACTTTGCTGATCATCTGGATAAATTTTTGCTGCTCGTCGGTGAGGGGCCCCACCGAGGCGATCAGTTCCGCGAGGGCGGCCGAGCGGTTGAGCGGGGCCCGGATGTCGTGGGCCACAATGCCGATGAGGCCATCTTTTTCTTGGTTCAGCTCTTCCAGGCGTTGATTTTGGCGTTGGAGTTCGGTGTTTTGTTGCAGGATCTCCTGGCGCTGAACTTCGATCTGCTTGCTTTTGCGCAGGAGTTCTTTGGTGCTCCGGGAACGTTCCCGATTGCGCAGGAAATAGACCACAAACAGGGCCGTCAACAGACCGAAACTGACCGAAAGTGCCGCGGCGGTCCACTGTAGGCGCGACCGGCGGGAGTTCAGCAAATCAATTTCCGCTTGCCGGGCTTCCGAGCGGTAAATCGCACTCATTTGTGCAGCCTCAACCGCCCGCTCCGCGGTGTACAATGAATCGGTAATGTCCCAGGCGAGCCTCAGGTAGTCGTAGGCCCGCTGGGAATTCCCCAAGATTTCGGCGAGTCGACTCTGGATCAGGGCATTTTCCCGGCGGATCTCAGGATCAGCAAACTCGATCAGGAGGATCTCGGCGGAATCCAGGTAGGCACGGGCAAATTCAAATTCCTTCATTTGCAAGTAGGTTTCGCCGATATTGGTCAGGGTATTGGCGAAACTGGTAGGACTCCCGTATTCGCGTTTGAAATCCAGGGCAAGATTGAAGTAATGGAACGCCGAATCGATCGCCCCCATATTCCGGAAAGCGTTGCCCATGTTGTTGCAAGTTGCCCCCATAAATCGAGGACCCATAGTGTCTCCCAGGGCGTAATTCTCGCGGTAGGTCCGGAGGGCGGCCAGCGTGTCCCCCAATTCCATGTAGGCCACCGCCGTATTGTGCCGTACGATAGCTTCACCCCGCTGACTGTTTGCCTGACGATAATATTCGGCGGCCCGATCAAATTCTTCAATGGCGATGAGGTAGTCCTTGTTGATTTGATGGACCAGTCCGATGGACATGTAGGTCTTGGCAATGCTTGTGTGGACTTCCGCCGCCTTGAATTTATCGAGTACCCGGAGGAGCATCTTCATCGCCCGGTCCGCCGCACCGAATTTCATGAAATGGTTCGCGCAGATGAACTCAGCGTCCGCTAAGAGGAGGGGATCATCCAGCTTTTCCAGCAGAG
The DNA here is from genome assembly GCA_039024435.1 of Bacteroidota bacterium. GTDB lineage: Bacteria > Bacteroidota > Bacteroidia > J057 > JADKCL01 > JBCCQH01. Next base: position 1,938 of record JBCCQH010000008.1, read on the forward strand.
GAATCGCTTTCTGTACGTATTCCAGACTTTTTTCGGCGTCTCTAAACTGCAGTCTAGCGGCAATTGTATAGAGGGTGCGACCTCGCTCTGCCTCCGACTGCGTGGTATCCAGCACGTAATGCAGACTGTCCAGAATTGGATCCGCTGCCCGGCACCGATAACTCAGTGCCCCGACAAAGAGCATGAAAATGAAAATGATACGGTACATAAAACCTAGGGCAAGACTAAATGCAGCCTGGATGAAGTAAAAAATTTAGGATCTGTCTTTTATCGACACGTTGGGCTTTCTGACAAACGAAATGCTTCAAACAGACCGATGGACACAAAAATGCTTACGGTAGATCCAAGGTAAGCAGATATGGGACAGAAATCAACCCTGGCTTGACCGAATGCGCGTCGCCGATATTTTCGGAGAATCCGAATTTAGCCGTAGCGGGGGGGCTACCCCAATGCGGGAGCGGGATCACCTTTGGGGATCGGGGTGGACTCGGCGGAAATGGGAATGGCCACGGTAAACGTGGTGCCCACGCCGACCTCACTCTGCAGGGCGAGCTGGCCTTTTAAGCGCTCCACCAGAGTCTTGACGATCGACAATCCGAGACCGGTCGAGGATTCTCCCCCGGTGGGCCGGGCACTGAGGCGCTGAAATTTACGGAACATCTTTTTCCGGTCTTCTTCGCTGATGCCTTGTCCTTCGTCTTGGATGAGAAATACTACCTGCCGGTCGTCCTGACGCAGCTTCAAGTAAATGTTTTTGCCCGAATGGGTAAACTTCACGGCATTGGAAATCAGATTGTCGAGGACCCGGATCAGCAGCTTCTCATCGGTGACAATCGGGCACTTGTGGGACAGCGTCGCGACGTGGATCTGCAGGTTTTTGCGTTCGGCCTTGGTGGCAAATCCGTGGGCGGCGTGCTGCAAAACTTCGTTGGCGTCCACCGTATTGCGTTCGATGCGGGCGTCGCGCCGCTCGTAGGCGTTCAATTCCAGCAAATCTTGAATGAGCCGCCCCCCATCTTCGCTGACTTTACCGATCATGTCCACAAATTTGCGCTGTTCATCGGTCAGTGGTCCCACCGAGGCAATCAGTTCGGCGAGGGCCGCCGAGCGGTTGAGGGGGGCCCGGATGTCGTGGGCCACAATGCCGATGAGGCCATCTTTTTCTTGGTTGAGTTCTTCCAAACGCTGATTTTTGCGTTGCAACTCCTCATTTTGCGAACTGATTTCTGTCTTCTGACGCTCGATCTCGAGACCTTGGGCCAGCAATTCATTGGTGGCGCGGGTACGTTCCCGAAACCGGAGAATGGTGGCCACAAACAAAATTCCCAGCAAAATCACTCCGCCGATGAGGCCAAATATGATCATCCGGGTGTGAAGTTGGTCGGCATCCGCAATGGCCTTTTCCTGGCTGAGGATGTCGATTTGTGCTTGCTGAGATTCGGTTTGATAGGCCGCATTGAGCTCGGAAATGCTCCGGGCGCGTTTGGCATCCAGAAATGAATCTTTCAGTAGAATCCGTTTTTCCGCATATTCGTACGCCAAATCAAACCGACCCAAGGCAGCGGCCCACTGGGAGCGATAGCCATAGTGCTCAATTTGGAACCTAATCTGCCCGGATTCCAGGGCCAGAGTTTCGGCGGAGTCCAGGTACATCAGGGCCTGGTCATAGCTCTGACGGTCCAGGTAAGTCGCCGCCAAATTGTTGTAAGTATTTGCCAATGACCCGCCGTAGCCAATTTCCCGCTTGACGACCAGCGCCTTTTCAAAGTAATGAATGGCGGAGTCCCCCTCCCCCAGTTTGCGGTAAATATTGCCAATGTTGTTGTAAGTCGCCGCCCGCAAAAGTGGCGTCACCACCGAATCCACCGAGATCACTTCCCGGTAACGCTCCAAGGCCTCCTGTTCTCGGTTGATCAGCGACATGACCCGCGCCAGGGAAAATTGGGCGTTGGCCACGCCCTTCATTCGCCCCATGGAGCGGTACTTCAGCTCCGCCAACTGGAAACTGGCCATGGCGAGCTTGTGATCCTCGGTAGCCCCCTGCAGATTCCCGATTGCCATGTGGGTGCGCGCCAATTCCAGTGTGTCGTCAAATCTCTGAAAGCTACGCAGCGCTTCGTACAACAAGACGGCCGCTCGATCTCCGGCTCCCAGGCGGTCGTAGATATTGCCTTCCAGCAACTTTCCGCGCGCAACCGCCCATTCATCGTTGTTTTGATCGGCGGTCTTTTCCGCCTTGCCCAGCCATTCCAGGGATTTGCGGTAATCCCGGTGGCTCAAGTAATCGGCCAAGACGAGCATGGATCTAACCCGCACGGAGTCGTCGGACACCGTGTCAATTTCGTGGCGCAAGCTATCTAAGACCGCATTGGCGGCAAAAATATTTGCTCCCATCAATACCAGAAGGCAAACGATGAGTATTCGATGCATACCTTAAATCGGTACAAAATTACCTGATAGACGTTCGTGGGCTAGTTTTTGCGTATTCGTTAGGGTCGAATTTACCTCAAATCTCAGCATTTTTCAACTTTAAGCATTGCAAATGGCATTTCTGAGAGAAATCTTCAAGAATTTTGCCGCCAATGCTCTGAACCGAAGCCGTTTATATTTTTTCCACACTTAATTCTCCTTTGTCAGGGTAAAAAAACACCCCCCGTCTTCGGCAACGCGCCAGGGAGCAGTGAAGAGATCGCGATGGACAAGTAGCGATCTCGGGCGGTGCCGTATGGAGCCGGAAAAGCAGCCTCGCTAGAAATCACTGCGTATTCCTCGCGATCTCCTTTGTCGCGCGTCGCAAAGACACAACTGAGGAAATTTGGGCAGAAATGCAAATCTGAAAAAGTAGAATTAGGCGGCGGTTTAAAATTGGTTTGTGAAATTTGCGAGCGCAGATTTTTTGTCCCTCGAAGCTCATTTTGGAGTGTGCAGCCCAAGTTCTGAGCTGCGCCAGCTCGCTCCGAAAATGGACGAGAAAATAGCGGAAGAGGGGCGGAAAAAGGTGCCATAACAAAATGGCAGAATTAATTTTAAACCGCCGCAAAGAGGCTGTTTAAAATTGGTTTGTGAAATTTGCTGGTGCATATGTTTTTTCCATCGAAGCTCATTTTGGAGTCCATAGCCAAAGCTATGGGCGAGAAAATAGCTGAAGAGAGTCGGAAAAAGATGCCATAGCAAAATCACAGGATTAAATTTAAACCGCCGCTAAGAGATGAGCCATTGATTGCGTGGTATACTCCGCTTCTTGGTACGGGTTCTCGCACTGGCGGGGGGAAAGCTTGGCAACGGCCGGCGCCACGAAAAAAGCAAACAAGCCCAAATCAACGCAGGCGCCGGACCGCGTCCACCATGGTCTGAATCCGCCGGGCTTCCGGGGGATTGCGCCAGTCATCATCCGCTTTCATCCAAGATCCCACGATGACTCCATCGCAAACGGGAAAATACGCTTCCAGGATCACGGGATTGATTCCAGAGCCGATCAATACCGGCAGATGGCTGGCGAGGCGGACGGCTTGCCCATCCTCGGGGCGGGCCGGACTCCCGGTGGCGACCCCGGTCACGATCAAAGCATCGCTGCGGAAAAACTCAGCCGCGCGCGCCGTTTCCCCCAAGTCTACGTCGGCGGTTGTAGCGTGGGCGCTGTGCTTTTTCTTAATGTCCGTGAAGATCTGTACGTGCTCGGCCCCGATTTGTTTGCGGTAGCGCAGCAGTCGGCCCGCATCCGAACCGATCCAGCCTTCATCGGCTACGTGACCAAACACGAATCCTTCCGCCCGGATGAAATCTGCGCCCGCCACCAGGGCTGCGGCGAGGGCGGCTTGGTTGGCGCCGGCCAGGATTTGCAGCCCTAGGGGCCCGGTCCATACGGCACGCACCGCCCGGGCGATAACCGCCATTGCGGTACTGATTTCGTGTCCCACCACGCGATTGAGGTAGGGCGCATCGTGCATGTTCTCGATGATGATGCCGTCGACGCCATGGTCCCGGTACAATTCCGCCTCGGAGATTGCTTGCGCGATCACCGCTTCCATTTGCCCGCCGTAAGCGGGCGTTCCCGGCAAGGCGGCAACGTGAATCATGGCGATTACCGGACAGCGTTCCGGAAACAGCGTGCGAAAACGGGCGGGAAGGTCTTTCATTCCCCGAAAATATCACTTTCCGCCACTCAGGACAACTCGATGCGCAAACTGCCGTGTCCTTGAATGCCGTATTCCCGACCGTGAACCACAAAATCGAGGGGGACTTCGCTTTCGTTTTCGATCCGAACCTGGCCTTTTTCTACCTTGAAGCGCAGAAGGCGCCCCCGGAATCCGATTTTGAAGGTGTACGACTTCCAGTTGGCGGTGATGAAGGGCGCAAAGTTTAAACGCCCATCGATCACGCGCATTCCGGCAAATCCTTTGACGATGCTCATCCAGGAACCGGCCATGCTGGTGATGTGCAGCCCGTCCTCGGTGTCGTTGTTGTAGTCGTCGAGGTCCAGGCGGGCGGTGCGCAAGTAGAACTCGTAGGCTTTTTCCTCCAAACCGATCTTCGCGGCCAAAATCGAGTGTACGCACGGCGAAAGCGAGGATTCGTGTACGGTAAGTGGCTCGTAAAACTCATAGTTCCGGCGAATGGTCGCCTCGTCGTACTCGTGCTCCAAGAAATAGAGCCCCTGCAGGACATCGGCCTGTTTGATGTAGGGCGAACGCAGGATCCGGTCCCAGGACCAGTTCTGGTTGAGCGGCAGGTGCTTGCGCTCCAGATCGGCCACCCGGGTCAGGTCTTTGTCCATGAAGCCATCCTGCTGCAAGAAAATGTTCCGGTTTTCTTCGACCGGGTAATACATATTGTCGATGATGTCCTGCCACTTGCCGGGCTCGTGGTCCTGAAATTTCAGGCGCTCCAGGAGGGCGTCCAGCTTTTGGGGGTTGCGCTCACGGACGTAGGCGATGCTTTTCAACGTGTATTCCAAGCACCAGGCGGCAATCCGATTGGTATACCAGTTGTTGTTGACGTTATTCTCGTATTCATTCGGACCGGTCACCCCGAGCATGACCCACTTGCCCTTGGGCTCGGAGAGATTGACCCGCTGGGTCCAGAACCGAGCGATCCCAATCAGGACTTCGAGGCCGTAATCGACGAGGTAGTCGGCCTCACCAGTGTAGCGGATGTAATCAAAAATGGCGTAGGCAATGGCGCCGTTCCGGTGGATCTCCTCAAAGGTAATCTCCCACTCGTTGTGGCATTCTTCACCATTCATCGTGACCATCGGATAGAGGGCCGCACCGTCGGAAAATCCGAGTTTTTCCGCGTTTTCGATCGCCTTCTGCAGGTGCTTGTAGCGGTACCGCAGCAGGTTGCGCGGCACTTGCGGCTCGGCGGTGCTCAGATAAAAGGCCAGGCAGTAAGCTTCGGTATCCCAGTAGGTACTGCCGCCGTATTTTTCCCCGGTGAAACCTTTCGGACCGATGTTCAGGCGCTCATCTTTCCCGGAATAGGTCTGGTTGAGCTGAAAAATATTGAAGCGGATGCCCTGCTGGGCGGCGACGTCACCTTCAATGGCGATGTCGCCCTGCTCCCACTTGCGTCCCCAGGCGGTGGATTGCTCCTGAAACATCTGATCGAAGCCTTTGGCGTGGACGTCGGCCACTACCGCCTGACAATAGGCGGCGATTTTGTCCTTGGGGTGGTTCTCGGACGAAAGGTTGGCCGCATATTTTTCAATGCGCAAGGTCTGGCCTTGCTTCAGGGCGACGCTGCCCACGTGGGCGATGTATTTTTCCTGGGTTTCCACCCGGAATCCGGGGTCGACCGCACTATCATCGATGAATACGTCGGTCGCCATTCCGGAGCAGAGGTAGAAGTCCAGTTTTTTCGTCCGCGCGGTGAGCGTGGCGATTTTCCCGGTGCTGCCTTTGGCAACTTCATCCCAAAATTTCTCCTCGTAGTTTGCATCTTGGTTCACGACATCGGCGTCGAGCAGGCTGGTGATACGGATCTCCCCGGTGAAGTTGAGCGCTTTGATTTCGTAGCGAATGGCGCCCGCCTCATCGTCCACCAGGCTGCAAAACCGCGTAGAGCGCAACTCGATTTCTTTGCCTTGGGCGGTCTTGGCGGTGGCGGTCCGCCGCAGGTAGCCTTCCTTCATGTGAAGTTCCCGGCGAAATGCCCGGATGGTACACTGCGCCAGGTCCAATTCTTCACCATCGATTTGAATGCGGATCCCAATCCAGTTGGTGGCGTTGAGCACTTTGGCGAAGTATTCGGGATAACCATTCTTCCACCACCCTACGCGAGTCTTGTCCGGATAGTAGATGCCGGCCACGTAGCTGCCCGGAAGGCTATCGCCAGAGTAATGTTCTTCAAAATTGGCCCGCTGACCCATTTTTCCGTTGCCCAGGCTGAAAATGCTCTCGGAAATGCGGTTGTGCTCGGGGACAAAACCGTCCTCGATGATGCGCCAGGGATCGGGGTGGATGTAGTTTTTCATATTGATGGAAATGGGGGAATTGGGATTACAAGTTGAGGACTGCGGGATCAAATTCCGCGATCGAGGGTACAACGAAATGGGCGGCGCTGAGGTTTCTCGGAGATCCGATTCCCACCGCAACCATGCCCCCGGCGATGGCCCCCGCGACACCGGCCACGGCATCTTCAAACACCACGCAGTGTGCCGGCGCAACCTCCAAATCCGAGGCCGCAGTCAGAAATACTTCGGGATCGGGCTTGGCCCTGACCGTTCGATTCCCGTCCACAATGGCCGCAAACATGCGATTGAGGCCGGTGACCTCCAGGATACGGGGCGCATTTTTACTCGCCGAGGCCAGCGCCAATTTGTAGCCCTTGCCTTGCAGGTAATCCAGCAAGTCACGGACCCCCGGGAGTACGTCTTCGGATTCCATCCCGGAGATGAGTTCTACATACCAGGCGTTTTTGCGGGTGGCCCAAGCAAGTTTCTGCGCATCATCCGCTTTTATGCCACCAATTTCCAGCAGCAGATCGAGGGCGCGCATCCGGCTTACCCCTTTCAGCCGCTCATTTTGGGATTCATCGAAGGAAAATCCGAGTTCAGCGGCCAGGCGACCCCAGGCCTGAAAGTGGAAAACCGCCGTGTCGACCAGGACCCCGTCCAGGTCAAAAATACAAGCTTGAATTTCGCTGTTCATGTGCGTTCCAATGATTTACTGGTAGGAGGCGGGCAGGCGCCCCCCTGTAACTGAGTGGTCGCCCGCTAAGTGTGGAAACGACACGAAGCAAAAATAGGAATGTTCGGGGAAGATGAGAAATAAGAATGTGATGAATTGTTCTATATTTGGATCGTCTTTCGAGAAAACCAATTGCGCAGACATTGCATTCGCGCTCGCGGTAAGTCCTCTACATTTCCTACTCCCATTTTTGCCATCTAAACCCCTTTAGACGCGTAAAATCCGGGGAAGCGGAAAAAAAATGTCCGGGAAATCGAGAAAAACATTACCTTTGACTTAACTTATAAGTGAATAAACTTGTAACAATAGAACCCTTTCTTAGTTATCCAATGGTAGCATATTACTCAATACAGCAAGAAGGGCATGACAACCATGAGACGGATAAATTTATCACAAAGTATGCTGATAATGAACAGTTTGTGGACGAATACAATGAATTGTTCACCCTGCTCGATGACTGGGGAGAAAATGGGATTCCCTATGCCCATCGGCGTAAATTTCGCCATGAAAATGAAGCAAAGTCCTTGCCTCCCTACGGCATGGGAGGCGGCTATTTAAGATTGTATTGCTACCCCATGGTTGACAACATTCTCATTCTGGGCAATGGTGGGCACAAGGTCAACATCACCGATACCCACCAAGCGTCCCCCTTTTTGAAACCCCACTTCGATTTCTTTCGAGCCGTCGCACGCAAGTTGGACCAGGCCTGGAAGGACCGCGAAATCTACGTTAAAGACAACTTGCTGGAGGGAGATCTCGAACTCTGGCTTTAAAAATACCGCAATGACTGACAAAGAAAGCCTGGAAGCCAACAAAGCCCGGATCAAAGGGATCGTCGCCCGCACCCCGGAATCAACTGTCCGGTATATCCGAAAAACCGTCGACCTAGCGGACCGCATCGCGATCATTCTGAAGCGAAAAGGAATGACCCAAAACGATCTTGCAAAAGCGCTGGGCAAAGCCGATTCCGAGATCAGCAAGTGGCTGGGCGGACAGCATAACTTTACGATTCGAACCCTGACTGCCATCGAGGCCGTGCTCGGCGAAAACATTTTGGTTGTACCTGAAGGCAAGCGCCAGGATAAATACTACCCTCAGGAATATCCTACCGGAAAGCTCGGCATCCTCATCTCCAATGGCGAGGCGAGCTTAAAATCCGAACTCAACCAGCTCAACTGGGAAATCACGGCCCGCAAATCGCTCGCGACCAAAACCATCGCTGTGATCGATCAGAATGAACAAACGGCTTCGGTCGAAGAAAAGAAAACCTTTTACTGCGTAGCCTGATCCCATGAGCGATTTCAACCCAGAAAATATCAAGTACCTCGACGTCAATACGGTCAATTTTGCGGCCGAAAGCCCGATCCACGACGGCCGGTATTTGCAGTTTGAGGACATCCGCCGCTACAGCTTCGAAATCGGGTACCAACTGGAACTCAACGCGGCAGAAGGAATCGTACGTATCCTCCTGCAAGTTGGTATCAAGGGTCACATGAAAGGCAGCAGTCGCAAGCCCAAACTCGGCAAGCTCACCACCGAATCCTTTTTCTATCTGGAAGATTACGCAGACTGGATCGTAGAAGAGTTTGACGAAGACGGGGAACCTACCGCGAAGCTCCATGAACTCATGAATGCGATTCTCCTCGGGCTGGCGTTTTCCACGACCCGGGGCATCTTGACGATCCGCTCACTGGATACGCTGCTGGAAGGATTCATTTTGCCCGTCGTCGCACCGCAGAAGTTGCGCCAGTTCCAAATTGAGTAGTTCCGGAGAGCGCAAGCAACGCGAACATTTCCCCTCCCACTTCGTTACCCCTGCATTCACTCGCTGACACAAAATCCCACATGGCACGCACCATCGATTACCACGGGACAAGCTTAGAAATCCGACACGCCGAAGACGGCAACAAAGGCTATTTCTACGTCCTGCTCAACAACAAAGTCAACTCGGAAATGACCTACAGCCGAGCGGGAGAGCAACTCATCATCATCGACCACACCGAAGTCGGCGACTTGATGCGTGGGCTTGGGACCGGTAAACAATTGGTTCTTGCGGCGGTCGATTGGGCCCGGGAAACGGGCACCAAGATCATGCCCCTGTGTCCCTTCGCAAAGTCAGTATTCGAGAAAAACACCGACCTCCACGACGTCCTGAAATAAGCCGCTTACCGATTGAGCGGCGCAAAAAGCCCGAAAAGCGATGCATTTTTAAATGTGCATCGCCTTTCGGGCTTTTTGCGTGCTGACTTGCGAAAAATCCCATTGACTGCCATCGGTTGCTCATTTTTCCCACATTCACCCACCATTTTAGAATCTGGTGCCAAAATTGGTCAATTTAGCATATTTTAACGAGCATTGAGCGGAGAAAACTGGGATTTAAGTGCGCGATTGCAACTCCGAGATTCAGGTCATAATTAAGCTTTAAGCGCTAAATATTTCAATTTTCGCATAAATCTTGCAAAGTTTTCCACAATTGGTGGCGCAAAGTGGAGCAAAGTGGGATTATTTTCCTAGATTTGAAATATCATTACTGATCACGACGAGTCAATGCGACCCATCTTCGGGGAATATGAATGCAAAATTGATTCGAAGGGGAGGTTTGTCCTCCCTTCCGGATTGCGCAAACAATTGCCTGGAGACCAACAGAAAGAGTTCGTGATCAACCGTGGTCTCGACGAGTGTTTGGTCCTGTACCCGATACAAATTTGGGAGCGCGAGTTGAAGCGGATTCACTCCCGCAATCAGTATGTAGCGAAGAACCGCGCATTTGCCCGGAAATTCATGAATGGCGCCACCCCAGTAGACATCGATTCGGCGGGAAGGGTACTGGTGCCAAAGCGGCTGACCGGGCACGCGAAGTTGACCAAGGAATTGGTGCTGGTCGCCTCCTTTGACCGGATCGAAATCTGGGACAAGCAGGTATACGACGAGTGGCAGACCGATGAGCAGTGGGACATGGAAACCCTTTCTGAAGAAGTAATGGGCGACCTCCCCGACGACAATGAATCCTGATTATCACCGGCCCGCACTCTTCACCGAAAGCATCGATCTGCTGGCGATACGTGAAGGTGGAACCTACGTGGATGCAACTTTTGGCGGGGGAGGACACAGTGCGGGGATTTTGCAAAAACTGGGCAGAGAAGGGCGACTCATCGCATTTGACAAAGATACCGACGCGCACACCAATCGACTGGAAGATGCGCGGCTACAATTGATAAAGACAGACTTCAAGTTCATTGAAAATGTATTGAGGGAAGCGGGCATTGAAGAGGTAGATGGCATTCTCGCCGACTTGGGCATTTCTTCTCACCAAGTTGATGTCGCAGAGCGCGGGTTCTCGTTTCGTTTTGTTGCGGAACTGGATATGCGGATGGATCGGGAAAATGATCTGACCGCCGCACAGGTACTCGCCGAGTACACGCAATCTGAATTGCAAAGGATCTTCCGCGACTACGGCGAAATACGACAGGCAAACCGAATCGCCACCGCCATCACCAGCGCCCGCCGCACCGCCCCGGTGGACACGACCGACACGCTGCGTTCGGTCATTGCCACTACGGTCAAAGCCTCGAACCTGAATAAGATTCTGACCTTGCTCTATCAAGCGCTCCGAATCGAAGTCAACGGGGAACTGACCGCCCTTCCCAAACTGCTGGAAGGAGGACTGCGGATGCTCAAACCCGGAGGACGCATGGCCATCATCTCTTACCACTCTCTGGAAGACCGGATGGTCAAACGCTTCTTCCGCTACGGCAATCTGGCCGGAGAGGACCAAAGAGATTTCTACGGAAACTCACTCAATCCCCTCACTCGGATCACCCGCCGCGCCGTGCAACCCTCAGACCTAGAAGTAGAACAGAATCCTCGGGCGCGCAGCGCTCGATTGCGGGTTGCCGAGCGCAAAGCTCCGCCACCCGAGACGAAATAGAGATCAAAGAAACGCCCCCGGGCATATCCGACACGGGCTGACTGCTAAACAAGATGGAGTTCAAAAACGAAGTAGAACAACCCGATTCCCATTCGGAAGCAAAGGCAAATCCCGCCAAAGCATCCGCTGGGAAGCGCAATGGCCTGGTGGTCCAGGACGTGGGGCGTTACATCCGCTACACGCTCTTTTTGGTCGGCATCGGTCTGTTATACATTTGGAATTCCCACGTCGCCGAATCTCAGGTCCGCAAGGAGAACCATTTAAAAAGCGAGATCGCCGACGCCAAAGCAGAATACAAAACCGTTCACGCCCGCCTGGATGCCGGAACCCGGCAGTCGACCATTTTTGAAAAGGTGGATTCCCTCGGACTGAAAGCCACCAGCCGCAACATCTACAAACTATCGCGAAAAGCACCATGAGCAAGGTTTCCGACAAAATATTGAAGCGCGTCTACCTCCTCTTCGGAGCAGTGGCGCTGTTTTCAGTTGTCATCCTGTTCCGGGTGGTGCAGATCCAGTACGTCCAAAAGGACAAGTGGGTGTCCCTGATTGAAAAAGACCGGGTCTACGAGAAGCGGGTCCGCGCCGCGCGGGGCAATATCCTCTCCGACGAGGGCAAGGTTCTGGCCACAAGTCAGCCTTTTTTCCGGCTTCCAATTGACCCCACCGGCATCGATACGACGGCGGAAGAGTTTCCGGCGCAACTCGATTCCTTGTCCCACTTGCTGGCCGCACGTTTTGGATCGGTCACCCACGATGCCCAGGCCTTCCACGACAAGATTATGGAACGGATTCGCGCGCGGGACCGCCACCATTTCCTCGTTCGGGACAAAGTCGACTACGAAGATTACAAGATCATCCGCGAATGGCCCCTCTTGCGCAACAGCAAGTACCAAGGCGGACTCATCCTTCACAAGCAAAGCTTGACCCGGTTCTACCCCTACGATAGCCTCGCGCGCATCACCCTCGGGGTCATGATGCACGACACCATTCCGCTCAAAGGCATCGAATTTGCTCTGCACGATCAACTGAAAGGGGTAGAAGGCGTCTCTCTCGTCCAGCGGATCGCCGGCGGTGATGAAATGCCACTCGAAATCTTCCAGGAAGACGTAGACGGTGCCGACGTCGAAACCACGCTCAACGTCCGCATGCAGGACATCGTCGAGAAAGAGTTGCGCCAAGCCGTGCTCCACCACCAGGCCAAGTACGGTGTCGCAATCCTGATGGAAACCCACACCGGCGAAATCAAGGCCATCGCGAATTACCCCGAAGTCCAAAACCACGCGGTCGCTACCCGGATTGAACCCGGCTCGACCTTCAAACTGGCAGCATTCCTGGCCGCATTAGAAGATCGGCAAATCGACCTCGACGATACCCTCGACACCGGCAATGGCACCCAAGAGTTCTTCGGTGAGGTCATGCGGGATCACGTCGCATTGGGCCGGATCAGCTACCGTGAAGGCTTCGAAAAGTCTTCTAACGTCCTGACCTCTAACATGGTGACGAAAATCTATCAGAACAATCTCGAACGCTGGTTCAGCCACCTAGAGAAGTTTGGTTTGATGCACAAGGTCATGCCGAGCGAGCACATCGTGGGGGAACAAGCGCCGATCCTGATTCAACCGGATGATCCCGACTGGGTTGCCACCACGCTGCCCTGGATGTCGATCGGCTACAACAGTCAGTTGACCCCCTTGCAGATTTTGACCTTTTACAATGCCGTCGCCAATCAAGGCAAGCTCATCGAGCCGACCCTGGTGCGCCGCGTGCGCAAAGGCTCCCGAACGATCAAAGAGTACAAACCTCAGGTGCTCAACGCCAAGATCGCCAGCGACCAAAGCCTGGCCCTGGCCCAGGAACTCCTCGAAGGCGTCGTCGAGCGCGGAACCGCCCGTCGCCTGCGTATTCCGGAATGCAAGCTCGCCGGCAAAACCGGTACGGCCAAAAAGATCAATCCCGAAACTGGCCGCTACGAAAAGGTCTACCAGGCTTCCTTCTGCGGGTACTTTCCGGCCGATGCACCGCGCTACACCTGCTACGTGATGATCGACGAACCCAGCGCCGGCGAATACTACGGAGCCACGGTTGCCGGTCCGGTCTTCCGGGAGATTGCCCGCCAGGTCTACATCGCTGATCTCGCCATGGTCCCCCGCTTCCACGCTGATTCCGACGCCAAGGCCGAAAAGCCGGTCACCGATCTCGTCAATCAAAAGAATGCCAAAGAGGTCTACGCGGATCTCGAAATCAAGGCCCCGCAGCAAGCGGAAGCCACCTACGTCCGAACCCGCGAGGAAGCGGGCAAAATCAAATTTTCTCGCCTGGAATTGCCCTCGGGCAAGGTTCCCAACGTTCGCGGCATGACCGCGCGCGACGCGGTGGCCCTGCTCGAAGGACTGGGCCTGCGGGTCGCCCTCGACGGCCACGGCAAAGTGCGTTCGCAGTCGATTGCCGCCGGGGCGGCTCTGGCACCAAGCACCACCATTACTCTGACGCTGAACTGAAAACATTGAAAACGCTCTCCGACATAGTATACCGCACTTCACTGCAAGAAATCCGGGGAAATCTCGGGCAAGAAGTCGGTGACTTCCACTTCGACTCCCGCGCAGTTGGGCCCGGTGACTTGTTTGTCGCCCGCAAAGGCGCCACTGTCGACGGCCACGACTACATCGCCGCTGCGGTCGCCGCCGGAGCGATTGCGGTGGTGTGCGAAACCATTCCGGAAGAAGCTGCCGAAGGCGTCACCTGGATCCGGGTCAAAGATTCAGTACAGGCCCTGGCCATTGTCGCGGCCAACTTCTACGACAATCCCGCCGACCGCTTGGACATCGTGGGGGTAACGGGAACCAATGGAAAAACCACCGTGACCAGCCTGCTGCACCGCCTCTTCACCAATCTCGGTCATCCTTCCGGACTGATCGGGACGGTCGCGGTGAAAATCGGCGAGGATGAGGTGGAAGCCAAAATGACCACCCCTGATCCCAAGCAACTGCACGGCATGTTTCGCCGGATGGTCGATGCCGGCTGCACCAATTGCTTCATCGAAGTGAGTAGCCACGCGCTGGTCCAAGGACGGGTCGCGGGCATTCGCTTTGCCGCCGCAGTATTTACCAATATTACCCACGACCACCTCGACTACCACGGCACCTTTGCCGAGTACATCGAAGCCAAAAAGTTGCTCTTCGACGGGCTGCACCACAGTGCATTTGCCCTGACCAATGCCGACGACAAAAACGGCCAGGTCATGCTGCAAAACACCAAAGCGGAGAAGTATACCTACGGGATCAAGCGCATCGGGGATTACAAAGGCCGCATCGTCGAGAACACCTTCGAAGGTATGCTCCTCAATCTGAACGGACAGGAATTGTGGTGCCGCCTGATCGGGCACTTCAATGCCTACAATCTCCTTGCGGTCTACGGGGTCGCGATCGAAATGGGCCTGGATGAAGAAGGCGTTTTGCTAGAACTCAGCAGCATTGAAGGCGTCGATGGACGCTTCCAGGCCATCTACTCGGACAAAGAACGCATCACCGCAATCGTCGATTACGCCCATACCCCGGATGCGCTCAAAAACGTGCTCCAAACGATCCGCGACATCAGCCAGGGCAGTCGGGTGATCACCGTCGTGGGCTGTGGTGGCAACCGCGACAAAGCAAAACGGCCTCAAATGGCCGAAATCGCCACCAAAATGAGCGATCACGTGATCCTCACCAGCGACAATCCCCGCGACGAAGATCCACGGACCATCATCGACGAGATGCTGGCCGGAGTCCCCGTCCACGCCCAGCGCCGCGTCTTTGTGAAGGAAGACCGCGCCGAGGCCATCGAAAAGGCCTGCGAAATGGCCACTCCCGACGATATCATCCTCGTGGCCGGCAAGGGCCACGAAACCTACCAGGAAATCAAAGGGGAACGCCCCCATTTTGATGACCGGGAAGTCTTGAAAGCAAAGTTTACCAAGCTCAATAAGTAATGCTCTACGCTTTTTTCGAATGGTTGAACCAACAGGTCGGAGACATTCCCGGATTCGGGGTCTTCAAGTACCTCTCGTTCCGTTCGGCCCTGGCCATCATCACTTCGCTGATCATCTCGATTTTGATCGGCAAGCGGATCATTGGCTATCTGCGGAGCCGACTGATTGGGGAAACGATTCGGAAAGACGGACCGGCCTCGCACCAACTCAAAGCGGGTACGCCGACCATGGGCGGGATCATCATTTTTGCGGCCATCATGATTCCGACCCTGCTGTGGGGAGATCTGTCCAATGCCTACGTGCTGCTGATCCTGCTGGCGACCGCCTGGATGTTTGTGATCGGATTTGCCGACGACTACATCAAAGTATTCCGCAAAAACAAGGCGGGTCTGGCCGGCAAGTTCAAAATTCTCGGCCAAGTGGGCTTGGGGCTGATTGTCGGCTTTACCATGGTCCTCCATCCCGATTTTCAGGGCCCCTCAGGCCGCATCAATTCCGATGGGACGGTCATCCTGAATCAGGTACTCGCCGAGCAAGGCTTCAAAAAAGGGGACCGGCTCATTCAGGTCGATGGGGTGCCTTACGGTGAGAAAAATATCGCGGCGGGCACCGACTACGTGGTGGAACGCCTCACGGAAAACGAAGGGCTCCTAGCCACTTCTCGCGTGACCATTTCGGTCGGAGAAGCAAACAAAATGCGGGTCTGGAATGCATTCACGGGATTGCGGGAATCGCATTTCGAGACCAAAACCAACGTACCGTTCTTTAAAAATTATGTATTCAATTATGCGAATCTGGCCTTCTGGGAGGAAGACGGCGGGATTGCGGGCAAGCTGATCTATGTGATCATCTGCATCTTCATTGTGACCGCAGTTTCCAATGGCACCAACCTCACCGACGGGCTGGACGGACTGGCGGCCGGCACCACTGCGATCGCAGCGGTTGTGCTGTTCATTTTTGCCTACGTCTCCGGCAACGTGATTTTTGCCGATTACCTGAACATCAGCTACATCCCCAATGCGGCCGAACTGACCATTTTCGGAGCGGCACTGGTGGGGGCGTGTGTGGGATTTCTTTGGTACAACACCTACCCCGCGCAAGTCTTCATGGGCGATACCGGAAGCTTGATGCTAGGTGGTGCGGTAGGCGTGATGGCAATGATGGTCAAAAAGGAACTGCTGATCCCAATCTTCTGCGGCATTTTCCTGGTGGAATCCCTTTCGGTGATCCTTCAGGTAAGCTACTTCAAGTATACGAAGCGGCGCCTGGGAGAGGGGAAACGCATCTTCCGGATGGCGCCTCTGCACCACCACTACGAGAAGAAGGGCCTCCACGAAACCAAAATCGTGGCCCGTTTCTGGATCGTGGCGGCAATGCTCGCGGTACTGGCCTTTGTCACCTTAAAACTCCGCTGACATGGCCCGACTCGCGATACTTGGTGGCCGGGAAAGCGGCGTGGGAGCGGCCCTCCTCGGGCAAAAGCAAGGCTACGAGGTGTTCCTCTCCGACTTTGGAAACATTCCGGACAGCTACCGTGGAGAACTGGAAACGGCCGAGATCACGTTTGAGCAAGGCGGACATACCCCGGAACAGATCCTGAACGCGGATCTGGTGGTAAAAAGTCCGGGCATTCCGGAAAAAGCCCCCATCGTGCAGCAGATCCGCCGAGCGGGCATCGACCTGATCTCCGAAGTAGAGTTCGCCGCCCGCCACACCGATGGGCGCCTGATCGCCATTACCGGTAGCAATGGCAAGACCACTACGGCCTTGCTCATGCATCACCTGCTGCAAACTGCCGGGGTGGATGCTGCCCTCGCCGGCAATGTCGGAGACAGTTTCGCAAAGATGGTAGCCCACGAGCAACACGATTACTACGTGCTCGAAGTCAGCAGCTTTCAGCTCGATGACATTGATCGCTTCCGTCCATGGATCGCCGTGCTCACCAACATTACGGAGGATCATCTGGACCGCTACGAATACAGCCTGCGCAAGTATGCAGACGCAAAATTCCGGATCACGGAAAATCAGACCGGGGAAGACCACTTCATCTACAACCTGGACGACCCCGTGACGATGGAGCTAATGGGAAAGAAAACAATTGAGGCACAACAATACGGCTTCGCCTACGAGAGAACAGCGGAAGCAGTAGCCTGGGTAGAACACAACGCAATACAGCTTGAGATGAACCTCGAAAATTCGGCTTTTTCAATCGACGCGATGACCCTGCAGGGCCGTCACAACATGTACAATTCCATGGCGGCCGCCATTGTGGGCAACATCATGTCGCTGCGCAAGGACAAGATTCGGAATTCGTTCATGGACTTTCGCAATGCGGAACACCGCCTAGAGAAGGTCGCAATGGTGCGGGGCATTGAATTCATCAACGACTCCAAAGCCACCAACGTGAATTCTACCTGGTACGCTCTGGAGAGCATCGAACGGCCCATCATCTGGATCGCCGGTGGAGTGGACAAAGGCAATGACTACAACAACCTCCTGCCCCTCGTGGAGAAAAAAGTCCGCTGCATCGTCGCTCTCGGCCAGGACGTCCTCAAAATCCACCAAGCCTTCAGCCGGAAAGTCGAGATGATCGTGAACACCGGCAGTATGCCAGAAGCCGTCGAATTGAGCTACCACCTCGCCAACAAAGGCGACTGTGTCCTGCTCTCTCCCGCCTGCGCCTCCTTTGACCTTTTCGAAGACTATCAAGACCGCGGACGCCAATTCAAACAATCAGTCCGCGAATTGTGATGAAAAAAATCCGAATCTCAATTTCTGATCTCCCCGCCACTGCGGGCAGCCAATGGAAACTGAAGATTGGAAATCGAAACCTCTAAATCCATGCTGAACTGGATCCTACATAGACTCAAAGGCGATAAGCTGATCTGGCTCGTGATTTTTGCGATCTCGATGATCAGTCTGCTGGCGGTTTATACCGGGGCGGGCTCACCGGTGCTGGCCAAGCGGGCCGGAACCGAATATTACCTCTTCAAGCACGGCTTGCTGCTGTTTTTTGGCTTGGGCGTCATGTTTGTGGTGAGCTTCCTCGACTACCGGATATTTGCCCGGATCAGCAACTTTTTACTCTACCTGGCCATCCCCGTCCTCGTATATACCATGATCATGGGCCAGGCCAAGAACGATGCCGTCCGCTGGATTTACGTCTTCGGACAGTCGTTCCAACCCTCCGACCTGGGGAAAGTGGCGCTGGTAATTTACCTCGCCAAATTGCTGACGCAGAAACAGGAGGTGATCAAGGATTTCAAACAGGGTTTCCTCCCGGCGATTTTCTGGATCCTCCTCATCTGCCTCCTCATTGCCCCGGCGGACCTCAGTACCGCAGCCCTACTGTTCATGACCAGCCTTCTGGTTCTGTTCATCGCCGGCGTGGACCTGAAATACCTGGGAGGGCTGGTGCTCCTGGGTCTGCTTTCGCTCTTTATTCTCGTCAATACCGTAGAACGCGGAAAAGTCTGGAAAGGCCGTTTCAATGAATGGGTGGCCAGCCTCACCGACGAGAACCACGACCACGGCTACCAGGTGGAGCAAGCCCGGGGGGCGATGGCTTCCGGGGGCGCCCTGGGCAAAGGCCCGGGCAAGAGTTCGCAGCGCAACTGGCTTCCGGCCAGCACTTCGGACATGATCTACCCCATCATCATCGAGGAACACGGTACGGTAGGTGGCGTGGTCGTCCTCTTCCTCTACGTATTCCTGCTCTTCCGGGTAGTGGGCATCGCCACTATGAGCAAGACCTTCGGGGCGCTATTGGCGTCCGGCCTCGCTTTTCTCCTGGTCCTGCAAGCCATGGCCAATATGGCGGTGGCGGTGGGCATATTTCCCGTGACCGGTCTGCCCCTACCGATGATATCGATGGGGGGAACCTCGATTCTGTTTACCGGGTTTTCGCTCGGGATCATCCTGAGCGTAAGCGAGACCGCACTGAAAGAGAAAAAAGCTTTGCAAGCAGAAAAAAATGGCTCAAAAGGCCTGGCAACCTCATGAGTAAACGCGTGATCATAACCGGCGGCGGTACGGGAGGGCACATCTTCCCGGCCATCTCCATCGCCAATGTCCTCAAGGCACACGACCCTAAGACGGAAATCCTGTTTGTCGGCGCCGAGGGCGGTATGGAAATGACCCTCGTCCCGAAAAACGGCTACGCCATCGAATCGGTGGTGATCAGTGGGATTGCCCGGCGGCTCACGTTCAAAAATATCCTCAAAAACCTCGCCTTTCCCTTCAAGCTTTGGCGGGCGCTGCGCAAAAGCCGCGGCATCATCCAGCGCTTCCGGCCCGACGTGGTCGTGGGCGTGGGCGGCTACGCCAGCGGACCGGTGGGGCGGTCTGCGGCAAAGATGGGCATCCCCCTGGTCATCAATGAGCAAAATGCCTACCCTGGCATCACCAATAAATGGCTGGCGGGCCGGGCCGCACGCATCCTTCTGGGCAACGGTGCAGCGAGGAAATTTTTTGACCCGAAAAAGACCAAGGTCACGGGCAATCCGGTCCGAGACACCCTGTTCAAGGGTACCCGCGAAGGCGGTCTCAAGCTCTACAATTTCACCGCCGAACGCCCGATTCTCCTGTCGGTCGGAGGCAGCCTGGGAGCCCGCGCTCTGAACGATGCCCTCGAAGCCGGACTCGCCGAACTCCTCGATGCTGGGGTACAGCTCATCTGGCAATGCGGCAAACGCTACTATCCCACGCTAAATGACCGCATTTCTGCCCATCCGAATCTGCGCTTGGTCCCCTTCATCGAAGACATGGCCAATACGTTTGCCGTTGCGGACCTGGTCATTTCCCGCGCGGGGGCGAGCACCATTACCGAACTGGTACTGCTCAACAAACCCAGTATCCTGGTTCCCTCCCCCAACGTCGCGGAGGACCACCAAACCAAAAATGCAATGTCCCTCGTCGAGCAAGGTGCCGCCCGCCTGGTGAAGGACACCGACGCCACCACCCAACTTGTGCCCACCGCCCTGGGCATTCTGCAAGACAAAGCCCAACTGGCGGCGCTGCAAAAAGGGATTGAAAAAACGAAAAAACACGACGCTGCCGAAGAAATACTCAAGGAGATCCTGGCGGTCATACAACCATGAAACTCGAAGCGGTACATAGCGTGCGCATGGTCGGCATCGGGGGCATCGGAATGAGTGCCCTGGCCCGCTTTCTGCACCTCCGCGGGAAGAAGGTAACGGGTTACGACCGCACAGAGACACCGCTGACCCGCGCCCTGGTGGCGGAAGGAATTGAGGTGGATTACGCGCCGCAACCAGATCGGGTCCGCGCAGCGGATCTGTTTATCTACACGCCGGCTATTCCGCCCTACCATCCCGAGTTTGACGTGGCAGATGTCTGCGGGCTGGTTCAGATGAAACGCGCCGAGGCACTCGGCATGATTTCGCGGTCCTACAAGACCATAGGCATTGCGGGCACCCACGGCAAAACCAGCACCGCCGGCCTCACCACTCACCTGCTGCGCAGTTGTGGAATCGACGTCACCGGATTCATCGGCGGTATCGTCAACAATTTCGCCTCAAACTTCATCAATGGCGATTCGGAGTGGCTGGTCGTGGAAGCAGACGAATTTGACCGCTCTTTCTTGCACCTGAATCCTGACATCGCGGTGATCACTTCGATGGATGCGGACCACCTCGACATTTACGGTGAGCCGGAGGCGGTGCGGGAGTCGTTCTTTGACTACATCAAAAATATTCCGGCGGGAGGCACGCTGTTTTTGCAGCACAACTGGGCCGGCCCCGAATTGGAAGCCGGACCCCGGATCTGGAAATACGGTGTATCTGGCGGCTTGTGCCGGGCGGACAACCTGGTGCACCGCGGATTGGGGGTCACTTTTGATTATCACGGTCCGCGCGGCAGCATGCGGGAATTGCAACTGGAACGCCCCGGCCGCTACAATGTCGAAAATGCGGTGGCGGCGATTTCTATTGCGGTGGCACTCGGAGCGGAGGAGGATGACATCCGGGCGGGCCTGGCCAGCTTCCGGGGAATCCAGCGGCGCTTCGATGTGCGCTACCGGACGGAAGAAGTGGTCTACATCGACGACTACGCCCACCACCCCAGCGAAATCAAGGCGGTGGTGGCGGCGGTCCGAAGCATGTTGCCCGGCTTCCGGCTCATTGCGGTGTTTCAGCCGCATTTGTACAGCCGGACCCGCGATTTCTTTCCTGGGTTTGCTGGGGAGTTGTCCGAGGCCGATGCGGTGGTGCTGCTAGACATCTACCCGGCCCGCGAGCAAGCCATCCCCGGGGTGAGCAGCCAGTTGATCTTTGATCTGCTGACCGTTGAGGACCGCGCCCTCACGGATCTGGCGAATCTGCCCGAAACATTGGAACAATTCAAAACCCGGCCGGCAGCGGTTCTGAGCATCGGCGCGGGCAACATTGATACAAAACGAGAAGCGATCCAGGAACTGGTCGCACGATGGTAAAATGCAAAAAAGAATGCTCCATATCGGCATCTACGCGGGGGTGATCCTTCTGAGTTGGATCATCGTGGGCCTTGCTTCGGCCCGGCTGGATGCTACCAAGGTGAGGGGACTCCAACCGGTGCTGCTCAACGAGGAGAACAACCACTTTCTCGCGATGGAAGACGTGCAGCATCTGGTTCGGGAGATTCAGGGCCGACCGGTGGAGGAATGCGAACGCAGGGAAATTGACATTGCCCGAATCGAGGATTCATTGCGGCACAATCCCTATGTGAAGCAAGCTGAGGCCTATCAGGAACTCGACGGCGACCTGGTCGTGGAAATGGAATTGCGCAAACCCCTGGCCCGGGTCATGTACCGCGATGGCAGCGGCTTTTACCTGGACAAGGATTTCACGAAAGTAGACCTTTCCCGCCGCTACACTGCCAATATTGTCCTGGTGCGGGGCTTGCCCTACGAAGGGGTGAGTCCGCGGGACTCAATCCTGAGTCCGGAACTGGGGGCACTCGAAGAGATGCTGCGCTACGTAGACCAAAGCCGTTTTCTGCGGTCGCTGGTCTCGGAAATTGTGGTGGGCGCCGAAGGAGAGTTGACCATCTACCCGGAAATCGGGGACGTCATTGTGGAATTCGGGCAACCCAAGCGCATCGCAGAAAAATTCGAGAAGCTGCAATTGTTCTACCACAAGGTACTGAACAAGGTGGGCTGGCAAAAATACCGGGCGATCAGTCTCAAATACCGGGACCAGGTCGTCGCACGCAAATAAAAACACAATGCTGAACAGCAACTCCAATATCAATACTTCAACGGTGGCCCAATGCTGCGGGCTGTCGGACAAAATTTATTCACTATTAAAATTGAGCTAGCAAATGGACACAGAAAAAATTGTCGTAGGGCTCGACATTGGAACAACCAAAGTATGTGCGATTGTCGGCAAGAAAAATGAATTCGGGAAGATCAACATTCTGGGCTTCGGCAAGGCCGAATCTGATGGAGTGAGCCGGGGCGTCGTGGTCAACATTGACAAAACGGTGGAAGCAATTCGCACCGCGTGCGCGGAGGCGGAAAAGCAGTCCGGATACGAGATCGAAACCGTCAACGTGGGCATCGCCGGCGAACACATCCGCTCGATGCAACACAAGGGGATCATCACCCTAAGTGATCCCGATATGGAGATTACCGCAGGGGACGTAAAGCGCTTGCACGACGATATGTTTCGCATCGCTACCCCGCCCGGAATGGAGATTCTTCATGTCCTACCTCAGGAGTATACGGTCGACAGTCAGGTCGGAATCAAAGATCCAGTCGGCATGTCGGGGGTGCGCCTGGAGGGCAACTTTCACGTGGTAACCGGACAAACCACCGCGGCGAAAAACATCTACAAGTGCGTACGAAAAGCCGGCCTTGAGGCGGGCGAACTCATTCTCGAGCCGCTGGCTTCGAGTGCTTCGGTCCTTACCGAAGAGGAGATGGAAGCGGGCGTGTGTCTGCTGGACATCGGGGGCGGTACGACAGATCTCGCCATTTTTGAGGACAACATCATCCGCCACACCGCGGTGGTGCCCTTCGGCGGGAATATCGTGACGGACGACATCAAGCAAGGCTGTTCGGTGATGCGCCGGCAAGCAGAGCTGCTCAAGCTGCGCTTCGGATCGGCCCTCTCCACCGAAATCAAAGCGGACGAAATCATCACGATTACGGGCCTGCAGGGCCGTCAGCCCAAGGAGATCCGGCGCCGGATGCTCGCCAACATCATCCAAAGCCGCATGGAGGAGATCATTGAATTTGTGGCGGCGGAGATCAAACATTCTGGCTACGAGAAAAAGCTAGTCGGCGGCATTGTCGTCACCGGCGGGGGCTCGATGCTCGCCCACACGAAGCAGTTGATCGAGTACGTGACCGGGATCGATACCCGGATGGGCTTCCCCGGAGAACACCTCGCCAGCGGTCTGGTGGATGAAGTGAACAGCCCCATGTACGCGACTGGCGCGGGGCTCGTGATCCAGGGCCTCAATGCGGCGGATTACGTCAGTGAACGGGAATCACGCCCCGAAAGCCGGCCAGCAACTACCGGGCGCAGCAAATCCCGCAAACCTGCGGAAGAAGACAAGCCCTCGGTGAGTTTCATCAACCGGGTCAAAGATTGGTTCGAAAATACCATGAGCAACACCGGAGACTTCATCGAATAATCTCTGCTACCGTCCCGGTGGCCATGGCTTCCGGGACGGCGGCAATCCTGTACTTACCATTTTTAATGAAAAGCAATTATGTCGAGGATGGAATTTCAAATGCCAAAACACCAAAGCTCGATCATCAAGGTGATCGGCGTCGGGGGCGGTGGGGGCAACGCCGTCAACAATATGTACCTGAGGGGCATCAAAGGGGTAGACTTTGTGGTTTGCAACACCGATATGCAAGCCCTGGAAATGAGTCCGGTCCCCAACAAAATCCGGCTGGGTGCCGCCCAAACGGAAGGACTCGGTGCGGGGGCCAATCCTGAATTGGGCCGGCTCGCCGCGCTGGAAAGCCTGGACCAAATCCGGGAGATTCTCAAGCACAACACCAAAATGGTCTTCATCACCGCGGGTATGGGCGGGGGTACGGGCACCGGGGGCGCTCCGATTATCGCTGGACTGGCGAAGGAAATGGGCATCCTCACGGTGGCCATCGTCACCACCCCGTTCCGCTTCGAAGGCAAAAAGCGCATGGGCCAGGCCCTCGAAGGCATCAAAAGCCTGCAAAAGAGCGTCGATACGATCATTACGATCAACAATGACAATCTGACCGAAATCTTTGGGCAAAATGTTACCATGAAGCAGGCGTTTGAGGAGGCCGACACTGTCCTTTGTGATGCGGCCCGCGGCATCGCGGAAATTATCACCCTCGAAGGCTACATCAACGTAGACTTCGCGGATGTCAATACGATCATGAAAGACGGGGGTACCGCCCTCATGGGGTCGGCTACCTACTCCGGAGAGGAGCGTGCTCTAAATGCAGCCGAAGATGCAATTTCTTCGCCGTTGCTGGACAATGTCAACATTCACGGCTCACGCGGCATCCTGGTCAACATTACTGCAGCAGCCGATTCGTTGCGCCTGGACGAAACGACGACCATCGTCGAGTACATCCAGGAAGCCGCTGGTGACAATGCCGACATCATTTTCGGTACGGTTTACAATGAAGAAATGGGCGAGGAACTCAGTGTCACGGTGATTGCCACCGGATTTGATTCGGAGACGCGCTCCTTCGAAAGTCAACCGGTGCGGAGCACACTCTATGTCGAGCCGGAGACGAGACCTCGGTCAGAACCGCTACCGCCCCCCAATCCACCGACGGAAAGCAGCGATCTCGAAGACTTCCACATCAGCAGCAATTCGTTTTCTTTCGATCTAGATCCTCCCCGAGAGGAATCGGTGCAACGGAACCTGTTCGAACAAGATGGGCCCGCCGAGCGCAACGAAGAGCGAGATCGCCGGCAAAGCCGCGAGGAAACCCTCAAGGAGCGACAGCGGCGGCTGAAGTCGTCCGACTAC
This sequence comes from Bacteroidota bacterium, assembly GCA_039024435.1. Taxonomy (GTDB): domain Bacteria; phylum Bacteroidota; class Bacteroidia; order J057; family JADKCL01; genus JBCCQH01. The sequence continues at coordinate 27,003 of JBCCQH010000008.1, forward strand.
GACTACCACAATCCGGAGACGCTGAAAAAGATGGAGCAAACCCCGGCCTACCTGCGCAAGCGGGTAGAACTCGAAGAAAACAACCGCGAAGAAGAACGGCGCAAGCTTTCGCGGTTGAGCTTGGAGGACGTAGACGAAAAACGCTTCCGATTGAACGACAACAATGGTTTCCTCCACGACCAAGTCGACTGATCACCTCCACAGCTAAACCCAGGGAGCAGTAGCACCCCAGTATTGGAAATGTATATAGCAGCTCTTTTTAATAGTAATCTATTTTGTCAAAAGAGCGTCCTGCAGGGCGCTCTTTTTTTTAAAAAAATGAAAAATTTAAATTATATTTAATAAATTTGAAAAAAATATACAGGAATAATAAACAGAAGGCGTGGTACACGAAATCAAAATCAAGAATTGCCTTTCCTTTCGAGAAGAGCAAACGCTGAGCTTCGAAGCCACCGCGGATCGCTCATTTGAGGATCAATACTGCGTAGAAGTTAAACCAGGACTTCGCTTGCTCAAACTTGGGGTGCTCTATGGACCAAACGCCTCGGGTAAAAGCAACCTGATTGGAATCATCGATTTCTTTAGGGAAATCGTTTTGAAAACAAAAGATGATAAATTTGAAGAGATCGACTTTGTACCCTTTCTGTTAGACAAAAACTCTCGCCACGAAGACGGCGAGATCTCGCTGTCATTCTTCGTTGACAAAAAACAATACATATACCAGGTAAAATTCAATCAGGAATTCATTCGATCCGAGCGCCTCATCTATTACCCCGGCTCCCAACCGGCTATGCTATTCAAGCGAACATATTCAGAAGACGAAAAATTCAGCGAAGTAGAATTCGGCAAAAAACTTGGGTTATCGCAAAAGGAAAAAATCTTACTTGAAGGAAACACCATCCCCAATTCAAGTGTCCTCAGCGCCTATTTAAAAACGAATATCTCAAATGAAATCCTGGAAAACGTCACCCTGTGGTTCAAAGGGAGATTTATGAACTTCATTGGTCCGCAGACCCAACTTACAAGATGGGCAAACCGAACCATGAGGAATGCCAAAAACCAAAAATGCAAAGAATTAACACTGGAGCTTTTGCGAAGAGCTGACTTCAATATTTCCGATCTCTACTTCGAAGAGAAGGATGAAAAGCTCAATGATCTTATGCTGGAAGTCATAAAAGGTCTGGACCTGCAAGAAGATAAGAAGCAGGAAATGCTCGCGAATAAGCAAGTGAGATTGCCTAGGCTGTTTATAATGCACGAAACCGCCTCAGGAAAATTTCCCCTTTCCTACCAACAACAGTCCGACGGTACAAAAAGATATTATGGATTGGGCGTCGTACTGACCAAACTTCTCGAAGAGAATAAATGCTTATTTGTTGATGAACTCGATATCTCGCTTCACTACGAACTATTTACCCATTTCATCAAGACATTCCTAAGCAATGCAAAAGAATCTCAATTGTTCTTCACCACGCACAATATCGGTCTCCTTCTTTCCGATTTTTTGAGAAGAGATGTCATTTGGTTTTGTGAAAAAGATGAGAACGGCGCGAGCCAAATATATTCTGCATCTGACTTCCAATTGCATAAAAACGCCTCCCTCTTCAATGCATATCGCATCGGCAAGTTGGGGGCAAAGCCCAATTTAGGCGACATATTTATGGAGGAAAATGGCTAGAAAAAGAAACTTTAGGCCGACCTCCTACCAAATAGCAGTAATCGGGGAGGGGGAAACCGAATGGCATTACTTCAACAACGTACGGACCCGGGAGCGGTTTCCCTTTTCTCTGTCCCCACAGTTGCCCACCAATTCAGACTATCGGTCGATCTTTGCCAAAGCCATTCAATTTGTTAAGGAGGGCTGGGACCTGATTTACTGCGTATTGGACACTGATACCATTTTCCGAAGTCAAAAGTTGAAGCAAGACTACATCAAGGAAAAGAAACGCGTGACCAAGTACACAAATATTGTCGTCATTGAGTCGATGCCCTGCATAGAATATTGGTTTTTAATTCATTACACCGGGTTTTCCACCAAGCTGTACCCAAACTTCAAGTCTCTGCAGGCAAAACTAAAATTGCACCTGAAAGGGTATCAAAAGACATCCAAGTATTTCAAGAGCATCAATCTGTACAAGCATCTTACCCAAACCGGTAGCCTCACCAATGCCATCGGTATTGCCCAAAGATTGAGGCACCACGTCAAGCAAAATCCAGACATCCGCGTATCCTATTCCGACCTCGATCTAATCTTCCAGAAACTGCACGAAGAGAGAAGCAAAAGGAAGTCCCCGAACTGACTTAATATATACGTTGGCAATCAGCCGCGTTATTGGTCCGTGTTTCCCCCTCACTCGTCTTCCATATCCCCCCACCCATCGAATTGCCCCAACCGGAGGTAACCGCCTGGCGTAAATTTACTCGGCATGCATACCATTTGGACTGTAGCCAAGATCAACCATCCGGCAAGTGCCGGGAAATATTCACAACCAAAATGACTACCTTATCCGAAACAACAATGGCAATCAAAATGGACCGGCAGCAATGGCTGGAAGCCGTGGTCAATGATCTCGGGAAGGCCTTGTGGACCACCGACCGCGCAGGAAACATCACTTTTATGAATGAATCTGCGCGAAAACTCGCTGGATGTACCGACAATGAATTCATCGGGCTACCCCTAGACGAAGTCTATCCCTTGTTTTCGGCGGCAACCCATCGTCGGCTTGCGTACCCGGTGCAGAAAGCATTGGAGCGCGGAAACATCTACCACTCCGAGCAAAGTGCTTACCTGCGCCTCCGAGACGGCCGCACGCCTTTTGCCGTATATACCATCTCGCCGTTGCGGGGGTCCAACGAAGAATTTTCCGGCGCTATTGTCGTCATGTGCACCTTTGTCCAGGATCCTGCGCCCAAGCAATTTTCGTCCGCTTCGTTTCCGGAGGTCGTTCCGGAGGGGCCAGCGACACGGCAGGCCGTCTACACGAAAAAGGAAGGCCAATTCGTTCGGGTACTTCTCGAGGATATCCGCTGGGTTGAAGCCATGGAAAATTACGTACAGTTGGTCACCCAACGGGACCGCTTCGTGGTCCATACAACAATGAAAAAGTTGGCCGCGCGGCTGGAGGGCCAGGGCTTCGTGCGGGTCCACCGGTCCTACATTGTTTCGATTGACCGGGTGGATGCCATCGAGGAAAACCGCATCTATGTCGGTAAAAATGTTATTCCCATCGGCAAAGCTTACCGAAAAACACTGATGCAAGCACTGACCTTCATTTAGGAGGCGATTGGGTCAAGTCGCGACAAAATTTAGTCAGCACGACTTGACCGTTGGTCGAAGAAAAACTTTGGTTCATCAAAAAACCGATACAGGTCCCGAATATTCTTTCTTTTTTGTAGGTAATACAAGAAGGAAACGTAATGCTTCGCATATAAAATAGGTTTGGTTAGAATTTGGAGTCGAACGTGTTAAAGGATGAATTGGATTTAGTTTGATTTTTTTAGTTGGTTAAGTTGGTTAAGTTTATTTGCCCCCCACGGTGGGGGCAAACTTTTTTAAACCCCTCCCGAAACCTCAGCCTTATTTCAATGGTTGCTTTCGCATGCAACAGATCGAACATTTCTTTGACTGTCCCTATTGCGGTGCCCCCATTTCCATGCTCCTCGAACCGCTGTACCAACGCCAACAATACATCGAGGACTGTGAGGTGTGCTGCAATCCCATCCAGATTCAGTTTGCTGGTGATCCCGAAGGCCTCACCGAGTTCGATGCCATCTCGATTGAACAGTAGGCTACCCCAAAACCAGGTCCCCAAACCGCCGCCAGGGCGTCCGGCTCGGTATGGAGATTCGGACATCAATGTTTTCCGGCTCTCCCACCGGATGGATAAATTGTAAGCGCTGCGCCAGTAACCCAATCGAGCGATCTGGCAAGGGCTTTCCCCGCCCGTAGCGCAAATCGCCGATCACCGGAAACCCAATTGCCCCCAATTGTACCCGGATTTGGTGTTTGCGACCGGTCATAAGACGGACCTCTAATAAACTGTGTCCCTCGGCTTCCGCCACGACCAGATAGGAAAGCTGGGCTTCCTTGCGCCCCGGCCCCGGCTTGGGGTAGGCGCGCATGATATTGGTCTTGCCGGGAACCTTGTCCAGATAGTGCCGCAATTCATCGGAGCGCTTGCGCAGGCGGCCGGGCACCACCGCGAGGTAAGTTTTTTCTACCCGCCGCTTTTTGAAGAGTTCAGACATGCGCTGGGCCGCCTTCGAGCGTTTGGCGAGCAGGATGATTCCCCCCGTCGGGCGGTCCAGGCGGTGCAACAGGGCAACATAGGCATCGCCGGGCTTATTGTAGGTGGTGCGAAGGTAGGCCTGGACCCAGTCGACCAGGGTGGGATCGCCGCTATCGTCACCTTGAGTGGGCATACCGGGCGGCTTGTTGACCGCGATCAGGTGCCGGTCTTCCCAGACCACCACCGGCTCCGGAATGCGGTCAATAAGATTCATTTTCGTTGGGGAAATTCCCGGATTTGATGTCCTCGCTGTACGCTTGGAAAGCACTCTTCATGGTTTCATACAAATTGGCGTAGCGCCGAAGAAAACGCGGGGAAAAATCTTTGTTGATGCCGAGCATGTCGTGGGTGACCAGCACTTGTCCGTCGCAGCCCGGTCCCGCTCCGATCCCAATGACCGGGATACTGAGCATTTCGGATACGCGGCGGCCCAGTTCGGCGGGAATTTTTTCCAGAATAATGGCAAAGCAGCCCGCTTCTTGCAGCAGTAACGCATCCTTTACCAGGCGATCCGCTTCCTCTTCCTGAGTGGCCCGGACCACGTAGGTCCCAAACTTGTAGATCGATTGGGGCGTCAGTCCCAGGTGGCCCATAATCGGGATGCCCGCAGACAGGATCCGCTTTACCGATTCCAAAATGAATTCGCCGCCTTCCATCTTAATGCTGTGGGCACCAGACTCCTTCATAATGCGAATGGCGCTTTCCAGGGCCACCTTGCTATTGCCTTGGTAGGTGCCGAATGGCATGTCCACCACAACCAGGGCCCGCTTCACCGCACGCACCACCGAAGAGGCATGTACGATCATTTGGTCCAGGGTGATGGGCAAAGTGGTTTCGTGCCCGTGGACCACATTTGAGGCGCTGTCGCCCACCAGAATGACATCAATGCCGGCATCGTCCACGATGCTGGCAAATGAGTAATCGTACGCCGTGAGCATGCTGATCTTTTCCCCCCGCTGCTTCAGCTCGGTGAGCCGGGCGGTGGTAAGCTTCTTGAAGGGTTTACTTCCCCCTCGGGGTTTCTTTTCCGTTGACATATTAGAATCGCGATTGAAGAACAAATATGGATAAAATAATGCAATTCCTTCCGGCCACCATTCGCAGAGAAAAATGATCATCCAAAAAGCGGGGAGAAAGACCCGAAAAATCAAAACGCGCCGGGGAGGGCGCGGCGCAAAAACGAGACCAAGGATAAAACCGGCAGTAGTCTGCCCGAATTAAGAGTGCTAAGGCATCCAGAAGGCTTGGATACTTTGGGAATTGAGTTGGTTGGAGTCAAGTCGACAAACTCTGATTCCGGCTTTATCGCATGATCTGCTGATTGATTTTTCAAATAACGCAGCAAAAAGTTAGCACCTCAACTGCGCTTCCCCAAAACAAAAATCACCGTGTGATTAAACGTCTGAGTGGGCACCGACCGGATGCCCCCGGGCTTTTCGAACCGCTTCTCCAAACCGGAGCGACCCAACTTTTGGCGGTAAGCGGCCCTTTATTTCCCGGAAAACACCTCTCTGCTCCCACCGGAGTACCATTTTGGCCGGTATTCCGCTACACCAGCGACCGATGAATCTCCACTTTTTTCTTGCCAAAATTTCTTTAAATTATGTTGTGACTTTTAAACCTCTCAGCCGATGCGTACAGGATCCGGATTGTATGAGCTTATCCATTCAATGAGTGCTTCCGAGAAGCGCTATTTCAAAGTTTTTGCCTCGCGCAGCAGCCAAAAGGGCAAAAATCACTACATGGAAATTTTTGCCCGGATCAATGCCCAGTCGACCTACGATGAGTCCGCCATCCTCCAACTCCTGCCCGACGACAAGGCACGCCGGCAGTTCCCGGTAATGAAAAATTACCTTTACAAGCTGGTGCTCAAAAGCCTGCGTAACTTCCATTCCGGACGCACCATCGATTTTCGCCTGAAGGAACACCTCATGAATGCGGAGATCCTTCAGCGCCGCGGTTTGCCCGTACAGTGCGGCAAGCAATTGGACAAAGCCCGCCAACTTGCCCTCGCCCACGAGAAATACGAATACCTGCTCGAGATCGGGGCCTTACAACTTACCCTGGCCATGCAGCAACCGGAAGTCAATCTGGAACGTCTCGCTCAGCGCCTGGAAGACATATTTACGAGCACCAATCAGTGGTTCGAATACTACCGCCAAATCCAGGTATTCCGCAAGCTGTCTCTGCAAATGCTCGTGCTCAACCGCCGGGAACAGCACATCACCGGCCCCGAAGTGAAGCAGGCCTACAAGCGCATCCTTCACCACCCGACCATGCAGCAACTCGCGGCTGATCTTCCGGTCCGGGCCCAGGCATTTTATAACCAGTGCCACTTCATCTACCACTTTGCCGCCGGAGACCAAAATCAGGCCTTTGCCTACGTCCAACAAATCGTCCGCGTGATGGAAGATCATCCTCACCTGGTCGAGGAACGGCCCGAAAACTACGTGCATACGCTGCAAAATATGGTCGTGATTTCTACCCTGTGCCGTTCTCCCCAGGAATCACTGCAACTGACCGAACGCCTCAAAAGCTTCGCCGAGCGCTTCCCCAAGGTCAAGTTTAGCCAGCGCCTCCACCACAACGCGCTGCTGTTTGCTTACAACGTGGAACTCCAACTGCTCCTGAGCACCAAGCAGATGACCACCGCAGCCAATTTGCTCCCCGGCCTCGAGGCATTGCTGGACCAGCACCCTCCGCGCTACAACCTCAACGAAGGTTACGTATTGCTTGCGCTCTACCTGCAAATCGCCAACGTCTATTTGTACCAAAAAAGCTTTGACCAGGCGCTTTCTTTTGTGAATCGCATCCTCAATCAGCCGGGCATCAACGAAGAGTACGAACTCCACCTTCACACGCGGCTGTTGCGGGTGATGATCCTCTTCGATGCCGGCGATTTTGAATCGTTGGAGTATACCCTGCTGTCCCTGCACCGCTTCCTGAACAAGCGGCGGCAGAAGTTTTCCTTTGAAAAAGCCCTGTTGCGGTTTTTACGCAAATCATTCGAAGTGCCCAACCGCCGTGGCCTCCTGCCTCACCTCCGGAAACTCCGCGACGAGTTGCAACTGATCGTCGAAGATCCCGAGGAACCCTACCACGCACGGCATTTTGGAATCCTCGACTGGCTGGACCAGCACCTCGACCCCAATGCTGCGGTGTAAAGGAGCGGAGGCGAAAAGTGAACGATTCATCCCCTACCGGGGCGCTTACAAGGTTAGAGGCGGTTTAAATTTAATTCTGCGATTTTGCTATAGCATCTTTTTCTGAACCGCTTCAGCTATTTTCTCACCCATAGCTCGGGCTATGGACTCCAAAATGAGCTTTGATCGACAAAAAAATCTGCGCTCGGAAATTTCACAAACCAATTTTAAACCGCCTCTGAGGGGCCAAAACTGTCCCGCCGAACACCGCAGCCGCCATTTCCGTATAGCCTAAGCAAATCGTTGTCTATGCCGAGAAAACTACCTATCTCCCGTACGATCATCGGTCGCTTTCTCCTGCTCGGAGGAATGCTACCCGCGGTGCTCGGGTGTGAGCCTCCAGTCGAAAGGGCTGCCCGCTCCTCCCCCGTGACCGCGGTACAAGCTGACCTCATTCCCAGCCAGAGCTGGAATCCGGGCGAATATGACCGCAGTACGATCCAGCAACGCCGCGCCGCCAAACTCAAAGCCGGCCAGCCCCTCGTCGCCCATGTTCTCGTCCCCCTTTGCGACAACGCCCACCAAGGCATCGTCCCCGTAAATGCTTCCCTCGGCAATGGCCAAAATCCCCGCACCAACCTCTACTGGGGCGCCGGGTACGGCATCAAGACCCACTTCAAACGGGCCACCGATTGGGAATTCATTGCCGGGAGCCCCCCCGAAGCAGCTCACTTGCTCGACCGCGCGGTCTTCCGCAAGCAATTTGCCGGCGGTACCACCCTCTACCTCATTGCCGATGCGTACGATGGTGCCCACATGAAAACCTGCCTGCAAGACTTTTTCCGCGCCGCTGCCGGGCACTCACCGGGTAAAATTGCCGTCAGCAACGATTCCTTGCCCATTGGTTCGGACGCCGACCTACTCATCCTGAACGGCCACAATGGCCTGATGGACCTCGAAGTGCGCGTTCCCGAAAACCGAGACGGTCTCCACCGGGACGCCGCCGTCATCGCTTGCTACTCCTATCCCTATTTCGAAAAATCACTGGCACGCACCGGCGCTTACCCCTTGATCATGACGACCCACTTGCTTGCGCCGGAAGCCTACGTCTTGCGCGCCCTCCTCGACCACTACGGCGCGGGCGAAAACGGAGCCGAAATCCGCACCGCGGTGGGCGCGGCCTACCACAAATACCAGAAGTGCGGACTCAAAGGTGCCACCCGTTTATTCCGCACTGGTTGGAAACCCGCCGAAAACTGAGATTTCACTGAACGATTACGCTATGACAACGCAAAAGATTACCGGAAAAATAACCCATCAGACGACTGAAGGTGGCTTTTGGGGCATCATCAGCGACGACGGCCAGAGGTACCGCCCCGTCGAAGGCATCCCCCAAGTCTTCCAGAAAGTGGGGCTACAGGTCCAGGCGGAAATTGAGCCTTACGCTGGATTCTCCGTGTTCATGTGGGGCGAAAATGTCCATTTGCGCAGCATTTCCGCCGGAAACGCCTAATCCCTTGCCGAAAACTTATTTCCATGGAAATTACCGCTGAACATATATTTGGTCCCGTATTCGCGACCGTGGCCATGTTTTTTTACGGCCGCGCCATCGTCGGGCGGGCCAGTGGCCGGCAGATCCGCATCCTACCCGCGCTCATCCTCATCATGGGCGCCCTGCTCTTTCAGATTTTGACCACGGATGGAACCATCATCGACGTGGTGTGCCGGGTCCTGCTGAGTTTTGGGGTGGCAATGATCATCGATTCGCGCTACTTGGCCGCCAAGAAAGAGCACCCCAAAATGTTCTGGGTGCCGGGGCTGCTCGCCCTCATGATCTCGTTTGTGCTTTACTTCTTTGCGTCCCTGGCCGGGTACACCTCAAATGGGTTTTTTGCCGGAGATGGCGCCCAGGACATCGAGAGCGGGCAGGTACTCATTGAATTGGGGCCGGACGATGCGATCTCCGAACTGGAAGAAGTACTGGAGAAATACGGTGCTGAATACGGGCGTGCGTTCCCCATGGTGGACCTGGACGAAAATGAGGATCTCGCCCAGACCTACCTGGTCCGGCTACCGCAGGATCAAGTGGACGCCTTTCTCGCCGAGGTCCGCCGGGACACCGAGAATGTCGACCACAGCGGCTACAATTCGGTGATCCGCCTGAATCCGCCCTCGGTTGCTCGCCGAACCGAAACTTCTGTGGAGGGGAATTTTCTGGCGAATGATCCCCAACTGCCCCGCCAGTGGTGGATACGCCGGGATGGCAACGCGGTCCACCAATTGCTCCGCAACGCTCGCCCCAAGAAAAAGGCCCGGGTCGCCATCGTGGACACTGGAATCGACAGCGGACATGAGGACCTGCGCGGAATCTTCAGTAAAAGTCCCGCCGACTCGGATATCCAGGGCCACGGCACCCATTGCGCTGGCCTGGCCGGCGCAGCCACCAACAATGGCGTCGGCATCGCTTCCTACAATTGGGAAGGCCGATTCGTGGAGGTCCGCGGCTACAAGGGCTTGAGCGACGACGGCAGCGGATCGGTCGAGCAGGTCTCCGAAGCCATCATCCTCGCTGCCGAGGACGGCGCCGATGTCATTTCTCTCTCGCTGGGCAGCAAAACCGCATTGCCGCCATTTACCGAGCGCGCGGCGATTGAGTACGCCCTGCAGCGGGGGTGCATCGTCGTAGCCGCCGCCGGCAATAACCGCGGTCTCGACGCGCGGGAACACTCACCCTCAAATATTCCCGGCGTAATCGCCGTCGCCGCCACCAATGCCCAGGACCGGCGCGCCCCCTTTTCCAACATCAACACCAAACTGAAAATGCCCCTCGCCGCCCCCGGTATGGACATCTTTTCCACCCTGCCCGCCGGCAAATATGAATCTTACAGCGGCACCTCAATGGCGACCCCCATCGTGGCGGGAGTCATCGGCATCATGCGGGCATTTGCCCCGGACCTCAGCCCACAAAAAGCCTGGCGTATCCTACACGATACCGGACGGGAAATCGAGGACTCGCACGAAGTCGGAAAACTGATTCAACCGGCCGCTGCGATCAAAGCGGTGTTGTAGGATGGAGGCAGTTCCAAAACGCAGCGATCCTATCGAGATAAGCGAATCAAAATACTACCGGATCAGAATCACCGCTGGGGGCAAGCAACACAAACCGATTAGTTATTCACAGATTCAGTGTGTATCAACTTCAGTGTAAAATCCATATCATCTGCGTTATTTTAGTGATCGACGGTGGATTAGATTGAATTAAAACGTCAGCAAAGAAGACAAATTATGTCAACCGACCCGAGCAAGTATGAATGCTAGCGTAACAGTCATGGGAGACATCCAAAGCGTATTTCATTTTGACAATGGACAAGATAACTTTGAGTCCTTTAGCTTGGAAAACGGCTTCACTTACTGGTGGGCATCTGACCTGATGCGCTTCCTGGGCTACGAAACTACTACGTCGTTCAACAAAGCGATCAACAAAGCGATGACGACTTGCAATACGCTCAATATTCCCATCATTGACAATTTTGTGCAAGCGCAAAGAATAGTTGATGGGCAGAACACCTTGGACTGGAAACTATCCCGATTTGCTTGTTATCTAACTACTATGAATGGGGATTCAAAGAAGCCCCAAGTTGCGGAAGCCCAAGCATATTTTGCTACAATTGCAGGAGCGGTACAGAATTATATTGAGGAAGCAAACAAAGTCGAACGTTTAATTGCTCGTGAAGAGGTTTCGGAACGAGAAAAGAGCCTTACCGGAGTCGCTTATCAAGCCGGCGTTAGAAATTATGCCTTCTTCCAAAAAGCAGGCTACCGCGGCAAGTACAACAAAAATATAAACTCTTTAAAAGTCATCCGAGGGGTCGATAAGAAACGCTCCCTACTTGATTTCATGGGCAAAGAAGAACTTGCCGCCAACTTGTTTCGAATCACACAAACTGAATTGAAAATTAAAAATGACAATGTCCAAGGGCAAAATCGACTTGAAAATACCGCTGAGCAAGTAGGAAGAAAAGTCCGGGAGTCGATAATTGAAATAAGTGGAACTGCTCCCGAGGATTGCCACCGGCAAACGACATTCGGGAAGTAAAGAAGGAATTGAAACGAAAAAACCGTGAACTGAAGAAAATAGACAAGAAAAAGCCGTGATTGTACCACGTTCAATACCTAGCGATCTTCAGTAAATTATTTCCGTACACTTAATGCAGGGAATCAATTCGGAGGAAGGTGTAGTCTAAAGCTTAGATAAATTCCTCCCCTTCGCCAGATACACCGTATTAAGGCGCCAAAAATAAAGATCATTTCTCAATCTCAAGTTCGCCAGTTCTCTTGCTGATCCCCAGCTGGCCGGCCCCAATTTCCCCTTCTCCTTCCCATTTCCGATATTCGTGCATGCAAATCCGACTTCTATTCCTCGGCCTCCTCATACTCGCCCTTTCCGCTTGCGCCCCCCAATCCCAAACGGACCAAGCAGATAGCGAAGCACCCGATGCCGCCTCGACCCTCACCGAAGTCAAAATCACTTTCCGCACCGGAGAACGGTTCAACTTTACCGATCCCACCAGCCTCAAATATTGTGCTTCTTTGATCAGCGACCGATCCGCCCCGCTTTTCAAATGCGGCTACGACGGGTCCATCACTTTCCTCGAAGGGGAAACCGTGCGGCGGACTGCCGAGTTCAATCTGCGGGAATCCTGCCGCCACATCGTCTTCACCGAAAAGGAGCAAGTACAATCGCGCGAAATGAGCATCGCCGGTTACCGCTTTTTGGAGGGACTGCGGCCCGATGGCGTCGGCGCCCCCGGCGCCCTCTCCGACCTGAACTGGATCCTGGGGAAGTGGCGCTACACCGAGGGCAAAGGGACGGTCTCTTACGAAACCTGGGAAAAACGCAGCGAAAATGCCTACGCTGGCGTCGCCTACACCCTCAACAATGGGGACACCAGTTTCGTCGAGCAAATCGAATTGGTGCAGGAAGGCAACGAGATCTTTTACATCCCTACCGTCCCCGAAAACCAGGGTCCGGTACGCTTCCGGATGATCACCCACGGCAAAACGAGCGCCGTATTCGACAATCCTGGACACGATTTTCCCCAGACGATTTCCTACCAAGTAACCGAGGACAGCATCCTGCACGCCCGCATCTCCGGGGTCCGGATCCTCCCCGATGGCAGCCAAGAACCCGGCTTCAGCGACTTCTACATGAACAGAATCCGCTGATTTCCGTTTTTAATGATTGTAAACGACGGTTCCACCGCTGAATTTCCGCAAGAGGAAATATTCCGCGATATTTGCCGTACCAATTCAGAATCCTAAGATTTGACTACAATTACGGAAGAGTGCTCGCTGAAATCTCCACTTTCCGATTCATTTTAACGCTCGCCGGCCTGTTCTTGGCGGCGGCCCTCCACGCCAATACCCCCAAGGTCAAGGCGGTGGGAGCGGCCCGTACGGCCGAGTCTCCTGTCATGGACGGGCGCCTCGACGAAGCGATCTGGCGTCGGGCCCCCGTCGCCACCGACTTTGTCCAAACTCAGCCGGTCAATGGCGCCCCCGCCTCCCAAAAAAGTGAAGTTCGGGTCCTCTACAATGACCAATCCGTTTTCATCGGTGCGATGCTGTACGACACCGCGCCGGACAGCATTCTCCAGCAGTTGAGCAAGCGCGACGTCGGCGACCGCGCCAACACCGACTACTTCTCCGTGATGTTTGACACCTACGACGACGATCAAAACGCATTCAACTTTTCGGTCTCGGCTGCGGGGGTCCAAACCGATTCCCGGGTCTCCCAGGTGGGCGAAGACGTGGTTTGGGACGCGGTATGGCGCAGTGAAGTGCGCATCGTCGACAATGGCTGGATCGTCGAAATGGAAATCCCCTACTCCGCCCTGCGCTTCTCAAAAAAGCCGATCCAGGACTGGGGCATGCAGTTTCAGCGAATCATCCGGCGCAACCGCGAAACGACGTACTGGAATTTTGTCGACCGCGCGGTCGAAGGTGTCGTGAACCAGTTTGGTTCATTGCAGGGCTTAGAGGGGATCGAACCTCCGGTGCGCCTGGCCCTGACCCCGTACATCTCGGCCTATGCGCAACGCTTTTCGCCGGGCAATGACGCCAGTCTTACCGGGGAAACGGATTTTTCCTTTGCCGCCGGGGCCGACTTGAAATTGGGCATCAGCGAAGCGTTTACCCTGGACATGACCCTGGTCCCCGACTTCGGGCAGGTCGTTGCCGACAACCAAGTGCTCAACCTCTCGCCTTTCGAAGTGCGGTTCCAGGAAAACCGCCAGTTCTTCACCGAAGGCACCGAACTGTTCAACATCGCAGGGGTATTTTATTCCCGGCGCATCGGCGGAACACCCCGCAATCGCTCCGCCGCCTTTGATTCCTTGCGGACGGGAGACTCGCTGGTCAGCAATCCCAGCACCACCCGCCTGCTGAATGCCTTTAAAATTTCCGGCCGCACCAAAGGCAAAACTGGCCTGGGGGTATTCAATGCCGTCACCGCCCCCAGCCGCGCAGTGATCGCCGGCGAGGAGGGCAACCGCGAAGTCGTCACCCAAGCCCTCACCAACTACAGCGTGCTGGTGGCCGACCAGTCATTTGCCGCCAATTCTTACGCCAGTTTCATCAACACCAACCGCATCGAGGCGGACGGTTTCATGGGCAATGTCAGCGCCGCCCGTTTCAAACTGGCCGACAACACAAACACCTGGTTCATCCAGGGCGAACTGGCTTCCAGCCAGCGCTGGCAAAAGGTCAACCGGGGCGACCCCGAACTCGGCTACAAATACTGGTACCGCCTGGGCAAAAGCAGCGGCAACTTTATTTTCAACCTCGGCCAGAACGTCGAGAGCGCCCAGTACAATCCCAATGACATGGGCTTCCTGATGGCTCCGAATGAGTTCACCGACTTTGCCCGGGCGGAATACAACCTCTACCGGCCAATCTGGAAATTTCTCGCCTTTGGCAACAGCGTTGAGTTGCGGCACAATAGCCTCTACGCTCCCCGCCGCTACGCCAATGTCAGCGTGAATTACCGCAATTGGTTCCAACTGAAGACCTTCGATTTCTTCGGCACCTGGTTCAATGCGGAACCGTTTGACAACTTCGACTTCTTTGAGTCGCGGGTGATCGGGCGTGCCTTTGCCCGGCCTGCCGCCTGGTCCACCGGGGGATTTTTCTCCTCTAATTACGCCCGCCGCTTTGCCCTGGACTTCGAGTGGGAGTTCGGCGGCCGCCCCGAATGGCGGCAGAACTGGCGCAATTTCCGGTTCTCGCCTCGCTTCCGCTTCAATGACAAACTGCAGGTCGTCCTGGACAATTATTTCAACACCGTGGACAATGACAAAGGCTTTGTCACCTTTGACGACGACGGCAACAGCCTGATCGGTACGCGGAACCGCAATGACCTAGAATCGATCCTGAACGTCGACTACACCTTTACCAATCGGATTGCACTCAGTTTTCGCGCCCGCCACTACTGGAGCCGGGTCACCTACCGCAACATTGAGCTACTGGGTCGAGAGGGCTACCTGGAAAATACGCCTTACGACCAGGAGCACGACATCAACTTCAATGTCTTTAACATTGACTGTGTGTTCCAATGGCGCTACGCGCCCGGCAGTGACCTGTTCATTGTCTGGAAAAACAACATCCTGGAATCGGGAGATACACCGATCAACGGGTACTTCCAAAACCTGGGCAATACTTTTACCTCACCGCAGACCAACTCGCTTTCCATTCGCCTGCTGTACTGGCTCGATTTTGCGCGTTTTCAGCGAAAATAAGCGACAAACTCCGGCCATTTCCTACGTCCCACCAACCTAATTTCCGCCGGCTGCGTACAGACTTCTGTTGGTTATAGCTGGCCCACTTGACTTGGAGTTTCCCCGGTTGACAGATTCGTCTGGCTGTAGCTGCGCGTTGTTACCTGATTACATTAGCCCATCTTAGAGACCACCGGGAAATCCGTAGTCGAATGCAGAACCCCCAGGAAAGACCTACGTACGAAATCCTTCGCACCCAGCGGGAAGCCGCCGTGGAAGTGATCTACGAACGCTACGGCAAGAAGCTTTACTCCTACGCCATCAACAGTTGGCACCTGGATGAAGACACCACCTGGGAGATCGTTTACGAAACTTTGTACAAAACGATTGCGAAGATTGACAACTACGAATTCACCTCGGAAAAGAAATTTGGGAGCTTTCTGTTCACCATCTTTTGCAACAACCTGCGCCGGCACTACCGCGACAAAAAGAAGCGCGAAGAGCGACTGAGTTTCAGCACGTTCAACGAGCAAAATTTCGAAGCGGCCAAAAGTGACCCTGAACTGTACACCGAGCGCAAGGTCCAGGAGCAAATGGTAGAAGCCTCGCTGCAAAGTTACCGACAGCCGGAAACCCCCGAAGACAGTCTCATGAAAATCATGGAGGCTTGCCTAGCTAAAATGCAAGATTGGGAGCGTATCCTGCTCTTGCTGCGCAGCCAGGATATGCCATACGGCGAAATCGCCAAGTATGTCAGTAAGCCCGCTGACCAGCTCAAAGTATACTACCAGCGGGCCCGGAAAAAACTTGAAAAACTGATCGAAGTCGAACTGACCTCGACCAGTCAGGACTAAGCAACGCAATGGAATTCCAAGGAAAACATAGCGAGCACGACGCGTTAAATGACATCCTGAGACGCTACCTGGCCGAAAGCGAGGCCGCGGAACAGGAAGGGTTCATGGAACGTGCGGCGGAAAGCGTGTTTGCCGCGGCCCCCACAGTGACCCCTTCTGCTTCTCGTGAAGCAGACATGCTGAACCGCCTGCGGCAGAGCTTCCCCGAACCGCCCCCACCCGGTCCCGCCTCCGGTGTCCCTGCACACCGCCTGGGCTGGATCGGCGCTGGGGCCCTCGTTTTGCTCACTACCACCATCTTGCTCATTTTCAACCCCTTCAACAAGGATGAAACACCGATACCTCCAGAACTAAAAACACTTTCTTCCCGCAATGCGCGTCCACTCGCTCAGGATGTTGCCCCCCGGGAAGTGGACCCCAACTATGCGGTCAAAGACGACTTAACTAGTCTGCAACAAGGGGACGGTAACCCCACCATTTCGATGCTTGTCGAGGAAGAAAAGATAGGCACAAGTGGTAAAGGAGATCGAGGAAATTCGCGTGTGAAACCCTGGCAGCCCAGCAGGGACTTAATCTCGCGTGCGGACAACCCTGATCTCCTTACCGTACCCGCCCGCACGCAGCCTCCCCTGGCCCCCCTGGCCGACAATGCTGGCCCGGCGGAAGAAATCGATCCGTTCCCTCTGCGCGGGTTGTACGCTCAGACCGCCGCTCCCAGCAAGTACTACCAGCTCAGCACCAAGGAAGACCACCTTATCGTCGGGCCCAAAGGAACTGTACTGCACATCCCGCGCGATGCCTTCGTCGACGCCGCTTCCGGCGAGTCGGTTTCCAGTGTCGTCCAGGTCGAACTCAAAGAAGTCTACCGCCGGTCCAATTATCTTAAAACCAATCTCCCCACCGTTTCAAATGGCCGCCAGCTCATGTCGGGGGGGGTGCTGTACGTTGATGCCAGTGCCGCCGGTCGGCGTTTGAAATTGGCCGAAGGCAAAGACATCTACGTGGAGTTCAAGCGGCAAAAAGACGTGAACACCAACGACATGCAACTCTACACCGGTCAAGTCAATGCCCGGGGGGAAATGAACTGGGTACCGGTCGGGGGCCAATATACCGCAATGATTCCGCTGCCGCCAGACGAGATGTACTTCGACGAGTTCTGGTGCGAGTGCAAGGGCGCCGAAGCCCTCTGGAACAAATTGCTCTGGGAGATTTCCGATCCCGCGATGGAAGAAACCTGGATCGCCACCCGGGAATTCCGCCAGCGGATCCGCCAATTGCGGGACATGGATTTCTACATCCAAGGACTGCTGCTCTACCGCGATCATACCGACAAAGATCTTTGGAAGGTCGATCAGATGGTTGCCGATCAGATCGGCAAAGACGCGGCAAAGGGCAAAACCAAAGACAAATACGCCGAGCGCTTTCAGCAGTTTGCCCAGCAAATGAAAGCCCGCGTCGAGCCATTTGACGACCGCGGGGTGGACTTAGACCGCTGGGATGCCCGGCGCCAGCTCATGTACCGGAGTGTAAGCCGGGAAGAAACCGAGCGCCTGTTGCGGGTCCACCGCCTGCGTCGACAGTACGTCGCCGAAATCGAAGACCGCCTCATTTTTGATAAGCGCGGCGATTACAAGCTGTTCGCCGGCGTTCGCAAAGGCAAAGCCAAAACCGCGACGACCGATCCGATCAAAGGTTACCTCATCCGCGAATTGGGCTGGACCAATCTGGATAAGCCCGTCGACAAAAACCTACTCAGCGGCAAAACCCGCAATGTCAAAGTGCGCCTGACCGGCCAGATTCCCTATGAATCCACCCGGACCTTCCTGGTGTACACCGATATCAACTCGATGATGCCGGGCCGTCCCACGACGGGCCAGTTGTTCAAGTTTTCCGCCGTCCCCCGCAACGCCAATGCCTGGATTGTGGCCATCGGTTACCGCAATGGCCTGCCCTACCTCGGCATGCAGGAATTGACCCGGAGCAACAACCGCATCCTACAAATCAACATGCAACGCACTCAGGTCGACGACTACATGGCGGCCCTGCAAGCATTGGACTGAAAGCTGTATCGGCTCCCCCCTGGTCGCTGTTCGTACTTTTTTTGGGTGTTTTTACTTTCCCCTGATTGCCTTAAGAAATACTCGAACAGCGGCCAGGGGGATTTTTTGTTCTGCACGGTGGCATTTATTTCTTTCCTCTCCGTAGTCAAGGGGGAAATGCGCATGCCCGACGAGCGATCACCCTCTCCACCGTTCTGCGACCTCCATTTTCTTTTTAAGCCATATCGCCCTATTTTTGCCTCGGTAAAAGCTGCTCTGACCAGCGGTATCTTCGGCAAATCCACCGGCACCCTCAACCAACTGTATCCGCCGGTCGACACGAACAAAACATTTTACCGCTGGGATCAGATAGAATAAAAAAGAAAGCAATCACGCATGTTACGCAAACTTTTCCCCTTTCTGTTCAAGAAAGAATCCCAATCCGAAAGCCCAACCGCGGCCCCGAAACCTGCTGAAAAGCAAGAGGGCAAAAAAGCGGAAACCCCTGCGGCAAACGTCTACGGCCTCATCGGCCGAAACAAAAGCCACCGCGGCCTCCGCAAAGGTTCCAAAGTCTACGTCCGCCAAATCTTCGACGATGGTGAGCGGCTGCGGGTGCGCGGCACCGCGCCCAATGGCAAGAAAGTGACTTTGACCGTCAACCGACGCGCCCTCAAGCAGTACGAAAGCGAGGGCGTGCCGGATCACCTGACCAAGCACTATAAGGCCCACAGCCTCTTCGACGAGGAGCACGAAGCCAAGATGAAAGCAGAAGCTTTCAACAAGCGCCACTGAAGCGGGCCCTCACCGCGCCCATTTCCTCAATGATTCTCCCCAAAAGCCGTCGCCCGTTCGGCGTTCTCCCCGGTTTTTGTCCGACTCAATGACATTTGCGTTAAATTCGCGGTATGCGAAAAGCCCTGTTTGCCGGGTCGTTTGACCCCATTCATGTGGGACACGTGGAAATCGTGCGCCGGGCCGTACCCATCTTTGACGAGGTGCTGGTCGCCATCGGGGTTCATCCCAGTAAAAAATCGACGTTTTCCCTGGAAGACCGCCGGGAGATGCTCGCGCGCTCGCTGGGCGACCTGAAAAACGTGTCGGTCCACCACTACGAAGGATTGACGGTGGAATTTGCCCGCAAACACGGCGCTCAATTTCTCCTGCGTGGATTGCGTGCGGGTGAGGACATCGACTACGAACGCAACGTAGACTTGATCAACCAGCGTTTGGGATCGGAACTGGAGACGGTTTTTCTGCTTTCCGATCACCAACTGCGTCATGTCTCCTCTACACTGATCCGCCAGGTCATGATGTACGGCGGCGACCTCCGCGGATTGATTCCCGAAGGGGCCTTGCCGGTCATCGAACGTTACCACAACGCCTCCCTATGATCGCAGTCGTGGGAGGAGGAATCACCGGGCTAACCCTGGCTTGGCTACTCAAGGAAAAAGGGGTTCCGGTGCAGTTGTACGAAGCTTCGAAGCGCGTGGGCGGCAATATAAAATCGGTCCGTGAAGCCGAGTGCCTGCTCGAAGTCGGGCCCAATTCCCTGCGCCTGAACGATTTTCTGCACGCCTACTTCACCCGCCTCCAACTCGCGGACGACCTCGTCCAGGCAACCCCTGAGGCCCGGCACCGCTACGTGCTGCGCGATGGGGCGTACCGCCGCCTGCCCACCGGCCCCATTTCCTTGCTGTTCAATCGCTTCTTCCGCTTTTCGGAAAAGCGCCGCATCCTGCGGGAACGCAACGTTCCCCCGGGGACGGATGAGACCGAAAGCATCGACGCATTTTTCCGCCGGCGCTTTGGGGATGCGGTCGCCGACTACGCAGTCGCCCCATTTATCTCGGGCATTTATGCCGGTAATCCCCATTCTCTCGCCGTCCGGGCCGCTTTTCCCCAAATGAAGAAATGGGAACAGGAACACGGATCGGTCATCCGGGGAGCGATTCGCGGACGGAAGCGCAATCGGCACAAGGGAGTCATCTCCCTGCAGGAAGGACTGGAAATGTTGCCCCGCCGGCTGGCCGAACGGCTGGGAGACCGGATGCACTTGGAAAAACCGGTGACCGCACTGACCGCCGACGGTTCTGGCTACACCTTGCACTTTGCGCATGAAACTGTAGCCGCGGAAAAGGTCGTGCTGACCGTACCCGCGCAGGTAACCGCAAAGTTGTTGCACGACATGGATCCCGCCGCCGCACAGGCATTGGGCAGCATCTACTATCCACCGGTCGCGATGGTCCACAGCCTCTACCGCCGGGAAGACGTCGGCCATCCACTGGATGGATTTGGGGGCTTGAACAATCACCGAGAAGGCCGCAAAACCCTGGGGACAATCTTCAGTTCGACGACCTTTGCCGGCCGTGCCCCGCAGGATACGGCCCTTCTGACCACCTTTGTTGGAGGAGCCTACCGGCCCGAAAACGCACGGCGGGCACCGGAAGCCATCCAGCAAATGGTACACGACGAATTGCAAGATCTCTTATCGGTGTCGGGGGGACCGCTTTTTCAAAAATGTACCGTTTGGCCGCAGGCCATTCCCCAATATGAAAACCGGATTTGGCCCGCCTGGCAGGCCGCAGAACGCTGGGCGACCCGCGGCCTGTACCTGAGCGGCAACTGGATCGGAGGCATCTCGGTTGTCGCCTGCATCGAACAAGCCCACCATCTGTGTGAACAACTCACCGCCTCCCATGGGTAGAAAATCTTTAAATTGGGCCGTTTAACGAAGAATATGAAGGAGTTTACGCGTGCGTTCGGGTGTCTGATTTGCTTGATCTTGTTGGGCGGGAGTTTCCTCCCGGTGACCGCGCAGTCTTTTCCCATTCTGACTTGGCAGAAGTTTTACGGAACTTCTTACGACGACCTGCCCAACCGGCTCCTGGTGGCTCCGGATGGCAATCTGCTGATCGGGGGCAATGTCAGTACCGGTAATCAACCGGAAGATTGCACCGACATGTGGGTCATTAAAGTTGATACCACCGGCAAAGTGCTCTGGGAGCGGAACTTTGGCGGGAGTGGCTGCGACGAACTGCGCGACATGGTCGTGACCCCGGACTCGGGCTTGATCTTTGTCGGTATTACCAATTCGTTCATTGAGCACCCCGAAAAAGGCCAGGAAGCCTACCAGGGTGATTACTTCATCGGTAAGCTCACCAAAGACGGAGAAATCGAATGGCTCAAGACCTACGGTGGACTGGATGTGGATCAAGCCTACGCGATTGCCCGCTCCGAGTCCTGGCCGGAATACGTTGTGGCGGGCGCAAGCAGTTCCCAGAATTTTGACGTGCAAACTGACCTGCAAATGGCCAATCTCTGGGCAGTCAAGATCAACGAAACCGGCCGAAAACGCACCGCTTGGGCCTTTGGCGGAAACAAACACGACTGGGCCTACTCCCTGGCGCCTTGCCGCGACGGGGACTACATCTTTGCCGGTTACACAAACTCGGAAGACATCGACGGGACGGCGCGCCGCCAAAATGGCGATGGCTGGATCGGCCGCTTTGACCGCTACGGCGCAATTGAATGGCAACGCATCTATTCCGGCAAGCTCGAAGACTTTTTCAGCCGGGTGATTGTGGACAAAGACGGCCGAATCGTGGTCGTGGGCAATTTTGAATCAGAATCCAAAGGCAAGCAATTCTGGTTCCTCAAACTCACCGCCCAAGGCAAAAAGATGTACGAGCGCATATTCGGAGACCGCGAAGACGAATTTGCGACCTCCATTGCGGCCACCAGCGACGGCGGCTACATCATGACTGGCTACTCGAAGTACGTCAGCCTCGCCAACAAGTACATCAAAGGGGGCGAGGATTTCTGGCTGTTCCGGATGAATCTCCGCGGCGATCTCCAATGGGTCAAAACCTACGGGGGGCGGGACAATGAACGCGGCGTGGACGTGGTCGAATACCGCCCGGGACTCTACTACGCCCTTGGGGTGAAACGCAACAACTTTGGGCGCAACGGGACGGTGGACAAAGGCGACGACTTTTGGCTGCTGCGCATCGACGAGCAGATTTGCGACGAAATTGAGGTCAAGATTTACAATTCTCTCAAGGACAATACTGCCTACGTGGGCAAAGGCTTTAAGCTGCGGGCCCTCACCGACAAGGGGGAGCGCTTCCTTTGGGACTTTGGGGACGGTACGACCTCCAATGAGCGCGAACCGGTCAAGAAATACGACGTGCCCGGGGTTTACGAAATCAAGGTAACAATCTTCATGAACGAGAATTGTTCAAAGACCTTTACCATGCCGAATTACGTCATGGTCTGGTAGTGCGGCGGACGGTACAGATTACCGGTACGCGACCGCGCAAATGCTGACATTTCCCTATTTTTATCGCATCCGTTAATCATTGAAATCCGTACTGCGCATGGCGCCAATTCAAACCCCCGGAACCAAAGAAAAAGAAGTCGTTCAGGAAGAAGTCGTGACGGTTCACGTCCCACAGTACCACGTCGTGCTGCTCGACGATGACCACCACACCTACGATTACGTCATTGAAATGCTGATGGACATTTTTGGCCACAGCGTAGATACCGGATACCAAATGGCTTGTGAAGTAGATGCGGCCGGACGGGTCATCGTCTTTACCACGCACAAGGACCGGGCCGAGCTGAAACGGGATCAGATCCACGCCTACGGCGCCGATTGGCGCATGTCCGAAAGCCGCGGATCGATGTCGGCAACAATTGAGCCGGCGGATTGAATAAGTCTTGGTTACTCGGCATCCCCCACGTGCATCACGATATCCACCCATTCGTCATCTGACAAATCCCGGACAGCCGGGGCAAATTCAAAGCGGTACAGGGCATGGGCACCCCCCAGGCGGAATTCAGCGGGCACCCCCGGTTCGGGAATCGGCTTGACGTACTTAACGGTGCCATCCGGTTTGATCAGCACCCGAAACTTCTGCGATACAGGATTTTCCGTGAAAAATGAGGCGGGATAATCGCGTACGATTGAGCGGGAATCGCTTTCCAGGTCAAAATCCGCCACGTGGGTTCGGCCTTTGACCTCGTCGTACTCCGCTGGATGCTGGCCCAGCAAGACATTCGACGCAAACCATACTCCAATCAGAGCAAAGACAATTGATAGACGTTTCATCGGTGACATTAATTCCGGGGAGAAGATAGCTTTTGCGTCCGGAAAAAACTATCCGAAAGGTTCGTGGACCTTACGTGATGGGGGCGCAGCGGAGATGGGCGGCCGGCCCTCTGCCTCCACCTTGGCATTTAACGGGCCCGACGCTCCTCTACATCCGGCGCTTTAGCCGTTGCATCTCGTGCGCCATTCCTTTAAATTCCATATATGGAAATGCAACGATTCATTCCCGGATGGCGGCGGCGTTGGGTGCTCGGCCTGCTCCCGGTCTTGCTGGTGCTCGGCGCCTGCGCCCCGAGCCGCTACGTACGCCCGCTCGCCAAGGGCGAAATCGCGGTCAGCGCCAGTCTGGGGGGCCCCATTTTCACCAATTTCGGGGCGCCCATCCCCGCTCCTATGACCACACTTACCGGTGCCTACGGCTTCAGCAACGACCTGACCGGATTTGCCTCATTTCATCCCACTTCCGCCGCCTTCGGGGTGCTGCAACTCGATCTCGGAATTGGGCGGAGCCTTCTCCGTCCCGACGGGTGGCGCCCCGGCGTGACGTTGAACCCCACCGCGGGACTCGCCCTCGATGTCTGGGAAGGCAATTTCAAGTTCTGGCCGCAGATCGATCTGAATGCGTGGTGGGAATACGGCCAGCGGCGACATTACGTATACGGTGGCTTTTCCGTCTGGATGGAACTCGCAAGCAACCGGGCCCACGGAGAGCCGCAACCCCAGACCCTTCTCCCCGCCTTCCAGTTGGGCAATGTCTTGTCTTTCAATTCGATTGACCTGCAAATTGAGGTCAAGGCCAACAATTTCACCCGCCCGAATCAGGACGCGACCATTTCCTGGGTGGGCTTTGCCGGCCGTGGCGGCATCGGCGTCTATCTGGGAATCAGCAAACGTTTTGGAGGAATAAAACCATGAACACCCAACGATTTACCCTCGCCCTGCTTGCGGTGCTGACCCTTTCTGGCTGCCTGCGCATGGACAGCAGCCTGTTCAATCCCACCAGTGACATCGAAGCCTACGCTTTCAATAACACCGAACCCATGGATTGGTGGGACTTTGACTACCAACCCGATTACCTGATCGAGGACAGCATGGTCAGGCTCGTCCCCCTGGCGAGCCAGGCCCCGGACGAATCGACGCCCACAACCATTTACGGCGTGTACATCGGAGATCCAGCGCGCATTGCAACCGATACCGTCATTCTCTACCTGCACGGCAACGGCGGCTACCTGGATTCCTACTGGCACCGCATGGCCCTGATGGTCCACCTCGGGGGCAAGCACCGGTTTGGCATGCTCGCGGTCGACTACCGCGGCTACGGACTCTCAGAAGGCAGCCCAACTGAGGCTGGCCTGTACGCAGATGCCCAAGCGGGAATCGAGTGGCTGGATGGCATGGGGCTGACGGGAGATAGGCTGTTGCTGTACGGATATAGCATGGGAACCGCGCCCGCTACCGAACTGGCGGCCAATCCGCGGACCCTGCGGGCGCAATGGCTGGCCCTGGAAGCCCCCTTTGCCAGTGCCGAAGTGATGGGGCAAGACGGCACTGGCCTCGCCCTGCCCGGTTCATATTTCACGGATCTCGAGATCGACAACGCCGAAGAGATCAAGAAGGTCGACCAGCCGTTTTTCTGGATTCACGGAACCGAGGATGACTTTTTGGACTACGAGAACCACGGCGAGGTCGTCTGGAAAAATTACCGGGGCGCCCGGGGCGTAGACATCCGGGTATCCGGAGCCGATCACGGGGATTGCATCGGGGTCTACGGACCAGAACAATTCAATGCGGAATTGCTCAAATTCATCCTGAACCAATGAGGAAACCGCCGTTTGGGCCCCCACGGGGAGGGCCCAAACGGCGGTTTTACGCCTTTGGTTTCGGCAGGATCAGTGCTTGATCATGGCGCCGCCCTCGGTGCCATAATCAGACTTGCCCCGGCGCAGCTTTTTCTCCAAAGCCGCTTCCCGCACCGGCTCCAACAGGTCGAGCCCGCCTTTGATGCGGCGCGGTTGCAGGGCGTGCTCCACGACTTCTTCCATGCGCTCGACGAACACAATATTCATGCCCTGGCGGTAATCTTCCTTGATTTCCAGCACGTCTTTCTTATTGTCCTTGCAGAAAATCACGGTTTTGATGCCCGCCCGTCGGGCTGCGAGGAATTTCTCTTTGATGCCGCCCACCGGCAGGACTTTGCCCCGCAGGGTGATTTCCCCGGTCATCGCGAGGCGCGGAGTGATCAGCCGTTGGGTAAACAGCGAAGCCAGGGCACTCAGAATCGCAATCCCGGCGGAAGGTCCATCCTTGGGGATCGCTCCGGCCGGGAAATGCACGTGGATGTTCCAGTGGTTGAACACCTCATGGTTCAGAGAAAATTTCGCCGCATTGGCCTTGATGTATTGGTAGGCGAGGGCCGCCGATTCCTTCATCACATCGCCGAGCTGCCCCGTGAGGGTCAATTTGCCATTGCCGCGCGACAGCGATGTTTCCACAAACAAGATATCGCCGCCGACCGGCGTCCAGGCCAGCCCGATGGATACTCCGGGCACATCCAGCTTCTGGTAGAGTTCGTTTTCGAAAGGCGGCACCCCAAGGAAATCTTCCAGGTTGCTCTGCTTGACCGAAACTGCTTCTTCTTCATCGACCACCACCCGCTTTGCGGTAATCCGACAAAGCCGGCTGAGTTTTTGGGCGAGTTTCCGCACCCCCGATTCACGGGTATGCCCCTCGATCACCGAACGCAGAGCGGCATCGGAAATGCGCATCTGAACGGACTTGAGGCCGTGTTCCTTGCGCAGGCGCGGCACCAAGTGCCGCTTGGCAATTTCTGTCTTTTCCTCCAAGGAATAGCCGGTGATATCGATGATCTCCATCCGGTCCCGCAGAGCAGGGTGCAAGGTGCTCAGGGTATTGGCCGTGGCGATGAACATCACCGAAGACAGGTCATACTCGACCTCAAGAAAGTGGTCCTGGAAGGTATCGTTTTGTTCGGGGTCCAATACCTCCAACAGCGCCGCCGAGGGATCCCCGCGGAAATCGTTTCCGACCTTGTCGATCTCGTCGAGCATGAACACCGGGTTTCCGGATTTTGCCTTTTTGAGGCCCTGAATGATCCGGCCGGGCATCGCCCCAATGTAAGTGCGGCGGTGGCCCCGGATTTCCGCCTCATCGCGCACGCCTCCGAGAGAAATCCGCACAAACTCCCGTCCCAAAGCCCGGGCAATCGAACGCCCCAGCGAGGTTTTGCCTACCCCGGGAGGGCCGTGAAAGCACAGGATCGGCGCTTTCTTATCCGACTTGAGCTTGAGAACCGCCAGATATTCCAGGATGCGATCCTTGACCTCTTCCAGGCCATAGTGGTCGTCGTCGAGAATTTTCTTGGTGGCCTTGAATTCGAAGTCGTCATCGACATAGTTCTGCCAGGGCAATTCGACCAGCCAGTCGAGGTAGTTGATCACGACCGCGTAGTCCGGCATGTTCGGCGAAAGCCGGCTCAATTTGGTGAGTTCTTTGTTGAATACTTCCTGTACCGCTTCCGGCCATTTCTTTTCCGAAGCCTTTTTGCGCAGTTCTTCGATCTCGTTGCCCGGGCCGTCCTCCCCCAGCTCATCCTGGATGGTTTTGATCTGCTGGCGCAGGAAATATTCCCGCTGCTGCTTGTCGAGGTCGGTCCGCACCTTGCTGTGGATCTCTTCGCTCAGTTCCAGAATTGCCAGTTCGCGGCTCATCTGCTCGAGCACCGCCCGGCCTTTTTCCAGCAAGTCATTCATTTCCAGGATGACCTGCTTGTCCTTTACCTCCAGATTTAAGTTCGAAGCGATGAAGTAAATCAGGAAAGAAACGCTCTTGATGTTGTTGAGGACCACCTGGGCTTCGGTGGGAATATTCGGGGACAGTTCGACAATTTCCCCGGCCTGGCGCTTGAGCGTCTGCATGAGCGCATCGGCTTCGCGGCCATCGGGCAGTTTTTCGTCCAGCTTGGTGACGGTCGCTTTGAAATAGGGTTCATCGTCGAGCCATTCCCGCACTTCAAAGCGGGAGCGGCCCTGAATCACGATGGTGATGCTTCCGTCCGGCATCCGGATCAATTTCAGGATTTGGGCCATCGTACCGTAGCGGTAGAGGTCTTTGTAAGCTGGATCTTCAATGTGCAAGCTGCGCTGCGCAACCACCCCGATGGTTTTGCCCAAGTTGTCGTAGGCGTCACGCACCAGAGCAATGGATTTATCGCGGCCCACGGTGATCGGAATGACTACCCCGGGGTACAACACGGTGTTTTTCAGCGGGAGAATTCCCAATTCTTCCGGCAACTTCTCATCGTACATCGCCTTTTCTTCCTGGTCGGACAGAATGGGAAATTCGGTATCAAAAAACGGATCTTCCGATAATCGTATATTCATTTTCATGCTCTTCTCTCTGTGTCTTGGTCTGTCAACATGACAGGCGTTTGCTGGCTGCACCTAAAGGTTCAAAGGTCATGCCGGAATTTCGCCGGGATCGATTGCGGCGGAAAAAAGGCGGTTCTTTCCCAAAAGCACCACCTAAGGCTCCGAGTAGCTGACATTTTTTCAGGTATCCCCCAAAAACTACCGGGAGGCTCAGGTACGCCTGAACCTCCCGGTCAAAGTTGTGTCTACGAAGTCGCGGTTCAGGACTTCTTCTTCGTATTCGGCTTTTTCTTGGGGTTCGACTTCGACTTGTTGGCGGAGCGACTGCTTCCGGACCGCTTAGGTGCCTGGGGCATGTCGCCTTCCGAAATCCGAATCAAATCGTGCGAGATCGGGCTGGCCACAAAGATCGAAGAGTAGGTTCCCACGATAATCCCGATCAACAGGGCAAACATAAAGCCACGGATCACGTCGCCGGCAAAAACCAGCAGGATCAGGATCGTGATGATTGTCGTCACCGAGGTCATCAAGGTACGGCTCAACGTCTGGTTGATCGAAATGTTGAAGATGTTCGAGATGTGCGAAGACTTCATCTGGCCGAAGTTCTCCCGAATCCGGTCAAACACCACCACGGTATCGTTGATCGAGTAACCAATGATCGTCAGCACCGCCGCGATAAACGCCTGGTCGACCTCCAGCGAGAACGGCAGAATTTCCGTTACCCCGAGGAAAGAGAAAATTCCAAGCACAATCGTCACATCGTGGAACAGGGCCGCGATCGCACCCAGACTGAACTGGTAGCGGCGGAAACGAATCAAGATGTACAGGAAGATGATCAACAGTGAGAAAATCACCGAGTAAACAGCACTGCGGCGGATATCGCTGGCCACCGTCGGACCGACCCGCGTACTTTCTACCAGTTCAGCCCCCGCTCCGTCGACCGCGGCATTCAAGGTGCTGATCAGAGCATCTTCCAGATCCTCCGAAACCCCGTCGTCTTCGTTCCGGTAACTGGTCGTAATGAGCAGCATGGGGTTGTCGTTCGTCTCGGCACTCAGGGTCCGGATCAGCGGAGCGTTGCCCTCAAAGGCATCGGTGAGCGGCTTGCGGACTTGGTCGGCGTTGACTTCCTTGGCAAATTCCACCTTGTACTGGCGACCACCTTTGAAATCTACCCCGGTTTTGAATCCGAGTGTAGCAATCGAGGCGATGCTGCCGACAATCAGGACCCCGGAGACAATGTAGCCCACCCGCTTGCGGGTCGTCATCTTGATGTCCGCATTCTTGAAGAGAGACATCGTGCCTTTCGAACCGAATTTGATCGAGTCGTTGCCTCTGCGGGCGTAGTACTCAAGGAAAAGCCGGGTGATGAACAGCGCACAGATCAGCGAGGTCACAATCCCAATCATAAGCGAGACGGCAAAACCCCGAATCGGGCCGATCCCGAAAGAAAACAGAATCAGACCGGTCAGGAAAGTCGTGATATTGGCGTCCATGACCGAGGAGAATGCGCTTCTAAAACCGGAGGAAATCGCGGCTTTGAAGGATTTTCCGGCGTTTTGCTCTTCTTTGATCCGTTCGAAGATCAGTACGTTGGCGTCGACCGCCATCCCCATGGTCAAAACCACAGCCGCGAGCCCTGGCAGCGTAAATACAACATTGAGTGCGGCCGACACCCCGAGTATGTACAACAGGTTGACCGCGAGCGCCACGTCGGCGATAAGACCGGAAGAGCGGTAGTAGATGAACATGAACACAATCGTCACCAGGAAAGCGATGAAGAAAGAGTTCAAGCCTTTGCTGAGGTTTTCGGCACCCAGAGTCGGGCCGATCTGGTCCTTACCGAGAATCTTTGCCTTTACGGGAAGGGCACCGGCGCGGAGCAAGTTGGCGAGGTCATTGGCCTCCTCCACGGTAAAGTTGCCCGCGATCTGCGAGCGCCCGCCGGAGATCATCCCCGTGACATTGGGGTAAGATTGGACGAGGTCGTCGAGGACGATGGCCACGCTCCGATTGACGTTGTCCTTGGTGAGGCGGGCCCACTCTTTGGCGCCTTCCGAGTTCATGTTCATCGTTACCATGGCATTGGTAGTGCCGGGCTCATAGTCCTGGCGCGCGGTGGTGATCACGTTGCCTTCCAGCGGAGCTTTGTCGCTGGCGTTGGTGGCGATGGCGATCAATCCGAGGTGATCGGAAAACTCGCTCTCGGCGTTATCAATAGGCTTTGCTTCCCAAAGGAACTTTACGGTTGATGGAATCACCGCCTGGACTTCCGGGTCACGCAAGTACTTGTTCATGGCTGCAGTGTCCGTCAGGGCGACGATGCCCATCAGCGGCCGCCCCCCATCGATTTGCTGGTAGCGGGGATTGAAGAGACCCAGGAAGGGGTTTTCTGCCTTGAATTTGGCGATTTGCTCTTCCTCACCCAAGACCGGTGCGGCGGCGGCGTTAGAGTCATCCGGGCTGGCATTGTCACCAAAAAGGTCGTTGATGTCCGCTTGTCCGGTGTCTTGATTGGCGGTGTCTCCCACCCCCGGAGTTGGCGTCGCGTCCACCAGCGCACCCTCATTTGCCGAATCATTCGAAGCCGAGTCGCCCGCTAGATTTGCGAGGCCATTTGCCGAGTCCGTTCCCGTCGAATCGGGAGCGGAATCCGACAGCGTTGCCGTGGAATCAGCGTTGCTTTTGATCCCCTGCTGCCGGCGCACAATTTCATTGATCCGCTGAAGTACCGGGTAGGCTTCCGCGGCAATTACCGTTTCCCGGAACTCAAGTTTCGCCGTATTGCGGAGCAACTTGATGACCCGACGAGGATCTTTTACCCCGGGAAGTTCCAGCAAGATGCGACCGGTACCGGTCTGCAACTGCAAGTTTGGCGAGGCCACCCCAAACTGGTCAATGCGGGAACGGATAATCGAAAAGGTGTTTTCGACCGCCGATTCGGTTTCTTCTTTGAGTCGGGTCACGATCTCGGCGTCCGAAAGATTGGAAGCGATGTCGCGGTTCCGGCTACTGAAATAACCCGACAACAACAAGGTTTCAGTCGTCCCTTCCTTCTGCGGAATCGGCTTATTCTTTTCCTGGTAGACTTCTTTGATATGCTTGAAGAAAAGATCCACTAGGTTTTCCTGGCTGGTCTTTTTCTCTTCCAGCGCCCGCTCAAGTCCAGCTTCGAAGTCCGCGTCGACCGAACTGCCGGCAAATTCCCGGAGGATGTCTTCCACCCCCACTTCCATGGTCACAAAAAGACCGCCCTGCAAGTCCAGCCCCAGGGAAAACGCATTGCGTTGCGAATAGCGGTAACGGGCCATCAAATCTTTATCGGCCTCCAGTACCGCGCGCTCTTCGACCGTCTCGGTATTGTCCAAATCGCCCTGGATGCTAAAGGAGCGCCAGGTATGGAACAGGTTCCAAAGACAAATCGCGGAGAATATCACCAACAAGGCGATGATTGTATTCTTATTGCGCATTGTTCTGTTTTCTGTTTATGAATTGAAAAACTATTCTTTTTGCTGGTGCCAACGAACTCACCACCGCAGTGGGCCTTAGCACCAATCCTCGACTGCCCGTCGGGCGGGTCGATCAAGCACAGTATTCAGATGGAGAAGGAAATCAGACCGTCGGGGCCCGGGGCGCCACCGCACGGAAGAAATGCCGGGTTGGCACAAAAATGGTCGGGGGGCGCACTCCTGGGACCAGCGTTTTGCGGTAGGGCGAAAAATTCGCCGAAATCTCGCACAACGCGGGGCTGGGAAAATTGGAATTGCGATGCTCGCGCTCCGCATCTAAACCAAATGCTTGGTTCAACAGCAGGTCACCGGCTTTGACATCCTGGGAGTTCCGGATCTCAACCTCGGCAATCGTCTTGAAATAGGCCGTATACAGCCCTACCTTGTTGATTTTCGCGATGAAAATCAGCACAAAGCTGACCGAAGCAAATGCCAATATGCGATTGATGCGCTGCATTTCGAGGAAATGAACGACAAATGTAATCAGATTTCAGTTTTTATTCAAATGCCGATGGACGCAACCGGTGACGTCCAATGGTCAAAGCAATGGGTTTGCGATGGGGGAGGTAAGTGGGGGTTTTGCTTGAAATCCTACCCAATACAGCACCGAACTTACCGCGCCCAAGGCTCCAGGTCCGTCAACTCCCGGGCGACGTAGCGCTCCCAGCGGACCTGTTCCTCTTCGCGGAGGCTGTGGTTGGTTTCGCGGTCGTAGCGCTGTTGCATCGCTGAAGACTCGCGAATCAAGCGCTGGGCCGCCGAATTGATGCCACGCTGCCCCAAACGACACGGATAGCGCAACTCACCGAAGTATTTGCGGATCTTGCGGGCGTGCAATTCGGTAATGTCAAAGTGCAATTGCTCGTGCCGCAACAGTGCGTCGGACTCTTCCTTGACCCACGACTTGTCCGGCACAAACATCGAATAGGTTTCGTGCTGAAAGCCCCGGTAATCACAGCTCCACGAAAACGAGATGCCGGATTCGGTCAAGGCATCCATCGGGCTGCGGCGGTCAGGCCGCCCGCGAAAATCGTCCCAGGTAAGTCGCCGGTTTTTGCGCCAGCGGATCTCCCCTTCCCCGCCATCCGCGGGCAAAAACCCGAACAGGGGCCCACTGACCAGCAGAATCAGCAGGGCAATGAGGAATGGGAGGTGGCGTCTCGGCATCATGTGGTATATAACGGCAAAAACAGTGCCTAAGTTATGCCCGCAAACCGCCACCATTCAAAAATCAACTTCAACCGTGGCCCCGATACAGTAGGCGGCAAATAGGGCCCGCAGAAAGGCTTTGATCTGGCGCATGCTTTGGTCGTCTTCCGGAGAATTGTGCAGGCGAAAAATCATAAACTGGTCCTTGCCGTCCGCATCGGTAGTGATCCCCGCCTGGAAATCTTTGCCTACCCGATCCAGATCTGGCATTTCATCCTGGAAACTGAGCCCCCCACTGAACAACAATAAAAATTGCTGGTGGACCAATTCCATCTCCCCCACGGCAAAAAACATGTCCAGAAGCTGGTCCGTACTCACGGTTTCCCATTGGAGGAGCTTTCCCCGAAAGGTCACCCCGAGCGGCTCTTTTGCTTCAAAAAACCGGTTTTCGGGATGGGCTCGCAATTGCCCCATGAACTCACCGGTCACCTTTTGGTCCACGATAAAGTCGAGCAATATGCTGTTGGGCAAGCCGAATTCGGCCGCCGCCTGGGCCCGTTCGGCCAGCCAGCGTTCCGCCAAGGCAGAAATCGGATAATTGATCCGCTGGTAGCACCCGTAGGATTCCAGCAGATTGACCGGGCAGGACTGACAATGGTCCGCGTAATCGTCGAGCAGGGTGGATTCACGCAGCATTTGTTGCAGCGTAACTTCGCGGGTAGTCCTTTCCCCGGTCAAAGTATGGTTCTGTAAACTGACCCTCGCCGCCAGGGCAGCTTCCTGGCTGTGCCCTTTTTTCATGAGCATGCGGACCATAGAGCGCCCACGCACCCGGGATTTTACCAGGTCCACGATGGCTTCCTCACCCAGGGCATCCTTTGTGGAACAGGAACGGTTGATGATGTAATCGATGGCCACGGCAGTGCGGTGTTGTAGACTCAGCCCCTTTGTGAATAGGCTTTCATGCAGGAAATCACCGCCAGTACTTCTTTCAATTCCAAGCGGTAATAGATGAACTTCCCCCTGCGCTGTGAATGTAGCACCCCTTTGAGTTTCAATATATTGAGGTGGTGGGACACCAGGGACTGTTCACAGCCGGTATGCTGGCAAATTTCTCCCACCGAGAGGTGTTCGTGGTGCCCCAACAACTGCACGATGCCCAGCCGCAGCGGATGCGCGATGGTTTTCAGGACAAAGGCGGCCTTTTCCAATTGGTCGGGACCGAGGGGCAAAGGATCAGCGTTCATCTTCGGCAATGGTTGGGACAAAGGGATCGTTGGGATGCTTCGCCGGTAAAGGAACGGCACAGGCTCCGCCCATGCACCCCGCATTGAGGATTCCTTGCAGCAACAGAAGCGATCCCAGGATCGTAGTCAGCCCGTCGTAATTTACCAGGCCAAGCACCAACAAAAACGCACCAAAGCCCACCCGCAAGGCCCGGGTCAGATTCCAGGTCGGAGAGTCGATGTACTGCCGATAGATACGTTCAATCATGGGAAGCAATCATTTTTGATAATGATCAAATATATGAAAATGTTTCAATATGAGATGAGGGTAGCCAGCAATCCGGCAAAGCCGGACAAGCCCCGTTACCGGTCCCTCGTACCGTTCACCCAGTTCCTCCCCTACCCAAGAAACCTTTTCCGAAAGCCCGACTTATTGTACTTTTTACACAAACGATTCGTATATTTGATCGTACAACTGTTCCGGAAACATCTATCGATTGCAAATATGTCCGCCTACAACATCGCAGTCCTCGGTCCTGTCCCCCGCGATCACATCACCACCCACCACGGCGAGGTGATCGAAAAGTACGGAGCGGCCCTGCACACGGCCATTGGCATGGCCCGGCTCCTCGGGGATGAGGGAAGGGTGCACTTGGTATCGCACATCCGCAAACGCGATGAGGAAGCGGTTCGGGCCCTGCTCATCCCCTACCCCAACATCGATTTGGCGCACTTGAGCAGCGCAGCCGACCAAGGCGACGTGATCCGCTTGCTGTTTACCGACCAAAACAACCGGATCGAGCGCCAGACCGGCTTCATGAACCCCATCGTGCCCGAGGATGTCAGAGATCTGATGCATTGCGATGCCTTCGTTTGTGTCCCGATCACGGATTACGAAGTTCCCCTTCACACCCTCCAATACATCCGGAGCCACAGCAACGCAACGATCATTTTTGACGCGCACGGCCCCACCAATACGGTCACCATTCAAGGCGAACGCCACCTGCGCTACTGGATCGACCGGGACAGTTGGCTGTCCAGCATTGACGTGCTCAAAATGAATCTTGAGGAATCGCGCTGTTGCTGGTTTGAAAAGGAATGGGAAACTGGTAGCCGGGCCCCCCACGACGAAAAAGACACCGCCCACCTGCCCGAACTCGCCGAGTATGTCCTTACGCGGGGCGTCAGCTCCCTGATCGTCACCCTGGATTCCGACGGTAGCGCCACCTTTTATTTGAAGGATGGAAAAGTCCACCAAGAAATCGTTCCCGCCATTTGGGTGGACCACGTAATCGATACGACCGGCTGCGGGGACTCCTTTGCCGGCGGACTGGGCTTTGGCTTGGTCCAATCGCCGCACGACTTCCGCTCCGCCGTCCGCTACGCAAATGCCCTCGGGGCGCAACGGACCCAGGGCCGCACTTTTGAAGTGTTCAAATCCCGGGAGGAAACGGACGCCATGATCCGGCACCACTACGGCACCGCCACTTCATCTTCGGCAAAATGAGTTCCCCACAGACTCCCCCTACCGATTTGGCACCCGAATTGCAGGTCTACGCCCTCCGCAATGCCCAAGGCGTGACCGCCGAAATCAACAACTTCGGCGCACGCATCACCCGCCTCTGCGTACCCGACCGCAACGGCCACCTCGCCGATGTCGTATTGGGACTTCCTACGCCCGGGCACTACCGAGAGCTTCCCGAAACTTTTTTTGGCGCGACCATCGGTCGGTTCGCGAACCGCATTGCCGGGGCCCGCTTCATTCTCGATGGCATCCCCCATCAACTTCCCCGAAATCAGGCACCCAACCACCTTCACGGGGGTGATCAAGGCTTTCACCGCCAGTTGTGGACCTTGCGCTCTGCAGCGGAAGAAGCTGTGGAACTGGAATTGCACTCGCCCGATCAGCAGGAAGGCTATCCGGGCAACCTTACCGTGCGGGTCCGCTTTGCCCTCACCCAAGACAATGGCCTCCAGATCGATTACTGGGCGGTAACCGATGCGCCCACACCACTCAATCTGACCAACCACGCCTTTTTCAATCTCCGGGGAGCCGGGCATCCCGACCTGCAAGGCCATTCCGTCCAGATCGATGCCGCCCACTTTCATCCGCTCGGACCGGGAAACCTACCGACCGGAGCAACCCAAGCCGTCGGCGGAACTCCCTTTGATTTTCGGACTCCGGCCGACCTGAATGCGCGCCTCGCCACTTCTCACCCACAACTGACCGCGGGCCGGGGATTTGACCACAATTTCGTGCTGAACGGAACCGGTCTTCGCAAGGTCACCCAGGTCACCGATCAGGGCAGTGGGCGCACCCTTGAAGTCTGGACGGATCTGCCCGGAATGCAGTTCTATTCGGGCAATTTTCTCGACGGCACGGTGCTCGGAAAATCGGGAGTGCATTATCCCCGGCGATCCGCATTTTGTTGTGAGACCCAGCATTTCCCCGACAACCTCAACCAAGCCGCCTTCCCCGCCTCCATTCTCCGTCCGGGCGAAATTTATCGCTCCACGAGTATTTACCGGTTCGGAACGGTCAGTTGAGTTGCCGGCGGAACTGGCTCGGGGACATCCCGAACTCGTCGGCGAAGCACTTGCTGAAATAGGCCGCACTGCTGAATCCCACCCGAAAGCCGATTTCCGCCATCGAAGCCGCGTCCTGCTCCACCAACTGGCGCGCGATGTCCAAGCGGTACTTGCGGAGGAACTTGTTCGGCGTCGCCCCACTCAAAGCTTTGAACTTGCGGTTGAACTGCACCCGGCTGAGTTCGACAGCCGCCGCCATATCATCCGCCCCAAACTTTTCCTCACGGTACCGCTCCGCCACGACGGTGTGGACCTTGCGCAGGAACACTTCCTCGACCGAATCCACCTTCACTTTGTCCGGCTGCAACAACAATTCGCCGCGGAAACGTTCGCGCAAGGCCTGGCGCATTTCGATCAGCTTGCGGATGCGCACTTGCAATTCGGCGGGGTTAAAGGGCTTGGTCAAATACGCTTCCGCCCCCGTGGCCAAGCCCTGCAACCGCGCCTCCGCTTCGGCGCGCGAGGTCAGCATGACCACCGGAATGTGACTGGTCGCCGGTGCCTGACGCAAAGCCGCGGTGAGTTCGTACCCGTCCCGGCGCGGCATCATCAGATCGGTCACCACGAGATCGGGCACCCAGCGCAGCGCCATTTCCAGCCCCATTTCCCCATCTTCCGCCTCCAATACCGCAAAGTCTTCCGGAATGCACGAGCGAATGTAGCGGCGCACGTCCGCATTGTCCTCGACAACGAGTACGAGGTTGCGCGCCTTTTCGTCCAGCAATTGCTGCTCGGAGGGGGCGGACGGCAGGAATTCATGCGGCCGGGTATCCGCAAGGTACAAGTCGACCGACTCGGATTGGGAGGCTGGTGTCTCATCCACTGCCTGGGTCTGCCGCACCGGCAGGACCATCCGAAAGATCGTCCCCCGGCCCACTTCGCTTTGCACCGTGATCGCTCCCGCGTGCAGTTCCACCAGTTCCCGACACAGCGCCAGCCCGATTCCTGTACCCCGCTGGCCGCGTCCGCCTTCCGATTGATAAAAACGGTCAAATACGTGGGGCAAGGCTTCCGGGGAGATGCCTACGCCGGCATCTCCCACTTCCAAGGTGACCCGGGTGGGATCGGCGGTGCTCGGAGCAAACACCCGCAGGTCGACCCGCTCCCCGGCGGGGGTCAACTTGATGGCATTGGCGAGGAGATTGAAAAGCACCTTTTCCATTTTCTCCGGATCAAAATCCACAGCCAGCGGAGCTTCCGGCACCTCGCAGTGGAGCAGCAGGCCTTTTTCCCGGGCCGCCGGGCGAAAATTTTCCGTCACCTCCCCGGCAAAGGCAGCGAGATCGCTCCGCACCGGATGGAGAACCATGCGCTCCGATTCGATCTTGGAGATATCGAGGAGCTGATTGATCAGCCGCAGCAATTTTCGTCCATTGCGCTCCACCAATTGCAATTCCGCCTCGGCTTCGGCGATTTCTTCCCGCAAGCGGCCCACCGGCCCCAAAATCAGGGTCAGCGGGGTGCGCAGTTCGTGGGTCATGTTCGCGAAAAAGCGCTTTTTGACCCGCTCTGACTCTTCAGCCCGCTCTTTTTGCTTTTCGGTCTCCTGCTTTTCGGCGATGATCTGCTGTTTTTGCGCTTCGATTTCGGAGGTGCGTTCCCGAACCAGGAGTTCGAGGCGTTCCTTGGCTTTGAGGAGGCGGCGCAGGCGCCATTGCACGATCAGGATCACGCCTCCGGCCAGCCCCAACAGGTACAGGCCAATGGCCCACCATTGCCGATAGGCCGGAGTTCCCACGGTAAACGCAAAGGCGTCGATGCGCTCGATCCGGTCGTACTGGTTGCGGGCCTCAATTTCGAAGGTGTAGTTGCCCCCGGGTAGGTTGGTGTATTCGGCAAAGCGCCGCTCCGACCAGGGCGACCACGCCGCGCGGTAGCCACGCAAACGGTGGCGAAATCGCAAGGCTTCGGGCCGTTCCAGCTCGGTTGCCGTAAAGGAAAAGCGGATGTCGTTGTAAGCGGGTGCCAGGGCCACCGGGCCCCCATCCAGCCGCAGCAGGGAATCCTGCCCGATGATCGCCGCGCGCACAAATACGGAAAATGGCGCGGCATAATCTTTTTGGTGGTCGCGGCGGTAGCGAAAGAGGCCATCGTCGGTCCCCAACCAAAGTACGCCATGGCCTTCCGGCTCTACGGCACGAATCGTGGTCGTAGGCAAATATTTTAACGCGGTGGTGTCCCACTGCCAGCCCTCAGCAGCAGTCCATTGGGCGACACCGCTAGTTTGCCCGGTGGTGACGAAGGCGCTGTTTGGTCCCAAGGGTTCGAACAGCCACACCCCGTGGGCTTGCATCGCCGCCGGAAAGTCATTTGCGGGGCGCAGTTGACCGGCTTCGGCTTCCCAGCGGTGCAGTCCGATTTCGGAATTGAGGAGCATTTCGCCGCGCCAGGCGCGCAGTCCCGTGACGCCCATTTCCGCGCGCCAGCCGTGATTGCTGTCCACTTCCATGGGGGCAGCGGGCAAGGAATCGGCTCCTAGGGGCAAGCGCAGCAATCGATCATTGCTCAGCCATACTTCGCCGTCGGGGCGCTCGTAGATTTCGTCCGGGGTCAGGTGGCGCAGGGAAATGGTGCGGCGCAGGCGCAATTCAGATCCGTACTCGACGACGTGCAGAGCGTTGCGCCCCCCGACGTAGGCCCGACCGGGAAACCGAGTGGACAGGAGGATCTTTTTGGCGACGTCCCCGAAGTCGAGCTTGCGGGGGGCGGACCGGCCATCCCAATCGTAGAGGTGTCCCAGGTCGGTCAGGAGGAGGCGGGGCCGGCCTTGGGCATCGCGGTAGGGTTGGAGGTCATTGATGCCGTAGGGAAATGCGGCGACCCGGTCAAAGTAGCGGGGATAGCCGGCCTCGGGCCGAGCGCTGGCCCGAAAGAGGCCACTGGAGGTCGCGGCGATGAGTTCTTCGCCGAGGTGGGCCAGGCCCACTACCGGGTCTTCCAGTCCCAGGCGGGCATCAAATTGCTCGAGGTCGGTGGGGTAGCTGAGGCGGGCGAGGCCCTTGTTCAATCCCAGCCAAAGGCCGCCCCGCCCATCGTACCAAGCGTGGATGACGAGGTCATCGGGCAGTCCGGCGGCTTCATCGAGGCGCTGAAGGAGTTGGCCGCGGGAATCGAGCAGGAGCAAGCCGGAACCGTAGGTGGCGACGGCGAGGTTGCCGTCGGGGAGGCGGGTCGCGCTGTAGCAGCGGGTTTTGAGCCAGGGATCGGCGGTGGAAGGCAGCGGACGGAGGGTGTCGTTTTGGAGGAGGTAGAGGCCGTCCGACTTGCTGAGAAATAGCATCCCGGGCGGGTCATCTGCATCGCCAAAGGGAAAGATGGCCTTGATTTTGCGGCGACCGAGTTCTTGGGTTCGGGGAATCACCGAGAATTCGGTTCCGTCCCACTCGGTAAGTCCGAACTTTCGGTCGATGGCGTAGAGTTTGTTTTGGAAGTTGAAGATTGCGTAGTTTTTGGTGAGGGCTGGGATAACGTCTATTGTGTTTTTTTCGAGTCGAATAATGAATTCATCATCTTCAAAAAACGCTACTTTCCCCAACGACGCTATAGAATGAACTCGCAACTTTGAACTTACAGAGTCCGGAACCATATCAATAAGCGAGTGATACTCTAGGCTTCCTAATGAGTCTATAAAGATCTTACCAAACTCTCCTTCTGCTCCTAAGAATATTCTGTCATACTTATCCCGATGTAAAAATGGAGCGACAATATTTGCCGTTCCATCTACATGGTCCCAATCGAATCCGTCGAACAATAAAACTCCTTCAGTATTTGAGCATAAAATTCGTTCGTTTAAATCCGATATAAATCCAAAGTATTGTGGACCCGAGTTAAACTCAGAACTGCTTATCGTATTTGGTGGGTGGTCGCTTATCAATCCCACCCCAAGCTGGGCGGAAACCATCTGAATTTTAAACACCGCTAGAATAAAGGTGCCAACAGCTAATAGCCCATTGAACGGATAGACGGCAAGAACCATTCTTTAATGTAAACACAAACATTACAATTCGACAAATTATATTTCCGAAGGTAAGCTTATATTTGGGTATGGAAAAAACTAAGTCTCAAAATGGTAGAATCGTAGACATAGAACAGGGGGAGGAGGAGGGTAAGCGTTTCGCAAATTATCTCATCCAATCCCTAACTCCGCCCCACAAAACATTCCTCCTCAAAGGCCCTATTCGTGGCCTCGCCCTCGAAAACCCCATCGGGGTCATCATCCAGTTTGCCCCGCGCGGGACATTCGCTGAAGCGGTCAATCCCTTCCGAAAACGCCACCCAGAACTGCCAGCCGCGCTGCCGGAATTGCCCGGATCTCTGGTAAAACTCGTGCGGAAACGTTCAACAAAATTTATTGACGAAGAATCCTGATCGCTTCACTTTTGCCCAGATCAGAATTCAAAATGTAGACCTCGCCCTGCCCATTGCGGTACACGGCAACGGCAGCGGTGTTGGGCGGTACCCGCCCCAGGTTTTCGGCGTGCATCACCAGGAGATTTTCTCCTTCCTGCAAATCCAGAAAAACGGTGCGCTTCTGGCGG
Source organism: Bacteroidota bacterium (assembly GCA_039024435.1). Lineage (GTDB taxonomy): Bacteria > Bacteroidota > Bacteroidia > J057 > JADKCL01 > JBCCQH01. Next base: position 67,615 of record JBCCQH010000008.1, read on the forward strand.
GAAACCCGAAAGTCGGACAGGACCACTTTGCCATTCAAGGACAAAGAGACGATATCGCCGTCTACCATGCTTTTGTCCCAAATCTCGATCCGGAGTTTGTCCTGACCGACCGTCACTTCGTCTTTCATGAGGACCGTACGGTCACTGAAGTCTTTCGGGGGAACCGGAGTCGGCTCCGGCCCCTCTTCCACCGCGGCCAGGCCCACTTCTACTTCGGGTGCATCGGGGTTTTCCGGGTCAGGGGTCACCAGCTTGTCCACTTTCGGGGGTTCCGGAGGCGTCGCCAGGTCCGACTTTTTGGTTTCCGAGAGGTCTCGCGGTTCGGGCGGAACTGCAGCGAAAGCCGACGGAGTCAATTCCGGGACTTTGAGGGCGTAGAGGCTGCCCTGATAATTTGTGGGGCGATAATTGCGTCCGAACATCTTCATGCCCCCGTTGACAACTTGCAGGATGTATTCATCCCCGGAAATGACGTCTTTGGTTTGCTCAATCCGGGTGTGCTTGAGGTGATAAAAACCAGTGAGTTTGTGCCGCTTGCCTTCCAGGTATTCCCGTCCAGAATAGCCGACCTTGTCCCAGTGCTCAAAGTAAGGACTGTAGATCATGGTCCACTCAAAATACCCACTCACCCAGCCTTGCTCGTCTTCGACCAGCATCGCGTCGAGGGTATAGGTGAGTTCTCCTTCTTCCGCCCACTGCCCAATCCAGAGCGAAGTGTCCGGATAGACCGTTTGGGCCGGCAAAAGTGCCGCAAACCCCACAAAAATCATCGCCCAGAAAGCGTTTCTTAAATTCAGCATGCCCTTCTTTATCACAAAAGGAAAATACGAAAAGCGGCCTTCAAGCGTTGGCGATGCCCCCCTCGGATATGCATTATCCGGGCAAAAACTCAACCACCTGTCGCCTGGAAAACATCCTTGCCGAATCGCCCGAATTTTCCTTAATTTACCCTTAAGCCATCTGCAATCATCAACCATGCCGTACCCCCAACCATTCGCAATTTTCCTCTTGCTCACGGCGCTGCTTGCCGCTTGTGCCCCCCCCTGGCGCGGCGAGGAGTGCAATTACCACATCGCTGCGGTGACTTTCCGTGACAGCCTCGACTTTGTCCCCCAACCGATTTCCTCCCTGGGCTATACCCGCGTCCAACACCTAGAACGCAGCGCGACCATCGATGCCCAACGCTGGGCGGAGGTGGAAGAATTGAATTTCCGTCAATACGATCCCACCAACTACCTGCTGTTGCCCCTGGACGTAGAAAGCAACATTTCAACCTTCGTGCTGGAACATCCCGACGGCAATGACACCTTGGTGCTTACCTACAACCGTAAAGTAGCGCGCGACAGCCGCGGGCATTGCGGCTATGCCTTCAATCTGATCCTCGCCAACTACGAGTGGACCGGCCACGGCATCTACCAATGGGACGAACCCCGCCATCCCCGCATTGTTTACGAAGCCGAACTGATCCGATGAAACGCACCCTTTTCCTGACCGGCTTGCTCCTGGGCCTGCTTTCCGCCCCCCGGATGAGCGCCCAAAATGCAGATTCCACCCACCATCGCTTTGCCGTAGGCTTCAATGCCCTGGCGGCAATTCCGCAAGTGGTGGAACCAAGCGCTGAAGTGTTTTTCTGGCCCTGGCTCTCGCTGGAGCTGGGATTTGGCTACGCTTTTCCGCGGTCCACCCGCGCGATGCAGAATTCCGTGGTGGATCGGGTGGAAGGCTATTTTTGGAGTGTGGGACCACGTTTTTACCTATTTCCGCAGGATGCGATCAGCCCGTGCCTGGGCCTGAGCTACTTTCGGGTGGACGTGGACCGGGAAATTGAAGCCACGGTGCCGCACTACTTCAGCACCTACACCGAAAGCGCGCAGTTGCGCCATGCAGTACGGGGCGAAGTGATCCACCTGGGCCTGCGCTTCTGCTGGCGGCGCCTGCGGATCGAACCGGCGTTCCGGCTCACGGTGATCGAATCCCGTTCGGACCGATTTGGCTACGATTACTGGACGCCGGGGGTCGGACGGGCCGGACGCGCCTTCAATGCCCGCGATTCCCGACGCAACTACGGCTTCCGGGCGGTGCTGAACCTCAAGATTGCTTTGTGAAGCGACAAAAGCTGACGTAATTTGCTCCTATGAATTACCCTCAATTGGTACTCAAATCGGGCCGGGAACGTTCGGTGCGCAACCGCCACCCCTGGCTGTACAGCGGCGCGATCAAAACCCGTCCCCAAGCCGGAGTCGGCGATATTGTGGCCATTTGCGACAACCACGGGGAGCTATTGGCCCTCGGGCATTACCACCCCGAAGCCACCCTGGCCTGCCGGATATTTGCCTTTACCCGGAAAGAAATCTCCATTGATGCGGCTTTTTGGCGCCAAAAGCTCAACGCCGCCCGGGCCTATCGCCAGCAGGTGCTCGGCTCTGCGGATACGACAGGATACCGATTGATCCACGCGGAGGGCGATGGCTTGCCGGGGGTCGTCCTGGACATATTTGGTGAGGTGGCTTCCTTACAACTGCGTACCCAAGGGGCGATTGCCCTGTATCCCATCGTGGAAGAATTTGTCCGAAACGAACTGGGAATTGAGCGCCTTTTCCTACGGACCGACCGCAAGGAAGATGGCCCAGGCAAATGGACCGTGGGCGGGGGGAATAGTGCTCATTTCCAGGAAAATGGGCTGCACTTCCGTGCGGACATCGAAAAGGGGCAGAAAACGGGATTTTTTCTCGACCAGCGGGACAACCGGGCCCTGCTGCGGGAATACGCCGGGGGCCGACGGATTTTGAATGCTTTTGCCTACAGCGGGGCATTTTCCGTGTACGCCCTTGCCGGCGACGCGCAATTGGTGCATTCGGTGGACATTTCGGCGGCGGCCACGGCCCTCGCCCAGGAAAACGTCGCCCTCAACTTTGCCGAGGAACCGCGTCACGAGGCGATCAAAGCCGATTGCTTCCAATTCTTAAAAGAAATGGAACCCAACGCCTATGACGTGATCGTTTTGGATCCACCCGCGTTTACGAAGCACATTTCCACGGTGAAAAAAGCGTCGCGGGGCTACAAGGAGATCAATTTAAAGGCATTCCAGAAGGTTACCTCTGGCGGATACGTGTTTACCTTCAGTTGTTCCCAGCACATTTCCCGGGATCTATTCCGGAAAATTGTCTTTGGGGCCGCCGCGGATGCCGGCCGACCGGTGCGTCTGGTGGCCACGCTGAGCCAGGGAGCCGATCACCCGGTAGATTTGTACCATCCCGAGGGTGAATACCTCAAGGGATTGGTGCTGCAAGTGGAATAGAGATGCATCGGCAGCATCCCAACCGGACTTGCGGTGGACACAGCCGATGCATTGATCTTTGCGTTTCGGATTACTGATTTGATGCGGACCGGTTTATCTGTACGGTCAGCGGCTTACCGCCGTTGGTCCATCGTTCGTTCGGTACGTTCGTAAGCACAGTCCATTACTCGGCAAAGGCGGCCACTTCTTCGGGCAGCTTGATCGAGTAGATGATTTTGCGTACGGTGTCGAACTGCAGATAGGGATATTGTTCCAGAAGACCATCAATGGCCTCGGCGGACTTCATACCCTGCCGGCGCATCAGTTTGTATTTCCGTTTGATCTCAAAATCGCGCAATACTTTGCGGTTAATGAGATTAAGCTCAAGCAAGACTCGGAACAGATCGTCGGGAAGGATCTGACGGATCGGATTACTCATAATAACACCCTCCTTTAATTTACTTACTGTCGAAAATCAAAGGTAGCTGTGCTTCATTCAGTTGAATTTTAATTACAATTGAGTTTAAAAAGTAAATCCTATCGTCATATAAAGATTGGTGCCAGTGTTGCGATTTACCAGTTCGGGAGAGAACGCGGTGGCATCTTGAAGTGTGTACAACAGCCTCCGATCAGCGTTAACGTCTCGAACATACGCAACATCAATATAGAAACTTCTGCTCTTATATCCAAGACCTCCCGTAAAAATGTGACGGTTGGACGGCAATTGGGCCAGGGTACCATTTGCATAATCCACGTACGACAGGTATTCGTCCCGCAAGACGGCACCGTAGTTGGCGTAGCCCGCCCGCAGACGTCCCCGACCCAAACGCAATTCCGTACCGAGACGGAGGTTATAAGCGCTGGTGAAAAACTGGTTGATGTTGTTGTTCTCGGTCTGGAAATCGTAGAAAAAAGGATTGCCCGGCCCGGCCTCCGAGGAGAACCGCGCCGTAGTGTAATCGATGTATTCAAAGTCCGCCGAAATGAACATCAGTTTTCCGAGCAAGAGCATGGCGCCCGCCGTCACGCGATAAGGGGTCGCCAGATTGTAAGAATAGACTCCGGTCAGCGGTTCCACCGATTCGTAGACCGTCGCATCCCCGTCGAGGAAGCCGCTGATATCGGTGGTGTAGTTGTCGGTCAAACTGTACCAAGTGGGCGAAGTAAAGGAAATCCCCACCCGGAAGAAATCCACCGGCCGCAGGATCATCCCTATTTTCAGGTTGAGTCCGGAGCCGCGGGTGGTAAAGCCATCGGTCATGCGCAGCGAACTGAACGGCACACTATCATTCGACCAAGTATTGTGGACATCGAGTAAGTCTTCTTCGCGGTAATCCAGCGAGTATTCGTAGCGCAATCCGTGGATCCCAATTCCGCCACCGATGTAAAAGATATCGCTGACGTTTCCGGCGAGACCAATCGTCCAATCGTTGGCCCGGCCCCGTTCAAAGATGTCCGCCCGCTGGTTGATGTTGCCGCCCTGGGCCGATCCGATGTAATTCCCATCGAATCCAGAGCTATCAATGGCGTAGGCATTCCAGGCGAGGCCCGCCAAGCTCAACTGATTCGGCAAGTCGGCAGAAAACGATCCCTGAGCTTGCTCGGCAAAGTAATCGGTAATGCTGTTTTCCGGGTTGAACGCGTTGGCGTTGATGTTCCGACGGAAGTTATTGGTCTGGTTGAACCCGAAGCTGAAGGAGTACGATTTCAAGCCCCGGTCCACGTAATCGCGGCGGCGGGTCGTAGGATTCCACTTGGCGACCTTGCCCGCATAGACGTAACCAAAATTCGAAATGCCGAATCGCGAAGCAGAAGTATTGCTGGTACGGCCGACATAATCGGTCTGGGTATTGTTAACGCGCAAAGTCGGCGTGAACATCAAGTCGTTGCGGCGGTACAAGGCCAGCCCGGCGGGGTTGAGAGAAGCCGCGGAAAAATCGGCTCCCACCGCGGAGAAGGCTCCGCCGGCCCCTAGGGCTCGGGCGGTGCCGACCGGCGAGGACGAAGAGAAGCGCAAGGCATCAATCTCGTTCTGCGCGGGCAACTCCAGCGCGAAGAGCACGAACAATAGCAGAGCGGTTAATGAGAGGCGAACTTTCATTTGCGATCAAATCAATGTCCTACGTTGAATTTAGCGGCGACGCCCTGAACTCGAGGAGCGACCGGTAGACCGGGATCCACTGCTCGACGAGCGCGAAGGCGACGAGAACGAACGGCTTCCGCTGCTGCTACCGCTGCTGCGTGAAGGACGCGAGAAGCTGCGGCTCGGCGAAGAACTGTTGCTGCGCGACGGAGTGTTGTAATTGCGGCGGGGAGTCGACTGGCGTGGCGTGACGTTGTTGTTGCGACGCGGGGTCGACTGGCGGGGAGTCACCGTATTGTTGCGTGGCGAACTGCTCGGACGCGTGTACGTGTTCGAGCGCCGGGGAGTCGAGTAAGTCGAATTCGGGCGCGTGGTCGTCGGACGCGTGGAACGCGGTGTGGCGGTGACATTGGAGCGGCTCGGATTGGTCGTGCTCGGGCGCGTGGTCGTCGGACGCGTGGAACGCGGTGTGGCCGTGACATTGGAGCGGCTCGGGCGGGTCGTGCTCGGGCGCGTGGTCGTCGGGCGGGTGCGCGGAGTTGCCGTGGCATTCGAGCGCGTAGGATTCACCGTCGAAGGACGCGTGCTGCGCGTCGGATTATTCGTCTGGTTCGTGACCGAACTGTTGAGCGGATAGTTGCCTTGGTACGGACGCACCGAGCGCGGATTGTTGTATTCCGAGCGCTGCGGGGTCGGACGGGTGGGATTGCTGTTCGTGTTCAGGCTCGAAGTGCTATTGCGGGGACGGAATACTGTCGTGGTCGTGGCTCCAGTAGCGGCGAAGCCACCGCCCCAGCCACCATTCCAACCGAACCCACCGGGCGGGCAATAGGGGTTATAGCCACCACCAAAATAGGAGCCACCCCAGCCGCCCCAGCCGCCGCCGAAGGAGGTAAAGCCGCCGCCCCAACCGGTATTCCAGCCGCCGCCCCAACCACTGTTCCAGCCGTTGTTCCAACCGCCACCCCAGCCGTTGTTCCAGCCTCCACCCCAGGCCCAGGAGTTGCCCCAACCGCGGTCCCACCAGGGACGGTTCCAAGCAAGCTGGTTCGGGTAGAAAGCGTAACCGGGAGCCCCCCAACTGGAGGTCCAGGCAAACGAGGGCCCGTTGTAAAAGTAGGGATCGTACCACCACGGGCTATTCTGATAGGCCGACCAAGCCGGCGTACCGATGGTGAAATACGGGTCGTAGGCAAAATAGGGATCGTAATAATTGAATCCTCGGGTATTGAAACGGCGGAGACGACGCGAATAGGCGAAGTCGTCACCGGCGTAGGGATCATAATCACCGTTGAAGGCGGGATCATCAGCGTACTTGGCCGCATAACCTTGGTCGTAATCGTCGACCGCAGTGCCAGTATTTGATCGCGGCGCATTGTCGGCATTGACATTATTGACAGCTTCGAGATCGGCCTTATAATCCGCTGAAGTTGCGTACACGTCATCAAACTCTCCTTCCGATGCCATCCGTGTACCGGTACAACTCGTCAGCCACAAAGCGCTTGCCGCAAGTGTTATATATAATGTCTTCTTCATATCACTTCTGCTTTCTGAATTAATAGGGCGATACCAGCCTTCAACCTCTAAGATAAGAAATTTTTGGCGGTTACCATTTACCCTGCAAAAATCATACCAAATTCGAAATATCTCACCAATAAATCGATCATTCTCTACTCTGCGATCTGTTTGCTTACCTAATGTACTGGATTAGATGCCGTTTCATGGAAAAATCTGCGATTCCGATACCGAGCTTCCGATTTATTTTTAAATTGATTGCCCTGACTGCGACCTTTCGACTAGACATTTTGTACGATATGAGACGAATTTTTACCCTGTTTTTGACGGTGATTCTGCTGCTGTCCGCCTGCGAACCGAGCGAACAAGGCGACGCCCAAACCGATCCCAACCTTCCCGAGGATACCCTCGCCCAAAATCCCCCAGCCCGGATCGAGTTTGCCTCACCCGAAGGGCTGGCCACCGATGGAGAATTCATCTACGTCTCCAATGTCGGCGCGGAACTGGAGCCACTGGCCGTTGACGGAGATGGCTACATCCTCAAGCTCAGTCCCGACCTGCGCGAAGCGTACGACCGGGAACGACTCGCTGCGATTCCACTGAATGCCCCCAAAGGCATGGTCGCCCACAACAAGCACCTCTACGTCGCGGACATTGATCGGCTAGTAGTCATCGACCTGAAACAACTGGAACAGGTCGCCCAATACGATTTTTCGCGGTTCGGCGTCAACTTTCTGAACGATGTCGCGGTGAAAGACGACTCCACTCTTTACGTGAGCGCTACCAATTCAAATCAGATCTTCCAGGTCAATCTGATCGACGAAAACTTTGAACGGTTGGAAACCGAGGATCTCCACGGCCCCAACGGCCTCTTTTACCAAAGCGAAGAGCGCAAACTGTACTGTGTAGAATGGGGCACGGGTGAACCCAACGGCCGCTTGATCGCCATTGACCCGCCTACCGGAAAAATCCGGGTGCTCAACGACCACACCGGCAATTTGGATGGGGTGGCTTTCCTCCGCTCCGGCGATCTAATCTTCTCCGACTGGACCAGCAACCGCCTACTCACCTTGAATATGGTCAGCAACGAAATCACTGCTCTGCCCGGCGATTCCATCCTGGGCCCGGCCGACTTCCTCTACGATCCGGCGACCGATCAGCTCTACGTCCCGCACATGGTGGAAAACAAGGTGAGCATCTTGTCCGGTTCTTTGTTGTAGTCAATCGCTATGAAAACCCTGATTCTCCCGCCCAAGTACAGCGAAGAGTCAAATCGGATGCGCAAAGCCGCCTTGACCGCGGGCTGGAAGGTCGAGCGCCTGACTTCGTGGCGGGTGCCGGATTACCTCCGGGACCACGACGTCACCATTTACGCCGAACCGCTGTTTGCTGCACGAATCGAAGACGCACTCAACCTTCGCTTCCCAACCCCACCGGAGGACTGGCTCTTGCGACTCCCCCCGGAAATGGTGCAGCGCGATATTCGCGCTATGTCCCTGGCCCAAGCCCGGCAACTGCCGGAACGCGGGTTCATTAAGCCGGCCGACTTCAAGACATTCAAAGCCGGGGTGTATCCTTCCGGCGCCGCCTTGCCCGACGAAGAAAAGGTCTCCGGCACCGAACCGGTCCTGGTCGCGGAGGTCGTCCACTGGGAAAGTGAATTTCGCTTTTTCCTGCGCGCGGGTGTGGCCCGGACGGGATCGGTGTATTTTCGCAATGGGATAACGGCGGAGGAAGCGGGCGAATGGAACTGCACCGCCGAGGAATACCGAGCCGCAAAATCCATTGCCGAATCGGCCTACGCCGCCACCGCGGAGCACCTGCCCGATTGCGTCGTGATCGACACCGGCTACATCCGCGGAAAGGGCTGGGCGGTCATCGAAGCCAATCCGATCTGGGGCTCGGGACTCTACGGATCCGATCCGGCGCGGGTCCTGGAAACCTTGGATTTTGTGCCGGAACGCCGCAAATGACAAACAATCGCGGCGGTCCTGGGGTTGACCTTTACAATGCAGAATCCTGCTTTCCTCCTGACAAAATGGTACGAAGCTGAAGGCCGCGATCTGCCCTGGCGGCGCACCCGAGATCCTTACAAGATCTGGTTGAGTGAGATCATCCTGCAACAGACGCGGATCGATCAAGGGACGAGTTATTACCACAAGTTTGTGGAACTTTTTCCCACCGTCCACGACCTCGCCGCCGCGGAAAACGACACGGTCATGAAAGCCTGGGAAGGACTCGGCTACTATTCCCGGGCCCGCAACCTCCACCACACCGCCAAAGTGGTCGCGGAAACAATGGATGGTACCTTTCCCGGTACTTATCAGGAATTGATGGACCTCAAAGGCATCGGGCCTTACACTTCCCGGGCCATCGGCTCGATTGCGTTTGGCAACCGGGCGGCGGTGCTCGACGGCAACGTCTTTCGGGTCCTGAGCCGTTACCTCGCCGATTTTCGCCCCATCGATGCCCCCGCCACCCGCAAAGCCTTTCAGCAAATTCTCGACGACTGGATCCAAAATGTCGATCCGGCGGCCTTCAACCAGGGCATGATGGACCTCGGCGCCACCATCTGCACCCCCAAAAAGCCTTCCTGCCCCCTCTGCCCGGTCAGTATGCACTGTACGGCCTATAAGCAGGGGAGCGTCCTTCAACTTCCGGTCAAGGCCAAAAAGGTCAAACGGAGTACAGTTCACCTCCACTTTTATCTGGTGGAACGGGCGGGGAATTATCTCATCCGCAAGCGTCCAGCTAAAGGCATCTGGCCGAATCTCTGGGAAATCCCGAACCACGAGGTCGAAGAAAAGACTTGGAAAAAAGCCGGCGATACCGAAGGCGAGCTCCTCGGGGCTTTTAAGCACGTACTCACCCATCGGGACCTGATGATCAAGGCCTACCGAACGGAAAATTATCCGGGAGAGGCTGGGAATGAGGCCATCTGGGTAGGGCGGAACGGACTGAAAAATTATGGTTTTTCCCGGGCGGTATTAAAAATTTTTGAGCGATATTTGCCGGACATTTCGTAATTTGATCTTTAAGTATGCCCAAATACGGGATCAATAAAGCGGTATTGCTCGGCAATGTCGGGACAGCGCCTGAACTCAGGTATCTGGACCAAGGGATTGCTGTGTGCAGTTTCCGGCTGGCCACTACCGAGCGGGCAAAGGCCCGCGATGGCAACTACTTCGACCGGACCGATTGGCACAACATTGTGCTCTGGCGACAAAAAGCGGAAATTGCGGCAAAATACCTCCGCGTCGGATCGGGCGTCTACATCGAAGGCCGCATCGTGACCCGCAGTTGGGATGGTCCCGACGGGCAAAAACGCAACAAAACTGAGGTCGAAGCCAGCATCGTGCGGCTGCTCGATGCCAACGCCCACCCCCAATCCCCGGCCGCTCCGGCGACCCCCGCACAACAAGCCCCGGCTCCGGCCGCCGATTCCACCAACAAATCCAATAATGACGACGATGATTTGCCCTTTTGATCACAGTTTGTCCAACTATAAGTTCGTGAACCGTGGATCCTGACCCTCTTAGTATTGCCTACATATCGGCCGGCTTTCCGGATGCCCTGTTCAATTACGGACCGTTCTTCCTCGTCGTGATCGGGCTGTTGTTGCTTTCGGCGCTCGCTTCGGGTACAGAAGTGGCTTATTTTTCGCTTTCCCAGGCGGAATTGGAAGAATTCAAAACCGAAAATGGACGGGTGTGGGATTTGCTGCGCCGCCCCAAGCGGCTGTTGGCGACGATTCTCATTTTTAACAACCTCGTCAATGTCGCGATTATTCTCATTGCCTCTTTTGCCCTGCACGGAATGGCACGCGATTTTGGGTGGGGAGAATCTTCGGTCGGCCAATTGTTGGTCGCAGTGGCGGAAGTCGGCTTGATCACTTTCGTGCTGTTATTTTTTGGCGAAATCACGCCCAAGGTTTACGCAACCCAAAACCGGCTGCGGATCGTACGCTGGTTGGCGGCGCCCACCTACGCCATGCGCTTTTTGCTGACCCCCATTTCCTGGGGGTTGATCCAGAGCACACGGTTTCTGGACAATCGCATCCGCGCCCAAATCGAAACCGCCTCCTTTGACGACATCAAGTACGCGATTGACCTCACCTCCGAAGAGGATTCACCGGACGAGGAAAAAGACATCCTGAAGGGCATCGTCAATTTCAGCAGCACTCAGGTCAAAGCCGTCATGCGCGCCCGGGTCGACGTGGTGGCCCTCTCCATGGAACTCAGCCTGGACGAACTCGTGGCCGTAATCAACGAGGAAGGCTACTCCCGGATGCCGGTCTACGACGAAAATCTGGACCAGGTCAAGGGCATTCTTTACGTCAAAGACCTCCTCCCTTTCCTGAAGGCGGACAATCAGCAGCAAGATTGGCAAGCGGTGATTCGGCCCGCCTATTTTATCCCGGAGACCAAAAAAATCGATGACCTGCTCGACGAGTTCAAATCCCGGCGCCTACACATCGCAATTGTGGTCGATGAATTCGGCGGAACCGCGGGACTTGTTACCTTGGAGGATATTATAGAAGAGATCTTCGGGGAAATCGTGGATGAGTTTGACGACGAAGAAATTGTTTTTTCGAAGTTGAGTGACACGAAGTACATCTTCGACGGAAAGATGCCGCTGAACGATCTGATCCGAAACGTCGATCTCCCGGACAATGTCTTTGACGAGATCAAAGGCGATGCCGACAGCCTGGCGGGACTGCTCCTGGAAATGCACGGACGGATTCCGGAACACGGGGAAGTCCTGGAGCACGAGCATTACCGCTTTACGATCGAGTCGGTCGCAAAAAACCGAATCAAGCGGGTGAAATTTGAAATCCTGCCGGATAAAACGGAAGAACCACAATCAATGAGCGCCTGATGCGAAACCTGATCCTCCAAATGTCCCCCCCACCATTCATCGCCGCGCTGGTGGCGGTATCCCTGCTGCTCCTGGGTGCTGCGGGATGCGCAGAAAGTGCCCCCCCAACTCCACGTCCTCAGGGCTGGCCCCGGATCGATCTGCCCGCCCACACCTACCAAGCCTACGAAAGCGACAATTGCCCGTTTTCCTTCGAGTATCCGGCGATTGGGGTAGTGGAGCGGAGCAAGCCGGATAGCTGCTGGATGGACCTGTACTTCGAACCGTTTAACTGCCGCTGGCACATCACTTACCGCCACGTACCCACCTCGGGCAAGACGCTCGAAGAGCACAATGAAGAATACCGCAAGCTGGTCTTCAAGCACATCCGCAAGGTTTCCCAAATCAAAGAAGATGCCCTCGAAGAGGAAAACGGCGGCGGCATTTTCTACGAACTGTACGGCACGGTGGGGGTTCCGGCACAAATGCTGTTTACCGACGGCACCCACCTCGTAATGGCGAGCTTCTATTTCGATACTGCAGTCCGCAACGACTCCCTGCAACCGGTGATCGACTTCATGAAGGAGGACATGCGCTACCTGGCGAGCTCAATTCGCTGGAAGTAGGGGAACGATTTTGGGAGCCGGCAATCAATCCATGACTTGGCTGAGGATTTCAATTCAATCCGGCGAGCGGCGGGAGTTCAAGTATTTTCTGGGAAGATCAATCGCAAGGGTTGTGCATCCTCGCTGGTCGGGTTATTTCACCAGCAATTGATTAAAGGGCAATTGCCTTTATCGCAGCGGCCAACCATGGATTGCCGCTGCGATAAAGGGTGCCATTCAGTACGCATTGGAAAGGAAAATAACTCAATCAATTGAAAATCAATACATTAAACGCACCGATTTTTTATCGTGACCGCAGGCCATGAACTGCCGCCACGATCAAAGGTGCCATCCCAACCATTGCCCCCACCCAGCAGAAAACCAATTCCTGACCTATCTCAGTTCTCGTCCTACCCTACATCATGCTTTGTCGAGCGGGATTTTACGAGCATTGTACGGGAATCCTAAAGGCTGTTTAAAATTGGTTTGTGAAATTTGCTAGTGCAGATTTTTTTGTCCACCGAAGCTCATTTTGGAGTCCATAGCCCGAGCTATGGGCGAGAAAATAGCGGAAGAGGGGCGGAAATAGATGCCATAGCAAAATCGCAGAATTAAATTTAAACCGCCGCTCAAACGCATAGATCATGGAAGCAAGACAAAAGAAAATACTCGGTACGGTCACCCGGCCGCCGGAACCCACCGAATTGAGCAAGATTATGGTCGCCGTCGACCCCAAATTTGGTATCCGTGAACTGCGCCGGCTCTTGGAGCAATACCGCCGCGCTTACACCCCAGTGGTGGACCTGGTGGCAGTTGCCCTGAACGAAAACGACATTGCCAAACTCGAGCACCACCTCGACCAGCAGCGCAAAACCCTGATCAAGCAAGGCATCAAAGACGTGACCACAACCGTCCGCCGAGGCTATATCGTCTCAGAATCCCTACTCGACTACGCCAGGCAAACGGGCCACGACATGATTTGGATGGAAACCCACGGCCGCAAGGGCCTCGCCAAGTGGATCATCGTCCGTGTCACCGAGGAGGTCTTGCAGTACAGCCCAGTTCCGGTGCTCAGTCTGCATCCCGAGCGGGAACCGGTCCGCAAGACCTACTACCACGAAAATCTCCCCATTTGATTCCCCAAGAGTGGGCTGCAGAACTCCACTTCAGCCCGCCGCCCAACCACCGGACAAATACGACAGCTTGGGGTACGGTCGGCGGAAGGTGCTTTGCTCAAGGTGCCGCTAAATTTGGGGTTGAAGGTGCTCGGCTAGAAGTTGGGCGGAAGTGACGGGTTTGGCAATCGCTCACGGGGCGGCGAATGGGCTCTAACCCCGCGGTTTTACATCGAGTAGAGGTAGACCCACACCCGATCCCCGGCAACGAAGCAGAATCCTTGGCGCAATCCGCCTTTGGCGAAGGCTTCTACCCCGTAAGCGGGAACCTGCAGGGAGTAGTTGCCCTCAGCATTCAAACTGGGTTTAAAATGTGCCCGCAATTCATCGGAATACCAGTTGCGTATGACCCGTGGCGGAATGGAACTTGCGGGGAAGTCGTCCCCGAGGTGCACTCGGCGGAGATTTTCGGCGGTATTTTCTGGATAATGCAGCACCGCTACCAAGCCCTCTTCATTGAAGTGGTCATTGATGGTGAAGCGTTCCCACTGTACGTGGATCGGCGTTTCCGGCCAGTTGATTTGAGCCGCCAGCGAATCAAGGTTGCTGTTCACAGCCACGGGAGAAATAGAAGATTGTTTGGGGGTGCGGGCGCAACCCAGCGCAACCACGACAACGATGGAAAGGACAATGCGCCGCATACTGCTCTATACGCGATTGCGGAGGCGGCGGTTGTCACGGGGCCGGCCTGACCGGGGGTAAATGGGCGCCGGATAATGCTGACCGATTGGCTAGATTGACACAAGACCGACTTGCTACCTGGTGTGTGCGATCACGTAGGCGAGGCCGGTGGCCCCATTGGCGTCACGCAGAATGTAGCGGTCAAAACCAATGGTGCGATCCGCGCGCCCGAGATTGCGCGGGAGATCTGGTACAAACTACCCAACCGCAGGACGGCGGAAGCAACCCGGTCAAATCAGCGGCGAAGTCAGCAACAACCAACGGAACCCACCTTTGCCAAACGGCAAATGGCCTCCCGAAAGCTTGCGCTACCCAAGCGAGCCGGCTTGGCCCCCGAGCAAACCCTGCAAGCCCGGTCACCCGAGCGCAAAGAATTACCCGATGGCAGCGACGGGTACCTGCGCCGGGATTGCGGCGTGGGGCAAAACGGATGGCCTCCGTTCAGCTTCTGTTGGCCAAAACCGTGGATTTATTCGGGAATAAGAACTCATTGTCGCTCGTAGGAGCAAATCCAAAAAAATGTTTTCTACTTCGACAATAGTTCCTAAATTTGCTTCCTCGTCATTCTTCCCTATAGATGTATTGGCTATTAGGAAGTTATGGTCGAATGGAAGTCAAGCATGGTATAATCTTAAAACTTAAAACAAAAGTGACTAAGGCCGAAGTAATCCAGGAAATCGCCAACAAAACCGGCGTGGACAAAGCAGATGTTTCGACGACGATTGAAGCTTTTTTCAAAGTGGTGAAAAACGCCCTTTCGGATAACGAAAACGTCTACTTCAGAAACTTTGGCTCGTTTGTGGTGAAGAAGCGGGCACAGAAGGTTGCGCGCATCATTTCCAAAAACAAGTCAATCATCATTCCCGAACACTACATCCCGGCCTTCAAGCCCGCAAAATCCTTTGTGGCCAAGGTCAAGGAAAGTACTTCGGAAAAACCCGTTGAGGCTTAATTTAATATTATAGCCGATGGAGCAAACCAGCACTGCGACGAAAACCTTCAGTTGGCAACACGGCCTTCTCATTGGGATCGGAGCGCTGGTTTTCGTTCTTTTAATTTTCGCGGACAATACCAATTTGAAAAAAGAAAATGCAGCCGCGCCGATGGGTGGTGCTGCAAGCTCTATTCCTGCGGGCGGAACTGCCTCCGCCAACTCCGACGCACTTTTATCGATGTTGCCTCCGGCCGAGCCCGATGAATCAACCGCCACTTTGCTGACGGCACTTCAGGGTGAAGCAGATCCGGCAACTCGGGACGACTTGTTGCGGAGTGTCGTAAACGGTTTTCGGGAAGAAGGCCGTCTGGACATCGCCGCAGTTTACGCGGGAGATCTGGCCAGCCAGAATCCGGAAGTTAAAAATTTGATTGTTGCCGGCGCCCTCTTTCGCAACGCATCGCAGACGCCGGCTATACAGGCCGACTCTTCGATCTTTCGGATGTTTTCCGACGAAGGGCTGCGCTATCTCAATCAAGCAGTCGCGAAGGAACCGCAAAACGAAGACGCTCTCCTCGAGTTGGGTCTGACCATGGTGGTCGCCCGTCGTGGAGAAATGTCAATGCAAGGGATCTTCAAGATCCGGGAGGTAGTCGAATTGAATCCACGCAACACGGAGGCGCTGTTCCACTTGGGGAAATTCTCCATGGAAACCGCGCAGTATGACAAAGCAGAAGGGCGCTTTCGTTCAATTCTTGAGCTCGAGCCCACCAATCACGAAGCCAAGTACTTTCTCGCCCAAGCCGTCCGGCAAATGGGTAGATCCGCGGAATCAAATACTTTAATGGCCGAAGTTGCCGAGCAACAGCAAAATCCAGAGCTGGCGGCGATGGCACAGATGGCCTTGAAACCGAACTAAATTATTACAATATGCCTAGCGGTAAAAAACGTAAGCGCCATAAGATAGCTACCCACAAGCGGAAGAAGCGTCTTCGCAAAAATCGTCACAAGAAGAGGAAGTAAGCGGCGCCTAGCCGCCTTTCTCCATTGTGCCCTGCCCATCCGCAACTGTGCTGGATCATCGCCCATTTTAAATTACCGAAGTGAATGAACTTGTAGTAAGCGCCGGCGAGGAAGGGTTACGCATTGGAATTCTTGAGGACCGACGAATTGTCGAACTGCACCACGAAAAGACGAATAAGCTTTTCTCCGTAGGCGACATTTTTTTGGGTAAAGTAAAAAAGATTGTCTCAGGTCTCAACGCTTGCTTCGTTGAGATTGGGCATCCCAAGGATGCCTTCCTGCATTACCTCGATCTAGGACCTCAGGTCCGCAGCCTGCAAGGATACGTCAAAAGCGTGCAGGCATCGCCGAAAAACATTCGGCCCCTCGGTCAGGTAAAGCTTTTTCCCGATATCCGCAAGGACGGGAGAATGGGACAGGTCCTCAAAAGTGGCCAAGCGATCCTGGTTCAGGTAGAAAAGGAAGCCATCTCCACCAAGGGGCCCCGGCTTACCTGTGAGATTTCTCTGCCCGGACAATACCTCATATTGGTACCATTCTCCAACGAAATCTCGGTCTCGCGCAAAATCCGCTCCAGCGACGAAAAACGCCGCTTGAAGACCCTTGCGCAAGAATTCAAACCGGAGAATTTTGGTCTCATCATACGGACGGCTGCCGAAGGAAAAGAGGAATCTATCCTCGCGGCAGACCTCAAAAGTCTTCTCGGCAAGTGGAATGCCATGTGCAAGTCCATCGCCAATTCCCGCCCACCCAAGCGGGTGCTCCGTGAGGAGGACCGACCCACCAGCATCCTCCGGGACATGCTGAGCATCGGTTTTGACTCGATCATCACCGATGACCAGGGAACTTATGCGGAAACCCTGGACTACCTCAAGAAACACATGCCCGACCGGATCAAAATGTTGAGCATGTACAAGGGGAAATCCAGCTTGTTTGACGCCCGTGGCATTGAAAAACAGATCAAACAATCCTTCGGAAAGACGGTCACTATGCGCAATGGTGCGTACCTGGTGATTGAGCACACCGAAGCGTTGCACGTCATCGATGTCAACAGCGGCAGCAAAAACCTCCGCGGAGACACCCTGGAAGAAAACGCACTGAAAATCAATACGGTTGCCGCCGAAGAAATCGCCCGCCAACTGCGGCTGCGCGACATGGGTGGCATCATCGTGATCGACTTTATCGACCTCAAAAAGTCCGACAATAAGAAACGGCTGTACCAGAGCTTCAAAGATGCTATGAAGACGGACCGCGCGAAACACACCATCCTTCCGATGAGTCGTTTCGGTCTGATTCAAGTGACGCGACAGCGGGTGCGCCCGCAGCTCGACATTACCACCACCGAAATGTGTCCGTCCTGTGGCGGCAGTGGCAAGATTCAGCCCTCCATTCTCATCGTAGATGAAATCATCAACAACGTCGATTTCATCATGAAACAGAACAAGGAAAAGCTGGCCATTTACGTGCATCCGTTTGTGGAATCCTACCTCAAAAGGGGATTCATGAACCAGGTACGGCAGTGGTACATGCAATACTGGAAGCCAGTCAAAGTCTACGCCGATAGCTCTCTGCCCTTCACCGAGGTGCGTTACGTGAGCGCAAGCGGCGCCGAGATCAAATTGTAGAGGTCCGATCCCGGTACAAAAATGCCCTTTGGTAACCACCAGAGGGCATTTTTTGATTGTTGACTGCTGATTTCTGATGGGCGCAATTACCGGTAGCAATAGCGGCATCGAATCTTTAAACCGGCAAAAGGGAACCGATCCGATTTGATCCAATTGTTTGGTCTCCTGAGCCGCGTATCGGGGATTTGCCCTTCGCACGTCAAATCTGCAATTTCCCGCCCGAGAATGGAATTCGAACCCGACGCCGATCACTGCCGCCAGCATTGCCTTCAAGTAGCCCAATTGGGCTTAAAACGCCAAAAACGCCGTTTGCTTTTCCGCTTCAACTACCAATATTAAGCACCCATGTACCTAATATTAGGTATGCATTAGGTAGTAAAATACCCAATTCTGGCATTGCCTCAAGCCACCTACCGAATTACCTTTGAGAAGTCTTATTTAGAATCATTCTAAATTAATTCTGAATCGAAAGGATGAACCGGATTAGTAGCATTGTAGCAATCGTGGCGAGGCTTTTTCTTGGGGGCATGATGGTACTTGGGAGCTTCGAAAAGTTCAAGCCCAGTCCCACCCCGCAAGAGGTTGCGGCAAAAGCGCAGAAGTTTACTGATCCGGAAAAAGAGGAAATATTGGAAAAAGTATTGTACATCAGTGGCATGAAGCAGACGGGCTATGCGTGGCAAGTCGTTGGTGCGTGTGAATTGATTTTCGGGCTGATGCTGATCTTTCAATTCACGGCTTTGGTGGGAGCAATATTATTGATCCCGGTCACCTTCCATATTTTTGCTTTTCATCTCTTCCTTGAACCCGATGAAACCGGCGAGTTGATCTTGACGGGGCTACTCTTTGCGGTGAATCTATTCTTGATTCTTCGGGAAGCGCCCCGCTGGAAACACTTGTTATGGATCCATCCACTGCGCAAAAATACCGGTGGAACTACCGGCTGAAATATTATTCCCTGCACGTGTTCTGGTGCTTGGCACCGCGTTTTTTTAATTGATCATGAATTTGAATTAAAAACGGAAATCGTTCGAATATGAGAACAACTTTACTATTCGCATTTGCCTTGCTGCTGGTATACTCGTTGCCCGCGCAGGTAGTTAACGACTCAGTTAGTTTGACCCCCGGCTACGCCAATCAGGTGTTCTATAGCATGAACAATGGTGAAGCCGGAAGCTCTGACAATACCAATTGGGATCTCGCCATCGAAGCATTCGGATTCAGTGCCGCCATCCGCGTCAACGGCTCCCAAGACGTTCAACTCTACGCTCACAAGAACGGAGACAACTCCGACTTCGGAACGGCGATTGATACCAGCGGTATGCAACGCCTTTATAACTCAGACACCATGTGGTCCAAGGGTGCCGGCAATATGACGGCCGATCCCAATAACCTCGTGGACCTCGGCTGGGGGATCTACAACACCACGACTCACCACGTAACGGGTGATTCGATGTTTGTCCTGCGTCTATCCGACGGTACTTGGAAACAGATCGATTTCGTACGGCTAGCCGGTGGAGTTTATGAATTCCGCCACGCGGACCTGGACGGAAGCAACGCCGTAACCGCAATGGGCGACAAAGCCAACTATACGGGTAAAAATTTCATGTACTATTCGGTAGCAGACAACATGTTTTTAGATCGTGAGCCGAGCGTTCCCTGGGATCTCGTCTTTACCGGGTATCAAACAGCACTTGCGCCGGGCGTCTGGTACGGTGTAACTGGTGTTCTCTCCAATGCGGGTGTATCGGTCGCCGAAGCGGGCGGCCTCTCAAACCCGAATGGCTACATGGACTACACGTCGCATACCTTCGATAACAAAATCAATACCATTGGCTGGGACTGGAAGACGTTCAGCTTCCAGAATGGTTTCATAGTGGATGATTCGCTTGCCTACTTCGTGAGTGATCGCTTGGGCCGCGTCTGGCGCATTGTCTTCACGGCATTTGCCGGTAGCTCCAGTGGTGACGTGCACTTTGACAAAGAGCTAATCGCTAATGTAAATGCCGACGCCACGGCCGATATCCAAGCGTTCGAGATGTATCCGAACCCCAGCACCGACGGCAATGTCAACATCGTGTACGACATTCGCGCGGATCGGGCGGAACTCACCATCACCGACCTTTCCGGTCGCACCGTGCGTCGAATGGACGCACCGCGCAGCGGCTTCCAAAATCTGTACCTGTCTCTCAATGATCTTGAGGCGGGCATGTACATCGTGACCCTTACCACCGAAAAACAAAGTACAAATCGCAAACTTATTTTGCGATAACCAAAAATTTGACCAGTATTCATCCTTATCTTTTTTAGAATCAGCGATAAAGCCGTTCCCGCAAGGGGACGGCTTACGCTCCCAAAAAAAAGCACATGAAGTCATATTTGATTCTGCCCCTCGCCCTCTTGTTTGCTACTTCACTCTGGGGACAAGATGCAGCCGAGAAGAAAGCCAAGGACGTCGCCGCCATCAAATCCATGTGTGGATGTCACTCCATCACCTTCGATTATGCGGAAACTTTCCCCGTGGATACGGCCTACAAATTGCATGAGCCCTATCACGCCGCGGCCAATGCCGAGTGGATTTTCGTCGATGAGGAAACGGAGGACCGTCTGGTCATTCAACACTTGTTGATTGTTGGTGGCAACATGATCATCAAGCATTGGCGCCAGGATTGGGTCTACGAAGAGACCGACCACTACCAGTTTGATGGTGATCTGAGTTGGAAGTACACCAAGTTGCCTCAGGACGCGGTAGCCGGCCAATGGACGCAGCTCGTCACCCAGGTCGATGACAGCCCACGCTATGTAGGCTCGGCTACTTGGGTCCACGTCGATGGCAAGAGCTACTGGGAAAACACCAGCGATGCACCTCTTCCCCGCCGCGAATTTTCCAAGCGCAGTGATTACAATGTCATGCGCCGAAAGAACCGCCATCAAATCACAGATTACGGCTGGTTGCACGATCAAGACAATGTAAAGATCCTCCGCAAAGACGGTCAGGATACCCCGCTGGTTGCCGAAAAAGGACGCAACATGTACACGCGCCGCGCGGATAGCGATTGCGAAGTCGCCCAAAAATGGTGGAAAAAACACCGCGACTTCTGGCGCTTGGTTCGGGCGGAATGGGAAGACATCTACTCTCAAAACGACAACCTGTACATGCACCTCAAAATCGACGAGCAAAAGATGTACGAAAAGATGTTCGCCCTCGACATGGAAATGGCCCCCAACGCCGACGACAAGCCGGAGGTAGTGCGGGAAAAAGTGCGGGGCATCATCAAACAGTACCTTGCCGACGAGAAAACCAACCAGGACGCCGTCTACTAATCCACAATCTCAAGTTTCCTACCATGAGCATGAATCACTCTCCGAGCTTTCAAATTCTGCACCACAATGAAGTGGGTTACATCGCGCGGTGTTCCTGCTGCGAAGACGTCCAGATAGAACTCGGCAACATCGCCACCCACATGGACGTGGAAAGTTTTCACAACTTCCACGCCTCGCTGATCGAAATTTCGCACGATCTGGAAAGCTCCCTTGCTGAAGCGCCCAGTGGGCAGAAAATCATGCTGCGGACGCCAGTGCAAAACATCTATATGGCATTTACACTCCGTGAATTTGCCGCTACCCTTGATCTCTTCGGTCAAGCTTCCGTCATGTTAGAAATCAATGAACTGGTAGGAGACTAAAACTATGCGCCTGGTAAGTCCTTTGGTTGGATTGTTACTGCTGCTATTGTGCTCGCCTGCAGTGGGACAGATGATCACAGTGCAGGACAACGCTGGAAAACCGATTTCCGGAGCCCAAATTCAAGTGGAATTTCCCGGGGCCGGAAAAACAACTCTGATTGCCGACAATGCTGGAACGGCGCGCTTCCCCGAGGAAGCGATCCGCTCCAGCAAAGAGGTTTACGTTTCGGTCCATGAAATCGGATTTGCCCGGCAGACCGATACCCTGACCGGCAGTGGTCCCTGGACCCTCAAACTGATTCCGGGATTCTCGCTGGACGATGTCGTCTTGATCGGTCAGCTCAGTCCGGAAAGTACCGAACGCACCGTCCACCGGGTGCGGGTGGTCGACCGTAAAAAAATCGACGCTTTGGGTGCGGTCAACCTGCGCGACGTACTCCGCAACGAGTTGAACATGCGCATCTCTCAGGACCTCGTCCTCGGCAGTAGCGTAAGTCTGCAGGGATTGGGCGGGCAAAACGTCAAAATCCTCATCGATGGCGTGCCGATGATCGGCCGGCAGAACGGCAACATTGACATCAGCCAAATCAACCTCAACAACATCGAACGCATTGAGATTGTGGAAGGCCCCATGGCCGTATCCTTCGGAACCGATGCCTTGGCCGGTGTCATCAATCTCATTACCCGCAAGTCCGCCGGAAGCGGGGTCAGTGTCCTCGCAAATACTTACTACGAAACCGTAGGCCAGTACAATGCCGATGCCCGGGTGACGGTTCAGGAAGGCCGCCACAGTGTGAGTGCCAGTGGTGGACGCTACTTCTTCGATGGCTGGTCGCCCAACGATGAATTTACTCTGCTCCCTCAATCCGCGATTGCCGACAGCTTCCGCTCAAAGCCGTGGGACATGAAGGAACAGTACTTTGGCCGGATCGATTATGGACTGTCCTTAGACAAAATCAATCTGCGGCCTTATTACGATCACTACCACGAAATCATCACCAACCGCGGTTTGCCTCGGGGGCCCTACGGCATCACCGCCTTTGACGATACCTACCGGACTTGGCGCCAGAATGTGGGCCTCAACTCCGATGGCCAAATCAGCCCCAAACTGCGCTACAATCTCGTCGCGGCATACAACCACTTTAAGCGCATCAAAAATACCCACGTGATTGATCTGACGACCCTGGAAGATCGACTGACCGGGACCGCTTCCGATCAGGACACCTCGATTTTCAACCTTGCGATGAGCCGGGGCAGTGTCTCCTACGTGCCCACCGACGAACGCATCAATTTCCAGGTCGGCTACGAGTTCAATCACGAAACTGCGGTTGGCGTGCGCATTGATAGCGGCCAGCGGGCCCAAACCGAAATCGCGGCGTTTGCAACCGCAGAGATTGAGCCGTTCGCCTGGCTGACCCTTCGCCCCGGACTCCGGGCCACCTACAACTCCGCGTACGAGGCTCCGCTGATTCCGTCCTTCCACACGAAATTCCGCTTGGTCACCCAGACCGAGAAATCCCTGATTGCCCGGGCCTCCTGGGCGCGCGGTTTCCGGGCCCCGACCCTCAAGGAGCTGTATTTTGAATTTGTGGACATCAACCACAATATCCTCGGCAACCAGGATCTGCAAGCTGAGTATTCGGACAATTTTCAATTGGCATTGGACGGCCGCTTGGTGAAAGGAAGGCATTTGTTCCAGGCCAATGTCAGCGGATATTACAACGATATTCAAAACCTGATCAGCCTCGCCCAGATCCCGGACAGTGCGGTCTTTACTTATTTCAATGTGGGCCAATTCCGCAGTCTGGGACTGCAAGGCAATGTCCGCTGGCGCTGGAAAAACCTCGACCTGGACGTGGGCGGGGCCTACATCGGTCGGTCAAATTCCTTGTCCGCCGAAGCCGGTGTCCCCGAATTCAGCTATACGCCGGAGTTCCGGGTCAACGTGCAGTACGAGATCCCCCGGATCAAAGCCCGGGTCGGTGCATTTTACAAGCACACCGGAGCGCTCCCCGGATTTGTCACCAACGATGGGGAAATCACCGAAACCCAAATTGATAACTTTTCCCAGATGGACCTCAACGTGAGCAAAGACTTCTGGGAACGCCGCATCACCTGGACCGTCGGGGGGAAAAACCTGTTCGACGTCCAAAATGTCAATGCCGGACTCGCTCCGGGAGGCGTCCACCAAACGAACTCGAGCACCCGCGCGGTCAACTGGGGCCGTAGTATTTTCACGTCAATCCGCTTTAACTTCGCTACGAATCCATGAAACGCATCGCACTCTTTTGTTCCTGCCTGCTGCTGACGCTCACCGCTTGTGACCCGGGAGAAAGCCCGGTTGCTCCCCCGGAACCCACCGATGCTTCCATTGTGCAAGTGGACATGCAGCCGAACTACGACGATCAGCTTTTCTTTAATCTGGCCACCGAATCCGTCGTTGCAACCATCCCGAAAGTATCCTGGGACCTGGGCTTTGAAGCCCACACCGATGGCTGGCGCGTCTATCTCAACAGTTCCCGGGGCGGCGCCATCCACCGCACAAACTCAACCGACTTTGGGGTGATGACCAGTACCGACGCGGCGGTTTGGCAACACGATGCGAGCAGTTGGCATCCGGACAGCACGGCCGCCGGAGATTACCGTACCTTGCCGGAAGTTTTGGTGCTGGACCGGGGTTACAATGCGGAAGGTCTGCATACCGGCTACCGCAAGTTCCAAGTGGAAAGTCACTCGGTCTCCGGCTATCAGATCCGGGTCATGGACCTCGACGGCGGCAATGAAGCCATCATTGATCTGCCCAAGGACGCGGCCAAAAATCGGGTCGCAGTCTCTTTCGAGTCCAACTCCGTAGTTGAGGCCGAACCGGATACCGAGTTGTGGGACCTGCTTTTCACGCAGTACACCCACCTGTTTGCCGATCCGCCCCTGCCCTACCTCGTAAATGGCGTGTTGATCAATCAGGCCCGGGTCGCCGTGGCCATTGACCACGAGATCGACTTTGTCGACATTACGCTGGCCCACGCTCAGTCGCTGGAATACAGCACCGCCGCCGATGTAATCGGCTACAATTGGAAAATATTTACTTTTACCAGTGGCTTTGTGGTATTGCCGGAGATGAATTACATCATCCGCGATGGCGATGGCCGCTACTTCAAACTACATTTCATCGATTTCTACGATGACTTGGGTGAGAAGGGTGCCCCAAAATTTGAAATGCAAGAATTGATCTGACTTATCTTCATCCATGCATAGCGGTGCCGCCGGGTGCCGCATTTGTAACCAACTTAAGCAACCGCCAGGGCCCTTGTGGCCCTGGTGTTTTTTTATTATATTATTTTTCATAAAGCTGCAAATTGGTGGTTCATGAATAAAGTGTTTACCGGTAATCCGGCTTGGGCCTTTCTCGAGAAACGTTTTTTTCATGCGTGCCATCCTCACTCAAACCGCCATTTGCGCCGTACACCCAATTTAAACGTGCCAGAATGCGACACCAGTTAATCTTATCCAGCCTACTTGCCGTCATCATGATGGCCTGCGACCCCGGGGAAAACAGCGTACCGGAACCGCCCGTTGTTTACGATATCACACTGGATATGGGCGGCGATGGCCGCAAAAACCAAATTTTCTTCAATCTGGCCGACACTTCGGCTACCAATACCATCGACCGCACCGCTTGGGATTTATCCTTTGAAGCCTCAGCGGAGGGATGGGTCATTTTCCTGAATACGGCCAATTGCAGCAAAATCTACCGCACCGAAACCAGTGATTTTGCCGGTGTGAGCGCCATTGGGCAACTCCCGGTCCACTACGACGCCAGCAGCCAATCCCCCGATAGTACCGCGGTGGGGGACTACCGCAACCAAATGGAGGTGTACATCCTGGACCGAGGCTTTGACACCCTCGGTAATCCGCTGGGCAAGGTGAAGTTCATGGTCCTCAGTCACTCGGCCTCGGAGTATGTCTGCCGTTTCGCTGATCTCAACGGCGACAATCTCCGGGACATCACCATTCCGAAAGATCCCCTCCGCAACCGCGTGGCCTTGTCCTTGACGAGCAATACCGTGGTGGCCTGCGAGCCAGAAACCGATCAGTGGCACTTGCTGTTTACCCGTTATTGCGACGTGATTTACAGCCCCGTATGGGATTTGGAAACGCATTACGGGGTCTCCGGAGTATTGATCAATCGCAACTACGTCGCGGTCGCCGTCGATACTTCCCATACCTTTGACGAAATCGACATTGCCCTCGCCGCTCAGCAAGCGTACGGCGATGCTGCGGACGTCATCGGGTACAACTGGAAATTTTTTGACGGTCAGGATTACACGATTGACTTCAACCGCAATTTCGTGTTGCGGGATGCCGATCAGCGGTATTTCAAATTGCGCTTCCTGGATTTCGTCAATGCAGACCGGCAATCCGGCTATCCCCGCTTCGAAATGGTAGAACTGTATTGAGGCGCGGTCCGGTACTCTCGCCCGGAGGCCAAGTTCCCGCTGGGAACACCGCATTCATCTCCCGAGGAAACGACTAAATGGAATCATCCGCTACTCCACTACTGCCTTGCGCAGGATCACGTCGTCCCCCCAAGTGACCCGTACCAAATAGATCCCCGCCGGCTCCGCCCGCAGGTCGATGACCAGCCGGTCATCGGCGATCCACTCCGAGGCGTACAAGATGCGCCCATCCGTGCCCAAGATTTCGATCCGCAAAGGCTCGTAGGGCAGGCCGGCCACTTCCAGGTTGATCCAGCCATCTGAGGGATTTGGAAAGACGCGCAGCCGTTCTTCCTTTCTGGCGTAGTCGACGAGATTGATCGGCTCGGTATCCGGAACCGCGGTCGGATAGCTCAATCGGGCGCCATCGCACGCCAGGCGCTGCGAGACAAAGACAAAGTTTGCCCCCGGCTCGACGACGAAGTCGGGGCCAAACGCTACCCGGCCCGGTCCCCCGGCCCCCACCAGCCAAAGCTCCGCCGCCCGTTCATTTCCCCGCCCATCCCGTCGCACCCGGAGCTGGCAATTGAGATAAACCGAATCCCGATAGGTATACACCACCGGGGTTTCCGTACAGCCAATGCAGCCAAACGCAGCCCCGAGCTTCCGCGGAAATTCGCCTTCAATCCTAAGTTGACCCCGCTCGGAGTCCCGGTAGTCATTGACGATCTGATTGGGGAACGCGCAGTGGTAAGCATTGTACAGCAGCAAAAAATCCATCCCACTGCTGAGTTTTGAGCCTTCAGCCCGGCCGTGGTCGCCTTCGGCCCCCCGAGGATGTACCCAGCGGTCGCTCGATTGCCACTCGACCACATTGTCACAGGCAAAGGTACGCCCGGAAGCATCCTCGTAAGGCAAGGGATTGACATCTTCCGTACTGATCCAGCAAAACTTCTTGCAGGGCGCTGCGTCGAGCAACCGCCGGGCTTCCACTACGATGTCCCCGTCCAAGTTTCCCCCATAAAGGATGTTTTGCAGTAGGGGGTATATTTCGGCGCCGTTGAGGTCGGCAACGAATGCGGTCAACTCGGGTGGAAACGTATTGCTCATTGCGGCCAAGGATAGCACCTGGGTGACGAAAACCGGATTCTTGAGGTTCCAGCAGATGTCGTCCAGGTTGGTGGCATCCACCTCATCGGAAACTGCCGCGGCTACGGCTTGCAGCGCACCGGGAAAATCGTTCAAGCATACATCGACCGGGGGGAGGCTCGCAAACAGGCCCCGAATGGCGTTCCAGCAGGCCCCACCGGCCACCATTGAGATCGCGTCGTGGTAGTTGCGCGCAAAACCCAAGTCGGTGTTGTTCTCGGTGATGTAGTTCGCGGCCTCGGCCATGGGCCAGGAGTATACGATCAACTGCGGCCCCACGGGCACCTTGGTTCCGTAGGGAGAGCGGATGTACCACCGGTCCTGCCGCAGCCGGCTGATGATCAGGTGGGCCAAGCGCTGCCCCTTGACCCGCACATCCTCGCCTCGCACGAAGACTGCGTCGGGCGGTAGACAGGCTTTAACCAAGGCGGCACCGAGCAGCAGGTAGTTCATCTGGTCGCCCGAGGGGACATTTGCGTAGCGCTCGGTATTTTCCCGGCCTTCATTGCACAACAAAGGCGATTCGGTGCAACTGAAGCCGGGGAAGTTGGGATTGCCCGCGATATCCAATTGACGGTGGTAATCGAGCGGCATGTCATTGCGCAGGAAAAAACCGTCGACCACGCCGGGATAGCCATACTTGGTCTCGGCCGTGCTGTCTAGGCGCGCGTAGGCCTCCAGTGCTTGCCAAAGTTCCCGGGCGGTCTTTTCTTTTTGGGCTGGCTGGTCGGTGAGGTCGGCTAGGCGGTACTCCATGGCCAGCATCCCAATGTACCACCCCAGATGGATCGTGCCGTCCGCTCCGCCGTGGACGCCCCCGCGCCCGGTATCCCCGATGCCACAGCGCCCGCGGTTTTGGCCAAAGGAGTAGTTCCACTGGCAATCGGCCCAGGGCGCCAGCCACGCCACCGGAATCATGCTTCCGGGAACCGTCCGTGGATCGTCGACCACCTTGACGAACCCCGGATTGTCGACGGTTCCGTCTCCGTACAGCCGGTAACGGTGCTTCCAATACTTCGCGTGGTTGAGTTCGGGGGTTTGCGTCCGGGCGGGCCCGGCCGCACACAAAAACACCCCCAAGAGCAGGAATGAAGCCGCAATTCTACGCATGGTAGCGGTTTGGTTACAAGATGGCGAATCCAAAATAAGGCAAAATTCGCTTTTTCCCTATCTTGCGGGCAGAATCTGCGGGGAATCACGCCCCGCGCCCTCTAACCGCATTGGAAAGCAACCCGCATACCACGCCCTTATCCGGCTATCGCGATCCGCGCCTCATCTCCGGCCTGGCCTCGGTCATCTTGTTTTTCCTGGGCTGGAACCTGATCCCCCAGCACAAACTGCCCGAATATCCGCTCGGCGATCTGTTGCCTTATCTGATTGTGGCGGTAGTGGCCCTGGGCATGCTCGCGATCACCTGGCTCAGTGCCGGCAAGGCCCACCTCTACACCCGGTTGACCCATCTGTTTTCGCTGGGCGTGGGCCTCAGTGTGGTGGCGGTCTGGGGCAAGCTTGAATTCGGGCCCAATGGGGTTTTGGGGGACAGTTGGTTCAGCGCGACGATGATCGCAAAGTTCAAGCATTTTGCCGGCAACACCGATTTTGTCTACCAAGAACTGCACAGCTTTTATCCGCCGCTCTACCACTGGCTGCTGGGCAAGCTGGCCTGGCTCACCGGGGCCGAACCCTGGACGATGTTGAACGTGGGCATGACGCTGACCGCGTTTTTCCTGCCCTGGGGGGTATTTGCGATGTGGAAGCGGATCGTCCCCGAGCGGTTGGCCTTTGTGTTTGTGGCGCTCACCATCTTGGTGGCGCGCGACGACCTGCTGTTCAAGCCGTTTGAGGCCATTTCGATCACGCTCTTCATTCCTTGGTTGCTGCGTTTTGTGGAATTCGGGCGGGGCCAACTCAGCCGCCGTACCCTACTCTGGGGGGGACTGATCGGGGCGGGACTGTTCATGACCTATTACTATTACTTCTTCCTGCTGCTGCCCTATCTCCTGCTGCGGGCGGGGATGGAGCGGCGGGAAGCCGGGAGTTGGGAGCCGGTGAAAAAATCATTCCGGAGCCACCTGCGCCTGCTGGGCTGGACCGCCCTTTTCAGTGCGCCATTTTGGTTGCCGCTGGCCTGGGATTTCTTGCGTTTTGGGGTGCAGTCCTTCCAAAACCGCTGGTTTCAGCCCTACATGATTGCCGGGCCCTACGGGGACGGCGGTATCCAAAGCGCGCCGATCATCGTGGGCCTGTTGCTCCTGGTGGGCTTGGCCTACCGGGAAAAACTCGCGCGGGCCTTTCTCTGGCTGCTCATCGCCCAACTGGGCTGGCTGCTGCTGGGGTACATCGGGATGCTGATCGATACCCCGCTGCTGCACATGCGCATTTTTGCCCTGACCGAATACCTGGCCTGGTTCAGTCTGGGCTGGGGGGCGCTGCTGGCCAGCGACCAAATCAAGGTCGAAGATAGCCCGCGCTTCCGGCCCTATCTGCCGGTAGCAATGGCCATATTGATCAGTTTTTCCCTCGCCCGGGGCTTCCACCACGATAAGGCGAAAGACATCTACAAAATCGCGGCCCGGAGCGAGATGCCCGGCCTGGTCTGGTTTCCCGAGTTCCGCCAGCGAGCGGCCGGCAAGGTCTTCCTCACCAATCGCTACGACATCTGTGCCTACCGGCCCCTCTACTATTTCATCGCCCACAACGCGCACTTTTCCCATCCGGCCGGCCGCTTCCGCCAGCGGCTCAAGTTTCTCTGCCTGATCAGCCAAAGCCGCAATTCGGCCTTCCTCGCCAATCTGATGCGGAAAAACCGCTACGGTGGAGTGGATTACCTGATTTTGGATGAAGGGCGAATGAAAATCTACGACGATAATTTTCCCAACCGAGCCGCCCACAAAGAGATCGTTTTGCAGTTTGATCCGGCGGCCTTGCGCGGTCCGGGCTTCGTCCCGGATCCCGACTTTCCGGAGATGATCCGCGTGGAAGGCAATGCTCCCACCCTTCGCCGCAGCCGGGCCGAGCGGGCGGTGGAAAATTTCTTTGCTCCCGAGGGTGACCCACGCCCGGGGGACGCCAACTCAGAAGCCCAAGGATACCTGCAAAAACAAATGGAAAAGCCGGTCGACGACTACCTCAAATGGGCCCGCACGACCTGGCAGTACTTGGACCACGACTCGTTTCCCGCGCCTTGATGCATTTCGGATTTGCCTTTGTGCCCATTGCGACACAATAAATTGCAAACCTGTCACACGTCATTTTTTTATCCTGCATATTTCGGTTACTTATCTAATTCTACTTTGTCAGGTTTGCATTTCTGCCCAATCTTCCTCGTAGGTGTCTTCGCGACGCGCGACAAATGAGATAGGAAGAGATCGCGAGGAATACGCAGTGATCTTACCTAGTGCGGCTTCCCGCTGCCATTGCCCACTGTGATTTCCCAGTGCAAGTCCGAATCAAGAAACCCACGACGTAAAAGATGCCTCCTCCCGCTGGTCGTTGCCATGGCAAGCCTCCCCAATTGTCATCGCGATCTCCTCACTGCGCCCTAGCGCGTTGGCGAAGACGGATTGGTGTTTTGTTAACTTGACAAAGTAGAAC
>JBCCQH010000009.1:0-98238 GCA_039024435.1 Bacteroidota bacterium
CCCGCTTGCGAGCCTACTCCACCCTGAATTCCCTGGTGGAGTACCTGCGGCTGGACCCGGACTCCGCCCGGGGAGAGTTGATGCGCCGTACCCCCGGTGCCGCCTGGCGGATTAGCGAGGTCGACTTCAATGCAAAACCGGTGCATCTTTTCAGCATCGAGGCCATACTGCGCCTTTCCGGTGCCCAGGGCTACCAAAATCCCCCGCCCCATGCCGAGTGAGCCTCCGCCGCGCGGGTGATTGCGTGCGGCTAGGGGAAGAAATCGGGATTTGAATTTTGTTGTTTACGTGTTCGCAATGCGCCAATTGGAAATCGGAAATCAGGCAATTGGAAATTCCTTCCTTGCTACTTGCGCGTCCTGGACGCGGAAATCAGAAATCAAGCCTATCTTTGCCCCATGATCCAGATCCGTCGCCATCCCCTGTTGTCGATTTTGTTGCCCGCCTTGGGGCTCATCGGGGGAGGTTGGGGGCTGTACATGGAAAATGCCTGGCTCATCGTCCCGGGGATCCTTTTACTCCTGCTGGGGGCGCTGCAAATGCTCAACCCGGTCGCCAACATCGAACCGGACAAGGTGCAACTGAAGAATATTTTTGGCATGGTCCGGGCCGAATACGGACACGACGGCATCGCGCTCATGGAGTTGCGCGGCGACAAGTTGTTCATTCGCAAAGGCCAACAAATCGCCCACCTGCACCAGCTCAATCCCAAGCGCCTCCACCCCGCGGATTGGAGCCACCTCGGGGAAGCCATACAAAAAGCCCGCGAACTAAAAGACAATTTGGGGCAATAAACGTTATACCAGTGTTGAACGCTGGAAAACCACCATGATCCCACTGCATCCCTCCGTTGTCCACTTTCCCGTCGCCCTGCTGATCGCCGCCGGGATCTGTTACGTGGCGCACCTGTTCGTGAAGCAATATCGCCTCGACGTCGTCGGCTTCTTTTTGCACGCGGGGGGATTGTTGGGCTGCGTCGCCGCCATCCTCACCGGGGACTATACCGAGAGCAACATCGTGCAAAACGAGCAAATCCACTCGCTCGCCGAGCGCCACGAACAGATGGGCATGATTGCGACCTACGCCTTTGGTATCCTGGGAGTCTGGGCCTATCTCCGGCAACAATCCAATATTTTCGCCGAACGCATCGTTTTTACAGTAGTGTTCGTCGGGGTGATCGGGTTGCTGGGCTACGGATCGCACCTCGGTGGTCGCATGGTCTACGAAGAAGGCGCGGGGGTCATTCCCATGCAACCCATCATCGAGCAGCAACGGGATGCCTCCTCTCCTACCGATGCCACCCTCAACAATTTGCCCAACGGTTATGACAACGATGAAAATGAATAAACCACTCCGATTGATCCCGGCACTGTTCTTCTGCGCTTTGCTGTCCCTGACCGCCTGCGACCCAGGCGGCAACGCCGATGCCGAATTCTGGGTCCGCGGCAATTGCAGCATGTGCAAAGAGACGATTGAAACCTCACTGGAGGAAGTGCGCGGTGTCGCTTCGGCGAGCTACAACCTCGAAACCAATTTGGTCAGCATCCGCTATGACTCCGCCGCCGTGGCCGTTCCCGCCCTGCACAAAGCCTGCGCCACCGCGGGCTACGACACCAAGCTGGAAAAGGCCAGCCGCGAGAGCCACGATGCTCTGCCCAAGTGTTGCCAGAAAAAAGCCGCCAGTTAATGGCGAAAAGCACCGAATTTTTGCCTTGAACCGATGGAGGTACTTCCGTTCCTTAGGCCCATGCGCACGTTTTTGATCGCAGTGCTTTTGTTTGGGGCCGGGCTCCTGAAGGCCCAGCCCGAACTCCTGGAATCGCTCCGGCAATCCATGCAGGAGCAGTACGCTCAAGGCAATTACCCCAAGGCCCTTACCTACGCCCTGAGTCTGGTCACCGAAGCCGGAAATGTCTACGGCAAGCAAGACCGCCGGGTGGGCGATGCCCTGGAGCAAGTGGGCAAGTTGTACCTGGACCTGAAAGAATACGCCTCTGCCACCCAGTGGTACACCCGCGCTTTGGGCCACCGCCAAAACAACATCGGCCACCGCAGTCCGGAGGTGGGCCGCTGCCAAGCCCTTCTGGGAGAAGTTTATTTCGAAAAGGGAGAGTTGCGCGTCGCCCTGGAATACCTCCAAAACGCCATCGCCGTATTGGAAAACTCCCCCGGAGAATACCAAATCTGGCTGGCCCATCCGCTCGAAATCCTGGCTGCCCTGCGCTACACCGAGCAAAACTACGCCGAAGCGGAAACGCTTTACCAGCGGGTGCTCAACCTCCAAGAAGCTGCTTACGGCCTGCAAAGCGCCCCCCTGGCCCGTAGCCTGAACAACCTCGCTGGGGTCTACCTCGCCCAGGGCAACCACCAGCGGGCCCGCGGCGTGTACACCCACGCCCTCAACATGCAGCGCGCCGTCCTCGGCCGGGAACACGCCGAAATCGCCACCACCCTGGTCAACCTAGGCGTACTGCACGACCAACGTGGCGAATTTGACCGGGCGGAAGACTACCTGCTCGACGCCCTGGAGATCCGGGAAAAACAGTTGCCGCTCAACCACCCGCTGCTCGGCGCCACGATTGACAATCTCCTCACCCTGTACGTGTCGATCGGCGACTTCCGCAAAGCCGAAGCCCGCCTCGCGACCATCCGGGAAGCCCGCGAGGCTGCATTTGGCCCCAATACCTTGCCCCTGGCCCCGGTCTACGACAAATACGCCTCCTACCACCTGGCCCGCACCGACGTGCCGACCGCCATCCGCTACATGGAAAAGGCACTCTCCATCCGCGAAGAACACCTCGGCCTCCGCGCCGATCCGGTCGCCGCCAATCTCTACAACATCGGGCGGCTTTACAATGTCACCGGCAACCACGACCAGGCGCGCATCACCCTGACCCGGGCGCTCGACATTTACGACATCAACCAGCCGGGTGATCAAGGCGTCATCGCGGCCCTGTTTGCCGAGATCGCCGCAACTGACCTGGCCCAGGGCCGCATGGACGAGGCCGAAGAATCCCTGCTCGCCATCTACTACATCAAAGAGCGGGTCTTCGGGGAGTCGCACTTTGAGACGACGGCGGCCTTGGAAGAAATCCTGAAGTTTTACCAGATGACCGAGCAGCCCGCGGCGGTGCAGGACATTGAGGAAAAATTGGCGCGGGCGGCCGAGCTGCGCCGCCTTGAAGCCGAAAAATAAGTTGTTCATATTTGCGGGATGGAACTGAACCAGGTAACCTTGCCCTCCCGCGATCTGCACCGGGCAATTCCCTTTTACAAGTTGCTGGGGCTGGAACTGATCGTGGATTCGCGGCCGCGCTACGCCCGCTTTTTGTTGCCCGTGGGAGGGGCGACGCTCTCGCTGCACCACGTGGAAACATTGGCCGAAGGCGGCACCGGCATCCAGCGCTATTTTGAATGCTCGGATCTCGATGCGGAGTACGCCCGCCTCCGGGCGGCCGGCGTCCCATTTGCATCGCCCCCGGTTGAGCAAAGCTGGTTGTGGCGGGAAGCGTGGTTTTCCGATCCCGACGGCCACCGCCTCTTCCTGTACCATGCCGGGAAAAACCGGATCGATCCCCCCTGGCGGGTTCGGGCCCAGTAGCCGTGGCGGCTCAGTAGGGCTCATCTTCGTCGGAAAAATCGCCCTCCCCACCTTCCTCCCCCTCCCAAAGCAGGGTAAAACCGCGCTTTTTCTCCCGAAAATCGCCTTTGATGATGTACAGCGTATCTCCCACCACCAATTCAACGCCGTAAATGCGCCGGCCGCCTCCGACCGGAAAGGCCAGGAGATCTGCTTTTTGGATGCCTTGGGGAAATGCTGCCGCCAAGCGGTCGCGCAGGTCAGCGTCCAGCGACCGGAAATCCCGAATTACACGTTTCATGGGGCATTGTATGTACCACTTTCCGGCGGTCGGGAGGGATGACGCCCCGGACGGCAGTTGATCAATTTTGTTTCCTTTTACAACGCAAAAAGCGATTTTTGAGTATCTTCCTTCATGAAAAAAATCTTCCTCGGTTTTTTCTTGCTGCTGCCCGCACTCGTCTTATCCCAATCTTCGGTGAATGTCAGCCTCTTCGGTCAAATCGATCCGGCGGTGGCGCGCTACTCCGGTTCCTGGGCCTACACTTCCCCCCAAGGCGCGGAGTACGCCCTGATTGGGGGTTTTGAAGGGCTTTCGGTGGTTCCGATTGACGATTCCACCAATCTCTACCAAGCGGATTTTGTGCCGGGCCCGTCCTCCCGCTGGCGGGAAATCACGGTGATCGACCAGCACGCTTACGTGGTGACCGAAGGCGACTCGGGCGATACCGGGATGCAGGTCATTTTCCTGGGGAGCCTGCCCGATTCGGTCCAGCAGATCACGACGTTTGATTCGACCTTTGACACCGGGCACATCATCGAAAAGGACATCCTCGGCGATCCAAATTACGTGTACGTCTGCGGTACCAATCCGCAATCGACCCGGGGCGTCCACATCATCGACGTCTCGAATCCGGCCCAGCCGGTCGAGGTCAGCACCTACGCGCCCGATTACGCCCACGACTGCCACGTGCGCGGGGACACCATGTATGTGTCCGCGATCTTCGCCGGCTACCTCGACGTGGTGGACATCAGCGACAAGGCCAATCCGGTCCGCATCACGCAGTTGGTCTACCCGAACGCATTTACCCACAGCTGCTGGACGACCCAGGACAATTCCCACTTGCTGGTCATGGACGAGATCGACGGTCTGCCCGCCCGCATCCACGACATCACCGACCTGAGCAATATTCAGGAGGTCGCGCAATGGACCGCCAATGACGCCAGCCTGGTCCACAATGCTTACATCCGGGGGGATTTTGCCTTTATTGCGCACAATACGGAAGGGCTGCGGGTGCTCGACCTGCGCGATCCGGCGGTGCCGGTGGAGGTCGGGCACTACGATACCTGGGCCGGCCCCAGTGGAGGATTCGATGGTCTGTGGTCGGCTTGTCCGTTCTTTCCTTCGGGCAAAATCATCGGGGCGAATCGCCACGACGGCCTCTACGTGTGGCGCTTCAACGATGCTTACGCGGGCCGGATCTACGGTTTGGTGCGGGATTCGCTGACCCTCGCCCCGATCACCAACGCGGAGATCCGCATCCTGCCGAGTAACGATACGGTCTTTTCGCGCAATGATGGGGGCTTTGCCTACGGGGCGCTGCCGGGGGGCTATACCCTAGAGGTGGCTAAGCCGGGCTACTTCACCAAGACGATCACCACGCCGCTGGCGGCTCAAGACAGCCTGTGGTTCACGGTCGATCTGGCTTCCCTTGCCAGCGCGACGGTGCCGCCGAGCACGGGCGAGTTGCAGCTCTTGCCGGGGCCGGGGGGCCGGGGCATTCAGGCCCGGGTTCCGGAAGCCTGGCGGGGAGAAGGGCTGGAACTGCGGCTGTACGATGTCCAGGGGCGGCGCCTGACGGCCCCGATCCCGCTGGAAGGAGGGCGGACGGTCTTGGCGTTGGACCAGGTGCCGCGGGGGGTGTTGATTTACGAATTTCGGCGGGGGGACGCCCGGCTGAAAGCGGGGCGTTTTATGGGCGTAGGCGAGTGAGAAGGCGCCGCTTTGTCCGGGGACAATGCGGCCGCGCAGGGACCGGATGAAGGGCAGAGGCTCCAAAAAGGCAACGCCGTACCGGAAAGGCACGGACGTCGCAGTGGTCGAAACGCTTGGGTTCAGTTGATTAAGTTGGGGTTAGGTGGAAGCTCCGAGGGCAAAGGCTGGCCCTCACAATCCGTCAACCGCAATCATCGTATTGTATTTTGTTTTCGGTTCGGTTTCAATGGAGGGCCGATCCGCGTGCGGTCATTCCATCGATGCGCAGCGCTTTAACGTTTTCGCCGCGCTGCAAATCATTGATCGAGAATCGGATGACGTCGGTGTAAGGGGATTTTTCCTTGCCCTCCGGAATGACCTCAACAAACAGGTGAACCTGGGTGTCCTGGTACTTTTCCGGCACCTCGAAGATGTAACGCCGGCGGAAATCCCGTGAAGTGACCCGCAGATTGGTGGTGTAGAATTCGATCTTGTTTTTGTCCTGCTGACCGATTTCCACTTCTTCCCGGGTGCGGTTTTCGAATAAGCGCACCGTGTAATCCGGAGCTTTGCTGTCTTCGGTCACGTAGCTCATGCGGATGGTATACTCGCCGGGCGGCACCATGATGCTGTCGACCCGGTCAAATTCAATCTTGGTCTCTGCGTGGCGCATGACATTGCCTTTCACTTTAAAGGTGGGAGTTCCCCGGGAGAAATCGGGATTCCGGTAACAATCGACATTCTTTTTGTCCAGGAAAAACTCATCGAGCATTTCCGTTTCTTCGTAGGGAGCATTGGTGGCCCGGTAGTTCAGTGCCAGCCTACCAATGTCCGATTCATCGATGCTACTCAGGTCCAGCCACACCAAATAGCCCAAGCCAAAGGTATCTTTCTTTACCGATTCAACCGGAATTGAGACGGGTTGCCGGGCCTGCTTGCCGCGCTGCGATTCCCAGATTGCGGTCAGATTGTTCGCCGCTACTTTGATCGGCAGGCCTCCCCGGCCAAACAACGATACTGACAGCAACGCGTGGCCTTCCTTTTTGGCTTCTTTGCAGAAGCACTCATCGCGCTTGAGTTCCTTTTCCATTTGCGCCAGTTCACGGCGAAGCTTCCGAATGGTTTTGCGTTGGACTTCCAGGTCGTGTTCAAGCTCCTCATTGATGATTCGGGAGCTCTCGAGTTGCCGGCCTAACTGCCTCAACTTTATCTCATTGTCATCGATCACTCCCTCAAGTGAGTCGACGATCATTACTGAATGATTATTGTCATCGATGAGTTTTTCAATCTCACGGAGCGTTCTTTCCAACAGTGCCTCCAAGTCCTCAATCTGCCGTTGCCAAGCAACCTGTTGCAAACTGTCACTGGTGTCCCGCCGCGGATTTGCCGTAACAATCGGAATCTCAACTCGGGCGGTATCAAAAGCCTCCCCGAAGTCCACGGATTCCGACACCTTACTGGTAACTTGAGTTTTCTTGTTGGTAGCATAGAAGGTATAGAAAAACGGAGTTTCGCTTTCCGACGCAGCGTGGTCATCCTTTTCCAGGGAAGTTTCCACCCAGAATACCGGTTCAGAACCGGAGTTGTCCAAGGTACAAGACTGTAGTAGTCCCATGCTGGAACGAGCGTACACTTTGTAATCGCGGTGAACAATCGGCTGGTCCGGGCGACTGCTTGCCGACGGTACCAAGCGAATCATCAGGACTTTGCTGACCTTGTCGTTTGATCCTGCGGGCACCTTTGTGCTCCCGATGGTAGCGGCATGGCTGTTAAATGCAAAGCAAAAAGTAAGGATAAGGGCAATTAGAACTTTCATTTTTTAAACATTTGTTGGTTAAAGATTCGCCAAGTCAATTACGTCCAGAAACTTCAGATTTTTATCTTCATATCCCCAGTGCTTGCAGTATTCCATGAACGAGAACGATGTCTCATTTTCACGGCGGATTTTGTAGCGTATCTTACCGAAATTGTAAGTTCCGATGTAGCGCTTGGGTTCCTGGCTTTCGTCCTGTCCGTACAACAGTACCCGAAAGTGGTGGTCCTCGAAACAAGCAGGACAATACATCCGGTCGATGCCCATCCATTCCATTCGGCTCTGGTAATATTGGGTGTCGAAGCTGAAGATTCCCGCCTCGTCGGTGTAACCTTCGGCCACCCCTTCAACAAGCACGCGTACTCCCGGGACTGGCGCGCAATTTTGGGTAATCGCGATGCTGAGGCTTTCTGTCTTCTCTTCGCACATTCCCGCGCTGATTAACAGGTGGAAAAACGGTACGGAAAATCCCAAGAGCACCCCCACCGCGGCTTTTCCGCGCAGGCTGCCGAGCGGCCAGAAAAAAACGTGCAGTGCCGAAAGCACCAGGAAGAACGGCAAGGTGACCAGCCAGTGCAGCAAATAAATGATGCGCAAGAGCGGCGGCAGGCTTTGCCAGGTAGTTTTGAGTCCGGCAAAAAGGGTGGAAAATTTGTTCCCTAAAGTGTGGTACGAACGCTCCCCTCCCGGGGGCATTTGGTACCCTTCCCCATTGATTCTCATGTTAGGCTAAAATTGGTGTTAAACATTAATTCTGTCATGAATATCAGTTCATTGGCAGATCCATCCAAACCACTTTTTGGGGTAAAGTAGCCGCAAAAGTAGTCCACTTTACCCAAGCAAAATACCCCGATTATGCGTTTTTAAAGAAAAATATCCATATTTTTTCGACTCAAAATTCAGAAAAAGTAGCGGACTCACTTTCGGAAAATTCGCTAATTTTTCATTTTTTTGTTCCTATGCCGAGAACACAAGTACAAGATTTGTTGGAATTGTTGGGGGACAAAGAGCGGCGCCGGGTGCTGAAAAGCCTCGCCCAAAATCCGCACCATTCCCCCGCACTGCGCGCCACCTGCAAATGGCTGATCGACCATTTGCCAGAAATTCTGCACGCCGATGACCTCCTCCCGCGCTTGACCGCCACTGGACGCAAACCGGAGTACCTGAAAAATCTCCTCTCCGACCTTACGGAGCAACTCCGCGCCTACCTCGTCGAGCAGGAAGAAAACCGCAATCCCGTCCGCAGGCAGTTGCTCCTCCTGGAAGGGATGCTCCGCCGCAATGCGCCCATGAACGTTTTTCTCCGGGAATGGCGCAAAACCGAACGCCAGCTCCACAAGCAAGTTGGTCCCTCCATCCGGGGCCTGCAGCACCGCACCCAACTGATGCGGCTCCTCTACGAAGCCCAGAGTGTGTTGCAGCACCGCAAACGGGGCCAAAGCAAGCACAATGACCTCCCGCCGATCCCGCTGCGGACCGCCATCGAGGCCCTGGACCGCCACTACCTCGTGCAGCGGGGGCACTGGCAATTGGAGTGGCACTCGCGGCAGAAAATCACGCCGGACGGTTCCGCCGCCCCCGGCATCCTTGACTTTGACGCGGTGATCGAGGAAGCCGAGTGGCCAGAGGTCGAGCCCGTGCTCGGCCCCCTGATTGCGGGAAATTACCGCCTCCTGCAATCAGGCGAGGGCTACTGGCAATTGAAAGCCCGGCTGCTGGCCACTCCGCCGGCCCCCAACGAGCACCTGAACTACTGCCAATACCTGCAAAACCACTGCATCATCGAGATGAACCGCGGGCAGCGGCCCACTTTTCTCCCCGAATATCTGTTCTGGGTCGATCACCGGGCCCAGGCGAACATCTTGTTGCACCAGGACCAGATCTCCCACGCGGAATTGAAGAACTACATCACTTGCTGCTTGCTACTTGCGCCGCCGGATACCGCGCGGGCCCACACCTTTTTGCGCCGCTTCGGGCCACATCTGGAGCCGACTTACCGCGCCGAAGCAACCGCCTTCAACCAGGCCATCATCCACTACTACGAAACCGA
This sequence comes from Bacteroidota bacterium, assembly GCA_039024435.1. GTDB lineage: Bacteria > Bacteroidota > Bacteroidia > J057 > JADKCL01 > JBCCQH01. Next base: position 9,419 of record JBCCQH010000009.1, read on the forward strand.
TTACTCCCGGGCGCTCCGGCTCCTGCGCACGGCCAGCTTTGCCGATCCCTTTACCAAAGCCGACGTCCGCATGCTCGAATTGCGCATCCTCTACGACAACGAAGACTGGACGGCACTGGAACTGGCGCTCAAAAACGCCAAGCAATACTTCAAGCGCACCACCGGAAAGTCCGCCTTCAATCCCCGGAAATTGCAAAGCATCAATGCTTCCCTCAGATTTCTCGACCAAATCCACCGGACCCCCGCTTCGAAACCGCACAAACTGGCGAGCATTGCGCAGAATCTCGCTGCGGCCCGGTCGGTGGTCAATCGCAACTGGCTGACTGCCAAACTAAAAGAAAAATTACGGGCGATTTAACAACTTTGACACGCTTAAATCGTAGCTTGCAAGTGAGAAAATTCGGTGAAATTTCCATTTCCCGAAACATGTTCTTCGCGAAAGGCGACTCGGCAATCCGCGGAGAATTCAAGGCGCAGTGGCAACTCGGCCATTGCCTGTAATGAATCAATCTAAAGCCAATTTGACTTAATTTTTTTATTTTTCGGCCATCAAAGCACCCAACATAAAAATCGCCTCTCGTCTCTTGATTGCGTTGCCAATGCTTGCGCTGCTGCTGGTCGGATGTGTACAAATGCCCGATAACTGCGAAACGATGAGAATTGAACTGCCCAACAAGAAATTTACTTTCAGAACAAAAACCAGCAAAGGCAAAACGATTGTGAAGCTGAAGCTCGACCTGAGTAAGGCCCCCAAAGGCCAGAAAAGACAGGGGCTCCGCGGAATCGACCTCCTGGTCCACCTGAAACCCATCAAGGGCTCCTATCCCTCCGGCCGGATCAAAGTGGGCGATTCCTGGGCCTTCAAAGGCGATGTGCTGGAGATCGAAATCCCTTACGACAAAGAGCAAAACGCCTTCCGGGTTTTTGTCCAGCGCAATAAGTGCTCCGGACGCGCCAAAAAGGGCGAAATCTGCACTTTGATCATCGAACACGACAAAGGCGATCCGCTGGAGGTGAAAGAGATTACCGGCGGTCTGGTGATGGTCGGGGACATCGAAATGTAGTGCGGCGGTTCGGGAAAAGGGGCCCCGCCTCCGACCTTCCCCCCGTTGATTTGTAGAATCGCCTACATTTCCCGATTTTCAGCGGCATGGTGACCACCTGGACTTTGATCCGCAATCCCAAAGCCTCTGCGGGCAAGTGCGAAAAGCGCTGGCCGGCCATTGCCGCCGCCCTGGAATCCGCCGGCATCCCCTACGAAGCTCGGGTGACCGAATCACCCCGGCACGCCATCGCCTTGACGCGGGAAGCCATCGCCCGGGGCGCCCGGAATTTCATCGCCGTGGGGGGCGATGGCACCGCCAATGAAGTCGCCAATGGCATCCTCGGCCAGGACGTAGTAGATCCGCTAGCAATCCGTCTCGCCCAGGTGCCGGTGGGCACGGGCAATGACTGGGGCCGCAGCGTGGGCATCCCCAGCAAGTACCACGCGGCAGCGGCACTGATTCGGGAAGCCCCGGAAGTGGTCCAGGACGTGGGCCGGGTGGAGTTTACCGGGGAAAATGGTCCCCAAAGCCGCTACTTCATCAACATCGCCGGCATGGGCTACGACGCCTACGTAGGCCGGGAAGCCAACCGAGCCAAGGCGGCCGGAAAAGGGGGCCTCAGCACCTACGTCAGTACCGTTTTGCGCTGCCTGACCCGCTACGAACCGCCGGACCTCAACTTTGCCATCGATGGAAACGCGCAGCCCCCCGAGCGGATGTTTTACCTTCTGGTGGGCATTTGCAAGTACAACGGTGCGGGGATGAAGCATTGTCCCCATGCCATCTACGACGACGGCATTCTGGACGTCACCCTGATCCGCCCCCTTTCGGTGCTGCGCTCTATCCTGAACCTGCCCCGCCTCTTCAATGGCAGCTTCGTACACCTGAAAGAAGCAAGCCTCTACACGGCCCAATCGGTCCGGGTAGAGGCTTCTCCCGCCGCCCTGTTGGAGGTCGACGGCGAAAATATCGGGATGGGACCCGCGACTTTTTCGATTTTGCCCCGCCGCCTCCGGGTCATCGGCCGCGGCGGCAAGCCGTGAATCCATACGGGGTCAGCGGACCACGAAACGATCCGTGATCACTTCGTTTCCGGAGCGCACCCGCAACAGGTACATGCCGGCGGCCAATTCACGGACCGGAATTTCCAGGTCGGTTTCACCGGCGCGCAAGCTGAGGGTCTGGGTGTAGGCGAGGTTGCCCCGGGCGTCGTACACCTCCAGGGATGCGGCGGGATCACTGCTCCGTGCCTGAAGGCGGAGGTGCAACTGATCGGAAGCCGGATTGGGGTACAGCGCGGTGACTTCGAGGGGCACGGCTTGGGCATCCACTTCCACGACGCGGGTGTAGCTGAAGCTGCCGTCTTGGTCGACTTGGCGCAAGCGGTAAAAGGTCCGGCCGGGCAGGGGCTGGGCGTCGGTAAACTGGTAGCGCGTGGGGCCATCCGAGTTTCCGGCGGCGGCGACTTCACCGATGGTCCAAAAGCTCGTGCCATTCGGGCTGCGCTCCACCCAAAATTCAGAGCTGCCGCTTTCCCGGGCGGTTTCCCATTCGATTTCGACTGCGTCTTCCCCCGCGTACGCATCGAGGTGCATCATTTCGACCGGAAGCGGAGTGCAAAGTACGACCAAGTCGTCGATTACCAATTCTTCACTGCCCGCCGTATTGCGCAGTTCCACGCGCAGTTGCAGGCTCGTGCCCGAGAGTCCCCCCTGGGAGACGGTCGTGGACACCCAGTCATTGTCGGTAAAAAGGCCGTTTTGCGAGTCCCCGGTCAGGGTGTGGCCGGTGGCCCCGTCTCCGTTCCAGTTTTCGATGATTTGGTAAGTGCCCGCATTGACGCGGTAGTAGATGTCGAGGTAGTCGATGTTGATCCCGCAGGCGCAGCCGGGACCGTCGTGGTCCCCATTTTCTTGAGCGAGTACGGAAAAGCTCACATCGCTGCAACCGGAGATGTCGATGACTTCCGATTCCCAGATCGCCCAGTCATTTACGTCGCGGGCGGCGAGTGCATTCGAACGTACTTCAAAGTAATCCCCCGCGACGCAGGCCGGGCAGGTTGCGGTCCATTTACCGGAGGGGCCCACCGTGGTCCCATCGGCAAAAGTGAAGTCCTCCGTCCAAATCTGGGCGGATGCACTACCGGTAAGCATACAAATACAACAACAGGCTAAAGTGACTTGGTAAAATAGCTTCATGATCCGTGGTTTTGTCCTACACAGTCGGGAACCGGAGGTAAGCAGCAAATGTTTCCGGTGTCTCCTCAACTTGCGAATGAAAATACCGAGATCGCCCATCGCATTCCAACGAACTTATTCACGTGGCGGTGCATAACCCCAAAATCTCCCGCAGAGGGGGATTTTGGGCCCGTATAAGGGGCCTGCGTGCCTTGTTAAGTTTTTGTAAACTTTTGGGGACAAATTACGAGTGCCGCCCAGACGTCAGAATTGCGTCATTGTACCGACTTATACCGTCGTGAATACCTTGATAAATCGCTCCCGGTCTGCGGTTACGGAGATGAACGTATGCGTTCCGGATTGGAGGCGGGAGCCCCATTTCCCCCGCTCACGGTAGACCTCGACTTCCCGGAACTCAATGATGTCCGGATCGATGGCCGCGCAGGCCGCCAGGGGGTCGTGGAACTTCTTGCCTTCGGGGCGCCGCCGGAGGTATTTTGCCATGCCGTCGTAGATCAACTGCATCCCGGGGTTCGCCGCCTTTACCGGCTCCATCCGGCGGTGAAAGGTGGCATCGTACACCATCCCGTGACAGACATTTTTTGAAATGAGCCATCGCTGCCCGATTCGGTCGGTCGTCAGCAGGTGCTTCGCTACCTGAGGGGCCCCGTTGAAGTTATAGGTGGGACAAGTCACCATCCCGGAGAATTTGGGCAGGCGGTAGGCCGGCGGCACGACATTGTCCCCGGCAAAGCCGCCCTGGGCCACCCAACGTGCGATGCGCAAATCGGGATCGAGCGAGGCAAAGTTCTTCAGGGGGGCACCGGTCAGGACGGTGAGGTCCGGGTGGGCCCGCACCGTCGCCGCGATGACTCGGTGGCCCAGATCATCCGGTTCTGCGGGTGCGACCTTGCCGATCCAGTCATAGTGGAATTGCGATACACACTGCTTGGGGTGCGCGGGCCGGTGGCTGCCCACCGGGATGTCCGTCCGGCCACAGCGATGCAACACCTCGCGCACCAGACCGATTTGTTCGTAAGTGCCGGGCGTAACCGTGACTGCCCGCAAGTGGACTTGCGGGTGGCTGGTCAGAAAACACAGGGTCATGACATCGTCCGGATCCCCGGTCTCCATGTCGAAAAGCAAGTTGAGTCGTTCGTAGGTTGACATTGAGGTTTGTTTTGGGTCTTATTCGGCGCAAACATAGAGGGTCCGCCCCGAATCCCCACGACTCGACCGCCGAGCGGTGATTATTCGCCGCCCTGTTGCATCTTTTCGAAAGCGACCAGGGGCATGTCCAGTGGTTCCCACAGTTCGATTTTGTTGCCTTCCGGATCCATGATCCAGGCAAACTTGCCGTACTCAAACTCCTGCATTTCCCCGACGATCTGCACGCCTTCAGCTTCGAGGACTTTCAGCAACTCCACGAGGTTGTCCACGCGGTAATTGAACATGTAGTCCTTCTGACTGGGGTCGAAATAGTCGGTATCGGCCTGGAAGGTGCTCCAGGTGGTCGTACCCACCATATCCGGGGCGTCCTTTTGCCGCCAGACAAACATGGTCCCGAACTGACCGGCATTGATATCGAGGTGTTTGCTGTACCAAGCTTGCACTTTCTCGGGGTCGTCACACTTGAAAAATACGCCGCCGAGACCAGTTACTCGTTTCATAATTGTATGGGTTGGTGATTGGATGAACTAGATCAAAGAGACGCCGTTGGCGTCGGTGGTGAGCACTTCGCTCATGTAATTGAGCCAGGGCCGCATGGCCTGAAACGCGGTGCTGGCCATTTCGGGAAATTCCTCTGTGTGGACGTCAGCATCGCTGAAGTCGTGCTGCACGATGAACTGCTTGTAGCGCAGCAGGTCCACGTCGGGGTGCTCGCGGGAAAATCCTTTGGGCGCCGTCTTGAGTTGGTCGCCCTGCAATCCGCCAAAGGTGGCCGCAAACTCCGGGGCGGTGATGATTTCCCGCAGTTCCTCAGCGTCGGCGGCGATTTCCTGGCGAATCCGCAGCAGATCTTCCTTGTTCGGTCCCCAAAAGCCACCCGCGATGAAGCTGTTGCCCGGAGCGAGGTGGAAATAATACCCGCCGCGCAACTTGGCCGTGGCCCGGCGAAATCCCCCAGCCCAGTGCTCCTTGTAGGGCCGCTTGTCCTTGCGAAAGCGCACGTCGCGGTAGATGCGGAACAGGCTCTTTTTCCCGGTTTCCGTTTCGAGGTGATCGTGCTTGTTCATTTCTTCCAATAGCGCATCCGCCAGTTCGATGACCGATGCGTGGGCCTCTTGGTACCAGTCCTTGTGGGCATTGAACCAGTCGCGGTGGTTGTTCTCCGACAAGGCCAGTAAAAACTCAAATACGCGGGGGGACAAACTCATAAGCTTTAGAATTTTCAATTACCAATTCGAAGATTTCCAATGAACAACGCGGCGCATATAACTGCGGCGGAGTGGAAATTGAGAATTAAAAATTTCCTTCATTTGCGTGCGGTTGCGACCCAGGGGTCGGTGATTTCTACCGGATGGGGATTGCCTTCGAAGGTGAGTTCGAGGCGGCGCTTGCCCGGGGGCAAACGGTCCGGATATTGCTGACGTTGCAGCGGGATCTTGAGGGCATGGGTCGCGGGGGTACCCCGACCAGCATATTTGCCGATGGGAACGTTAATTTCATTGACCAGGGAATCGCCGGGAAATACGTCGCGGATGCGGATCGTGTAGTCCGCTTCCTGCCGAAATACACCCAGGGTGATGAACCGCTCAAAGGGATTTACGTCATTGCGGACAAAGGTGTAGGCCGCCGCCTTGCCGTGCAGAAATTCGGTCCGCTCTTTGATCCAGTGGTCGTCGGTGCCCTCGATGTTTTCCGGCGCGATGCGGTACAGTCCCACCGATTCCTCCCAGGAATCTGCCCGCCGAAAGACCCGCCAGGTAGGGTAATAGTACCCAGTGATGTCGTAAAAAGCGGTGTCGGGAATGTAGGGCTGCTTGCTGAGCTTCTGGACTTCCCATTTGGTGCCGTGCATCACGATCCAATCGGGCTGCAACACGGCGATCGCCGAGTCGGTGTTGCGCCGAAAATCGGTCATCAAGCGCGAATTCAGGCCGGTTTGGTCGAGGACGTAACCCGGGTGGTGCCGGGCATTCAGCCCGTGCCCCGCCATCAGGGTGTCGCGGGGACCGGCGGCAATTCCCAGGTACACGCCGACCCGCTCCCGCTCTTTTTCCACCGCGTATTCGTAGGTCCGCAGGCGCTTGATTTCCTCGATCTGCGAAGACCAACTCAGGGTAAATGAAATGCCCAGCAGAAAGGCCACTACGGCAAAGCGCGGGACTTCTGCCAGCCGCGTCCACAGCCAGTGCACACTTACCGCCAATTGGAGCAACATCAGGGTCTCGGGCAGCGTGTAGTACCAGGCCATCCGCTCCGCGGGGTTGTAATAATAATACAACACCATCGTCGCCAGAAAACTAAAGCCAAAGACCAGTGGGCCCAGGCGCTTGCGCGTCGCAATTGTCGCCCCAATATGCATACAAAAGGCCACCAACATGGTGTAAAACAGCGGCGAGCGGTACGGAGACTTCGTGAAGTGGGCCAAAAACGGAAACCAGCTTCCCTGAGCATGGTTGTGGTAGTAGACTTTGGCGTAGGCCGATTGTGGCAGCGGACTGCCAAAGACCAACACCGCGAAGATCACCCACAGCACCACCGGCAGCACGCCGTACAGCACCGCGCTGCGCCAGAGGGCGTTTCCCGGGTGAATCGGAAAGAGACCTTCCCAGTTTTCGATGAGCCACAGCAAGCCCACCACCAGCACCAGCGGCACTACATCCAGCTTGGAAATGGTCGCCAGGGCCAGAAAAAGCCACATCATCCGGTGGTTGCGCCGCAAATAAAACAACAACGCCGCCAGCACAATCGAGACGTGAACCGGAGATTCCATCCCCGAATTGAAGATTTTTTGCACCGAGAGGTTGTGCGTCACCACCAAAATCACCAATAAGGCCACCAAGCCGGGCGCGGGAATGAGCTCACGCAGAATGCGAAACAGCAGTACCACGTACGCAAACACGCCCGCGTAGGTAAGAAAATGGATCGCCGTCTCCGAACCCATCAGGTGCAGGCCAGTGAGCAATCCCCCCAGCAAGCCATACACCGCACTGGAAATTCCAAAGACGGGGCCATCTTCGACGTTAAAGCAGTAGAAGCAGCCCTCCCGGAAATTGTCGAAATACCGCAGAATGAATCCCACGTCGTCCACAAAGATGATGGGGTCCACAAATGCGATGTAGCCAATGGCCATGCATCCCAGCCCAAATTCACCGAGCAAGGCCCCGGAAAGTTTGCGCCCCCGCAGTAGCGGAAGGTCGGGGAACCGGTGGTGCATAAAGGCATAGACCATCGCGGTCAGAAACGCCATGGGCACGAGAAAACGCAGCCGGTGGTCGTAGACAAAACCTTCCCAGCGATCTTCGAAATGGTATTGGCCGAGGAAATGGAAAAACCCTCCGAGCACCGCCAAAACGACCACTTCTAGCGGGACGAAACGCTCAATTCGGGCCCGGAGGCCCCTCCCGGCACCCGTCACTTCAGAATCGGAATTCATGCGGCGGCAAGATCGGAAAAAATCGCCAACTGGCCTTGAAGCTGCTTAAAAATTCCGGGGACTTGGGCTTGGTATTCAGAAAATTCGTATCTTACCTTCGACAAACAGAGTTTTAACAAACCCAAACCATCCCATTTTCATGAAGGACTACGTGCCTCGCATCATGCGTGATGCGAACGATAGTGAGGTTACCCTTGCCGAACTGAATACCTCTACTTCCAGTACTGAGCTCGCCCAGGAGCGCAATGATATCGTCTTGCGCTACATCGAAGGACATCCGGTATACCGCAGCCTACTTGATTCTGCCCCGGGACCGGTCCAGGTTCAAGCTAAATTGCAGTTGTCTCAGCCGGATAGTCCGCTAGAAAAGGAGGCGGATGAAGCGGCCAGCCAGGCAGTTCAGCAGGGGTCCGCCCACAATATCGTGCAGCGACAAACCAGTGGAGAAGACGGCTCCGTGGGAGCGCTGTCCGACGACTTCACGCGGCGACTCCAGGAACGCAGTGGAACCGGATCGCCCCTGGACCGGTCCTTTCGGGCCGAAATGGAATCGGCGATGGGGGCGGACTTCAGTGAGGTTTCCATCCATACCGGAATTGCCGCTGCGGAACTGGCCCGGGAAATCAATGCCAAAGCATTTACTTATGGATCAGACATTTTCTTTGGGGAAAATGAATTCAATCTGATCACCAATTCCGGCAAGGAATTGATGGCCCATGAACTGGTCCACGTCGTTCAACAACAATCTCAGGTGGGTCGCAAGGTACAGAGATCGGGAAAAACCCGGGATCCGAACGCCACACTTAGGTTTGTGATTTCCTACACCAATTACCGCGACCTTCCCGGCGGTGCCGAACTGCGTCAGGAGCAGGAAAGGCAGTTGAATCAGCAAATCTTTGGGTTGAGCGATGAAGACGTGCAGCACCTCACCCCCATCGTTTTTGCCGATCCACAGTTCCAGGGATACACCACCGCAGGCACCCGGGGATTGAAGGTTCTGGCTTCAGTCTATTTCAATGGACTGGAGCAGGTGCGGCGTTACCATCGGGAAAAGCAAGCCCGCCCCCAATTCGCCGAACTGGAGGATGCTACTTGGGTCGCCCTCGAAATTGGCAGAACCTACGCCGAAGAGTCCCCTGATGCCTTGGATGGTGACCTGGCCCATGACTACGTCAAAAATCAGATTGGCCCGATTTACAAAGTGCTGGCCAGCTATCCCGATGCCTATTTGCAAAAAATCCCGGCGGAATATGGGCAAGGAAGCCGGAACTGGAGCGAGGACTGGCTTCAGATCAAAAAATACTTGTTGCAGATGCACAACCACAGCCCCGACATCGAGGGGCTGCGACTCCGACCATCCGAACAGATCTCCCCCAGTAACCGGGAGTGGGAATACAAGCTCGAATGGTTTTACCCCCGGGTGGAAGCAGTCAACCGCCTGACGACCTTTGCAATTGGCCGGAACGTCACCCAGCTCGATAAGCCGATGCATTCGTTCGGTAAAAACTTTTTACTGGATGCCGTTGAAGGCTTAAAACGACCGGAAATTGCGGGCCAGCACAAAATCGTGCGGCTCAGCCTCAACGAGCAGGAAAGAAAGGGCCAGTCTGAGAATATATACTCCAAAGTGGTTGTAGTGGGCAAAAAAGAGGCCTACGATGTGCAACACGCCGAAATCTCCCCGGACAATCCACCGCTGGTCCGCAAGTGGACCGTCATTCATGACGCATCGCTCAGCGAGACCTCCCACTTGATCACCCAAAGTGATGCTACTGCTTTAGAGATCACCTGGAAACATCCCGGACGGCACCGGATTTTCTGTTTGGTGGACATCGCAACCGACGGTGAATACCAGGAACACCTCCTCCAAGCTGAGGTCATGGTCTACCCGGATGTTCGGGAACTGGCGGACAGCCAGGTTGAGCAGGACCTGGAGATGATTCGCGGCCGAACCTTGAAGGACGATATCCTTTTGTACGAACAAATTGGGCTGTCCTCTCGGCAGGAGTTGTATCCCAAGGCTTTCCCGCATTTTCCCTTGCAAAAGATGAATGCAATGTACGTGGCGCAAGATCACTACATGAGCCTGCGTGGCCAGCAGGATCCTGACCCGGACGAACTGCTGGACGCTGCCGTGGAAATGCTGTGGGCGTACAATCAGTTGGAAAACCATTTTGTTGTCCATGCGGCCAGTGTCTTCAATGACCAAACCGAGCAGTACCGGCTGAAAGCACCGCAGTACGTCAAAAACATTGAAGACAAGTACAACTTTAATGGGTGGCATTTTTACAAAAACGAAAATCTCCAACCCAATCCCAACGGCTACCTTCCTAAGTGGAAAGGAGCCACCTATCCGTTGTTGGAGTATGCCTTGGACGCTTCCAATGTCCGCAGTGAATACCAGCAGAAACGCCTCCTGGAATACCCCGTCGTGTTTCTCGAAGCTTTCCTTCCCCAGATGGACGAAGCTGTTGCAAAAAAACTCAGCGAGGACAAAAAGAAGAAAGGCCAGATGAACCAAGCCCAAAACCACCTCTACCAAGGTAAACTGGGCACGGGTACGGCGGCTTTGCTGTTGGAAAACAAAAATGCGATCAAAATTCCGGCGATTTACTACCCGCAGGTCAACGAGGCACAGGAGAGCTATTCCACCTATGCCCCGAGGGGAAGTGAATTGGAGCAATTGACCGTGCGTGGGGTTCCGGTATTTTTCTTTCTCTACCAGGACGATACCAATAGCGACTGGGTACTGAAAGACATCACGCCCGGCTGCGAAGGCGAAAACCGCATTCGTGGCGAAAAAGACGAAAAAATGCTGACCGATGCGACCCGCTTGCGGGCATTGTTCGGGGAGTTGGAGTCGGCCGACGAACGGTACGCAGATGGCTTGATTTACTACGAGATTCCTTACGAAAACTCCGAACTCACCGGCCTCCATTCGGTGCGCATCGTCGAAGGGATGGAACTGCACGACTGGCTGATCGGGGCGGCCGTTGCCGTGGGAGTGGCGGCCTTTCTCCTCGGTACCGCCGGTGCGGGAACTCCGGTCGTGATGGGACTTGCCGCCGGATCAGCCCTGTTTAGCATTGCGGGCAGCGCAGCCTACATGCATGAGATGAACAAGCACGGGCTGCTCACAACCGGAGATGCCCTCCTGAATATACTCTCGATTGCCGCCGACATCGCTACCCTGGGAGCGTTCAGTGCGGGCATGATCCTTGTAAAGCAGGGGGCCAATCTGACCCGCATGGGACGCCTGGCCAACAAATCGTATATCTACCTGAAGGGGGCTTCCGCAGCATTTATGGGCGCCACCATGCTGGTGGGGTCGGCTCAGATCATTGACATGCTCATCCAGCAAGGCGGGGAAGTCGATAACTTTACCCTGGCACGGACCATCGGGATTTTGATTGCGATGGGGACCCTGGGAGTAGTCAGTGTGCGGGCCGACATTGCCGATGTCAACCATTTCATGAAGACGGGCAAACCTCTCCACTTCCAGAACCCGATGGATCCCCAAGTGAACTCGGGCTTGCGGGGCAGTCTCCTGGAACCCGACGTTCCCTTTTACATCAACCGCGAGGGAATCATTTCCAGCCTTCCGGATACGAAGGAGATGCGCAAACAACTGGTGACCCATCTGGACAAAAACGCAATACGGGGACTCGATGACGTTGAAGTGCGCCAACTTTACATGCTGGATGAAGCCTCTCTTTCTACGATCGGGAAGTACAGTTACTCCACCGATGATCTGAAACGGATCTCCCGCTTGATGCAGGAGGATGCGGACCTGGTGGCCCAGGCCTTGAAGCGGCCCCGCCTCGCCCGCAACCCGGAAAAGCTGGAAAAAGAATTCCAGAAAGCGATCAAAATGAACCGTCGGCCTCTGTTTGAACGGCACATCCGCAGTCGCATCCGCACCCACGACGGGCGGCATACGATCAAAGTGCTGGAGGATGGCCAGATCATGATTTGTACGCAATGCAAGGAGCTGGAGCAGTACATGAAGTCGGTGCTGGGTCGCTTAGAAAGCGCCGACATCATCCCCCAAAAGACAATCAATCGTTTTCAAAATATTATCAACGAGACCAAAAACTTGGTCGGAACGCAACAGCTCGATGTCGTCCAAAATCTATACAATGCGCTCGGCCCGATGGAGCGCTTGGGAGGACTGCTGGATAATTTTGCCGCTACTAAAAATGCCGACTTTCTAGTAGAAGCAATGGCAAAATTGAAAAAGCAAGCGGACTCCTTGTTGAGCGGTACAAGGACAATCGAAAATTTGAACACAAATATTCCCAGGTACCGGATGTTTGAAGAAGCGGTGGATATGTTTTACGTTTCCCATCGGATTCAGGGCCGCAATCTGCCGGCAGCCGATCAGGCTAGGCTTGAGCAGATGTGGAAAGAATTTGTGGCCCAAGGAACCATTTCCAATGTTGCAGATCAGCAGAGCTGGATTATTGGGAAATGGATTAGCAGCTTGGGGGACCTTGGCCTGTTACAAGAATCGACATTCAATATCCTTCTGAAATATATCCAGCAAAATATTGGCAATCCCGGCGAAACGATTCGGATTGCAATCAGCATTGAACAAATTTCCAAGAACCTGGGAAGCTACGCGGGCCTTGAGCTATTTTACAACGGGCTATTGCGTGAGCTGCCCAAAGCACAAGACCCGTTGCTATTCGCAAACAACTTAAACAAGATCTTCAACACCAATTCGCAATCTGGCCGCCTCATGGTTGAAGCGCTTGAAATTCAAGCCTTTGATTATTTGGAAGATGGATCGAGAATTGCGGCAATGGTAAATCTCGCCACCAAAGCCGCAGATGAGAATAGCGAGCTTTCCTACCTCTACATCAGTGCTTTGTACGACGAAGGTGTTTCCCAAACAGTAAATACCTTACAACTGAATCGAATCGCGAATGAAATCGAGGCACGCATTGCGACTCACAAAGCAGCGACTCCCGGGATCGTTAACCAACCCCCCAAGGTCAGTTTTGTCTACCCGAAAGACAAAGACATCGCCCAGGGCGCACGCGCTGGGAAGTACATGATCAATCAAGACTCCATTGACCTAGTGGTCTACGTGAGTTACGAATTTAGGGGGACAACCCTCCGAAAACCCGTTATTTTTAGCTTTGATCAAGGTACTTGGAAAACAAAAATGAACAAGCACTTCGAAAAGATAAATCCTGGGGCGGGAAACAAACAGTTGGACTCATCCAATACCTATTTCGCTGACATTGGGATGACCTTTGCGGAAGAGGGCCAATTTTACAAAGAATTATTTGAGAAGTTTTTGCGTCACCCCAAACTCAACAACACAAAAATCATCACCTCGGGTAAAAAGAGTCACATCGACTTGCCAATTGAAATGCAAAGGAAAGGAAATGTGTTTACCACCCCATACCGACTCGGCTATTTAGCGGACGGGACTTCCACTGCCTTCCCCAAATTGGGTGAGGTGGAGGTTATGAAAGTACAAACCCTCTATCCTCGTGAAGCAAATGGCAATATCATCAAGAAAGCTCAATAAATATGCTTGATTTCTCCCCGGATACCGAATTTCACTTTGCCCACCTGGCCCTGCGCCGAGAGGCCAACCGGATCGACGATGCACTCGACGACGCCCTTAGGCAATCCCTAGCACGCTTCACTGAGGTATTCGCCCATACCCCCCCCTACTACGTGACTGGCGGTCGAAAAATCGCCGGCGACTGCCTGGCCCAGAGCATCTGGGAATATCCGCTGCAAACCCAGGACGCAGAGGAAGCCACCTGGATACACTTGCTGGAAAATGACCTGGACCCCAACGATGTCCACCTCCTGGGTCGACAACTCCTGCGCACCGGGTTGCTGATCTGGTTGGGGATTCTGAAATGCTCCGATCATCGGGAAAGGGAAACCGGAAGCTGGCAGTACTACAAAGACTTTGCCCCGATCCTCCCCCTCCGCCACCGCCTCAGCCGGGCCTGGAACGATAAGTCACTGGTCATGGAGGAAGAGCAGTTCCAGTTTCTTGCGACTTCTTACTGGGGGCAAACTCTGGTCCTGCTGCACCTCTATGCCATGGGACTGTGGGGCGAATCGATTCCGGAGTCGCAACAGCGGCATATCCAGTCACGCCTCGCCTCCAGTCCTCCGACCATCGATGTCCTGCTCATCTCCCGAATTCGCGGTATCCTGGCCGTAGATCCGCGTCCGGCAGATGAACGTAACCACCGCCAAAGCTTCAGCAACCTGCTCAGCAAGAGCTACTTGAAAGACAGCACCGTGCGGGTATTGCGGGTCACCGAGCAGATTTGGCAAGCCACTCCGGCCGCGCAAATGATCGTTGCCTTTACCGAAATCTGCGTCCAGTACGATTTGCAATGGAGCGAGCCGGGTGCAGGGGCCCACTTTCGGGAGCGCCGGAAAGAGGCTTTGCGACAAATCCGCCGGGACTACGCGGACCTCATCGCCCAAGCGCGAACATTCCTAGCCGAAAATCCGGAGCAGCGACCGACCCTGATCCTAGCCGGCATCATCGGCTTGCTCAATGGCTTTGCCTTTCGGACCGACGCGGATGAACTTCTGCTGGTGGAATTGCGTCAGGTACGCGATAAACAATTGGCTGACCTGATCCACCACAACTGGGAATCCTCCGCGGAGGAGATTGCCTTGCTTTTTGCCTTGCGTGGATTTGCCGCTTCCGAAATTTCAATTTCTGTGAACACCTGGCTCCCGTATATCAAAAAGATGCACTGGGGAATGGACTTGATCACACTGCACCTGGTCCGCAGCACCGTGCAGCACTTGAGATTTTCCGCAAATGATGAAATGGCCGCTTTGGCTGACCTGATCAATAACCGCCTCAACGACGAATACACCGAAATCGAGGCGGCAATTCGCAATGCTGAACCCCTGTTGTACCATTAGTGCTTCGGCTTCATCTCTACCCAACGAACCCAACATGGCTGATCACAACCATAATCCGCAAAATCTCCGGGAAGAACTCCACTGGCTTGCCGCTACGATCCTGGAACGCAAAAATGCCTGGGAGGAAAAACGGGCATTTGCTTGCCCCCCAGTACCGCAACTGGAGCAAAGCCACAGCCGGTACGCAGGCTTCATTCGGCAGTTTCAGCTTTCCTCCGATGAGCGCTTGGTCCTTGCCCTCGCCCTGGCGCCCCACCTGCGTCCCTGGCTACTTGATGGTCTGGTTCTCCCTCTCAACGAAGCCCGACTGACGGAGCAAAGAGAAACCGGGCAAAAACTCCCCACAGTGGAAACGGCATTGTTTCTGATCTGCGGGGATGACATCGCACGGCGCCTGGAAGTCCAGGCAGTATTCGACACGCAGCATCACTTTTACCAAAAAACCGTGCTGGACATTCGGGAACGGGACGTGGGCAGTTCATTTTTCAGCGGAATCCTCAGCCTCAACCGCAGTTATTTTGACCTGTTTACCATCAACCGGGTGCGCCCGCCCCGGTTCAGCAACGAATTTCCTGCGCATCGGCTGGAAAGCAAGCTGGAATGGGAGCAACTGGTACTCAATGACAGCACCCAACGGCGGCTGCGCGATATCCGGGCCTATCTCCGCCACGAATCCCACCTGCGCCAGGAATGGAACTTGGGGCGGCACATGAAAAAAGGGTTTCGCATCCTGTTTCATGGTCCCTCGGGCACCGGAAAAACCGTCGCGGCAACCCTGATTGGCCGTGACTTGAACCGCGAGGTATACCGCGTCGACCTCAGTACCGTGGTCAGCAAGTACATCGGAGAAACGAGCAAAAACCTAAACAACCTCTTCAATACCGCCGAAGACAAAGAGTGGGTGCTGTTTTTCGATGAAGGCGACGCCCTTTTTGGACAACGTCAGGATACGGCAAATTCCGAAAGCAATACCGCCCACTACGCCAACCAGGATACTGCCTTCTTACTGCAACGCATCGAGAACTTCAATGGGATCGTCATCGTCGCGAGCAACTTTCGAAAAAACATTGATCAGGCATTTACCCGGCGCTTCCAGGCAGTCGTCCGATTCAACATTCCCGACCCCACCAATGCGGTTCGCATTTGGGAAGAAAACCTGCCCGCCCAGGTGCAACTGGAAACGGGGATCAACCTGCCACAACTCGTGCGGATGCACCAAATGTCGGCCGCCGAAATCATCAAAGCGATTCAAATGATCTCCCTGGTCGCCATCCAGAAAGACCAACCGCTTATCACGCGCAAGGAATTGGAAAACTGTATCAAGGACACAATTTTCGCCTGAAGGCGAGCGATTGCCACCCAAGTCCGCAAAAGTCAGACCCAAATCCCGACCTTGGGCCCCAGACCGATGACCCGCCGATCCTCAACCTCCGCCGCTTGCGGCAAACCGATGAAGTGGCCCCCGACCCCATCCGCGCACCACACCTCCCGGGAGAATTCACCACCGAGGAACGGTGCTTGGTGGGAACAAATATCCAATGGAGGCCACTCCCCTCCCAAAAGCCCCCAAATAACCCGGTATTTGTAGTGTGAGCGCCGCTTCCAACATCCGCAAACTGTTGCAATCGGACCTGGAAAACAGCCCCAATTGGGAGTTGGGGCTGGAACTGATTGTCGGGTTGAAGCTCGAAGAGCAATTGCTCACCGACCTGTTTATGTTTTACGATCAGAACATTGCGATGCAACGGGAGGAGGTCAACATCGTGCGGCGGGCCTGGCACCTGATCCCCTCCCGTCACCACCCCGAACTCCAACATCTCCTTTCCTCGGGACTGGACCGAGATTATTTCCCCCAGCCCTGGCAGCGCTACTACGAAATAGCCTTGCATCCCCTGCTCGATCCAGAAGTGGTCAAGCATTGGTGCAAAAGCGGGCACCGCTACGCGCGGTACTTCTTCCTGCTGGTCGCCCGCGACGAAGAATTCGCCACCCTGTACCCGGATCCCCACCGTTTCCGGTTCATCGCCACGCCCTGCAATCGGGTATTTCCCGGTCTGCGCAACAAACGGCAACTGCACGAATTGTGGCTCCACGACAATTTGCTCACCCACCTCCCCGAGTGGATGGGCGAATTTTCCCAACTCAAAATCGCCCACTTCAGCCGGAACCGACTCCTGCGCCTTCCCTCCACATTTGGGAATCTCCGCCGATTGGAGACATTGCACCTGAGCGAAAACCGCTTCCCCGAAATTCCGCCGCCCCTGCGCGAACTCCCGAACCTCCAGGAACTCCACTACGCGCACAATGCAGTACCGGACACCACCGAGTTTGCCCGGTTTCCCCCTTCTTTGACCAGGCTGGTACTGCTGGGCAATCAACTGAATGATGTGACTGACATCGGGCACCTGATCCACCTCCGGGAACTGAACTTGCGCGACAATCAACTGGAGCGGGTTCCTTGGGCGGTCGTGGGGTTGCCCGCGCTAGAAGCATTGGACCTGGCCAAAAATCCGCTGAAAGAGATTCCGGCAGTTTTTCGGGAAATGCGCCTGCGCCAACTCGACCTCTCCGAAACCGAAGTCGAATCCCTCCCTGGTATCCTGCCGGCCACCCTGGAGCACCTCCGCCTCGGGGGCACGGAGACTTCTACTTGGGAAAATGAATTTGTCCGGCTGCCCGCCTTGCAACACCTGGGCCTGTCCGGTTGCGAGTTGGAACAACTGCCGGCGAGCCTGCGCCATTGTTCCCAACTGGCGGAGCTCGACGTGAGCGAAAATCCCGCATTGCACCTGCCCGCGTGGCTCCCGGAACTGAGCGCACTGCGCACGATTGACCTTACTGGCTGTGAAGAGGTCCAGGAGTGGGAAGTGATCCGCCCGCTGTGGGAACGCGGGGTGGAATTTATCGGGGGAAATCAGTATTGGGAACGCTGACCAATTGCGGTAAATCCGCCTACCACTCCGGGCCGCGGTTGCGGCGGGGTGCTTTGGCTTTGGATTTTTGCAACTGCTGCAGGAACTTCTTTTCGTTCTGATTGAGCGCCTCCAGCAACATTTTGGCTTGCTGCATGCTCATTTTTTGTTCCTGGCCTTCGCCGTCTGGCTGCGGTTGCTGGCCTTGGTTGCCCTTGTTTTCTTTGGTCTGCTCGGGATCTTTTTGCTGATCCTGCTGGTCCTTTTTATTTTGGTCCTGCTGGTCCTTCTTTTGCTCGTCTTGCTGGTTCTTCTGCTCGTTTTGCTGGTCCTGGTTTTGCTGATCGTCCTTGTTTTCCTCGTCTTCGTTCGGTTGTTGCTGTTGCTGCTGCTGTTGTTGCAGTTTGCGCTTGATCAGCTCGTAGTTGTAGCGCGCCGTTTCATTTTCGTGGTCGAGCCGCAACGCATTTTTGTAATCTTCCAGCGCCACCTCTAAGGGGTTGACCTGCTGTGGGGCCGAGCCCCCGGCTTGGGATTGCCCACGGTTCGGGGCCGAGCCACCGGATGGGTTTTGCAGCAATTCCGGTCGCGAAGCATGCAAGCTCCCAATTTGGTTCCAGGCCAATGACGCCAGGACGGGATCTTGCTTGCCGATGTTGGTGGATTTACTGTAAAAGCCCAACGCCTTCGCCGCCGAATCCTGCCGCATCCAGCACTGCCCGATGTTGTAGTTGAGGTGGGGACGCTGGTCCGCGTATTCTTCCATTGCCGCTTGGTACAAGGGATTGGCTTCCGCAAATTGCTCCGCGTCGTACTTCTCGCGGGCTTGCTGCGGATTTGAGGGTGGTCCAAATAGCCCCCCTAACATGATAAAACCGAGGACAAATTTCGCTTTCATTGTGCTCCCATTTCAACGACCAAAAATAACAAAAATTGTGGTTCGCCGCCGGGGGACACATTCCTGAAGCGCAAGCCAGTGAATTCTTCCTTCCCCGGCTCTGGTCTTTCCGACGCTTGGTGGCGGCTGCTTCTGGATTCGGCGTGGCACGCAGAGCGATTTCTGCGTAATATTACCGCATGTTCAGCCCCGCGATCCGTACCGACCTCGAATCTCTCTTCAAAGCCGAATTTGTGCGGCTGGGAAACCTCATCTTACCCCTCGTGGGCGATGCCAAAGCGGTGGAAATCATGACCAGTGAAGCTTTTGCCCAGCTTTGGGACAAGCGCGATCTCGTCCAACAGCGGCCCGAGATGGTCGATTTCCTAGAAAATGCCCTCCTCGCCCAAGCGGTGCGCCACCTGGTCGACAACCGTAAAGCCGGCGAAAAGGCCGATCCACCTGCCGGTGATCTTGCCGCCCAAATCAATGCCCTGCCCACCCACGCCCGCGCGGTTTGGACATTGGCCCACCGCCCGCAACTGAGCTTCGACGATATCGGGGAAATGCTCGACCTCAGTGGGCCCACCGTCGCCAAACAACTTGGCAAAGCGATCCGCGTCCTTTATAAGGGTATGAAAGGAATCGCCCAACCGCAGGACCGGGACCGCAAAGCTTGGGCCAGCTACGGCGAAGCCCTGGGCCGTCAACTCGCCGGGGAAGCCGAACTGCCGGGCGAACCCAAGATCCCCGACTCGGCGCTCACCCGGGAAATCACGCAGTGGTGGACCCAAAGCCAGGGAGCACACCCGGAGTTCCAATCGGATCCGGAAGCGCAGTGGAAGCTGTTTTTACAGGTGGTTCCCGAGGCCCAGGGCGGCCAGATCGTGGACCAGACCGCCCTCATGCAGCGCAAGGCCAATCGCCTCAAGTGGCGTTTCCGGCTGATCGTGGGGGGCGTGGTCGCCCTCGTGGGATTCCTGCTCTACCTGTTGCTCGCCTGGATCTTTTGAGTCGGACGGGAAATGCTGGCCGGCGCCTCCGCCGTAACCCAGGTTACGCAGACTGCGCCCCCGGTAGCGTTTATTTATGGGAAAAATCGAGTAAAATCTTGTCACCATGAGCTTTCTCAACCAAATCTTCCCATCACGGCCCGACTTCGCTGCCCTGATCGCCGGAGGCGCTTCGATCATTGATGTGCGTACGCCCCAGGAATACCGCCAGGGCCACGTCGCCGGATCGGTCAACATCCCCCTGGACCAACTCCCGGGAAAAATTTCGCAGATCAAAAAGATGCCGGCGCCATTGATCTTGTGCTGTGCTTCCGGAATGCGCAGTGGCCGCGCCACCGCCCAGTTGAAGCGGGCGGGAATGGAAGCCTACAATGGGGGGAGCTGGAAAGCGGTGGCCCGGTACCTGTGATCCCGCCCCAAGCAACATCTTGCTTGGGTACGGGTATTGCCTCGCCCCGACACAATCTTTCTGGCCTGACACGGGAATAAAACCCACAACGATAATCTGACAAAATGTCACGTGGCTCCGAAAAAAATCCGTATATTTGCCTTTCGCATAAATTTCTGTCGGCCTGAGCAAAGGGGCACGCAACAATGAACAAAGGAAAGATTACACAGAAAGTCTTCAGCCCGGGCATGCTCCTGGAAAAGACCATTGACGAAGCAAAGCAGGGAACCGCTTACCAAGGCCGACCGAACGCCCAAGCGGCGAACGGTAAAATGGCCTATATCGAGACGTACGGCTGTCAGATGAACTTTTCCGACACTGAAATCATCGCTTCGGTACTCACGGACATGGGCTACGGGTTTACCCGTCAGGAATCCGAGGCCGATCTGGTTTTACTCAATACTTGCTCCATTCGCGAGAATGCGGAAACGAAAATCTGGAACCGCCTCAAAAATCTCAAGGGAGCGAAGCGGATGAATCCGGGCATGGTCGTGGGAGTGATGGGCTGCATGGCTGAACGCCTGAAAAAGAAACTGCTCGACCAGGAACAATTGGTCGACATCGTGGTCGGGCCGGACGCCTACCGCGACATTCCCAAATTGGTCGCCGAAGCAGAAAGCGGCCAAAAGGCGGTCAATGTCTTGCTCAGCCGGGAGGAAACCTACGCCGACATTTCCCCCATCCGCCTCAACAGCAATGGGGTGACCAGTTTCATCTCGATCATGCGTGGCTGCGACAACATGTGCTCGTTCTGCGTCGTGCCCTTCACCCGTGGGCGGGAGCGCAGCCGGGATGCGGGCAGCATCGTTCGGGAAGCCCAAGCCCTCGTGGACCAAGGTTACAAAGAAGTGACCCTCCTCGGCCAAAACGTCGATAGCTACCGGCATGAGGATGTAACGTTTGCCCGCCTTCTCGAACTGGTCGCCCAGATCAGTCCCCAATTGCGGGTGCGCTTCAGCACGAGTCACCCCAAGGACATCACCGACGATGTCCTGCATACAATGGCGGCCTACCCGAATATTTGCAATTACATCCACCTTCCGGCCCAGAGTGGCAACAGCCGCATCCTTGAAAAGATGCGCCGAGGCTACACCCGGGAATGGTACATGGACAAGGTCCGTCGGATCCGCGAAATCATCCCCGACTGCGCCATCAGTACGGATATCATCACCGGATTTTGCAGCGAAACCGAGGAAGAGCACCAGGAAACCTTGAGCTTGATCGAGTTTTCTCGCTACACGATGGCGTTCATGTTTTTTTACAGTGAACGTCCTGGCACGTTGGCCCAACGCAAATACGAGGATGATGTCCCGCTCGACGCCAAAAAGCGCCGTCTCAGCGAGGTCATCAGCCTGCAAAACCGCATCAGTCGGGAGTGGAGCTTCAGCCGAATCGGAGAAACTCACCTCGTCCTCATCGAAGGCAACAGCAAGCGCAGCACCGAAGATTTCTGTGGGCGCAACGATTACAATCAAATGGTGGTCTTCCCGAAAAACGGTAGCAAGCACCGCCCGGGAGAGTATGTTCAGGTCAAGATCACCGATGCGACGTCCGCGACGCTGCGTGGCGAGTTGGTGCCAGCCTGAAAAAGGATACGAACGGACTTGATATGAGCACGCGCGACCAAAACATAGACATCGATAGCGTCAAGACGCGCTTTGGGATCGTGGGCTTTCATCCGCGGCTGATCAGCGCGATTGAGATTGCGATTCAGGTCGCCCCGACCGATGTACCCGTACTCATCCAAGGGGAAAATGGCACGGGCAAGGATGTGTTTTCCCGGATCATCCACAAATACAGCAAGCGCAAATACGGAGCATTTCTCGCCATCAACACCGGCGCCATTCCCGAAGGCACGATGGATTCTGAACTGTTTGGCCACGAAAAAGGCGCTTTTACCGGAGCCGTTGGGTCCCGTAAAGGATACTTCGAGGAAGTGGACGGCGGAACTTTCTTTATGGATGAAATCGGGGAAATGCCCAAGGAGACGCAACAGCGGCTGCTGCGCCTACTGGAAAACCAGGAATACCTTCGGGTGGGTTCGAGCAAGGTCCGCAATGCCGATGTCCGGGTGATTGCCGCCACCAACAAAAATCTGCTGGACATGATCCGGCGGGGCAAGTTCCGGGAAGATCTCTTTTTCCGCTTGAATACAGTTTCCATCCAGGTGCCGCCGTTGCGGGAACGCGGCGGTGACATCGAGCTACTGTTTACCTATTTCGCCCACGAATTTGCCCACACTTACCGGCGCGATCCGCTCTACCTGACGCCGGATGCGGCCGAGCTCCTGCAAGAATACCGCTGGCCGGGCAATGTCCGCGAACTGAAAAATTTTGCGGAAAAGCTGACCATTCTGGTCCCCAATGAAACCATCACCGCCGATTTGGTGCGGGAGCACCTGAACATTCGCGAGAGTTACCTGCCGAGTTTACCCCTTTCGGCGGGGAACTACGATACCGTGGTGGAGGAAACCCGGGATCAGGGTCGGGAAATTCGCATGTTGTACGACCTGATCATGGATTTGCAGCAGCAGGTCAGCGAACTGAAAAAAATCGTCTACATGGGAGGAACGGGGGTTCCGGGCCTGCCGGAACCGCGCCGGGAAACCCGCGAATACATCCTCTCCCACGAAGACGAGGATGCCCACGTCGCAATTGTGAACGGCGATGCCTACGAAATAGAGCAACCGACCACCGCGGCAAGCAATGAGCCTAAGTTGCTGCCCCAAACTTTGAACCTGGAAGTCAACGAGAAAGACCTGATTTGCAAGGCTTTGCAAAAACATGCCCACAACCGCAAAAAAGCGGCACGGGAATTGGGGATCTCGGAACGTACGTTGTACCGAAAGATCAAACAGTACGACATTTGACGCTATGCGACGCTTAACGAATCATACCCTGCGACCCACCGCCGTTTGCGCCGTGCTGGGCCTATTGTTGCTGTCTTCGGCCTGTGGGATCTACAATTTTCAAGGCGGCAAGTTGGACCCTGGCCTGGAAACGGTTTCGGTAGCTTTGTTCGAGAACAATGCTTCAATCGTGTTGCCCACCCTTGCTCAGGACCTCACCGAACAACTCAAGGATCGCTTCATCAGCCAGAGCAATCTGAGTCTCACCGATTATGAAGGTGATTTGCAGTTTACTGGTCTCGTGACGAGCTATGGAGTGGCTCCGGTAGCCATTACCGGCGACGAAACGGCGGCACAAAACCGGCTCACCATCACGATTAAAGTCGACTACGAGTGTCCAAAGTATCCGGAAAATGCCTGGAGCAGCACTTTTTCCCAATTCGAGGACTTCCCCTCCTCCCAAAACCTGGGCGACGTAGAAGAAACTCTGGTTGCGACCATCATCGAACGCTTGACCCTCGACGTTTTCAATAAAGTGCTGTCGAATTGGTAGGGCTGATTTCTGATGATATGCAAAGCACCATGAAATACGAAGGAGAAAAATTGGAAATCAGTCCATTGGAAATTCTCCTGCGTCAATTGGAAATTTTTCCACCGATTATTTGTTATTTTGGTTCATGGCAAAATGGACATCGAACCGGGATGGTTCGCGGATTTACATTCCGGAGAATTTTGATTATCGAGAAGGGCGGAACGGTGACCGTACGCCGATTCCGGAAGGTTGGCGCGGCTCGGAAGGCCGCAATGGCCACGTGATTCCGCTGGCCCCGGACTGGGACTACGCCGAAGGTCGCGATGGTGTGCGCATCCCGGTGCCCGACGGTTGGCGCAGTTCGGAAGGACGGGATGGTCGGCGCATTCCGCTGCCGCCGGGTGCGGAGTACGAGGAAGGCCGCAATGGAAGACGGGTGGCCCTGACCGATCACGACCGCCGGGTAGAAGTGGGCGAGGTGACCGCAGTGGTGTGGGACGACTGTCTGGTGCTCATCTCCCCGGGCGGGACAACGGTAATCCGATATTGATCATTTTCCCTTCTTTTTACCGAGTAGACCGATGCCTTTTCCGATGATCCGATCCAGCGTCCGGGCGGGCAACAGCCGGGGCACAATCCAGTCCTTTAGACGATTCGGAACGATGGCGTAACGGGCCTTGGGGCGAGGCGATTCCGCAATGGCAACCATTCGCCGCCCAAATGGAGCCACTTCCAGGCCGGCTTCACGTCCCGTTTCCACGAATTCTTTCCGAAAGCGGCGGGCCGATTCTTCATAATCGGTACCAATCACACTGCTAATATCGGTGGCGGCCGGCTTGTCCCAAATCGGAGTTTTGACCGCACCCGGCCCGATGATGATCACGTCGATGCCGTAAAGCAATAGTTCCCGCCGCAGCGAATTGCTCATGCCCTCCAGGGCGTGTTTGCTTCCGGAGTAGGCGCCGACAAAGGGGGCGCTGATCTTACCCCCCAAAGAACTGATCATGAGAATTTTCCCCGGCGGATGCGGACAGGGCTTGCGCGCACCCAGCAGCTTACCAAAGGCCTGGGTCACGATGAACTGCCCGATGACATTGACCTCAAACTGCGTGCGGATCTCAGTGATGGGCTGCAGGATTAAAGGTCCCGAAGTTGCGACTCCGGCGTTGTTGACGAGGCAAAACAGTCCCACCTCACCAATTTCTGATTCGATCTGGGCCGCGGCGGCGGCCACGGCCGTTTCGTCGGTGACATCGAACAATACCGGACGAAAATTCTTCCCCAGCTCTTGCT
This sequence comes from Bacteroidota bacterium, assembly GCA_039024435.1. GTDB lineage: Bacteria > Bacteroidota > Bacteroidia > J057 > JADKCL01 > JBCCQH01. The sequence continues at coordinate 34,092 of JBCCQH010000009.1, forward strand.
GGAGGCGCTCGGCATCGGCCGGCTTGCGGACACTGCCGTAGACGTGGTAGCCTTTTTCAAGGAAAGCCCGGGCCGTGGAGTAACCGATGCCCGTGGAGGCTCCAGTAACAAGGACGTATTTCATAGCGAGTCGTATATGCGTGTGCCAACGAAAATACGAATAAAACCCACGCGTCTCCCCGGTTGCCGCGAAGTGCATTGCGGTTCGCCGCCCCCCTTTCTGGGTGGGCGACGAACCCAAAAACTAATGAAAGTTGGTTGAGGCGGGGGAAACCCGAAAACAAATGCGCCAAAGCGCACCGCCAACCATTTGCTGACGGTGCACCCGGAAGTCATTAGAGGTTTCAACGCATTGAGCGCAAGTTGATTGATCGGATCAGGTCGCAGCCAGGGCGATCAGACCGACCCAGCCAAGTAGTAGAATGATTTCTTTGAGGTTGAGCATAGGCTGGTCAATGGATCGGTCGATGAGTCAATTGGGTTACCCAACAAAGATGCGCACGGGCGACCACATCGGCTAGCAGAATTGTCTCAAGTTTTGGAACAATGGTCCCAAAAAAGTGCGCCGTCAGTAGAAACTGACGGCGCGTACTTGAATATCAAGCATTGATGAAAATACCGTGCCAAAACGCGATTTTACGCGCGGCTCCGTCTCGCGGCAGATGCACCGCTTGGGGTGCAGTTGTATTGCAGGATCGGGCTTGGCTGCGCACTACCGGATCTACATCGGGGTACGCCAAGGTCGAGCCCGGCCCCGCAACCGCACTGCCATTGGCAGCGGCGGCCAGAAAGAGGCCACCGACGAGGCTGAAAGTCAGAAGCAGTTCTTTAAAAAGCGGTTTAAATTTAATTTTGCAATGGCGTCTTTATCTGCCCCTCTTCAGCTATTTTCTAGCCCCTAGCTCGGGCCATGGACTCCAAAATGAGCTTCGCGGGACAAAAAAATTTGCGCTCACAAATTTCACAAACCAATTTTAAACCGCCTCCTGGGGTTTTTCATGGTCTTAAATATTTTATCGGTCAATGTGTTGGTGCATTAAGGTTCGTATCCCAAAACAAACTCCAATGGAGCCGGAACAATATCACTGCTGTCCCGGATTTTATCATTTCTGTTGCCCAAAAGAGGATTCTCCCTTGCCATCCCGGAAAGTCGTGGCAAAAGCAAGCCGCTGATCACGGCGACCAGCGGCTCAGGTATTTGGCTATACGTAGATCTTTGATTCAGCGAAAGGGCAGAGAATCAATAAAGGTATTCCAGCGCTACCCGGTCGTAGAAACCGAATTCACCATCTTCACCGCTGTTGAAGCAGGCGAGCATGAGGGAATTTGGGTCATAACCACTCGGGGTGCCGGGAATCAGGTTGGCCCCCACGCCGGCACTGCCTTCATTGACGTTTTGCCCGCAGGACTGGCGGCTGAAGTAGTCGGTATGGCGCAGACCGATGGCGTGGCCGATTTCGTGGCCGATCACGTGCTCATTGACATTGTTGCTGTAGCTCTGCATGCCCGTGTAGATCTGAACCCACTTGTAGGGATTTCCTCCGGAGGGAAATCCGGCCGAGCCACCCGCACCACTGTTTCCAGGATTGCGGTAGACGACGATGTCAGCATTCAGATTGCTGCTGTAGGAGAGCGAAAAACTCAGCCCAATATTGAGTGCGTTGTAGTTGTTGATGGCCCACTGGAGCCCCGTGCGCATGCGGCTAGACAGGTCGTAACCGCCACCGTAACCGGAGAGGCCAGTTACAGTGATCGTCTGATTGTTGCTGACCAAGTTATTCGTACTGTACTGCCGTCCGGGCGGTGTAGTCCGCAACTCTTGTAGCTGCACGCGGGTGAGTTCGATGTCACCGCCGACCATGTAGACGCGGTCGACCGATCCATCGGGGCGGGTGACGTCCATTTCCTCCATCATGTCGAGGTTAACCCCATGCTGATCGACGTGGGCGCGGATTTCATCCTCGTAGCCGATGCCGGTGATGGGCTTTTCGTCATCGATGTCAATTTCGCCCGCCTGCACATTTGTACCGGTGTGACTTGCCACCTCATTGTCTTTTTGACAGGAAGTAAAGACAAATGCGATCATCAAGCCACATAGATATACCGTAATACTTCTAAAATTTAGTTTCATTTTGCGTTAATCAATTAAGAATCAGTAATAAAAAAACCCTTGTGAACCAATGTAGATGTATTAGCCAAATACTGTCTAGCAGGTACAACGAAGCCGTTGTACGAACTTGCGTTATAAAACACTCCTTAATTGCTCTTTTGCGTAGAAGATAAATTAAGGTTCAATGTACTTTTCGATTGATGAAGAAATTTAGCAAAGTATCGGAATAAAAAAAATTGGGCGGACCGAGATGCTTCGCAATTTTTAACCCCGTTAACCGAAATAACGGTGGGAGTCGGCCTTGAGGAAAAATTTTATTCGGCAAAAAGCGCGAATTCCGGGTGCCTCGATAAGCGAGGGGATTCTAGTTCAAAGCAAACGCTGGGTTGACAAAATGGCGCAAATTCCAACATCGGAGTCATTTTTTGAACTTAATTCACGGGATCACGATATTGATGGCATGTACAAATGGCTGATTTGGGGACTTTTGGGCGGCATTTTCGGATGCCCGCAACTCGTTTCGGCGCAGGCGGAGCGCGAATGCGGCTACTTGTGGAATGGCTTTCGCCAAGCTTGGGGTTACAATCACCGGATCAACCGCCTGGGGGATCTGGTTGACGTCCAGAGGGATGGCCTCACTGGGTGCCGGGCAGCCCTCGTACACACGGCCGCTACCGGGAGCGGTCCCGATGTTGCACTTTTCTCCTCTGGTGCCACCCGGATCGAAGCTGCGGGAACGCGCTTCAAATACGGCAAAGTCCAGCTCTCCTTGGAGGGGCGCGAAGGGGAGTGGCTGCGAAACGAAGTTGTTGTGCGCCACTTTGCCCCCAGTCTCCGCACCCCAAATGCACACGCAACGGCCTTGTTAAATGGATTTGATTTGGTGACTGCCGCCGGCGCAAAAGCGGACAAGCCGCGAAAACTCGCCTTCGGAATCGATTCGGTCTGGACCGACATGGACCGAGCAGAACTCTGTCTGCGCTTGTACACGGAAATGGATTTTGCCTGCTCGACTTTTGAGTGTGAGCGGTTCAGGAACGAAGTGCGGTACAACATGGACCTGCATTACGTCATCGTGGTCGGTGATGTAGCCGTGACCGATGCGCGCCGGGCGGTCGGCTATTCCTGGATGCGGGACTCGGTCCCAAAAGCCCCTCCCGTACAACAAACGGTACTGGGAGAGCCAAATTGGGCAATTGCGGCGCTGGGATTTCGGGAAGTATCGTTAGAATTGGACGCCGAGCACCATTATCTGCGGCTCGGATTCCAGTCAGCGGGGCAACGCTACGATCCATCCAGTGGGACATTGGTACACACGCTCTATCTGCAATTTCAACAGTGGGATCCGACGATGTACGAGCAATACCACACGCACTACGATATCAGACCTAAACCACCGGCAAAATGGGTACTGAAGCGCCACGGGGGGTCGGCCCTGCTGGCCGTGAAAATGCAATTGCTCCAGTTTCGTGAAGGCAGGATTGCCCCGCAATCGGTGCACGGATCGCTGCATTGGCACAGTCGGCACTCCCACCAAACGGCGGCTCAGGATACTTCGGCCGTTTGGCGACAGGAAATGACCAGCGTTTCCGATTGATCTTACCCTTCGGCCCGGGCCTTGCGCGCCGCGATGAAGGCCCGGATAAAAAACACCATGGAAAAAGCAGTTGTAGCCAGCATGATGACGATCCGCACCACCGCCATGGTATCGTCCCGGCCGAGGGCGGATCTGAGCGGCATAAATAAGGCGATCAGCAGTACCAGGGTCAACAACACCGCGACGTGGGCGATGATCTTGTTCTGGCTTTTGATGCCGGGATACATGGCCGCGATGGCGACCCCAAATCCAACCGGGATCAGGGCGGTCATGGACGGATTGTCCGATCCCAAATAGCCCCACAGCCCCAAACCGATCAATACTATTGCGTTGATTAAACTGGCCAGATGTGCAGTCATTTTTCCTTCGTTTTAGTGGTTTCACTCGCAAGTCTGCGAATTGATAGATCTACGCAAAGAAAACCAATCCCCGCCGAATAAGTTGGGATTTCGCGAACTTTTCCCGTGGAATCAGCCTTTTCCCAGTTGGGCGAAGAGTTCAGCAATGGGCCGGGCCTTGAGGAGGGTCTCTTCGTATTCAGCTTCGGGATCTGAATCCCAGGTTACGGCCCCACCTACGTGGTAAGAAATTTGCTCGCGGGCGTCGTCGTATACCAGGGAGCGAATGACGACATTCAGGTCAAAATCCCCATTGGGCGCGAAGTATCCCAGCGAACCCGAGTAGATTCCTCGCGCGCGGTCTTCGTACTGGTCGATCAATTCGCAGGTGCGCACTTTGGGGGCACCGGTCATGCTCCCCGGAGGAAAAGTATTGCGAATGACCTGCGCGGTGCCCACCGTGGGGGATTTGCGTCCGGTCACGGTCGAAACGAGGTGGTGCACCGAGGGAAAAGTTTGTACCTCAAAGAGATCGGGCACTTCTACCGAATTGACCTCGCAGGAGCGGTAAAGATCGTTGCGGGAAAGGTCCACAATCATGACGTTTTCTGCCTGTTCCTTCAATGAGGTCCGCAGCCGCCGCATTTGGGCAAGGTCGGCGGAAAGTTTTTTGGCGCGGGAAGACGTCCCTTTGATCGGCTGGGTGAGCAGACGGTCACCCTGCAGTTGCAGGAAGCGCTCGGGGGAAGCGCACAGGAGATGGGTCCCTTTCCAGCGGGCGTAGCCAGCGAAAGGGACGGGCGACAGTTCGGCCAATTTTTCCCACAGGGCTGCCGGGTGAGTGATTTTTCCGGACGCGGAAAAATTTTGCGTCAGGTTGATCTCGTAGCAATCGCCTTCGCGGATGTGGGCGCGCAGCTTTTGTACCGTGTCGAGGTAGTGTGCCCGGGAAAAGTTGCTCACAAACCCGGTAAAATTCGTGACCGCGGTACGGGCAATATCGACTTGGGCAATCGCTTCCCAAATGGCACCCGGTGGGTCACCCAACAGTATTTCCGGCCGCTCGGCGCCCCGGCGCCAGGCAATAACAATTTCGGCGGCAAACAGACGCATCCCGGGGAAAGATACCGTGGCTTGGCTCCGGGTGCGTAGCCGCTTTTCAATGCGGTTTTTGAGGTCGTACCCCAATCCGCCTAAGTACCACTTGCCGTTGCCTTCTGCTCGGTCCAGTGCTCCCAACTCCTCGATCACCTCCGTCCCATGGCGGGCGACACCGAGGATAAATTCATACGCTCCGTAGCGGTCCATGTGGGTTCCGCAGGAGTCGAGAAAGGCACAATAGGGAAACTGTGCCGCCCAATAGAGACATTGCTTTTTGAGTTTTACGGCCTGCGCGGTCGCGGTGATCTGAGCGGGTTCCATCATACCTGGAGCAGCGAACGCATTTCCAAGGTTTGCTCCCGATCTGGCCCCACGGACAGGATCGTGATCGGCAATTCCAATTCGGCTTCCAGCCAGTGGACATATTCCATCAAGTGGGCGGGCAGGTCTTCTTTGCGGCGAATACCCGTCAGATCTTCCGCCCAGGCCGGAAACCACTTCAGGACCGGCTCTATATTCTGACCGAGATCGTAAGGCAAATTTTGCGTCTCTGCTCCGTTAATTAGATAAGCGGTACAGGCGGCGAATTGATCCAAAGCCGACAGCACGTCCGCTTTGGTCATGATCAGGTCGGTCACGCCATTGATCCGGATTGCGTAGCGCAAGGCGACCAGATCCAGCCAGCCACAGCGCCGGGGACGTCCAGTGGTCGCCCCGAACTCGTGCCCCGCTTTTTGGAGTAGGGCACCTTGGTCATCGTGTAGTTCGGAGGGAAATGGTCCCGATCCAACGCGGGTACAGTAGGCTTTGAAGATACCGTACACCCGACCAATCTGCCGGGGAGATACGCCAAGACCGGTGCAGGCTCCCGCCGTGACCGTGTTTGAGCTCGTTACGTAAGGATACGATCCAAAATCGATGTCGAGCATGGTGCCTTGTGCGCCTTCGGCCAGGACAGTTTTGCCGGCGGCCAGTGCCCCGTGCAGGTACTGTTCGGCGTCGACAACTTGCAGTTGGGCGAGGTATTCCATTGCCTCCGTAAACGGGCCTTCCCAGGTTTCCCGGTCGAACTCTATGCCATAATGGTCCAGCCAGGTCAAGTGCCGGGCCAACAGGGTTTCGTATTTCTCCCGGAAATCCGGCCCCAGGTAATCCCCCATGCGGAGGCCACTGCGGCCCACCTTGTCACGGTAGGTCGGCCCGATGCCCTTGAGGGTCGACCCTATTTTTTTGTCCCCTTTGGCCTTTTCGGAAGCAGCATCCAGCAGCTTGTGGGTCGGTAGGATGATGCTGGCGCGGCGGGCGAGGAGCAATTTTGTCCGGACTTCGATCCCGCCCGCGATCAGGTCTTCGATTTCCTTGCGCAGGGTCACCGGATCGACGACTACGCCGTTTCCAATGAGGCAGGTCGTCCCTTGGTGAAAGATTCCGGAAGGGATGAGGTGTAAAACGTGCTTTTGCCCGTTGAATTCAATGGTGTGACCGGCGTTGGGTCCTCCTTGAAATCGGGCTACGACGTCATAGCGTGGGGTAAATACATCCACTACTTTGCCTTTCCCTTCGTCTCCCCACTGCAATCCGAGTAATACGTCTACTGCCATTGTGGTATTGTTTTCTATGCTTTCGCGCAGCTTTCCATTGCGGCGAAACTGCCCATGCTGGTCCCGGAGCGTTTAGCTTTGATCGTTTTGGCCCAGGGCTTCCACCGCGGAGTCAATCGTCGGGAAGATGGTGAAGATTGAATTCAACTTGGTGATCAGCATCAAGTTGCGAATGTAATCGGAAGGCCCCACCAGAACAAGCTCGCCGCCTTTTTTTCGGGCCTTGGTCAGCAGCGTGATGAATACACCAAGGCCACTGGAATTGATGTGCTTGAGGTCACTGAGATTCAAGGCAAAGTTGAGGATTCCGTTCTCCATCTGCTCATTGAATGCGTCGGTGAGAGGCATACCGTCGTGTTCCCCGATTAGATTTCCTTCCAGGTAAAACACCCCGATTTTATCGGACTTGGCTTCAAAATTAAAGTTCATTTCGTGTTGATTTCCTTCTTATTGGCGCAGCCCAGTTTTGTGCAGTTGCCGTAGAGCACGAGCGAATGGTGGCGGATTTCTTTGTCCAGCAACCGCCCGATCATGCTCTGAATCTCTCCCATCCGGGGATCACAAAATTCCAGGACCTCCCCGCAATCCAAACATATAAGATGGTCGTGCTGGCGATAACCGTAAGACTTTTCGTACACCGCTTGGCCCGTACCGAACTGGTGGCGCTTGACCAAATCACACTCGATCAACAGATCTAAAGTGTTGTAGACCGTCGCCCGGCTCACCCGATAATTTTTGTTCTTCATCTGGATGTAGAGCGATTCTACGTCGAAGTGGTCGGTACGCGCATAAATCTCCTCCAAAATGGCAAAGCGCTCAGGTGTCTTCCGCTGCCCTCTTTTGTCGAGGTAAGCAGAGAAGATCTCTTTTACTTCTTCAAGCTTGCTTTTGGCTGAATCCTGTACTGTTTTTGCCATGCATATTATTTGCAGGAAATTTACGAAAAAAGAAAATTGAATGCCGCTCCCCTTTGCGACGGTTCCGGCTTCTAAGCGTGACCAATTTTTGCGCGCTGCGGGAGCATTTAGTGTCGCCATTTACCACTACTGCTGTCAATTTCTCACATTTCATTGCCCCAAAATTCCATTCCGATCACGTTTTTTGCGTGCGAGTAGAATTTTCATAATTTACGGCCTCATTAAGAGGCTATTTAATTTAATCCTGTGGTTTTGTTATGCATCTTTTTCCGCTACTCTTCAGCTATTTTCTCGTCGGCCACCCAGGCTGCGCACTCCAAAATGAGCTTCGATTGGCGAAAAAATCTGCGATAGCTAATTTCACAACGCAATTTTAAACCGCCTCAAATAAAACCCCTTAATTTCTGGGCACAGATCTGACTTTCGAAGTATGAAGAAAATTCTTTTCCCCCTGATCGCGCTTGTGGTGTTGGCTGGTTGTTCCGGCGGCGCGGACGAGAAAAAAAAGGTTGATTTTACCGTCCAGCAGAATGGTAAACAAGTCACTCTGAAAGCAGATGTGGACCCTTCGGTCGGCGCGGTCGATTACAAATGGGTAATGGGCAAGAAGCTCGACACCATCCAAGGTCCCGAGGCCAACTACACCTACGCTGAAGGAGGCTACTATGATGTCGAACTGCTGGCGATTGATGCCTGCGGTAACCTCCATACCGATAAACAGGAAGTTGCGGCCGACCCGGGCCTGGATCGTAAAATTGACCGTGGGTTTCAACCTGTCACTAACTTCATCGAGTCGATTGTATTCGTCTCATTTAGTTTTCCGGGGCTCGAAGAAAATGTCCCGATCGTTCTGGTTATCTTGATTTTCGGGGCGTTGTTTTTTACGATTTATTTTCGATTCATCAACTTTCGCCGCTTTCGCCTGGCCATTGATATCGTACGGGGCAAATACTCGGACCCCAATGAGTCCGGTGAGGTTTCTCACTTCCAAGCGCTTACCGCCGCACTTTCGGGTACAGTGGGCTTGGGTAATATTGCTGGGGTAGCAATTGCCGTAGGAGCGGGTGGCCCAGGAGCAACTTTCTGGATGATTCTGGCCGGATTGCTCGGGATGTCTTCAAAATTTGTGGAATGTACGCTGGGCGTTAAGTATCGGGAAGTGGACGAAGATGGCAGGGTGTACGGTGGTCCGATGTACTATCTCCGCAAAGGATTTACCGGCATGAAAATGATTGTTGGGGGAAAGGAAACGAACTTTTCCGGCATCGGTAAAACGTTGGCGGCAATTTTTGCGGTAGCGGCGATTGGGGGATCTTTTGGTGGGGGCAACATGTTCCAGGTGAACCAAGCTTTTTCCCAATTCGCGGCGATGCCCTTTATGGAGGGAACCTACGTTGGCGAAAACGGCTGGGTATTCGGTGCGATCATGGCTGTTTTGGTGGGGATCGTCATCATCGGCGGGATTCGCTCTATCGCCAAAGTAACCGACAAAATCGTCCCTTTCATGTGTGGCGTGTATGTCCTGGCCGCCTTGGTGGTACTTGGAGCCAACTTCTCGGCAATTCCGGCAGCATTTGGAGCTATTTTTGAGGGAGCTTTTACCGGTGAAGCCGTAACGGGCGGAGTCATTGGGGTCTTGATCCAAGGTTTCCGCCGTGCCGCTTTCTCCAATGAAGCGGGCATCGGATCGGCTTCGATCGCTCACTCCGCAGTAAAGACGAATAATCCAGCCTCAGAAGGTTTGGTCGCTCTCCTGGAACCCTTCATCGATACGGTGGTGGTTTGTACGATGACGGCATTGGTGATCGTCATTACCGGGAAATACACGATGGCAAGCGACGATGGAATCGCCATTACGTCAGCTGCATTTCAAGAAACGATCAGTTGGTTCCCCTACCTGCTGGTTGTAGCGGTGATTCTTTTTGCCTTCTCAACGATGATTACGTGGTCGTATTACGGGATGCAAGCCTGGGCTTATCTCTTTGGCCGTTCAAAGCGGATGGAATACGTCTATAAAGCAATTTTCTGCATCATGGTAATTATTGGGGCGGCGTCGAGCCTCGGCGCCGTAATCGGCTTCTCCGATGCCATGATTTTCAGCATGCTATTTCCCAATATAATTGGCTTGATCTTCTTGCTGCCCGTAGTCAAAAACGAACTGAACGACTATCTCGGGAAGATTAAAAGTGGGGAAATAAAGACCGTAGACCTCTCCAAAAAGCACAAATGACCATTGCGGCCAAAACCCACACAGATCACCAAGTTGGGAATTTGTGAAAAAAATGAGCGAAAAATTTTTAAACCAGAAAAAAAGCAATACCTTTGAGAAGATCAAGAAAGGAGAAGAAATGTACCAAGCAACAACAATTGGGAACTTCTTCATCGAGGCGGGGATACAAGAAGAGAGAATGATCACCCCCATGCAAGTCGTAAAGTTAGTATACATCGCACACGGATGGTTTCTAGCATTTACGGGAAAGTCACTCATCGATGAAGGAATTCAGGCCTGGATGTACGGGCCAGTAGTCAGCAGCGTTTACCATACCTTTAAGCGGTACGGGAGACAGGAAATTAACAACCTCGAATTGGGGCACAGAAAACTTCTAAATGAGTGGGGAAGCCTTCAGGAACACGAAGATATCAAGCAGTTTCTTCAGATTGTGTGGGAAAAATACGGCGGCTTCACCGGAGTTGAACTCTCCAGCCTTACCCACCAAACCGGAACCCCTTGGTATATCGTCTGGGAGGAGCGGGGCGGAAAAGAACAACGGGGAGCGGTAATTCCCAATTACCTGATCCAAGAACACTTTGCCGAAATCATGAAAATGCAATTTGGCCATGCCTGATCACGGTACCTTCCGGGTAGAAAATGGCAAATCGGACTCCAAAATTTACCAAAGGAAAGACTTAGAATCGGTTCTCAGTAACGAGAAACTCGTTCCTGAAGAAATGGAAATGCTCCGAAAGCTGCAATTGCCAGAATTTGAACCGAGCCCTCGAGCACAAGCCGAGGAAGAAAAGGTATACCTCACCGAAGACCACAAGCGCGCCCACCGCCTGAAAGAGGTCGTCAGTTGGGTCGTGAATCTAGGTCTCAGCATGTTAGCATTGATCTTTTTTACAATGCTTGCCTTGCGGGCATGGGATATTGTCGCGCCGATCCATCTCCGATGGTTGACTTCCGCCCAGAGAGAACAAATCGATAGCCTTACTTTGATTGTTGTCAGTGGAGCGGTCGCGACATTTGCTTCTAGTTACTTCAAAAAGATATTCGGTTTTCACGATGGAAAGGAGGAATATTAAAGCCAAATTTCTTCTGCAGCTAATAGAGGAAGACAACAATGCCCTTGACCATCAGTGAATAAGGTAAGAAACCATACTGAATTGGTTCCAAGTGAGATTTTTGCAGAAATTATTTTAAATTTCGCGGACTCATGATCTGAGTCCAGGAGAGTGATCGGCTTCGATCCCTCCCCTTCCAAATGGTCTACAATTGAAATAACATGTTCAAGCAGTTAACGGACTCGCAAAAGCGAGGGGCGCTCATTTTGGTAGGAGTGCTGGTAATCATTATTGGATGGCAGGTCCGGGTGGCCTATCTCAAATCCCAGAATGGTTCCTCAGCATTGAATCGATCAGAAATTGTTGAGGGCAATGATCAACCAGCCGCCCAGTTTGCCGCGAAACAAAAAGACCAGAGGCGGAAAACCGTCATCCGGATAGAATTAAATACGGCCGATACCGCGAAACTGCAAACAGTTAAAGGCATCGGTCCGGTCTACGCGAGAAAAATCGTCACGTTCCGAGAGACCTACGGAGGCATTGTGGATCCCCAGCAATTGATTGATGCCCTCCGGCTTAAACCCGATGCGTGGCTGCGACTGGAACCCCAAATTTTTGCCGATACCGCTACTCAGGCCTATCGCGATCTCAAGCGATCCGCCAAAGAGAAACAAGATTATCTGCGCTCATTGTCCGAAAATAACCGACCGCGCAGCAACTACCGAAATGACTGGAATCGCCGGAAAAATTCACGCCGCGTTGATTTCGCCCCCCCTAGCGAATCGACTTATTCGGATTCTCCCGATAAATCATCTCCCAAAAATCTCGCCTCGCACCCCAAGTTGCAACCCGTCGATGTCAACGGAGCTGATTCGATAGCCCTGGTGGCGATTCCCGGAATTGGTCCACGCACTGCCCAGGAAATCGTCAAGTTTCGAGAAGGCACGGGTTTCATCTACTCACTCAATCAAATCGAAACATTGTGGTGCGTACGAGAAGAAAACTGGGATCGCATGAAAGCTTATCTGCTGGTAAATGGCCCGTTTGATCAATATCCTCACATTCAAATCAACTCCGGCACGGTGGAAGATCTCGCCACGCACAAGTTTATCCGGTGGAAAGATGCACGACTGATCGTTGCATACCGAGATCAGCATGGGCCCTTCGCAAGCGTGGATGACCTCAAGAAAATGCACGGGCTAGACCAAGACCGAATCGATAAAATCGCTCCGTACCTTGCTTATTGATCCTGAAGCGGTAACGCACTCCACTTGCGCCTCGACCGAGCCGTGATTCCACGCCTGGAGCAAAGAGATGCATCGATAAATAAGGGAGACAGATTTGTAAGATGAATTGGAAATGAGGATCACTTGTGCGATTTTTAGCCTTGATTGTCAATTTGACAATTTGGTCGTTCTTGCCCTCGATTGATTCGGAGAGGTGTCAAAAAAACCTCACCGTAGATCAACCTTGGAGTAAGCATTCGCTCTTTTGCACCGCGGGGCAATTCAACGAAAATAGTAAGGTTGTCCGCATTTGGTTTATCGTATTCGTCAGATCATTTTGCCCTGGGGCGTTGTAATTAATTGTTCTAATTTTACCCGCAGGAATATCGGTTCACGAAAGTGAGCGATAGCAGCAATCACTTTATCCGCGTGAAATCTGCGCGACCCGTTGGCGGGCCAGTCACAAAGCAAAAGATTGACTCAATACCCGAAAACTCCTTGACCGATCACACCATGACCCTCGAAGAAAAACTAAAGTACAAAGTCAGAGAAGTTCGAAACTTCCCCATCAAGGGTGTCAATTTTAAAGACATCACTCCTATCTTCATGGATCCCAATCTGATGCAAGAAGCCCAAAGGGGTCTCGCAAATCCGTGGACCGGAAAAGGCATCAACAAGGTCATCGGAATCGAAAGCCGAGGATTCTTGTTTGGACCACAAATCGCCATGGAATTGGATGCGGGTTTCGTGATCGTGAGAAAAGCGGGAAAACTACCGCCCGAAACCACCTCGATTTCGTACTCATTGGAGTATGGGGATGCAACGATTGAAATGGTTCGCGGCGCCATTCAACCGGGGGACAACGTCCTGATTCACGATGACCTGCTCGCAACCGGGGGAACGGCCGGCGCCTGCGCCACCCTCGTCCAGAAATTGCACGCCAATGTTATCGGATTCAGTTTCCTCATCGATTTATCGTTTCTAAAAGGCCGGGCGGTACTCAGCCGATTCTCCGAGGACATCCACGCGGTCATCCACTATTGAGCGGGTCCAATCCCCGACAAAACCCCTCAATGATAGAAAAGGGAGCGTTTTTGAATTGTTCCCCCTGTTAATTGTCCGGTATTCGAAGTAAATTTAGAAGGAATTACAAATTGTAACTATGGAGGTTGAAGCATTACTGGAGCGGACAGCATTAAATCTGGCCCTCAATGAAAATCAGATCATGATCGCGGAGATGATTCAGCGATTTGCCGAAGAAAAAATCAAGCCTTACATCCGGGATTGGGATGACTCTCAGCATTTCCCCCTTGAGGTGATGCACCAATTGGGAGAACTCGGATTGCTCGGAATCTTCGTGCCGGAAGAGTATGGAGGTAGTGGATTTGGGTATGCCGAATACATCACGGCGATTGCTGAGTTGGGCAAAGTTGACCCTTCCATCGCGCTTTCGGTTGCGGCGCACAATTCACTGTGCACTGGACACATCTACTACCACGGAAGCGAAGTGCAAAAGCAAAAATACCTGCCGCTTTTGGCGTCGGGCGAGTGGATTGGGGCTTGGGGCCTCACCGAACCCAATACGGGTTCTGATGCAGGCAATATGAAAACTACCGCCGTCCGTGACGGCGAGCATTGGGTACTCAACGGCGCCAAAAACTTCATCACACACGGAATCAGCGGCAATGTCGCGGTCGTCATCGCCCGCACGGGAGAGCCCAATACCCGTGACAATGCCACCGCATTCATAATCGAAAAGGGGACTCCGGGGTTCCGGGGCGGCCGCAAAGAAGATAAGTTGGGCATGCGGGCTTCGGAAACTGCCGAGTTGATCCTGGAGGACGTCCGTATCCCGGACAGCCAGCGGATCGGGAAGGTAGGCAAAGGATTCAAGCAGTCGATGCAGATCCTCGATGGCGGTCGAATCTCGATTGCGGCTCTGGCCATAGGTGTCGCCAAAGGAGCATTTGAGGCTTCTATTCGCTATTCAAAGGAACGCACTCAGTTCGGAAAGCCGATCTCACAATTCCAGGCCATCGGTTTCAAACTCGCCAATATGGCTACTGACATCGAAGCGTCTGAACTTCTGGCGTTTCGCGCGGCGGATCTCAAAGATCGGGGACTGCCGCTCACCCGCGAGAGTGCTATGGCCAAGTATTTTGCGAGTGAAGCCTGTGTCCGCATCGCCAATGAAGCGGTCCAAATTCACGGCGGTTACGGCTACATCAAAGAATACGGAGTGGAGAAATTCTACCGCGACGCCAAACTTTGCACCATCGGCGAGGGCACCAGCGAAATTCAATTGCTCGTGATCTCTCGCGATATCTTCCGCAACTGAGTCCCCCAAGATCGCACGACACGGTACGAATTTTTTTTTGCACCGAAAGACCAATTGCCTATCTTTGCAACCTCGGAAACTTTCCACGAAAGCAGGTGAAAGCATGATCATCATAAAAGTAAAAGAAAACGAATCCATCGACCGCGCACTGCGTCGCTACAAGAAGAAGTTCGAAAAGACGGGGGTCCTCAAAGAGGTCCGAAATCGGATGTATTATACTAAGCCTTCCGTCGAAAAGCGGGAAAAAATGAAGCGCGCACGTCGCCGTCAGCACCACTACGCTCGAGAAAACTACTGATCAATCCCGCGCGTGCGGGTTGATTCCAGAACAAAAAATAAGTACCTTTCATAATAACTGTGAAAGGTATTTTTTTATGCTGGGAAGGGAATTTCATACATACCTCAAGGCCGAGAGAAACTATTCTATTCACACCATCCAAGCCTACACGCACGACCTGGAAGGATTTCACCAGTTTGTCTCAAATGCCTACGAGTTCGATCTGTTCCAAAGATCTGAGGTTGACCTCGTGACGCATCGCATGATCCGCAGTTGGATGGGAGAACTGCTGGATAGCGGCCTTTCCAAGCGCAGTATTGCCCGTAAACTTGCCAGTCTCAATGCTTACTTTCAGTTTTTGCGCAAAAAAAGCCTGCTGGAACAAAATCCCGCCGCGAAAGTCAAAGTCCCCAAATTCGAAAAAAAACTTCCCGCTTTCTTAAAAGATGCCTCGGTCGAGGTGCTATTCGAGCACCTGGAATACCCTGAAACGGTAGAAGGCCAACGGGATCGGGCCCTCCTCGAACTGTTGTACAGTTGTGGACTGCGCCGGTCCGAAATCATTGGCCTGCGATACGGGAACATTGACTGGGCAAATCAGACCCTCAAGGTGATGGGCAAAGGGCGCAAAGAACGAATCGTGCCCTTTGGTGATCATGCCCGGGCCGCCCTGCGGACCTACATGCTCGCCTGCGATGCAGAAAGCCTTTCCTACCGTGCGCATTTTTTCATTCGCAAAGACGGCCAACCCCTGTATCCGCAACTGGTATATCGGGTGGTCAATCGCTATCTACAACAGGCGAGTACCCTATCTAAAACCAGCCCGCACGTGCTGCGCCACACGTTTGCTACACACCTGCTGGACCGCGGCGCCGACCTGAATGCCATCAAAGAACTGCTGGGACACAGCAGCCTGGCCGCTACGCAAGTTTACGTTCACAATTCCATCTCAAAGCTGAAGGACACCCACCGCAAGGCACATCCCAAAGCTTGATTTGTAAAACACAACAAAACATCTGCTCATGAAATTACAAGTTCAATCCATCCGTTTTGATGCAGACGAAAAGCTTTTGGCCTACATCCAAAAGAAATGCGACAAGCTGGACTCGTTTTTTGACCGGATTCAGGATGGGCAAGTTTACCTCCGCATCGAAAAAAGTGGCGAACCCTCCCTGAAATCGGTCGAAATCAAAATAAATGTCCCCGGCGAAGTCCTCATCGCCAGCGAAGAAGCCTACAGTTTCGAAGAGGCCACCGACCTCGCTACCGAAACCCTGAAACGACAGGTCAAGCGCTACAAGGAAAAGCTGCGCGAACACAATTGATCGATCCCGGTATTCCCATCGATGCTTAGGTAACTGATTGGTCCCCAATCCCAACCGCCCCTTCTGAGCAATGATCTAAGAGGCTGTTTAAATTTATCCTGCGATTTTGCTACGGCATCTTTTTCTGCCCCTCTTCCGCTATTTTCTCGCCCCTAGCTCGGGCTATGGACTCCAAAATGAGCTTCGATAGACAAAAAATTCTGCGCTAGCAAATTTCACAAACCAATTTTAAACCGCCTCTCAGTTGCGGTGAAGGCGCTTGAGCAGGTAATTTCCCCGTGTCCCAGCTCTCAGCGCCACGGTAAACCGGGGTCCACTCGGGGAGTCATTCACCCGACAAGCGTCCACTGGTGTAATCGGTCCTCTGGTTTTAACCGCTTTCCTTTGGGCTAATTTTTGTAACTTTCGCCCTCGTATGAATCGATTCAAAAAGCGTTTCAATCTACTTTGGGTCTTGCTTCCGGTTTTATCCCTACTGGTTCCGGCCTGCAGCACTGAGTTTGAGGTTTATGCACCAGATCAAGAGATCCGAGCGGTGTATTGCATCCTCAATCCCCAAGACAGTGCCCAATATGTGCGCATTGCCCGTGCTTTTCAGGTAGAAGGCGACGCGGTGGTATTTGCCGCAGAAAACGACCTCAGCCTGCAAAGCCTCAATGTGCGGCTCACCTCCGTATCCGATCCCGACAAAAGCTGGGTAGCCGATCAGGTGGATGATTTTCCTAAAGAAGAAGGTGAATTCAATCCTCGTCATACCGTATACCGCTTCAATACCGACGGCATGGGTGCCGGGCGGGATACCTTGATTCCCGGAGAACGCTATCGACTGGAAGTGGGGGCATCAGATGCCGATGATTACGTAACCGGCGAAACCACCATCCCGCCGCGACCACGAATTCGGGGAGATCTACAGGTTGTTGCCGGTGCGGGTGAATTCCGCTGTCTTCCCCGGATCGTGCTCGACCGCCGCTACAACTTCTTCTGGCAAAAGCTGGACGAAAACATCAATTATGAAGTACGCGTCTACTTGAAATTCGCGGCCAATGGGGAAGAACAAACCGTTGTTTGGGGCCCTACCGACCTGTTCAACACAAACCGCCGCTGCAATGAAGGCTCCGGTGCAGTTTGTTACCAGTTTGGGGAAAAAGAGTTGCTGCGGTACTGGAGCATCTTCATGCCGGTCAATCCACAAGTTCGCTATACTTACAATACCACCGATTCCTGCGTAGCCAATCTGTCCCTGCTAGACAATCTCCCCGAATCGCTTTGGTTTGAGGTAACGGCGGTGGACGAATACCTCAGCAATTACATGCGAGTCAATGATCCACAATTCCTTGATCTCTCCGGAACGAAACCGGAATACACCAACCTCCGCGGAAACATTGAAGCGGTCGGCGTGTTTGGCTCGGTACATGCTGACCTGCGTTACGCCATCATGCGCGAATGCTCCGAAGCCTTACTCGGTTTGAATGGCCGGGTGCTCCCTCAGGGTTGCGAGTGGTAATTGTCTCCGTGTAACCGGACGATAAGTTTGTTTTTGGACTTGCCATTGTAGCTCCCGAAATTTCCTTATCTTAATTCCATGCGTTTACGTTTTCGCGTCAGTAGCGGATTGGGATGGATTGTAGCCTTGGGCATTGTGCTCAGTGGTTGCAATCCCGAAATCGAAGTGCTGGCCGTAGAGAAGGAGCTTTTTGCAGTGTACGGTGTGCTTCATCCGGACAAAGATGAACAGCACATCCGAATTACGAAGGTGTTCCAAACCCAAGACGATGCACTGGTCTACGCTTCCTCGCAAGATCTAACCGCGTATGGGATGCAGGTCGTACTCAAAAGCTGGGACACGACTTACGTGGGGGAACTGGTCCCCCAAGCGCCCCGTGAGCCGGGCCTGTTCTTTGAAGAGCAAGGGATCTACCGCATCCCAACTCCCGATGGACATCGATTGCGGGCCGGTGAAACCTACCAATTAATCATCACCAAACCCGACGATCCGGAGTTTCGCATTGCGGCATCGACGATCGTTCCGACCAAGCCACGGTTCCTCAGTCCGGGCGCTCCCCTCTATTCTCCCTCCCAAGGCACCTATACCTACCCTTCCATCGATTTTCACCGGGACCATGTCATCCGCTTCGAAAACACGACCGGTGAAGGGTACGAATTGCGGGTCTACCTCGATTTTTGGAACGGAAGTGAAGTTCAGACCTCGATGTGGGGGCCCACCCGAATTTTTCGGGAACCCGAAGGCTGCCGAGAAGACACCGAATCCGGTCGGATGTGCTACGAAATACCCCAAAGGGTAGTTCCGGTCCGTTTTTACGCCGACGTCACCCAAGCAGCGGGACCAGTGCGGTTACTGGATACCATTCGGGTCGCGCGGTCCCTTGATTCACTCAGTCGGATCGCCCGGGTAGAAGTCACGGCCGTGGATACGCATTTGACCAATTACCTGCACTCGAATACTGCATTTGGTTTTGGGCTGAATCTGCTGATGGACCGGCCCGAGGTGACAAACATCTCCGGAGAAAACATCGGCCTTTTCGGAGCCATCAACACCCAAGAGCGGTACATATTCATCGGACCGTGTACGCGCTACCTCGCTGGTCTTTCCACGACGGCTCCCGGTTGGTGCTTTTAGTGTATTGAGTAGATCCAATCTTTCCGGCCCCAGTCCCATCTCTTTGCTCTCCGTTGAGTTCTTCAGAATTAAATCCTGACTCGCTTTGAACGCTAAATCACTCTACCTTGGTCTCACCTACTTGCTGCTCCTCCCGGTTGGCCTGCTTTTCCCCGGCTGCAATCCGGAATTTGAAGTATTGGCTCCGGAAAAGGAGATTTTTGCCGTGTACGGCGTGCTGCATCCCGACAGTACCGAGCAGTACATCCGCATTTCCCGCATGTTCCGGACGAGTGAGGATTCCTACATCTATGCCGCGGAAAACGACTTGAGTGTGCGCAATCTCCGGGTGACACTGGTGGGCCCCAACACCACCTACCAAGCGGAAATGGTGACCGACGTCCCGAAAGAACCGGGCCTGTTTCGGGCGGCCCAGTCCGTCTATCGATTTACCATCCCCCAGAATGTGGCGCTGCAGCCGGGCAGCAATTACGTGCTCGAAATCCGGAAACCGGATGATCCCGATTTTCTAATTACCGCTCGCACCCAGATCCCCACCAAACCTGACTTCCTGTTTCCCTCCCCCCCGATCTTTAATGAAAGCACCGGACTCTACCGACTTCCAACGGTGAAACTATTCACCGACAACGAGATCCGCTTCAAAACCGGCACGGGCGGCGGATTTGAACTGCGTTTTTACTTGAACTTTTGGAACGGCGTGGAGATGGACGAAACCTTCTGGGGTCCCACCAAGGTCTTCGTCGAGAACCAAGGCTGCGAAGAGAATTCGGATCGCGGCCGCTTTTGCTACAAAATCCGCGAATGGTCCGTCCCCATCAAATTCCGGAGTGCCTTCAGCCAGGGTCCCGGCCCCGTGTCGATCAACGATTCGATCACCGAAGCCCGCTCCCCCGACCTCTTACCCCGTACCACCCGCGTCGAAGTCACCGCCATCGACTCCGTATTTTCCAATTACCTACAGATCAACAATCCTTTCGGGTTTGGGGTAAATCTCCTCATGGACAGTCCCGAATACACCAATATGTCCGGCGATCACATCGGCATTTTTGGTGCGATCAATACGGATGTGCGCTATTTTCGGATGGGAATCTGTAGCCGCCACTTTCTGGGCTTTGTCCCGTCGGCTGCTCCCCCCTTTTGCCAATAAGATCGGTTTCTCCTGCCAATGTTTCCCGGGGACCGCCCACCTGTCAGCGTCGCTCCCGCCAACTGACATGCTTCCTGCCAACTTGTCATTTATTCGGAGAAAAACTTAGGTAAAAACGGACAAATCGACTGAACCCGGCGGGTGGCACCATCCTTGTACCGATTGCGTGCAGATAATAACAATAAACGCAATGGCAGAATCGCAAAATGAATTTTTCACCGAGATCAAAAATGAATTCAAAGATCTCGGCAGCAAAGTTAACAAACTCTTCGACGAAATTGTCCGGGGCAAGGACGGAGTTGACTCCGAGTACAAGGTTCCCGCTGACATCTACGAAGCGGGAAGCCAAGTGGTGTTTGCGCTTGATCTCCCCGGCTTCAACAAAACTGACGTCGCCGTGCAAATCCGGGACAATCAGCTCATCGTCCGGGGTGCCCGCAAGCGCAATCTGGATGAAAAAGTAGTAATGCATTCCCGCGAACGTGAGTTTGGTTCATTTGAGCGCATTTTTACCATTCCGGCCGGAGTAGATACCAATACGGTCAAAGCCAAGTACGACAACGGCGTCCTCAACGTGATGCTGCAGAAGGAATCGGTGGTGACCGAAGGCGAGGAGATCAAAATCGACTGATCCCTCAAACCAATACAAGCGAACGAAAGCATGCACGCGCATTATTAACGATCAAAACAGATTCAAAATAGAAAAATGGGAAAGATAATTGGCATAGACCTTGGGACGACCAACTCAGTGGTCTCCGTTATGGAAGGGAATGAGCCGACCGTGATCATCAACGCGGAAGGCAAGCGTACCACTCCTTCTGTAGTTGCATTCACCAAAGACGGGGAGCGCATCGTTGGCGAACAAGCCAAGCGCCAAGCCCTCGCCAATCCGCAAAACACCGTCCGGTCCATCAAGCGATTCATGGGCCGTCGTTTTTCCGAAGTTGGGTCGGACACCAGCGAGGTTTCCTACACTGTGGCCCGCGGCAACAATGATATGGCCGTGGTCGCCATCGAAGGCCGCAACTACACTCCGCAGGAAATTTCGGCCATGGTATTGCAGAAGCTCAAGAAGCAAGCGGAAGATTACCTGGGCCACGAAGTCACCGAAGCGGTCATCACCGTCCCGGCCTACTTCAACGATTCTCAACGCAACTCGACCAAAGAAGCCGGTGAAATCGCCGGCCTGACCGTCCGCCGGATCATCAACGAGCCGACCGCTGCCGCATTGGCCTACGGGCTCGACAAGCAGAATACGAGCATGAAGATCGCGGTCTTTGACCTGGGCGGCGGTACTTTCGACATTTCGATTCTAGAGCTCGGCGAAGGCGTCTTCGAAGTGCTCTCGACCAATGGCGACACCCGCCTCGGGGGCGACGATTTCGATCAAAAAATCATCGACTGGATGGCCGACGAGTTCAGGAAGTCGGACGGAGTGGATCTGCGCAAAGATCCCAAGACGCTGCAGCGCCTCAAGGAAGCGGCCGAAAACGCGAAGATTGAGCTTTCCAATTCCACCCAAACGCAGATCAGCCTTCCCTACATCTACATGGACCAAAACGGCGCCAAAAACCTCGACCTGACGCTGACCCGCGCCAAGTTTGAAATGATCGCCGATGATCTGTTCACCCGCGCCATCGAGCCGTGCAAAGAAGCCCTCAAGCAAGCCAAACTCAATGTCGGCGACATCGACGAGGTCATTCTTGTGGGGGGTTCTACCCGGATCCCCAAGGTGCAAGAGTTGGTTCAGGACCACTTCAAGCGCAAGCCGAACCGGAGCGTAAACCCGGATGAAGTCGTTGCCATTGGCGCTGCGATTCAGGGGGGTGTCCTCTCGGGCGACGTACAAGGCATCCTCCTCCTGGACGTGACTCCGCTTTCGCTGGGCATCGAGATCCAGGGCGGCATCTGCCACAAGCTCATTGAATCCAACACTACCATTCCGGTAAAGAAGTCGGAAGTCTTCTCAACGGCCGCCGACAGCCAGCCTTCGGTGGAGATTCATGTCCTGCAAGGAGAGCGCCCCTTGGCTACGCAAAACCGTACCCTCGGCAAATTCCACCTGGACGGTATTCCGCCAGCGCCACGCGGTGTCCCGCAGATCGAGGTGACCTTTGACATCGACGCCAACGGCATTTTGAGCGTAACCGCCCGCGACAAAGGCACCGGCAAAGAGCAGAAGATTCGCATCGAAGCTTCCACTGGCCTCAACGATTCGGAAATCGAAAAGATGAAGCAAGAGGCGAAAATGAACGAAGCCGAAGACTTGCGCATCCGCGAAGAGGCCGAAAAGCTAAACGCCGCCGATACGATGGCTTTCCAAGCAGAAAAGACCCTCAGCGAGTACGGTGAGCAGTTGCCGGAAGACAAAAAAGCCACCATCCAGGCTGCCATCGACGAAGTGAAAAAGGCCCACGCCGCCAAAGATTTCACTTCACTCGAAGGTGCCACCCAGGCTCTCCAGCAAGCTTTGCAAAATGTCTACCAGGACATCCAAGCCGCCCAAGCTGCCGCCCAAGGCGGTGAGCCCGCCGAAGCCAATGGTGCCGGTCCCGCTCCCGAAGGTGAGCCGGAAGTGACCGATGTCGACTTTGAAGAAGTAGAAGAAAAGTAATCCGTTCGCGGATCCACGATAACCAAAACGGGGCGCTCAATGAGCGCCCCGTTCCTCTTTTTAATGGGTTGGTTGCGATTGATGGCCGAATCAAACGGTGATGTTATAGGTATTTCCACCGAGGACCAGGGTTGCGCTGCCCCCACCGAGGAAAGTGAGCGTTCCCGCGTAGGAGTAAGAATTGCCGTCAGCGGTGCTTCCGGTAAAGGTGACACCGGCGGTACCGCTTTTGATTTCGTAGGTGGTCCGATCAAATGCGACATTGATAAAGGTAAAGGCAATCCTGGCGTCAAAGGTAATCGCGGTGCGGACCTTCGTCGTAACCGTGAAATTGTTGGTGGCGGAGCCATTGACCGTGGGATCACCGGAAACCAGGTTGGTGATGACCAGGCTGACCGCCGATTCGCCATTGTAATCCAGTCGCGTGCCCGAGAAAGAACCGAGGCTGTTGGTCGCAAGGTTGAATGCCTGGGGAACCGCCTGTTCACAGGTGACCGTCCAATCCCAAGCAACATTGAAGGTATACTGGCGCACGGAACCGGTGAATTCACTGGTAAACGTGCTGTCACCGGCCAGGCAAGCAGTCGCATTTTCGACGGCCATCCGAGCACCATCCGAGGCCACGGCCGCTACCCCCTCGTCATCGGTGGCGACGGTGGATTCGACCAGGTCGACCGCATCTTCTTCGGTGACTTCAACCGGATCTTCGCGGTTACAAGAGCTGACGAAAAGGGCGAGGGCCAGCAGCAGGCAAGGCAATAAACGAAATGTATGTCGTTGGTTGTTCAAGGGTAATTTCATAATGAATCGCTTTTTCAAGGTTAATGTCATTTGCCAGTAAAATGCTCGGCGGAACGGAATAAAAGTACTTTTGGAATCCGAATGCGGCGATTTTTTTCAACCAAATGCGCGGAGTCTTCAATCAACGGCCGGATACGCCCTCGCCGACTCCGCAATCGACGTGCCCCAACCCGGATTTTTAGCTAAATTCAACCCATGAAAAGGATGTTTTGCACGATTGCCTTGTTTTGTCTGCTCGGAACGGCCCTGCCCGCCCAGTACATCGGTGGAGGATTGAGCCTAGCCGGAATCGCCAGCCAGATCGACGGGGACCAATGGGGCGGGTACAAGAAAATCGGCTACCACATCGGCGGCTGGGCCACCTACGATTTCAATGACTGGCTGGCTATGCAAATTGAAATCCTGCACAGTCACCGCGGCAGCCGCGAGGTCGTCAAAGATTTTGGGCAGGTTTCCTTGAATTTCATCGATGTCCCGGTCTTACTGCGCATCCGCCCCCTGCAAAACCTCCCGCGCGAAGCCTGGGTCGAGGTTGGCCCGTCGGTGCACTACTTACTATCGGCAAAGACCGGATTCAACAATCTCAAAGTCGACCAAAGCGACAATTATCGCCGCGTCAGTGGGGAATTGGGCCTCGGGATGGGCACCTTTCTCACCGATCACATTGCCTTTTTTGGCCGCTGGAACATCGGGGTAACCAACCTGAGCCGCTTCGTGCGGCCCTGGTTCACGATCCACTACTTTTCCTTTGGCTTCAAATTTGGGATGCAGTAAACGGGGAAATGCAATTCGCGGCCGTAGCGCAGTGGATTGGTTCGGATAGAGATTGTCCTGGGTCAAATCTCTCGCATACTTATCCTCCCCATGAACATCACATGGGAAGGAATACGACCTAAACAGTTGTACTTCAGGGTCAAGCTATCCCCTATTTTGTCACGCGCGACGAGTGAGGAATCTTTCCCACCGCGATTTTCCACTACCGTCGATTGAAAAATGGGAAATTACCGAGCCCCCCAAAAAACGACGAAGCGGCCACTGGCCGCTTCACTCGGTTACTCAATTCCCAAAATAAACTTTATGCTAAACTACTACTACTACTTTCTTATTTGGTGGTGCGCGGGGCATCCCCGTGTCGCACAGTACAATGGTACGCAAAGCGATTCGGGGCACCAACTGATTTGCTCCCCGAATGTTAGCTGAAAGGTGTTAGAATATCGCAGTAGCGTTAGCGACAAGTAAAACATTAAATCTATGATTATCAATTGATTGAGAATTGGAGATGTAAGTTTTTTCGATTGTTTTTCCGGCTTTTCTTTCCGAAAAACCGTCAACCAGTTGTAATAATTCTTAAGCTTCTCGTCGAAATCTCAATCATTTTTTCTGCTGATGGTCCGGTACTCAGGCAGGACAATTGACTTAGCTGGATCAAGCTGCGGTCCACACCTCGCACCTCACACCTGTCGCTGACTGTAGAAACATCTCCGCGGATCAGACCATTTTTAATCAAGCCAAAAGTTCACCCGATGCTCCCTCGCTTCTTGCACACCAACGTTACCCTTCTACGGCTAACGGTACGAAAATAAACGACGATTTGACACGAATTTTCGCAATTAACGGCAATTTTACTGTTACTAAATAGCAATCCAAATCGGAATTGGTAGAGTTATTGCGGTGAAGCGATACCGCACTCTGATTCTTTACAATGTTACTTTTTATAAATCAGTGTTACCCTTTTTGCAGAGGCAGCCTCTACCTTTGATTTATAAACATTTCATTGGTAGTAGCTTTTTAGCACAATCGTTACACAAAACGATATCATTGGAATAGTTTGTGGTTCTTAGGTTGGTCGTTTTGATCTCACAGAGGTAGCCGGATCGCTACCTCTGTCTTTTTTTGCGAATATCTTATCAACTTATCCCCAGAACCCTTGAAATCAGGCACAATTCAAGCTAATTTCATTTTAAACGTGGAAAAGTGTTTGCAGTAATTGACCTGGAAACGACCGGCGGAAGCGCATCCCGAGACAAGATCACCGAAATCGCGATCATTGTCCACGACGGTGTGCGCCGCCTGCGAGAGTTCACCACCCTGGTCAATCCCGAACGTCCCATCCCCCACTATATCACTGACATCACCGGTATCTCCGACGACATGGTCGCCGATGCCCCCAAGTTTTACGAAGTCGCCAAGCAAGTGGTCGAACTCACCGAAGGCTGCACTTTTGTCGCCCACAACGTCAATTTTGACTACGGTTTCCTCCGCGAAGAATTTCGGCAGTTGGGATTTGAATACCAACGGGAAAAGCTCTGTACGGTGCGCACCAGCCGCAAATTGATCCCCGGCCTTCCCTCCTACAGTTTGGGTAAGCTCTGCCGCACCCTCGGTATCCCCCTGTACGACCGCCACCGGGCGATGGGTGATGCCGATGCGACCACCGTGCTGCTTGAGCAGTTACTGGCCATCAACCCCAATCTCCGGGGCCGCCCCCCCTTCTCGCGCCGCCCCACCAAAGATCCCTACGCCGGTCTTCCCCCCCAATTGGACCGCGGCAACCTAGATCGCCTCCCCAGTGCGCCCGGACTTTACTTCATGCACGATGTCGCCGGCAACACCCTATTCGCCGACAAAACCACCAACATCCGCCGGGATGCGCTGAAAAATCTCAAGGAATTTGTCCGGACCGATGCCAGTATCGACGCCAGCGAGGTCTGCGAAATCACCTGGGAACGCACGGGAAACGAACTGCTGGCCATGTTGCGGCTCAGCGAAACAGTCCACAAACAAGATGTCAGCTTTGTCCGAAATCGCCGCAAAAAGAAATATCGAGTGGGAGTGTTTGCCTACCGGGACCAACGCGATTACCTGCGACTCCACATCGTCAAGCGCCGTCCCGGACAACAGTACATTGCAGAATTTCCCACCGAAGACGATGCCCGCGCCGCTCTCGAAGCCCGGATGCGCAAGCACGGCCTCTGCGCCAATATGATCGGCCTGAGCACCGCCGGCGGTCCCTGCGCCCAGGCATCTTCCGGAAAATGTCGCGGTGCCTGCCAAGGACAGGAGAGTCCCGACGCCTACAACCAGCGCCTAGAAAATGCCCTGCGGGGCCTCGGCTTCCCCTATCCACGTTTTTTCTTGCTCGGTGCCGGACGCAACCAGGACGAAGTTTCAGTCATTTGCGTCGACGACGGTGCCTGCCTCGGTTACGCCTACCTCAACGCCGAAGAAAGCTGGCAAGACCCAGAAGCAGTGCTGGATTTGCTCCATCCCCTGCCCGCTGAGACCGAGCCCGCACGGATCGTCCGGCAATACCTGCCCAAGATGAAACGCAAGCAGATTGTTCCGTATTGAGGGGAAATGAGGGAAGCTGCCCGGCTTGCCACGCAAGCAACTTTGGCCCGGAAAATCAAACCAATCCCGAAGAATTGCTTGCTGTAAAATCCAGCAAATACTGATCACCAGGCCACGGTAATTTGTCCGCGCAACTTTCCCGATTCATCCGCCGACCGTTCAAAATAATTTCTTAACTTCAATCTATCCGGGGCACGCGGCACGCTCACTGGTTAAATAATTGATGTTTTCCGCACTACCGCTCTATCTTTCGCCCCGCAGACCCTCAAAATCGCATTACCATGCAATTGCAGTGCCAACACATATTCTTTTCCGGCAAAGTTCAGGGCGTTTACTTCCGCGCCACCAGCCAGGTCTACGCCCGCGAGCTCGGGCTGATCGGGTGGGTGCGCAACCTCGCCGATGGCCGCGTCGAGATGAAGGTTCAGGGAATCTCCGAGCAGGTCGAACGCCTACTGTTGTTACTCAAAGACCAGTTTTCCATCAAAAAAATCCGCCAGCAGCAAGTCGACTGCGAGGCGGGATTTGTTGATTTTGTGATCGTGCGCTGATCAACCCGTCCACTCGACGTGCAGCAGGCGCTGGCTCCAGGGCAGAAATATCGTTCCGATGCCCCAAGGCAAAAATTGCAGCATCAGGTCCCAAGGCGAACTTTCAGCCTTGACCTGCCAGTCGCCCCCCTTTTTCCGAAGTCCGCCTTTGCGCAGCAGCCAGGTGCCACGGAATCCCGGCACCGACATCGACCCCAGCGCACTCCAATATTTGACCACCGACCCGATCAGCACCTCGGATTCCGCCATTTCCAATTCCGTCGCCACGAACTCCATTCCCAACGGAGCATCGACGGGCAATCCACACAGCAACTTGTTCAGCACCAGTCGGTCCTCAGATTCCGCTGGCGTCAGGCCGGTCGCCGCTGATTGCAGCAGGTGAACCGCCCGCTCCTGGGCGGCAGTATCCCGAAAAGTATTCTCTTCCAGCAAGCCACAGGCCCGGAAAAAGTTGGGCAAAAAGGGCCACAGCAGCACGAGGCCCGCATTGTGGATGTAGTATTCGACCTCCGAGGACTGCTTCCAGGGCGGTGTGTCCGCCCACTGGTGGGGCTTGCGCTCCCGGGCATTGCGGCTGAGGAGTAGCTCGGGCGTGACCGCTTCCTTCGGAAACGGCGGATTCTGACCGAGCGGCGTAGCTTGCAGGCGTATGGGGACCCCCGCGTCCAATGGCTGGACCGCTGGCATTTCTTCCGGGCGAGAGGGAACCGGACCATCCGGGGGCGACTCTGGGATTGCGGCAAATGATTTCGGAGCGAGGTTTCCCTGGGCGGCGGCTTGGATTTCCGGCCAATGTTCCAGCAGTGCCGCCGTACCCGTTTCCGCCCGGCGCCCTTCCAGGACGCGCCTGATTGCTTCGAGCCAGGCTTCGAGCGGGCGCTGCATTTGGTTCGCGATCCGCGCCAAGCTCTGGCCCGCAACCCGCTTCCGCATCGTTTCCGGCGGCCCTTCGGTAGCAGTCACCACCGCTTCGCACAGGGCTTTTTTCCACGCCGCTTCTGTTCCCCCCACCGCCACCACTGCACGCCGCAGAATCGTCACTTCCGCCGGCCATTCCGCATCCAAGGCTTCGATGAGCCGCTGCCAAGCCTCCTCCGACAACCGTTCCAGGCTTTGGCCGGACTCCCAAATTGCTTGGGGAAGCACCGAGCGGCACTGGGCCAGCACCGCCCCAAAGTCGGCCTCCCCCGGAAAATCCCGCCGCGCTTTGAGGCTTAGATTTGCCCGGAGCAGCGGCAATTTCCACCTCTCCGAAGGCAATTTCTCCAATGCCGCCACCGTCTCCCCAATCGGCAGTTGCAACACCAGCCGCTCCCAAGCCGCCGATCGCGCTTGAATTTCTTCCACCAAGCGTGCCCAGGCCACCGTCCCACCCCGGCGGACCTGCAACCACAAATCCTGGGGCTGGGTCTGTCCATGGGCCGCGTGGTTCCAGGGCAGACTCCCGTACCGGAGAAAATGGCCCAAGTCGCTCACCAATTGCGGGTCGGTCAGCAACGGTCCCGACACTGGCGGAGGTGGCTGCTTTTGCAGCGCCCGCCGAACCGCAGTCCGCACCCGATCCGGCAACTCGATGTCCAGGCGCTCCTCGGGAATCCCCCCCAATTCCAGGTCCAGCCGGTCGATCCGGATGACTTCATCCGGCCCGGCAAACTCATCGAAACTCTTTTCCAAGAGGGGAATGACCTTCTCGTGGTACAGGCGCTTGATCGACTGCTGAAACGCCAGCGGATCCGCCACGCCCCGGGCCTGGACGTGCAGATGCTGGTTTTTGACGGTGTGGTGATTGGGCATGGTGTGGGTCAATTGTCAGGAAATTCCCCCTTACATCGATTTTCCTTCCTTGTGGTACTCCCGCCGGATACCTTCCAGCAGATCTTTGCGGGAAATCACCGCGTCACCGCGCTCGCGGGCCATCAAGGCGACGTAGCCGACGATGTTCACGATACTGCCACCGGCGAGTTCGTAGGCCTGGGCGATCTCCGCGAGGGTCAGGCCCGATTCCAGGCGACAAGCGTCCGGCAGGGCATTTTCCCAGAGTTGGAGGCGCTGGCGGGGATCGGGCAAGGGGAAATAAATCATGCCCTGAAACCGCCGGGCAAACGCCTCGTCGATGTTCCCTTTGAGATTTGAGGCCAGGATCACCAGGCCATCAAAATCTTCGATGCGCTGCAGCAAGTAACTCACCTCCTGATTGGCGTAGCGGTCGCGGGCATCCGACACCTTGCCCCGCTTGCCGAACAGCGAATCCGCCTCGTCAAAAAACAGGATCCAGTCCTTGCCCTCCGCCTGATTGAAGAGGTGAGAAAGATTTTTTTCCGTCTCCCCGATGTATTTGCTGACCACCTGTGACAGATCAATGCGGTAGACATCCAGCCCGGTCACCTTGCCGAGCAGTTGGGCGGTAAGCGTTTTGCCCGTACCCGGTGGGCCGTAAAAGAGGCTGCGGTAGCCCTTTTTCAGGATGGCTGACATCCCCCACTCGCGCCGGAGTGCCTTGCCGTGGCGCAGCCAAACCCGGATCTCCTCCACCTGCTGCATCGTCCGGTGAGGCAGCACCAGCTCCTCCCAGCGCATTTCCGTGTGAATGTAGCGCGCGGGAAAATCCGCCGAATAATCCGGACGCAGGCGGCGCCCCGTCGTCACGCGAAGCAGAAATTCCTGATCAATCGCCAGCCGCGTATCAAAAAAGCCTCCCTGGGGTACCGGAATCTGCTGGATAATTCGGTGCTGCACAAAAGGATGCTCCGCCCCAAACATGTCCATCCCGCCGATGGTCGCCAGCAGTTCCAGGGAGCCCGCCAGGAAAAGCGCCGTGCGCACCGTAATGCAAAAAGTATTGCGGCTCGGACCCGGAACCAGGCCCAATTCCGGCATCTCCTGCGCCGACTGGTGGTACTTCAACAAAAGGCTGGGCCGAAGATCGGCGGCGAGTACCGCGGCCAACACCAAGCGTTCCCGGACCTCAAGTCCGTAAGCGCGTACCGTGGCCGCATAAGCCGAATCCGAGCCGGAAAGATCCGGCATCGGAATCGACTCCACCGGACCACCGGTGCCCTGATTGAACAACACGGCGATGCGCCGCCGCAAGGTATTGTCAAACCACTCTAGCTCCCGTAAAATGTCACCCGCATGCAGGTGGCCATTGGAAGAAGCCATAATCGGTTGCGGATTGAGGTTAGTCGTTTTCATAAATGAACCTCCCTCCGGGGCCCAACGTCACTCTGCATGACGCCCGGACCCCGAAAGGGAAGTGGATTATAGTGGGTACTGGTCGGCGACCGACTGCGCTTGCGTAGCCGCCGTACCGAGAATTGAATTCAAATTGTTGGCCGTGGTGAGGGCCGTGTCGATCAGCGCCGTGGTCGCGGCCCCCTCCGGATTGCTCGCCGCCTGGCTGCGCGCCGCGGTGAGATCCGTGATCAGCGTGCTGGACACCGCAAACGTGGTGTCGACCGCCGTCTTGAGCGAATTGGCCTTGCCGGAACCGTCCACAATGGCAGTTTCCGTGACGACCGCCACCGTTTCCGCGCCCGCGAGGGTCGAACCCGCCGACTTGCTCGAATCGATGTTTGCTTGGACAGACAAGCGGGTCGTCTCCGCCGCATTAAGTGCATTGACAATCGCCGTGCTATCGGTAACCGCCGCGGCCGCCGCCAAAGCATTGCCGATTTCGGTTTGCAGTTTGCCCACTTCCGTCTCGGCCTGGCCCACACTGTCGATGGTAGCGATGGAACCCGTACCCGAGGCTGCCATCGCCGGCACCACTTGGATTTTGGCCGCGCCCATCATGCCATCCGATTTCCGAATCAGGACGTAGGTAAAGGTCGTCCCGTTCGGATTCAGGAATTGGGGCGTGAAGGGTGGCTGCACCGTCGCATCCGTCGCAAACAGGGCGGCTGCGGGCGTCAGGCGGATCGTGTCGTTGTTCGTAGTGGTATCCACCACCGTCACACTGGTGATGAAATTGGCATCCACATCGCTCAGTACGCCGAACAACTCCAGGTTCGTGGGATCCTCGGTTGAGAGGTTCGCAATGTCCAGGTTGTAGTTCGGTCCGTCACCGCTGTTGACCTGCCAGACGTAATCGTTGGCGTCCACCGGGCTAGCGCCGACACTGCCGTCGGCACAGCACTTGGTGACCAGGACCGAGATGCTGCCGATGGCTTCCGAGCCGTCGGAAAGACGCAAAACGTACTCGAAGGGAACAATCCCTTGGTAATTCAGGTCATCGTCCGCCTGGATGGCGTATTCGATGTACGGCGTCCCGTTGGCGTCGGTGAGCACCGTGGCCCGGCCGTAGTCCGGCTGGCTGTCGATGCCCAGGACAATCGGTCCCGCACTGGACTGCGTCCAGAGGTTGTTTTCCAAAACGTAGAGGTCAACTTTGTTGCTTTTGGCATTGTTGATGGCCACGTAGAGATCTTTGGCGTAAAGCATCGGCAGACAGGTATGGCGAACCAAAATGTACACTTCCATCGAGTACAGGACCGGCCCTCCGCCCATACTGACATCGACGCGGATGGTTTCCAGCGTGGGTGCCCCCGAACTCGGGGCGGTACTGCTGGCGACGTAGCGCAGTTTGGGATGGGTTGCTTCGTATTCGGGATCGCCGGCGGGAACCAGCGTCGCCGTTCCCTCGGCCGGCGGGGTGGAAATGGCAAACCCAACCGTACTGTCCAGAAGCGGAGTGGCATTCAGATTGATTGTGACCGTACCTCCGGCCAGCACCTCGGCAAAGTTGGGTCCCATCGTCGGCATGAAAGCATTGAGATAGGTCTCGGTCACCAAATCGCCTTCGCAATCGTCGCAGCCGCTGCCGGGCAGGGCAAAGTCCCCAATGATGCGGCCCGAAATCGAACCAAAGTTGTTCCCCCCCTGACCATCATCCTCGTACAACAGGACAAAAGTTCCTCCGCGGCGCACCCCAGCAAGGTGTTCGAGGCCCGCGTTCTGGGTGGCAAACGACGGCAGGCCGGAAGCCGCCAGCGTTAGCGCTTGCGATTGATTGTAAAGGGCATCCATCTCGTGCAATTCCACGTGGATGGCGTTGCGCAGAAAATCACTCAGAATATCCAATACGTCCCGGCAGATGGCATTCAGCCACATCCCCCCCGACACCGAGTAGCGGAAATGGCGGTCACGGATGGCCTTGTCCTGCACTTGGTAGACAAAGGTCCGGATCTCCATCGCCTGCCGAATCGCCGCCCCGAAATTCACCAGCATATCGCCGTAGTCAAACTGCTCGAGATCGGTGGGCAGATCATTCGCGAGGAGACTGCGCAGGGAATCGCAGAAAGTAAAAGTCGGGACGCTGCCCACGAGACCAGCCAGTTCGGCGGCACCTTTGACCGGAAGAATCGGGATGCGCTCATCGCTGGCCTGAAAGATGCACATGAAGTCTGAATTCTCCACCAACTGGCAGACATGGCGCAGGTACGCGGAAAATTCTCGCACCAAACCGTCGTAGCGCGATTGCAGGAGCTTCCCGCTGCACAGTTCGGCGCGGTAAGAACTGCTCGGCTGCCAACCCGTACTAGCGGTTGGGGGCAAGGCCAAAGCAATCACCCGGAAAGGCAAATTGTGGGTTGTGATCTGCGACTGCAAATCGCCGTAGGCCGTGGAAGCGTCCGCGTTGATGTGGCCTTCCACCCGGAAAAACGGGGTCTCTTGGAGATTGAATTCCAGGGGATGCAGCACGTGGAGATCGTTGCCGTTGTGGGGGGATTGGCCCGCATAATAGGAGAACAACTCGTCGCGCCGTCCCCGCATCGCCGCATCCGGATCCCAATACTTGAGCAGCGAAGGCGTGGTATTCAGATTGTAATAGTAGGGAATCGTCCGCTTGCTCAAAGGCTGCGGTACGTCCGCCGAAGGGGTGATCCGGATCGTGGACTGGGTTTTGATGTAGACCGGGTCAAACGCGGTCATCATCTGCATGATCCGGCGGAAAAGCAAGCGCGCCCGCAGCCGGTGGTGTTCCCGCTGGTCCAGCGCCGGGGAATGCTGGAAGTAGTGCCGCAGATCGGAAAATTCCGGATCGGCCGGGGCCACCAGCGAGCCCAGGAGCACGTGGCGGACGTGGGCGTCGTTGTCCACGCAGCATTTTTCGGCGACATAGTAAGCCGCATCGGCAAATTCGTTGTAGGCCAGGACCAAATCGTTGAGATAATCGTAGTAGTACTGCGCCAGGGCGTCCGATGTCACCACAAGGTTGTTCAGGTCACTCGTGAGCGAACTCAAAGTCCCCTGCTGTGCCGCCGGCAGCCCGATGATGTCCTTGTAGGCATCGTGAATCTCGGTGATTTCATCGGCGATAATGCCCTTGAGGGCGTACACGGCATTTTGATACCAAGTGTACAAGTCTCCACTTTGGGTAAGGCTAGCGGGAACCGTCGAATCGGTCAGGCCCATCGGCATGAGGCTCATGCGCCAGGTATTTTGCCGGTCGAGGTTGCCACCTTCATAGGTAGAAAAAGTACCGGTAATCAAGGTCTTTTTCACCAACAGCGGCAACAGCGTGAATTGGATCTCCTCACCGATGTCGTCACAGTTGCCCACGCAGGTAGCATCCCCGGTTTGGGCGGGCACCAGCCAGAGGGCTACCGCCCAGTCTTCCGGCGGGGTAAGGGCCGAAAGTGGGGCCTCGGCGGGATCGGCGGGTTCGCTGGTCCGCATGAGAACGAGCACATCATCCATCGCGCCGGTGTGCCCGGCAGCGTACCAAGGCTCCGGCGTTCCACCGGCTGGCACCACGAAGGGCCGGGTTCGGTTGTAGACGACAGGGCTGGTCGTCGCATCGCAGATTTTTAGGATATAACCATCCGAACTTAGCCCAAAACCATGGCTAATGTTCAGGGAGGTGCCATTCCATTCAAGGTCCAGGCCGCAAGCGACCCCCGTCCCGGTCAGATCGACCCGGCTGATCCGGTCCTGGATGTCCAGGTAATTGACGATCTCATTCAGCCGTGCATGGGACAATACCTGGCCGGGGACAAACACCGGGTACTTATCGGCTACTAAGCTATTCATTTCTTTGCTGTTATTGGTTACACTCAGATTCTGGAATTATTCAGGACAATGGCGCCATCGTCATCGCCGAGGTTGCAGTCGTGCAAGCGGGCACGAACGCGGTAGTAATTTTGCAGCCCTTCCAAGGTGGCAATCAGGCGGTCCAATGCCGCCGACGGAATTCCGTCCAGGCCACCGGAAAAGTCGCATTTGCGGCTGCCAGTAATTCCGGTAAACGTCACCGCGAGGGTAAATTCATTGCCGGTGAGCTTGGAGCCCGCCGGCACCGTGATGATTACCTCGTCACCCGAAGCGCTCGCCACCAAGATCGGCGCCGGGGTAGCGTCCTGGTTGTTCGGGTCAGTGTTGATCGCATTCGCCAGGAAAGAAGCAATCTGATCGCTGGTCTGCCCCGAGGTTACCGCCGCACTCACCTGGTAGGAAAACAGGTCCACTCCGCCATTGGGATCGGGCCGGGTCACCGACACGTCAATGCTTCCTGCGGGAAGATTGGTGCCGTTGGTGATGCTCAGGACCGCCCGGGCATCGTAATTTGTGCCCGGCAACAGGCAATTTGCTTCCCGGAGAAAGGCCGTATTCTGCTCCAGCCACTTTTGGTAGCTCGTCTCGAAATCCTTCATTTGCTGCCGGCTCACCCAGCAGATTTCCGGGTAGATGTGCGCCGGTGTTTCCTCGCGGATCTTCCGTTCGGCAAATTGCCGGAAGTCCGCCGAATTGAATCGATCGACCCAACCCGGCAGGACCATCCGGATGCGGAAAGAATAAGGATCAGTCTTGAATTGGCAGGGATCAACCGGGATCGGTTCGCCTTGGGTGCTGACCACGGTCGGTGACGCCACACTCGCAAAGTAGGTCGCGAGGGCGCGCGCATCGTCGGTGGCTTCCTCCTGGCTGGAGTAGGCCCGATTGACGCTATCGGCCACCTTCCAATTGAAATCGGTCCAGAGCTCAAATCGCCATTCTTCCACCGCCCCATTGAGCGCCATGAAGTAGCGGTAATTGGCGAGGTTAGCGCCCTGGTCAAACACGAGGTACATGGACCCATTGCGCTGGCTCACCGTAGTAAACGCATTGGTCGGTCCGGTAAGGATCGGCCCCCCCGCGCCATTTTCGATGTAATCAAAGTTGTAAAATCCGCCGCTTTGGTTGGTGCGCCAGGTAAATATCCGTCCGCAGGGACCGGCCAATGTACCGTCGGGCAGGGTGGCGTCCTCTGCTTCCGGTTGACAATCCACACAAATCGACAACAGCCGCTCGGTGATATCGGTCGTTTTGGGACGCAAAAGGATATTTTCCACGATGTGAATGCCTTCGTCGTCGTGAGCAGTAAACTTAGCTGGGAGGGCAGCAGCGAGCTGATCGCGGTCCGCCTCCGCCAGGGGTTCACTGTAGGTGAGCAGGCGACCGGAAGTGGAATTCGGCAGAAAGTCCGCGAGCACCAGGCCGGTGGACGGCACCGTGACATTCGCCGAGAAATTCGGGCTGGGATTCCCGGAAATGGGCCCACTGGGCACCGTGAGGATGAGTTGGGCTTCCTGGGGACCGCTGCTGCCGAGGCTCGTGTAGTAAATGTAGGCTTCCGCGAGGTAATCCGAGTTCGTATTGATGCGGAGGGCGAGCAGATCCACCATTTCCTCCAGGCTGGGCGGTCCAGTGCTGATGTCACTCGCAGTGATCGCCGCCAGGGCAACCGCACCCGTACCGTCGTCTACTTCCACCACCGTTTCCGCCACCGTGGTGAACAAAAGCACCGCGGTATTGAGGCGATTGGGATCCCGGACTTCCACCCGGAAATTGTTTGCCGTAGCGTTCGGCCGGTAAATGTTTGCCGCACTGCCCAGCAAGGCCGCCGTGTCTTCCAGTGCGTCTTCGGCGAGGTAGCTCGATTCGTGCCAAATGCCAAAGAATACCCGGGGGGCGCTGCTGCCACTCGCCAGCACCGTGGTCCGCATTGCGTAGGTATGGAAATCGCGCGGCGTGGCCCCAGAGGTACTTTGCTGAAAAAACTGAAAATCAAAGCACTCCGTAGCCAGATTGCGCCGGGCGACATTGTTGATGCCGATGGCACGGGCCGCCCGCAGGGCCAGCCCTTGTACATTCAGAGTATCCCACTGATCCGTACAAACGGTCTGCCCGAGCAAGTTGAATCCCTTCCCCCGGTTGCGGCTCAAGAGCGGATAGTCCTTGAGGTAGCGCGCCTTGTCGCAGATGAGTTCGTCCAGCGATTCCGTGCCGGAAACATTCGCCTGAAGCAAACTGTACTCCACCATTTCCTCACTGAAACGCGCCAGCAAGTGATCGAGAAAGCGGTTGCGCCGGTCGATCCGCTCGTCATCCGATTCCACGATGTCGATCAGGCGCTCATCGAGGGCACTCGCGGAGTTTGGCGACTGGGCGTTGGTATGTTCCTGGAAATACTGATCGGCGACGTCCTTGATTTCGGTGACCTTCTGGGTAAAGTAGGTCGGGGTCGGTACCGGAGCGGGACAGGTATCGAGGAAGGCTTCCTGCCAGGCAAACAGCTCCTTGACGTTGGCGAGCTGGGCCACGTAATTGGCGAAAATTTGCTCAAAAAACAGCAAGTAGGACTTGAACTGGCGGGCCTGGGCCTTTCGGGCCGGCGTCGCACTGTCCGGCAATCCCGCCGGCCCCACCCCGTAGACGAGGGGAAAGCCATTGGTGATCGGATAGAAGTCCTCCAAGTTCCGGTAAGTTCCGGCCGGAACCGCAAAATCCGAGGCAAAAAACCCGAGTTTGGGCTGGCGTTCACGGGCCTGCAATTCGCGCAGCACCGATTGGTACTTGCTCGCATTGGGCTGGAACGGCAAGGGCCCCACAAAGTAGTTGATCGCCGAACGCTGCAGCGAGATGCGCGGCACCCGGCACAAGTCCACCGTGTGATCGGCTCCGGACAGCGACAGGCACCATTTCTCCCCCGGATTCTGGACGGCCCCGTCCACAAAATTGGAGAGCACCAAGCTGCGGATCGCCACCACGCCGGGGATATCCATGATGATATTGTAGATGTCCGAGGCGTACACCTGGGTGCGGATCTCCGAGGCTTCCAATTCAGCGTCGCGGATAAAGCCGTGGTTCAGAATCGGTCCGTCAAAGATCTGCTCCGGGCCGAGTCCCTCTTCCAACAATTCGGAGATTGCGTAGAAGCGCACCGGCGGGTTCAGATAACGGTCCACTTGAAACAGGATTTCCGCGTGGATCTGCTCCAGGTCCGCCGTCGGACCGATTTCGATATCGGTACAGAGCCCGATTTCTTCGACCCCGATGGCCTGGATGTTCGGGCAAAAATCTTCCGCGAGGTTGCGGTGGGCGTGCAGTTGTCGGCGCACGGCCTCGATCACCGGCTGGGCCAGGGTCGTTTTGAGCGCCCCGGTGGCCGCTTCGTAGTATTCGTCTTCAAACAAAACCTTGACCGCGTAAAGGCCATTGAGGTAGAGCGGTTCGAACCCACTCCGGCGTTTCTTCGCCGGCGGGACCAGGGTGAGCTGGGAATTCTTACAGTCAATCCAGATCGGTACTTTGCTGTACTCCTGGGTCGTCGGGTCGCAGTAATCAGCGCAATAGTCCTCGCGGATCACACCGAGCCAGGCATTGCGCACGCCGTCCACATCGATCATCAGCTTGCGGAAGCCATTGATTGTGATGGGGTTGCAGGGCAATATCTGCGCGGCGGTGTGAAAACTATCGTTGACGGTCAGGGGCGCGGTCGGATCTTCGGCCAGCAAATCCTCCATGGGATAGGCCGTCCGGTTGGCGAGGTCGTTGATTGCGTAGGCCAGCAGTTCCAGGGTGGTGATCCCGGGGTCGTGGACGTTGTGATCGGTCCAGATCTCACCGGCCAGCTTGCGGATGTGGGCGATGCCCAGGCTGCGCAATGCTTCGAAGTCTTCTGCCGTGGGCAGAAGTCGGGCTTGGGGGATGGTGGTCACGTTGCTCATGGGCAGTTCGTCATGGGTTGAATATTGTGTTCAGGAGCGGAAACGAGGATGGACAAGTTAGAGGCGGCCATAATTTCACTCAGGTCGTTGCTGCGCAGGCCGTCGACGATATGATACATCTGAAAGTCGCTCAACTGGTCCACGTAGGCACGTTCTTCCACGAAGTCCAGCAGCACCGAGCGGTAGACTTTCCCCCCAAATCCGATGTCAATCGCACTGTCAAAGGCCCAAGGACTGAGAAAAGCGACCAACTCCTGCTGCAATTGAGCCGAGTAGTACGCGTAATCGTACCCAGTACGCATCCGGACTTGGAAATTGAGTTCCACTTGTTCGTACCGCGGATTGCGGACTTCCAGGTGAATGAAAGGCGAGATGACCTTGCCCAGCATGGTGTGGATGTTGTTCAGAGTTCCCACACTCACCCGGGGCTGCAATGGATTCACCCCGCGGACTTCGCGCAGATTGGGCACGACGACGACCGAGACATTGCCCGGAGCAATCTCCGCTTCGCGGACAGTGTGGTTCAGACACTTGCAGCGATAGACCTCAGGAAAGGTATCCAGCACCAGGTGCTCGTAATCCCAAATGTTGATGGCGCGCCCCTTGTGGCGCAGTCGCTCGCTGGCATTGCGGTAAAACTCCACCGCTTGCTCCTTGACTTGACCGCCAAAGGAGGGGTGCGGCTGGCGAATTTCCTTTACCAGGAAGTCTTTCGTTTGCGCCTGGTCGATGGTGAGCGCGGGCAGGGGCGTACGCAGGCGCTCGGGATCATTGTCTTGTTCAGCAAAGACCGCGAGTCCGGCCTGGGAAAGGATTTCCCGCATGGCGGGCAGTGCCGGCGAACTCCCGGCCACTTCGGCCCGGATCCAGTGGCAGCCTGGGGCCAGAATGGTGTTGTCGTCGGTGGCATCCCCCGGCAAGGAAAATTGGATGATGCCGCTTTGCAATAGGCCGTTGGTAGCGTCAGCGACGATCCCGGAAAAAGGAAAGCGCTTCCACTGATTGCCCGCAAGGTACGACCAGACCACTTCGGGCGTAGGGTAATCCACGTTGCCGGTGCCTTCCGCCACGCGGAACAGCAGCGACAGGTCCTGGGGCGGTTGCATATTCTCCAGGCCGATCATCAGAGTGCCCTCAAGCAGACGGTTGCCACTATCGTTCGTGCGCAACTGCGGAACCAAGCGGTCAGTCACCAGCGTATTGGCCGGCAGATTGTAGCCTTCTACCCCATCAATCACACTCTGCGACACCGCCACTACCGGAGCGTAGCCGCAGGGGCCGAGGTGGAAAAACTGCTCCACCCCCGTTTCCAGGTAATCACGGGCCCGGGCCGCATCGGCAAAATCAATCGTGACCTCGGAACGGTAGTTCAGGGAAATCGTTTTGATCGTCGGGGTGTAGGGCTCATTCGGGAGATTCGGCGTCTGGGCCGGATTGGCGGTGGAGGCCCGCACGACCTCAGTCGTGTACACCCGCGGGTACTCCCGGTGCTGAAAGTCCGGCGAGTTCAGCTCCAGCTTGATGTAGCCGCGGCGGGAGTCCGGTCGGTAAGGCCCGATGGCCCGTAGATCGACGTCCCGACCCAGGTTCAACGGCGCCAGTGCCGCATCCGGCACTACGATGGACTTGACCGCCCGGGCGTCTAGGTTGTTCGCCGCATTGACTTGGTGGAAGAGGTACACCCCTTCGATGCCCGTAGGGGCGAGACAGACATTGCCCGATTTATTGGCGGTCCCACTGCTGCTGCCGGTACCGCCGCTCCCCTGGACGTTCAAATTGCCCGTGAAGTAGGCCTGTTGCGTGGTGTAGGAATCCGGCAGCGGCGCAATGGGCGGCGGCGACTTGAAGGATCCAAAGGATGGGCCGTACACCGGATCGCCGTCAGCGGCGGTCACACTGGAACCGATTTCTACATTTTCCCAGTAGAAATCTTTCAGCACCAAAAAGTTGGCGGTGAAGGCCTTGTTGTCGTTTGCGGGATCGGGCGGATTGCCGAGCGGACAACTGCCCGGGATATTCGGGTTGTTGTAGCCCTCGTAGTGCTCAGCGAGGTTGGCCGGCGGACTGAGCCATTGGAGGTTGATTTCCAGGTGGGTCAGGTCTTTCGAGAATACTTCAGCATTGCCGAGGTAAAAGCTCGATCCGGTCACCGGCTGGGCCCCGAAGGGCAGGAAAGGCTTCGAAGCATCCACCGCTCCCAAGTCATTTTGGATGAGAACATTGGTGAGGGAGGAGACGTCCACTTCGATGTGGGTGCTCCGCAATTGCAAGTGGCGCAATAGGTCAAACAGGCAGATGCCATTTTCCGGGTCGACACCGAGGCGTGCGACCGGCCAGCCGGTAGCGTAATTTCCATCCAGGACGCCGGAATCATAGTAAGTGATCGGATCTTTGTCTCCGGCAAAGGTCAGCTCCAGTTCAAAGTTGGGTTCGACCGGAAAACTGGGGTTCATCGTCGTAGTGAAGCGGACCCGCGGCTGCACCCCATTGGCGTCACTGGGATGGATCCAGGCTTCGGCACCACTGAATTCATAGATAAAGGCTGCCGCCAGTTCCTCTTCGATCAATGTCAAATTGCCACTGCCCGATCCAGAGAATGGATTGAAGACCCAAGGTCCAATGACCGCCTGGTAAAGGGGGCGGAAAAACTTGGTCATGAAGCTGTTCTGCTCAAAGGAAAACTTCATCCGCACGATCCGGTAGCCTTCGTTGAGAACCAGGATTGGGGAGGCGATGGCGAAGCCCACCTGCGCGTCGACCATCGTCCTTTCGGCGGTCGACTTTCCGGTTTGCGACTCGCCGACCGTCTTCCAGGTCGGTTCATCTTCGTCGAGTGGTCCCCCGATGCCGTCGCCGCTATTGGCCACCGGCGCGTGGTAGATTTTGCACACCTTTTCCACCGTTTCGCACACCCCCGAGTCAATGACCCGCTGGCGGATTTTGTCGAGAAAAAGCGTCTTAAACGACCCGATCTGGCCTTGGTTCAGGACCACGTCCTCGGCCAGGGCAAAGAAAACATCCTGCCCGAGGGCGTCGGTTCCGGCCCGAAAGCGGGTGCCTTTCTCCACCAAGTGCTGGTTGATGTCCCGTGCCAAAGTAAAGGTCAAGTGGACCTGATCCGGCTGGGCCCGACGCTCGGTGAGTTGCAGGACTTCTTTGAAGTAAAATTCCAGGTGTCGCTCAGTGAGGGTATTCATCTCGTCCTGCGCGAGGCGGAACAGTTGGAGGAAAGTCAGCAGCAGGCTGAAGTGCATCTCGTGGCGCGGAAATTCATCCAGGGATTGCTCCAGGTACTTGGGACTGGCCGCAACTAGATGGGTAAACTGATCAAAAAACGGCTGCAGGAGCGATTCCATGCGCTCTTGGGGAGCGTCGATCAGGGTTGCGATTTTGTCGGCGGTGCTGGAAGAGGCCGGCGTGGGATCGGTGTAGGCGGTGGCGTCCGCGGCAATCTGCTGCGGAGATAAATTCCAGATTTCGCCCAGTGCGGCGACGTTGTGGGCGGAAAACTGGCTGGGAAATTCGGCTTCAGTGGCCTTTTCCAGGGCGATGAACTGTTCCATCGCGGCGCGCAGGAACGGATCGATGGCATTGCGCAGCTCATTCCGGAGGTGAAATTCCGGCCGCGTGCGGTCGTACCATTCGTCGATTTCGCGGGCCAGGGCGTAGACCGAATCAAAAAGGATCCGGAGATTGGCGAGGGTGCGCTGCCCGGCGTCGAGCCGCATCTGCCCCAAAAGGGTCAGGTAGGCGGTCTGGTCCGCTTTGGGATCACGGCGCTGGATGAGAGAGAAAAGCGTGGTCACGTCCTGTTCGATGAACGCCGACCAATCGCCTTCCACCTCATTTTCCAGATTGTAGTATTTCAGTTCCTTTGCGTAGCGCAAGGCATAATCCACCAGATCCGCCAGGCTGCGCTCGTCGACCTGAGCGTAGTCCGGTTGCAGGGCCGAAAGCAAGCGCTCGGGCTGACTGGTGCCACCGCGCGACAGCGGGTTTTTTTGTGATTCGCAGCTCATGGTATCAGATTAGTGAGTTCGCCTCAGTGAGGTAATAGGGGAATACATAGTTGAAGCGGCTGTTGACGGCGACGACCGTATAGGCAATGGAAATGTCCAGCCGGCCTTCAGTCTCCTGAGCGGTGATGTCCACGTTTTCCGTACGAATGCGCGGCTCGTA
Source organism: Bacteroidota bacterium (assembly GCA_039024435.1). Taxonomy (GTDB): domain Bacteria; phylum Bacteroidota; class Bacteroidia; order J057; family JADKCL01; genus JBCCQH01. The sequence goes on from JBCCQH010000009.1 coordinate 76,473, forward strand.
AAACAGGATGGCATCGGTCACCAGATCGGCGACATAGGCAACCAAAGTGGCATTGAGCGGTTCGTAAATCAGGCGGCTGAGGTCGCAGCCGTAGCGGTGCTGCATGGCGCGCTCCCCGATGGCAGTAGAAAGAAGAATTTCCAGGCTTTGGTTGATGTCTTCCACTCCGGCAGCCGGCGCGACGATGTTTTCGCCTTCCTTGATGAAGGTGGGGGGAAAGCTCCATCCCCGACCCAGTATTTGGTCGTTCGCTGTCATGTCTGTATGTCGTTATGCGATTGTCAATTCTATAGATTTACCTGCGGCTCAATTGATCTGGACCAAAGAGCCTTTGATGACGGTTATGCCGTTGCTCTGAAAGGTCGCCTGTGCGGTCGCTTCGGCGGTGAGGTTGGTATTCGCGAGAATATTGACCTCCAGCCCTTCGATATTGACCGCCCCCTGGGAGAAGAGATTGATGTCTTTCAGGCTTTCCAGGGTGATGCCTTGGTCATTGCTGACGATCTGGTTGTTGTTGGCGTCGGTCCAAGTGATGGATTTGTCTTCCTCGTTGATCACGATCTTGTTGCCGGCCGGCGTCTCCAGGGTGATGCTCTTTTCCGAGTCGTCAAAGAGCAATTTCATTTCGCTTTTGGTGACGAAACCTTTCTGGGAATTTTCCGCCTCGGCGGTCAAGGGGGCGGGCCGGGCGCTGCTGTGCAACATACCCAAGATCACCGGATCGCGCGGATCCCCGTTGAGGAATCCCAAGATGACTTCGTCGTTTTCTTCGGGCAGGAAAAACGTGCCGCGGTTCTCGCCGGCATCCAGGGTCGCAATGCGGGCCCATACGCCGTCGGATTCATTGGTTTCGATCACCGGCAGGCGCACCAGGATGCGGTGTTCCTGGTCCGGATCTTCCTCAATTTTGACCACCTTCCCGATCTGCAAGCCGGGAATCGAGGGCACCAAAGCCGCCGCGTCGCGCTCGACGACATCGTCAAAGTCGTGGCTGATCCAGTTGCGGGACATCCCGAACTCGATCTCCGTCTCCCAATTGTCGATGTTGAATTCATGCAGGACCCGGGTGACCAGCACGTTGCCGTTGAAGCGGTTCCCGATCCCGCGCAGATCCAGGGTCTCGCCGGGCAGGATGTAGGTGCCTTGGATGCGCACCGTCCCCTGGGTTTTGGCGAGGCGGCTGCGCAGCATGGTTGCTTCGGACCAGGCGGCGAGTTCCTGATCGGTGACCTGACCGGAATGGACCTGATCGTACTGGTTCAGTTGGAGGACCGAGGCGAGCTGAGAACTGCTGAGGTTGCCTTGCTCCTGGATCCCCGGATCGCGGCCTTCGCCCTCGACGACCTTCTGCTCACTGTAGTCCCAGGAGATCGAGCGGACCTTGGGGTACTGGTAGCGGGCGTCCATCGTGGCCTGAAAACTGTAAATCGTGTCGCCCGAGGTCAGACTCAGACCGGCCGGTGCCCCGGGATCCGGCTTCCGGACCGCGACGGTGTTGCTACCTTGGGTGTACACCAGCATCCCGTTCATCTCCGCCCGCGTGATCACGAAGTCCCAGTCGGAGACGTAGTACTGGATCATCTCCTTGTTTTGGGCAGCGGTAGATTCTACCTGAGCGGTCAGCCCTGGATTCCGGTCGATCACCGCCCGGATGATATCACTGTCGACGGTGTCGGCTTTAAAGGAAGTATTCTTGCGGCCCACCGACATGCGCACCGCTTCGTGGCGGCATTCCAGGACCAGGATTGGTTCACTTTTATTGGCGAACTCAATGCCCTGGCGAATGATGATGCCGGCAAAAATGGTCGCTTCGAGGTTGTTGTAGCCGGCTAGGATCTCGATGGTTTCTCCCGGAATGAAGGTGTCTTCGTTGCTCAAGGGAAAATCCTCCGCCGCCAGATCACCGTCCCGCAGCACGATCTGCGCTTTGGAGATGCGGTTGGCCTGGTGAACCACGGTGATCGAAAGCAAGGGAATGTCGTGGGTGACATCCTTGCCGCCGACGTAGATCACGGCGGTGGGGAGGCTGGTGCCATTTGCGGAGGGGATGGATCGGGTGTTTGACATCAGATAGTTGCGGTTTTATCCAGGGGTGGGAAAATGAGTTCCGTGCCGGGACGCAGTTTGCGGTAGTTGGTAAGATTGTTGACGCGCGCGACGTCGAGCAAGTAGCGGGTAGTGCCGTACATGCTTTCGGTCAGGCGGGCCAGGGTATCGCCTTCCTGCACCACGCGGATGTGGGTGAGGTCGGGGGAAGCCTTGCGCTCTTTCCGCTTGCGTTTTTCTTCCGAAATACTGCCGCAAAAAGAGGCGCTGATGGTCGCCCGCAAGGGAAATCCTCCCGGCGTAAACAGCTCATAGCTGACATCGGCGGTGCTCATGCGACAGGAAAACACCATGTCCCCCCAAGAGATCTTGAGGAAAGGCATATCGTGGGTTTCGGCATCCATCTCGCCGCAGATCTCGAAAAAATGCTTGATGCTATTCGCAACGATGCGGTGCTGAAATCCGGCGGTGGGATTCAGGGAAGCGGTGTCCAGTGCGCTCAACAATTCAGGCCCATCTCCGGTATCCGGATTGCGTCCGGTCACCCCCGTCCCGTCCAAGGTAAACTTGAAGGATACACTTTCCGGAGATTTGGCACTGAGCTTCGCGTTCGACCCCGTAGAGTTCACCGTCGAAGCATGGTAGTACTTGATCTTGGACTTCCGGCTGAAACTCGAAGGATTGATCATCACCTCGTACTTTCCGTTGGATACCGAGCGGGCCTCATCCGGGTAAGACTCGATGAGGAGGGGCAGTTGTAGGATATCGGTGATCATCGTTCGTTTCGGTTTTCAAATGAATAGCGGATCTTTTTCAGTACTTCTCGCAAATTGGGGGTGGTTGTGGCCGGCGTGAATTGCTGATCGCAGCATCCGCAATCGTCTTTGTCCTTTTCCTCACCTTGGGAGCCGGTTCTTTCCGCCGTCGGGGTGGACGCACTGCCGCTGGTTACCTCTGTGCGCATAATGAGGTTCATTACTTCAAGGGGCATATTTCCTCCTGTTGGTCAAAGGTTTGTCAATGATATCGGTCAGAACAGTCCGTTCAGGGCGCCCGGGAGCGCGGTCGGGATGTTCTGGTGGTAGTGGTAAGCGTAGGCCAGTTCCAAGGTCTCCACCACGTAGGACTTGCCATCCATGGCGTTGAGATCAGAGACGGACCACTGCACGGGGTAGCACCGCACAAACTCCCAGATGGAGAGGGGGATGCCGTCCTGGTTGAGGAGCGAAACGGTGACCGGAATCGGGACGAATTGGAAAAATTCGATTCCGGCCTTGCACCACAGCACAACCGCCGAGGCCACGTTCAATCCCCGTTTCAGGACCAGGTTGCCGTACTGCTCCGGTTGGGGCAGCCGGTGCTGGTAGGTGTTGAGTCCACCTTCCTGCAAGGTCGTGGTTCCGATCTTCTGGGTGAGTCCGGACACCTCCGAGAACCTCGTATCGTTCGATTCGAGTCCCGGGAGTCCGAACTCCACCCGGAAGTGGAATCCCACAGGGGGGTAATAGCGCTCAGCCATTGTTAGTTAAACTGAACGGTGAGCCCCTCGTGAGCGAGTTCCATCGATTCGATGGAGGTTTCGTTGCCGGTAGAATTCATGGTCGGGCCATCGATTTTGACCGGCCAGGCATTCTTCACCTTCCAGGTGATCACCGGCTCATGGTTTTCATTGAGCAGGGAGACGGTGATATCGCGGCGCTCAATGGTATTGAGTTTCACGGTGTTCCACCAATCGTAGAATTCATTGTCGCCCGCAAACTGACCGCGCTTGAGCGTGATGTTGCCGAACTGCTGCATGCCGGGCATCTTGGTGACGTTGTACTCCTTCATGCTGCCTTCGCGGTACTCGATGATCTGGGTCTCCAGCGACATACCGGATGCTTCGGTGAAGCCGATGCGGGTTCCCCCCCAATCGACCTGAAAATGAAATACCGGCAGTGGATATCCTTGAGTTGCCATAATGAATGAATTAAAGTTTGAATTGTTAAATCTTAAAAACGGTATTTGATGTTTGGTGCTCGATTTTGGAGGTTCGGCGATCAACCGCCGCCCATCCAAAATCAGGAATTGGAAATCCAATATAAAATCAACTCTCCTGTAGTTTGTGGGAGAATCTCAGGATGATGAACTCGGCGGGACGCACCACGGCGAGGCCGATTTCCACGATCAGGCGACCTTCCAGGATGTCCTGGCTGGTCATGGTTTCGCCCAGGCCCACGTTCACGAAGAAGGCGTCGTCCGGTTTGGCCCCGGCCAGTCCGCCATCGCGCCAGAGTCCGGTCAGGAAATTCTCGACCATGGCCCGGACCTTGTTCCAGGTATTGGCGTCGTTGGGCTCAAATACTACAAACTCGGTGGCCTTCTTGATCGACTCTTCGGCGTAGATAAAAGTCCGGCGGACATTCACGTAGCGCCACTCGTTGCTGTTGCCTTCCAGGGTGCGGGCGCCCCAGACCAGGTGGCCTTTGCCGGTGAAGGTGCGGATGGCGTTGATGGATTTTCCGGTCGAATGGACATTCAGATCGCCCTGGGCCGCCTTGGTGATAGCTTGCACCGGACCCGCCACGCCATTCAGGCTGATGTTGGCCGGGGCTTTCCAGACACCGCGGTTGCGGTCGGTCGTAGCGTAGATGCCGGCCACGGCCGCCGCCGGTCCCATCGCGAGGCGGGTGTCGGCGTCATTGGCGTAGATCGCTTCGTCGACTTTGCGCAGGAACTCATCCGTGAGCAGTCCATCGTAAGGCGAGCTGCTGCCATTCGCGGCGACGTGGTCGATCAGGGTTTGCAGCGTCGTCGTGGCCGCGGTGATAGAGGGATTCGCCCCCACCAGGTTCAACTGGTCGGTCGTGCCCAGGGCAAACCGCACGTGCTCGGGAGCATAGGCGATGCGCCCGGCTTTTTCCACGTAGGGCATATAAGCCGCCCCGTAGTTCAGATTTTGCGTCCCGACGTAGTTCCGAAGCTCAGTCGCGGAATTGCTCACCGTGTACATTCCGGTGGTGATCGCATCGTAGGCCCGGTTTTGGTAGGCGTCCATGATCACAAAGCGATCTTGCAGGTCCGCACACTGGGCCAGGGCCGCGGTCATCGTCCCGTAAAAAGCATTCAGACGGTCCGCATCGCTGGCCCCGATCACGTTGACCGCATCGGGAAAGAGCAGCAGCGTGATTTCGTCAACCAATTTGGTGGCCTGCAAGCCATCCGTCAGTGCCGTACCCGAGATGGCGGAGGTGGTACCGGTGGGATAGCCCCCGACAGATACGATCCAGCAAGGACCGCCGCCGTTGGCGAAATAAGCCTGCATCCCGTAGTACATGAGGTACTTGCGGGAGAGGGACTGCACCGCGGCACTTGCGACCGAGATGCCGGTGGCCGTGTAGGAGTTGAAAGTGATTGTCGCGTAGGCCAGCGGGCCCCCAAAAATGCTTTCGTAGTCCAGCATCGAACCGATGCGGACCGCTTCGGATACCGTGCTCCCCGATAATTTATCCAGGCCTGCGTGGTTCTCCGTATACCCAATGAAGCAAGGCACCGCCGTGCTGACCCCGACGACCGAGGCGGGTAAGGTCGAGATCTCTTCTAGGTAGACCCCGGGGGTGAAATAGTTATTTGCCATTTTTAATCAATTTTTAATTTTCAATTGCCCAACTGCTTGCCAAAGTGGGTAATTGGCAATTGTGCATTGGAAATTCCTCAAGACTGAATCTTGTGCGAGAATTTCAGGATGATGAATTCCGCGGGGCGGACCGCGGCGAGACCGATCTCGATGATCAGACGTCCGTTCAGGACGTCGTCACTGTCCATGGTTTCTCCCAGGCCCACGTTCACGAAAAAGCCTTCCTGAGGGGTGGCGCCGGCCAGGGCACCTTCGCGCCACAATCCAGTGAGGAAATTCTCGATCATGGCCCGGACCTTGGTCCAGGTATTGGCGTCGTTCGGCTCAAAGACGACAAACTCGGTCGACTTCGCGATGGACTCCTCGATAAAGTTGTAGAGCCGGCGCACCGGAACGTAGCGCCATTCGTTGCTGTTGCCGTCCAGGGTGCGGGCGCCCCAGATCAGGGTGCCTTTGCCGCGGAACTGGCGGATGGCATTGACCGATTTACCGCTTGCGTCCACGTTCATGCCGGCCTGTTCTTCATCTTTGAGCTTGGTGTAGGGGCGCTCAACTTGGTGGAGGCTCACATTGGCGGGGGCTTTCCAGACTCCGCGGTTCCGGTCCACCGTCGCGTAGGCACCGGCCACCGCCGATGAGACCGGTAGGTACAGGCCCGTGCTCCGGATGGCATCCATCAGGGCAACCACGGTAGAACTCGCAGTGTAGAGGTCGGACTCGACGTGGTAGAGATTGGCGTCGGCCACGAGGGAATCGTAGTAGCCCTTGAGCGTGTCCCACATCGCTTTGAGGTCATCGTTGATGTTGAAAACCGCCTCGGGAAGGTCCGCCGGTTGGGTCGCACCGTCGTAGTACACCACGTGCTCGGGTACGGCCGTCGCACCGGTCACGTAGGTGTCAAAGTCCGCTTTGAGATTGTAGTCGTATCCCGGCGATACAAACCGGTCTTCGTTGGCCGAATTTGTATCGTAGTGGCGGGCCACGCCGAGCACGCCGGCCGTGAGGGGAGCATTGCCGGAGTCTTCGACATCTTTGTAGCCCAGGTCCCACCGGTGGAGCAGTTGCATCTGATTCATCAACGGGGTTGGGGCGGGGGTCGCCACCGTGCCATCTTTCAGAATAGAAAAGCGCAGCGCTTCCAGCGAATCGGTCTCGAAGTAGTCCCCCGAAACCGGAATGTAGGAATACAGCAGGTCACCGAGCTGAATCAGCGTCAGGAAGAGCCCTTGCAAGTAGGCGACCGCAGGGGCATCGCTGCCAAAAGTCGTCGCGGTCAAGGCCGGATTGTAATTGGTAGTCCAATCGCTCTCAATCGCAGCAAAGGCTTTTGTCAGGGCCGAAGCAGACGGCGGCACAAAGCTCGGGTCGGTCACCGTTTGGGCATTGCCGAGCAAGGTCAAGTCCCGACTCGCTTCCCAGTAGGCGATCAATACTTCGTCGCCGGTAACGGGCGCATTCGTTTCCAGGTAGGTGAGCCCGGGAGTGCCGTTGATGTCGCTAAAATCGGCGATGGTCACCGGACCTTCCACGTTTAGGGTCGTGCGGACCGGCGGATAGTAAGCCGCCCCGTACTTAAGGTTGAGGTTGCCAACCGCAGTGCGGAAATCACTCATGGTCGTCGCCACGGCTGTCCCGTCGCTGTAGATCACGTCCAGAAGGGCAAAGCGGTCCTGCGTTTTGGCGGCCAGGTCCAGCATGGCCACGTGTACCGTCCCGAGGGTCGCCGCATCCGGTAAGATGATTCCATCCGGTACGACCACCAGGGTCGGTTCATCAACTTCTTCCAACTTTTGTACGCCCGCGATCAAATCCGGGCCGGAAACGGCACCGTGAGGCCCCACGGAGACTACCCAGCAGGGGCCTCCGCCATTGGCGAAGTAGAATCTAAGGCTGTAGTAAAGGAGATTGGAGGGAAACACGTCCGTCTTTTGGGGAACGAAGGCATCGCTGACGGTCATCCGGATAAAGTTGGGACCGGGTCCACCAAAGATCGTTTCGTATTCGCCGAGCGAAGTAATGCGGGTGGGCTGCAGGGCGGGGACATTGGCTGCGTGCAGCGCAGTGTATCCCACAAAGGCCGGGATGGCAGTGGCCACCGGGGCAATCGATGCCGGTAGCGTCGAGATTTCCTCGACAAATGCGCCAGGGGTGTTGTAGGTATTTGCCATGAATCTTGTAATTTTTTGATTCCCGATTTTTGATTCCCGATTTCTGATGACCCGCGGCGGACCGCAGCCCATCAGAAAGCAGAAATCGCTCATCTGCGATCAGCTCTCTTGCAGCTTATGCGAGAATTTCAGGATGATGAATTCAGCGGGGCGGACGGCGGCGAGGCCGATTTCAATGATCAGACGTCCTTCCAGGATGTCCTGGGCGGTCATGGTTTCGCCCAAACCTACATTCACAAAGAAGGCGTCGTCCGGCTTGGCGCCAGCGAGTGCCCCGTCGCGCCAGATTCCCGTGAGGAAGTTTTCGATCATGGTCCGGACTTTGGTCCAGGTATTCGCGTCGTTCGGCTCGAATACCACAAACTCGGTGGCTTTCTTGATCGATTCTTCGACGAAGATGTAGAGGCGGCGTACCGGAACATAGCGCCACTCATTGCTGTTGCCATCCAGGGTGCGCGCCCCCCAAACGAGGATCCCTTTGCCGCTGAACGGGCGGATCGCATTGATGGACTTACCGGTGCCCGCATCCACATTCAGGAGTTCCTGGTCGGCGGCGGTGATGGTAAAGCTGGGCTTGCTCACGCCGTTCAGGCTGATGTTGGCCGGAGCTTTCCAGACCCCGCGGTTGCGGTCGACGGTCGCGTAAATACCGGCGATGGCGCCGCTCGGGGGAATGACCAGCGATTGCGTGGCGATGGCGTCGCGGTAGTTCTTGAGATTGGGGAGCAAAGCGGCCGCAACCCCTCCGTCGGTTTCTGCGGTCGCAAGCGATGCCGAAAGATTGGCTCCGGAAACTGCCGAAAGATTGACTGCGGTATCCGGGTAGCCCTGGGCGTCCACGAGGTACGGCATGTACATCGCACCGTACTTGAGGTTCTGGGTACCGACGCCACCGCGGATCGTCGTCAGGTCGCTGGAACCGATGGCATTCACCTTGCTGTCCAAAATCGCAAACCGATCCTGGAGCTTCGCACAGTGGGCCAGCATGTCCTGGGTCAGCGAATTGAAATCGTTCTGAGCAAGGCTCACCGCGTCGGGAATCACGACCAGCGTCGGCTCGTCTTCCTCTTCCAGCTTGTCGAGGCCTTGCTTCAGCCCGAAAGGAGAACTGGCGCTGCTGTAAGCCACGTTGGCCCCGGCAGTGGTGGTATTGTACTTGGCCGTGGCGACAATCCAGCAGGGACCGCCACCGTTGGCGAAATAAGCCCGCACCGCGTAGTACAGCTTGTTGTTCTCCGCTCCCGAAACCGCCGTGACCGTGTAGCTGGCATCGACGCTCAATGCGACCACCGGTCCCCCAAAGTGCTTTTCGTATTCCACCATGGAAGTGATGCGGGTGGGCGTCAGTTGCAGAGCGTTGTCATTGGGATTCAGGTCATATTTTTCCGTCACCCCCACAAAGGCGGGGATGGCCGTTGCGACGGGTACGATCGAGGCAGGCAGCGTCGAGATCTCCTCGATATATACGCCTGGGGTGTTGTAGGATGACATAATCAATTTGGTTTAAAATGTTAAAATCAATTCGTTGTTTATCTGAATGGTGGGGTCGCCCTACTGGACCGACTCCACGAAGCGGAGCACGATGAACTCCGCCGGACGCACCGCCGCGATGCCGATTTCGACGATCATCCGCCCTTCGGCGACATCTTGGGCGGTCATGGTTTCCCCCAGTCCGACCTTCACGAAAAAGGCTTCGTCCAGCGTGGCCGCCGCCAAGGCACCCGCGCGCCAAAGCTCGGTCAAGAAGTTGCGGGCCAGGCGCTTGATCCGGAACCAGGTTCGGGCCTCGTTTGGCTCAAATATCTGGGGCTCAATCGCCGCGCGCAGTGCCGTTTCAATGGCCAAAAACAACCGCCGGACCGGAACGTAGCGCCACTCGTTGCTGTTGCCATCCAGGGTGCGCGCCCCCCAGACCCGAATCCCGCGTCCGTGAAAAGCCCGGATGGCATTGATCGATTTGCCGGTGGTGGCGTCGACGTTGAGCTGTTCTTGCTCTCCGTTGGTGATTTCGTAAGCGAGCCCGTTGACCCGATTGAGCGCGACATTGGCCGGGGCCTGCCAGGGGCCAACCGCCCGGTCCCGGGCGGCATACACCCCGGCAACCGCGCCCGAAGGCGGCGTGAGCGAGAGGTGAAATTGCAGTTCGGGGATGAGAGCACGGAATACCGGATGTTGCGCGTAGAGCGCCGCCTGCGCGTTTTCTTCGTAGCGCCGGGCCAAATCCAGCAGGTTTTGCACCGCCTGGACCGCCGCGAGAAAGTGCCCTTCCAGCGCGGGAAGCGAAGTCCCGGCGACCGAGGGGGCATCGTTGCCGTAGACCGTGGTATCGGCGGGAATGTTGGCCACGTTTTGGCTCAGGAGCGACTTCCCGTCAAAGGCGGTAAAGCTGGGAGCCGGACCGATCTGAGCTACGATATCGGGATTTTGGGCAAAGGCAATGAAGTTTTCTGTCGCCAAATCAAATCCCCGGCCAAATTGCGCCACCAAGTCTTTGATCAGCGCCTTTTCCCGTAGCGGCGTCCCGGCACTGTCCACCCACGCGGGGAAAAGCAGGCTCAACTCCGCTACAAAGTTGATCATGGCCGCGTAATTGGCCGCAATGGCGCCCCCGGTGGAGCTTTGCAAGGTCTGCTTCAGCGTATTCCAGGTTCCACGCAGGTCCAGGTTGCTCACCCCGGTCACGGAATTTACATCACCGACCGCAGTGTCCTGATCGTTCATCTTGAAGTCCAGATCGGTGACGAGCTGGTTGAGCGTGGCGTCCGGAGTGAGGGCACGCACGTCAATGGAATTGGTCCCGTCACTGAAGGTGAGGTAGCGGTAGCTGACCACGGGCGTCTCGGCGTACTGGAGATAAGGGGTATAGGTCGCCCCGTACTTGAGGTTCCGCGTCCCGATTTGATTGCGGTGATCGGAGATGCCCTGGGAAAAAGAGGTTGTTTCCTGCACGTCAAAGATGCTGAAGCGGTCCTGGAGATCAGCGCATTGCTGCAGGGCCATCTGCTGCAATGCGCCCAGATCGCTGCCGGAAAGGCTGACCGCATCGGGAAACAACAGCAGCGTGACCGATTCGTTGAGGCGCAACGCCTCCAAGCCCGTGCGCAGTCCGGCGGCGTTGCTGACGGTCTCATCGCCCGGCACCACCGCGCTGCCGTATTGACCGACCGACACCACCAGGCAAGCCGTTCCGCCATTGTCGAAGTACATCCGAATGGCGTCGTATAGGTAGTAGCGCTGGTCCGGGGTCGCATAGCTCACCAAGCGGTAGCTGCGGTCGGGATCCAAGACCACGTCCAGGCTCAATTCCGGCGGTCCCCCGCCAAATATTTCGTGGTAATCTTCCGGTGAGGTCAGGACCACCGGGGCATTGATCAGCGAACCGTCGGCGTGGCTGATCTTTTCGGTGTAGCCGATGAAGGCGGGCACGGCGGTCTCCCCGAGTTGGACTTCGGCCGCCTGGGTGATGAGGGCGTCAACGTAGACGCCAGGAGTTTGCGATAGTGGCATGATGGTTCAGATTTGCAATTGCGGCTACGTTTAAACGAATATGTAAGCGTCGCGGAAGGTCAGGTTTCCGAAACCGGTGGTCATGTCATCGGGGGCGATGCTGTCGACATCGGGGGTGCGCAGATTGTCCCGAATCCGATTGACAAAACCGTTGTCTTCGTACAGTCCGATGCCGGGTTTGGCTTCTTCGAAAAAGCGGACCGCTTCCGGGTGACCAGCATTGTTGGTCGCATTGCCCGATTTAACGGTGATGAACACTCGGGCTTCGTGGCCATTGACCTTGAAGCCAGAGGGCGTGATATCAGCGAATTCCAGTGAGGTGTAGCGGCCTCCCGGAGCGATTTCGTCGTCCCGGATCGCGTAGTTAGGGAGGGTGGGCAACGGTGTTTTTTGCACCACAAAGTAGCGCCAGACGCGGCGGGTACAGGTAAAATCGATGTGGTATTCCAGCACCCGGTCATTCGCCTCGGCGGTAGCAAAGTCGCCGTTGGTTTGGAAGATGTCGATGGCGCCCAGAAAGCCATTTTGCAAAAATTCCGGGCCAATGAACAACTGCGCCGGCGTCGTGGCGTTGTAGGTCGTGCCGCTGCCATCGGTGTCCATAAAAAGCTGGTAAAGTCCGGATTTCAGCCCGGGCAGTTCCAGGTCAAAACTGGCTAGCCCTCCCTGTACGGCAACGCTCGCTTCGTGGGCCACGTCTCCGTTCGGAGTGCGCAATTGTAGGCGGCGGTTGCCCGATGCGGCGGCTTGCTCGAAACGGAATGTCGTGCCTTTCAGCTCAACAAAGGTCGGAATGTGGTGCAGATAGGCCGAAGATCCGTCCGGGGTCGCGGTAAAGCTGTAGGTGACCGACTCCACGTCGATGGAAGTGGACACACTGCCCGGACTCGTATTGCGAATGCGCAGGTAACGCACCCCCTCGGTGAAGCCCGCGGGGATATTGACCGCAACCACCGCGAGCCCACTGGAAGCCGCCGTCAGATTGAGCACCCCCAGCGGGGCAAAACTGGTCGGATCGCCGCTCAACGAACCCTCAATGGTCAATTCATCGTCACTATCCGGTGAGATCAAATTCAGGGCCAAACTTTCCAGGGCCGGAACCTGGTGGGCCAACTGGACCACCACGGCGTCGCCCGGATTGAACGCCGCCACTGCGCCGTCGTCTTCCCCAATTAGATTTTCCGTATCGGCGACAAGTCCACGGTCAATGATGTCGCTGATCGCCCCGGTATAGGTGACCGCGGGTACCGTCCCCGCATCGCCATCGTTGTCGCTGACCGCAGGACTGGCTCCGGGCAGCAAACTGACCGCCGTGACCCCGCCCGCCGTGGCCGGTGTCACTCCCACCGGGCTCAAATACATCACCCGGTTGCGGATGGGAACAGCCGTATCGCGCGCCGCTGCAAAAGAAGTGTAGGTCAGGAACTGCGGATTGCGCAGCTTCATGGAAAAAATCAGATGCTCAAAGTTGGGGATTTGACTCAGGTCAAACACCGGATCGCCATTTCCGTCCACTTGACAATAGACCTCACCCCCATCGGGCGTACTGCGGAATCGGCATCGGTACCGACGGAGCAACCGTGCTGCCTGCTCCGTCGGCCCGATGTCAAAATCGCGCTGAGGTCCGTTTGTATAATATTGATGCGATATTTTGATGCTGAACAGCAGTTTGTATCGGCTCATGATCAAATATTGTTTGACAGGTTGGGAGTAACTTCAGTGATTGGCGGCTGCGTTTGCGAGATGGCATTGTCCTGGAAGACAAGCAAGCGCACCTTGTAGATGACAGAGGGCAGAAATTTACCGCCCAGGGATTGCCAGAACTGGAAACTCTGGTCCAGAGAGAAGGTGTGCAGGTCCACGATCAGCCGACCGATGGAGGCATTCAGGCCCGGATAGACCGTCTGATCGAAAACATTGTTGGCCTGGTAGTACTGCAGGACTTCCGAGAGATTTTGCAGCCCGGTCAGATAATTGGTGAAGTGACTGGAATACAGCAGATAGAGGTTGATGCGAATGTCCGGTTCGCGGTACTGAACGTTGCCGCCGGATCCCAATGCGGTTTTGCGCTGGTCTTTGAAGACGCGCTCCTCTTCGAGGTGAATCAGAGACAGCAATATACTATCGTCTTTCAGGTCGGTCAGGCTTGATGGATTCCCGCTGCCTTCCTCCTGCTGGACCACGTTTGAGATGACCACCCGATCCGGAGTTCCCAGCGGGATGACCGTAGTGAGGTGATCGTTGAGTTGATCGCGGAGAAATTTTATCGCTTTGTCGATCATGCTTGTAATTCGATTTGTTTATTTGTTGTCAATTTGTTGCATACCTCACCCGGCACCCAGCCCGCCGAATGCCGACACGGGAGGATTGGGGACCGGCAAAACCGTTCCCAAAGTGTATGTAAGTGTGATGCCGGGTGGACAGTAGGCGGCCCTCTATCCCAGGGCAGGCTGCGGAATCGGCAAGGCGGACGATACCGCAAGCGGTAGGTTTCTTAAAAGCAGCCTGAGTTCAATCTTGCGATTTTGCCGGGCCTCTTTGTTGCTCCACTTCCGCGGTTTTTTCGTGCTTGACCGGGGTCAGGCACACCAAAATGAACTTCGAGGGGGGAAACTTTCTGCCCTGGCAAATTTCACGAGTCAAGCTCAAACTGCCTCGCGATCGGTAGCTTTTAGGGTGATTTCAAAGCTGTTGTGTTATTGGATGAATTAGAATGTCAATCAACTGAGATGGTTATTTGTATGGTTTAAAATTCGCGAATGCAAGTGGTAGATCAAACCCCGATTTCTTTCCTCCCAATTATTTGATTTTGGGGGGATTTTCCGCGAGTTGAGCGCGGGGTTCATTGAATTGGGGGAATTTGTCGATGAATTCGGGCAAATGACTCCCGAAAACGGTAGCCCGCGATTATCGGGATCTGAACTCCCCGCAAAGTTTTCCGGGCGATCACACGCAAAAGGACGCCCCGGCGGGGCGTCCTTTTGCAATGCTTATCCCTGTACTCCGGGTCAGATTACTCCAAATCGTCCAAAATCGCGGTTGCTTCTTGGACGTAAACGTCCTTGAGCAAGCCATCGATCCAGTCCTGGTTGATTTGCTGGCGGACCGTATCTTGATTGATTGTCTCCAGATCGGAGGGCAGATTGACCACTTGTAGGTTTTCAATCGGCTGGAACATCTCCTTGTAAGCATCGGAGATTTCCTTGAGCTCTTTTTGCTCGGCGCGGTGGGCGTCCAGATTGAGCGTCCGGGAATGGACATCCTGACGGCGCTTGATCCGGCGGGCATTTTCGTCGATTTTTGTGAAAATGGAGTTGCCTTGCATACGGTCCCGGGAAGCCTTGCGGACTTGGGTGTAATCGGAAGCGCTTAAGCCCCACACATCGTACCCGACCGGCGAAATCTCATCCCAAGGCATCGAATGCTCTTCCTCTTTCTCTCCCCGGTCAATGTAGGTATAAGCGTCGGGCAGGATGACATCCGGGGTCACCCCCTTGCGCTGAGTGGCGTCGCCATTGATCCGGTAAAATTTCTGGACGGTTAGCTTCATCGCCCCCAGGGGCATGAGTGACCGGTCAATTCCGGCAATGGATTGGTCCAGGTTCACGATGTGCTGCACGGTGCCCTTGCCAAAGGTAGGCGTGCCGACGATGATTCCGCGCTTGTAGTCCTGAATCGCGGCCGCCATGATTTCGGAAGCCGAGGCACTGCTGGAATTCACCATGATGACCAGAGGGCCGTCATAATGCACCGAGGGGTCTTCGTCCTGGAAGATGTAGGGACGCCCAAACCGGCCTTTGACCTGGACAATCGGACCTTGTTCAACAAAGAGACCGGCCATGTCGACCACGTCGGTGAGCGATCCGCCCCCATTGTTGCGCAGGTCCAGCACCAAACCATCGATGCCTTGCTCCTTGAGCTTGGTGATTTCCTTTTTGACGTCTTTGGCGCAGCGGCGGCCATTCCGATCATTGAAATCCGCGTAGAACTTGGGCAGCTTGATGTAACCAATGCCTTTTTCGGTGTGCTCATTGTGAATAATTGCCGACTTGGCGAAGGTCTCTTCCAGAATCACCACGTCGCGGATGATCGGAATCACAGTCACCTTTCCGTCCACTTTCTTCACCGTAAGCCGGACTTCGGTGCCTTTGGCCCCCCGAATAAGCTTGACCGCATCGTCCAGGCGCATATCCACGATGTCAACCGGATCTTCGGTGCCCTGAGCAACTTTGAGGATTACGTCTTCCGACTGCAATTCTCCCTGACGATAAGAAGCACTGCCGGGTACGATGCGCACCACCGAAATGTAGCCGTCTTTTTCCTGCAAAGTCGCTCCAATTCCTTCCAACTTGCCCGACATCTGAATGTCAAAGTTTTCCTTTTGTTTCGGCGGAAAGAAGACCGTATGCGGATCGTAGGTGTTGACAATGGCATTGATAAACACTGCCCGGCGGTCATCGGTATCGACTTTGTCCATGCGCTTGACCCAATCGTCGTAGGTCTTCATGACTTTTGCGCGGGCGTCCTGCTCAATTTCGGCGAAGGTCTGCTTTTCTTCCAGCGGATCGCCGTCTTCCTTCGCCTCTTCTTGCAGGTCCATTTTGGTGTCAATGCGAACCAGGGTTTGGTACTTGAGCGTTTTGCGCCAGCGTTCCTTCAGCTCGTCTTCGTCCTTCGCCCAGGTAATATCTTCGGGATAGAAGACATACGACTCGTCCTGGCCAAAGTCAAACGGGGCGATCAGGATTTCCTTGTAGAAGCCCTGGACCCGCGCCAGGCTGATCTCTTGCATTTTTTCGGTCAACTCGAAAAACTCAAAGTTGCCCACCCGAATTTGGTCATCGAGCTGCGTGCGGTACTTCTCCAAGCGGTCGATTTCCGATTGCGTGAAGTAGCGCTTGCCATTGTCCATGCGTTTGAGGTACAAATCAAATACGCGCCCCGCAAAATCGTCGTTCAGCTTGTAAGGTGCGTAGTGGCGAGCGGAGAGTTCCCCGACGACAGCCCGCATAAGAATTTCATTTTTCCCTTGCGCCCAGTCAATGCTTTTAAAGGCCAGCGTCCCGAGTCCGATCACCACCAAGGCCAGCAAAGTCATTCGTTTAAACCGTATCATATCGATTGTTTGATCGCTTATTGTTTTCTGCTGTTTTCTATATTAACGTAAAATATACTGACAAGTTATCTCAATCCAAAGTTCACAAACGCCGTGCCAGAGCAAACCTCGCCTTCACTTCGCAAGCGGACATTTTTCGTGCAGCTCAAAATCAAAAATTGTTTCGCCACGGCAGGTCAGGACAATGTTCCCGCGCGCCCTCAATAGGCATCTTTGCGGCCCACCGCCGGCTCTACCTTTAGCATCCGACAGAGTTGGGCGTATTCTTCCGCGCCCAGGTCGCGGCGCAGCCAGTCTTCATCCCGTAGAAACACGTACAACCGCTTGGGGGAAAGTGGGACAATGCGGAACCGGTAACCCGAACTCGGCAATAAACCCCGCGATTTATAGAGTTTGAGTTCGTAAAACGAATACGCCCCGGGGTGGACCAGAATCGATGATCCCAGTACCGTTCCTTTTTTGATCTGGGTTTGCAGCATCTGGTTCCCCGCCGGAAGTTCCAGGAGGACCGCTTCCTGATTGCTGAGATTGGCCAGGCGGTTCTCCCCTTGCATGACCTGACACACCCGGGCGGACTGCTGGGCCCCGGTGGCCCGCACCAGCAGCACCTTGCCCGATTCAAGATCGGGAGTTTGCTGAATGCTCAGCAACAGCAGGGAAAATAGCAGCATCAATGTTGGTCGCATCGAGGCAAATTTCGCAAATCGCCGCGAGGAAGCCAAGGCAATATCCACCGGGGGTGTTGGGAATCCTGGACGGTTTCGGGAGGAAGTTATGGGGGACAGCCCGCCATAGCCGAGCGTACGCCGAATGATTCTCCGGCAAGGATTAAAAGATATCGCCCCAAGATCCACTCCGATACCGCCATTTATTAAAGTCAGCCCTCCAAAACTCAAACCGGTCGATTGTGGACGATAAACAGACTGGTTGCGTAGGTACGGTACTGCTTTCCCTGCCAATCAAATTCAATGGCCAACTCAGAGAAATCCATCGTCTGATGCTGCCGAAAATAATTCCCCACGGATCGCTCGAGCAGTGGCCGATTCCTTTTCAGTTTCCAGCTATCTTCAATTCTGACCCAATCAATCAGGACAATAAAGAAGCGGTTTGCCGCATCAAATCTTCGAATTCCCTGATTCTCATAAAACCAACGCATCAACTCCTGAGGAGAATCGATGGTCTCCTTGATGATCTGCCTCCGCACCGCGAAGAGTTGCTCGATGAACTGCCCCGATTGATCGGCGACGTGCTCTTCAATCTTCCGGAACAATTCCTTAAACTGCTCTTTTTTCGCGGCCCGTTTGTCAAACGATATTTCCAATTCTTTGGCAACATTCTTCAACTCAGATAGCTCATCGGGCAATCCCAGATCCCCCCTTTTGCGTTGCAAATAACCATCGGGAAAATAAGTGACTTTGAGGTCAAAAGGAAAATCATGCCAAAAGAAGTCCACTTTCTTTACCCGCCCAATCGCGGGCAGTATGCCGGATTGGTCCTTGATCATATCTTCAATCAGAATCGAAGACCAATGATTGTACCAAGAACAAAGCATATATCCCTTGATCTTCCCCGCAATCTCATGCTCGACCCGATCTACCAGCGAGGTGTAGTCGGTTATCTTCTTGACGTACTGATTGACCAAGGTTTGCTCAACATTATTTTGGTAAAATCCTCCCCAATCAAAATGATCCAGTCGATACAATTGATCGTACAGATCCGCCTCACTTCCCTTCCGCATTGCCCTTTCCTCCGCGTAAAGCGTCGCAATAAAGCGATCAACCAGACCTTCATCCAGTTTGGTTGTGTACAACGCGTCCAAAACCTCACTGGCGTTCATGCCTTCAATTTTGACCGCCGCGTAATCCGCCAGTCTGCGAAGAATTGCCGCGCGGGACAAAGACCGCAATTTCAAAAAATAGATCCCGCTGGGATGGGAAAGAATATCCTGAAACCGATTTTCTTGGTAGGCTCGCTGCAGGTCGCTGAGTTCATGATTCATTTGACTCCGAGATTATTTCTGGCGCCAGCAATTGCCATCGAAGACAAAGTGGTCTTTGAGCACCTGATAAGCATCAATATCGGGCAGAATGATCTTATTCTCAAAAATTGCGTGGATCAGTTTGAGAAAAATCGCATTGGTATCCTTACCGCGATCAATAAACTGGTGGAAAAAACCCAAAATAAATTCTCTGGCCTCCGATTCAGTTTGCGAGTTGTATTCAGCACTTGGAACCATTGGCTTCTTCAGCGTCATCAGTACATCCCCCTTGACCGTTTTTGCCCGGTTGATCTGCCGAGGAGTAAACGTAACCTGCTTGATCCAGGAATAGGACTCCAATTCAAATCCGGCCAATAAACATCCATTGGTGATTGCTTTCCACTCCCTTCCCGAAAGAGAGTGATACGTCAATGAAAAATGACGACCTGGTTTTAGAATTCTATAAATCTCCCGGAAAGCTGATTCTATATCTTTGCGATACCGAGCGGCATCTTTTTCCCTTTTTTTGCTATCACTGATTACGATTTCATTTTCAAAATCCGCCGTAAACCCCAGCCAATTGTTCCAGATCGCACTCTGCTCGAAATAAGGTACAGAATCACCGTAAGGAGGATCAGTGAATACGTAATCAACCGAATCATCGGGTAAAAGCAAACATTTACTGTCGCCATTCAGCAACAAATAAGCCACGGTATCCTCAGAAAACTCACCGAACGAACGTATTTCTCCCCGGCGAACCGGGCCATTTGAAGAAAAGAGATCATTTTCCCGTCTCGCCATCTCCAGGTATTCAGATTTACCCCGCAAAGTCTTGTGTACCCGGTTCCGGAAATAATGGAGGACATTGTTTTCCAGATAAGTAGGACCGACGTAGTAACCCGTCATCCAGGCACCCGGTGCCATTTCGTCCCGACTTTTGATTGGAGGCACCAGCTTTGAGCAATTCGCAAGATTAGACGTGAAAGTCAGCTTGAACAGCTCTTTTTCTTTGCCGGAGCTGATTTCGTTGATCAAGTAGAGCAACCGGGCATGACAAGCCAGGGTACGAACCGTGAAAATGTCAGCTATCGTAAATCCAGGCCCCACACTTATCCGCGAATTCTCCAGCAATTCACTGGTCGGAAACCAATCCTCAATTTCAAAATTCTCTTCTTTTTCCCGATGCGCACTTGCTTCCTGGTCCGAGTACACGTACTTCTTTTGTTTACCCAAGTCCCGGGGCGTGTACTTACATTTGAGAATCTTGTCTTTTTTATCCCGCAGGACGGATACCGCCTGATAACGCATACCGTCAACTTCAAAACCGTACCAGTCATCGATGAACGGGAATAGTTCCGACTCTATCGCTTTCCACTCAAAACGAAATTTATCAATGCTGATTTCTGACTCAAGCAACTGCCGCTGGATGAAAATAGAAACCGGGTTCAGATCGTTGGAAATAACATTCCGGTTCATCAAATAGGCTTCACAACAAAAAACACCGTAACCGGAAAACGGGTCCATCACCACCTCATTGACATCCGAATACCGCGCGATCAATGCCGCCAAATCTTTCGCCGGCTTCTTGCCCCAGTATTTGTGCATCTCGTAGCGATCCCGCTTCTGCTTTGCCTTTTTTACCTTCATCCCAGGATTTTGAAAAGTATTGCTTCATCGAAGATAGAAAAGTATTGGTCAATATGGTTGATTATCCCGATCCTTATGGTAGTTCTCCCTCGTCGGATCCTTATCCCCAACCATTTTCGGCTTATGATCCCCCCCTACAACCGCCGCCCCAACACCATCACCAATAAAAACGCCCCCACCAAAAACACATACCAAGGGAAATTCGGCTGTGCCCGCAGCGGACCGAAATCATCGTACAACTGCCAATTCGCCCAGTATCCAGGATGCGTCCGCCCCTCCTCCGCCTGCGTGAGGTACTCCATTTTCGCGTAGCGCAGCGACTGATCCGTATACTGCCGATCCACCAGCGCCGCCAAAAAGTACCGCAGCACTTCCGTTCCCACCCCCTCACTCCCCCGCCACGCAGGAATCACCACCGATTTCACCCCCGACCTCTGCCAACGGTAGACAAGCTCCATTCCCCGCCGATCCCTTTCCGCAGGCTCGCCGCCCGGCTGCCATGCCCAATCCGCCACCACCAAGTCCACCGGCCGCTCTCCCCACAAATCAGCCGCCCAAACCGCCGCATCGGTGCCCTGCACCCAAGCGATCCGCAGCCCTTCCGCACCCACCTCCGAAGCCGAGACCACCTCCCAGTGCGCATCCAGCCCCGGAACCGCCCCGGCGGAGAATCCCCCTGGGGAATACACCGCCGCCACCTCCCGATCCACCCGCTTCCGCTCCGCCGCCGCCGCCAGGTGCTCCACCGAATGTGCGTACCCCACCGCATAATCGCACAGCAGATACCGCAGCGTCCGGAAATTTGCCGGACCCAGCTCCGACTGCACCAACACCCCAAACGGGAACGCCGCCATCCGATAATCCCGCACCACCGTCAACTGGTCCATCTCCACCAGCAGATCCTCCAGCGGTGCCAGCAATACCGTGTACAAGCGGTGGGAAGCCCGGCGAAACCCTTCTGCCGTCATCTTTCGCTCCGCCAGCGAGCTCCGCAGGTCCGCCATCTGCACCAATAAGTCATCCGGCATCGGTAAGACCCGATAATGGGTTTCCTTCCGGTCAATGACAAATACGTGCAGCATCTTCCGCCCGATGAAATAATCCACAATGGCGTGCCGCTCGTGCCGCAACAACTCTGGCGCCCCCGGAGGCGCTTTGACCGAAGGCAGGCGGGCGTAGCCCGTCCCCGGTAATCGGGCTTCCTGAGCCGCAAACAAACTGTCCAACTGAAACTGTGGACCTGCCCGCAACTGTTGGGCCGCCCCTTGCGGCAGCGCCTCCGTAGCAATGGCCTGCTCCGCCCGGTGCAACTGCGCCCGGAATTGCTCGGCGCGCAGCAAAACCTGCCCCTGCCCCCACACTGAACCCACTCCCAAGCCACCGATCACCACGGCCCAGCCGAGGATTCGACGCAAAATTTCTGTATTTCCGCACCCAAACACCCCTCAATTTACCGATTATTAACTAGTTCTACTTTGTCAAGTTAACAAAACACCAATCCGTCTTCGCCAACGCGCTAGGGCGCAGTGAGGAGATCGCGATGACAATTGGGGAGGCTTGTCATGGCGACGACCAGCGGGAGAAGGCATCTTTTACGTCGTGGGTTTCTTGATTTGGAATTGCACGGGGAAGTCACAGCGGGAAGCCGCACGGGGAAAGATCACTGCGTATTCCTCGCGATCTGCTCC
>JBCCQH010000010.1:0-94274 GCA_039024435.1 Bacteroidota bacterium
ATCCTGAGCCAGGATCAAACTCTCCATTGTATAATTTGCTTTTCAGCTTTTTTAACCACAGCATAAAACTATGGCCCCACAACGAAGATTCAAGAAACCCGAACTTTCGATGACTTTATCTCTTCAGTTACTCAAAGAACTGTTTATTTCTTTCAAAATTGGACTGCAAAGGTAAGTCAAAAAAACATACGGTGCAAATCCTCTTTTTAAGATTGTTTCACTTTGTCAAATGGACTGACCATTTTTCTCAGCGAAAGGACTTCAAAGATAGGGTAGCCAATCAATCTTACCAAATACGACGCCCAAATAATTCCGCATTTACTGCCAAAGGCATGATTATCAAAGACAAAAAATAAGGGGCCATTTGCCCCTGGTTCACACGATGTCTTTGTGCGGCTCCATCAATTCTCGCAGTACCGCACGCATTTTAGAATTTGTTCTTCCACATCATCGACTCCACCGGCCGATTTGTGCGCTGATTGTACTTCGCATTGGCCTTTTTATCGTAGCGGTTCAGTACCTCGCCGTCTACGGTAAAGTAGATCAATTGGCCAACCGGCATGCCCGCGTATATCCGCACCGGCATCGTCACTGAGATTTCCAGGGTCCAGGTATTGCAAAATCCAACATCGCCCTTGCCCGCCGTCGCATGGATATCGATCCCCAATCGGCCGACACTGCTCTTGCCTTCCAGGAAGGGGACGCTGGCGTGGGTTTCAGTGTATTCCTCGGTCACCCCCAGGTACAAGGTGCCCGGGCGCAATACCAGGCCTTTCGCAGGAATTTCGATTTCTTTGATTTGGTTGTGCACCCGTGCGTCCAGGACCTCATCGGCGTAGATCGCGAGGTATTTTCCCAGGTGTACATCGTAGCTGTTGCTGCCGAGGCACGCACGCCGAAATGGTTCAATAACAATTTCCCCGCGGTCAATCGCCGCGAGGATCTTTTGATCGGATAGTATCATGGGCAATTAAAGTTCCGCCGCAATATCATCAATGATACTGGAATCACCAGCACTTGCGACGGAAACTTCAAAAAATGACTCTTCTTCTTCACGTGCCGACTCGGCAACCACTTCCCGGCGCGGCGCGGGCACTTCGCCACTCTTCATTTCCCGCTGCTCAAAGGTCTGTAGCCGTTCGGTCTGGGCTTGCAAGTAGCTTTTCAACTGCTGTAGGATCTCATTGCGGCGGGTGATCAATTCGTTCAACTGCATTTCGATGCGGCTGCGCTCCGACATTGCATTCTTGACGATTTCCTTGGCATTTGCTTCGGCTTCCTGCACTTTGAGCTCAGCGTTTTTCTGGGCATTTTCCAGCTTCGTTTTGGCGTTTTCCTTGGCCTGCAACAGGGTCTCGTGCAGGGCGGACTCCACCTGCTTGAGGCTTTTGAGTTCGGCCTGGGTCTTTTCCAGGTCAATTTTCAATCGCTTGTTCTCTTCCAGCAACCGCTCCCAGTCCATCGAAAGCGTATTCAGGAATCCACTGACTTCTTCTTTGTCGAAACCACGCAGGGCTTTTTTAAAACTATGTTGACGAATTTCAATCGGTGTAATCATGGTGGCAATGTTTTGTTCGCGGTCCGGCAGACTCACCCCGCAGCTATTTACC
Organism: Bacteroidota bacterium; assembly: GCA_039024435.1. GTDB lineage: Bacteria > Bacteroidota > Bacteroidia > J057 > JADKCL01 > JBCCQH01. Next base: position 1,611 of record JBCCQH010000010.1, read on the forward strand.
GCAAACATAAATTTAGGCACAACCGCGCTGACTTCCCCTTTCAATTATAAACACTAGAACACCAAACGGCTATTTGATTGAACGGTGGCGGGAGAATTTCGAATGGGACGCGTCGCTTAATTTTCAATTGCTTGATTTCCAATTGACGCGTTTCGGACGCGCAACCTACAATTGCGGAAAAAAGAATCCCAAAACCCACTTCAGCACACGGATCGTAGACGCACCCCACGCCGGGCACACCCGAGGATTTTCCAATTTATCTCCGATTGCCAATTCCAGCCGAGTGGAATCGCAAATCAGAAATCGAGCATCAGAAAGCAAAAGTCTATTTCCACTTTTTGAAAAGGGAACTCCAGCGCATTTTAAGGACACCGAATACGGCTTCGTTGAAAATGGCGCCGCTCATCTTGGATTCGCCGCGGGTGCGGTCAGTAAAGGTAATCGGGACTTCTTTGATTTTAAAACCATACTTCCAGGCCCGAAATTTCATCTCAATCTGGAAGGCATACCCGACGAAACGCGGTGGTTCCTGGAGGATCTTCTCCAATACCTGGCGCCGGTAGCATTTGAAACCCGCCGTTGTGTCCCGCACCGGGATCCACAGCACTGCCCGCACATAAAAGCTGGCGTATTTGCTGAGCAAAACCCGATTCCGCGGCCAGTTTTCCACTTTCCCGCCTTTGACGTAGCGCGATCCCACGGCTACATCGAATCCTTCCGTCTCACATGCAGCCAGGAGCCGCTCCAAATCTTTGGGATTGTGGCTGAAATCGCAGTCCATCTCAAAAAGGAATTCGTAGCCTTTCTCCAGTCCCCACTGGAATCCGTGGACATACGCGGTACCCAGTCCCAGTTTTCCCGCTCGCTCTTCGATAAAGAGCCGATCGGGAAATTCCTGCTGCAACGACTTCACGATGTCAGCGGTACCGTCGGGCGAACTGTCATCCACGATTAAGATGTGGAGCGGTGAAGACAGGGCAAAAACTGCCCGGATCATCAGCTCCACATTATCCTTTTCTTTATAGGTTGGAATGATAACCAGGTACCTGGACATGGCGTCAAAGATAGGGCAAAAATCTTTGTAGGAAAAGAAAGAAAAATGACCCTATTTTCCGCGCGTCCCCCTTGATTTTACCCAAGGCATGGGCGTCAGGAACCCCACTTCTGAAATAAACCGAGCATCTTTTTATAAACACTGCAATTTTGATTAAATTATAGCGAAATCGATCACAGTACTTTATGCATTTGACCATTCGTGTCTGTACCCGGTTTTGCCTGGTCATCCTGGCAATGTTTGCCTTTCCCCAGCTTTGGGGTCAAGGTCCGGAATACGCACGGGTGAAGGTACGGGCCAATGCCCAACAACTCCGCCAAATGGCCAGCAACGGGATTTCGCTCGACCACGTAGCGCAGAGTGACCAGGGCATCATCGGGGAGTTCTCCGGTTGGGAGCTGGATCAAATGGACGACTTGGGACTCAGCTATCAAATCATCCACGCCGATGCCAGCGGTTGGTACGCCGCCCGCAACGCCAATGCTACTCCCGCCTCCCTCGCGGATGCCGTCGGCGCGGCGCCAGCGGGTTTCCGACTGGGATCGATGGGGGGCTATCTCACCTTTGCCGAAGCGATCACTGACCTCGATTCCATGGCCCAGATGTACCCCAATCTGGTCGCTCCCCGGGACAGCATTGGGGTTTCCCACGAAGGCCGCACCATCTGGATGGTCAAGCTTTCCGACAATCCGCAACTCGACGAAAACGAACCGGAAGTTCTCTATGTGGGGCTGCATCACGCCCGCGAGCCGATGTCGCTCATGAACCTCATGTACTTCATGTTCTATGCCCTCGAACAGTACGGCACCGATCCCAAAATCACAGAATTGCTGAATACCCGCGAGCTATACTTTGTGCCGGTGCTCAATCCCGACGGCTACGTCTACAATCAAGCGACCAATCCCAATGGTGGGGGCTTGTGGCGCAAGAATCGGCGCAACAATGGCAACAATGATTTCGGGGTTGATCTGAACCGCAACTACAGCTACGAATGGGGATTTGACAACGTGGGTTCATCTTTCGATCCGGCGGCTTCTACCTACCGGGGCCCGGCGCCCTTTTCCGAGCCAGAAACCGAGGCCTTGCGGCGCTTTTGTCTGGCCCACGAATTCCGGACCGGACTGAACCACCACGCCTGGGGCGAGCAGGTCATCTATCCCTGGGGTTACGACGGCGAGGCCAATTTGCCCGAGGAAGAGCACTTCCACCGGCACGGACATTTCCTGACCGAAGCTTCCGATTATTTACCCGGAAATCCCGACCAAACCATCGGATACGCGGTCAATGGAGGCGCCGACGACTGGATGTACGGCGATTCCACCAAAGGTGAAATGCGGACGTTTTCCCCCGAAATAGGCAGTAACCTTGACTGGTTCTGGCCCCCAATCGGACGCATCCTACCCCTCTGTGAGGAAATGGTCGAGGCCAATCTACGCGTCGCTTGTCTCGCCGGTGGCTGCATTGACCTCAAGTCAGAAATCCCGTGTGACCTCGAAGGTTCGGAAGCTTGGTTGCCCATCCGGTACACCAATCTCGGACTTGACTCGGCCGGAGCATTTTCGGCAGAATTTGTCAGTTCCGATCCAAACGTGATCGCAATCCCCTTGGGCCAGTTGAATTTTGGTTCGCTGGCCAGCGGACAATCCACCCGGGACTCATTCCGGATTTCCCTGGCCGCCAGCCTCGCCAAAGGAGAAGAGATCCGGGGACTCATCCGCACGGTACACCCCGGAAACATCGTGCAGCAAGACTCGGTAAAATTTCGCTACGGCGTACCGGAAATCATATTCGCGGAAGACGGCGAAATGGGCCTGGGGCGCTGGAATGGAACCTGGAGCATCACCGACGAGCACGTATATTCGGGCAACTACGCGATTACCGAAAGTCCGTACGCTCCCTACGCCCCAAGCGCCAACCGCAACCTCATCCTGCAGAATCCCATCGATCTCGAGCAGTACACCAAGGTGCGTATGGAATTCTACGCCACCTGGCAAATTGAGCGCGACTGGGATTATGTCACGATCGAAGCTTCCGACAATGGCATCAACTACCATCCTCTATCCGGTACCTATACCCGACCGGGAAGTGGCAATACGCAGCCCTCGGGCGAGCCCCTGTTCGAAGGCAATCGCTTCCTTTGGGTGAAGGAAAAATTTGACCTTTCCGACTTTGACGGGCGACAGGTTTTCTTGCGGTTCCGCTTCGCCAGCAATGCTTTCCAAGAGCGTGATGGATTTTATTGGGACGATCTGCGCATCACCGGATACGAGTTTACTGTGGGACAAAATCCGGAGGATCCTTTCACCGCGCTCCGCTTACTCCCCAATCCCGCCCACGCCGAAGTATCGGTCGCCGGCGCATTTACCGCCGCCGGAGCGGTACACCTGGAGATTTATTCGCCAACCGGAAAAATGCTCCGCTCCCGCCCCATCCATCCCGGAATGGCCCTCAATGTACAAGACCTCGCCGCCGGAATCTACTTCTACCGCTTCCGGAATGGCGATACGCCAGGCAAATTGCACAAACTTATCCTGCACTAGGGTTTCGCCCGAAACCTGAATATTCCTTACGCTCTCCCGAACGTATTACCGTTTGATTCCGGCCGATATTTCATACTTCGAAATATTTTTGGCGGGCTTTTTGCGTTTTTAAAAGCAGGTGCCCTTGCCAAATGAGAGAAAATGATGCAACAAACAATCAGATCCGGCTTGCTCACGCTCATCGTACTCCTTCTGGGAGGACTGGGTTCGGTCTTGGAACTGAAGGCGCAGCCCCCCCATGATCCCCAAACTTTTGTCCGGAACTTCACCTGGCACTACCAGGGCGAGCGCTACACCGCGCAGATTGCCTTGTCGTGGGAAGCTTACAACTACTACAAAGATCTCCCGCGGGTCTACGAAGGGTACGCGGTCTACATCCAGGAACACCCCCGCTACCCCTACATCGCCGAGGTCACTCGGGTCTTGCAGTGCGCCGCCGGGGACCACCAACTCAACCGCTGGGAAACCCTGGAAATGATCGTGGCCTTTGTGCAACAATTGGAATATGTGCGGGAAGAGGGCGAATATCCCCGCTTCCCCATCGAAACCCTCGCCGAACAAGGGGGCGATTGTGAAGACTCTTCCCTCCTGCTGGCCGGCCTTTTGCGGGAAATGGGGTACGATGTGATCCTGGTCAATCCCCCGGGCCACATGGGCATCGCACTGGCTTGCTCCAATTGCACGGGTACAGCCTATCGCCACCAGGGACGCCGCTACTTCTACATCGAAACGACGAGCGCGGGTTTTCCAATTGGGGAGATGCCCGCCGGCTACACAACCACCCACGACAAAGTCATCGACCTGGACGCACCGCTGGACCATATCCGGATGTTGAGCATGTCGCCGGCCACCGCTCGGCCGGGGGCTAACTACTATGTGCAAGAGGACGGTGCAACCCGCCAGGTATGCCTTCAACCGGGGAAATGCGTAACCGCCACCCAAAAAGTTCGGCATGTCCTTATCAATGGCGCAACCTCTCGCAAAATCCTGTTTACCAGCCTGATCGCACAGGCAAAATAGGCCGGGCCACCGGGCAGATTCAGTTGCCCGCGATTCCTTGCTCCACCAAGTCCCGGTAGATTGCATTCAAGGACGCCAGATTACCGAAACGGTCCTCGCTTCCTCCTTGCGCTTTTGCCCAATCCAGGCATTCCGCCAAACTGCCCGTGCATTGTGCTGGTGGTTCGGCTTCGATTTCCGCCGCAATCGTCGGGAATTCCGGCACCGCAAATTGGAGTCCGCCGCCCTCGTCAATCGAGCGCACCAAGGTACACTGGCAGGCACCGCTCGGATCTCCCGCCAGCACCAGCCAGTCAATGGTCGCCAATCCATAGTGCTCGCCCACGCACAAGTACTGCGTCAACTGACGCCTCAGTTTCAGATGCAGCGGGATCTTTCCGGGAGCGATGTAGCGAATTTCCATGCGTAAATTGTTCTATTGGGGGGATTCTTCGGCCACCGGCGGCTCCAGAAACGGCTCATTCACGTCCACAATCAGCACGTCTTCCAGCGCGTAGACCCCTTTCAGCCGGTCCCGGATCATTTTTTTGCGGTCATCGACCTTGGTGAGGGGAAGACTATCTCCCCAGGTGAAACGCATCACAAAGACAAATGCGTCCTTGTTCGGATCCTTGCGCGCCGTGGTATCGGTGAGATTGGCGGTGCGCAACTGCCCAAAATCTACCGCCCGCAATTCGGGCACCATGTCGCGGATGTCTGCCCGAATGTCGATTTCCGGCAGTTTGCTTTCCTGCATCCGCTGCATTTCCTCCTTGAGGGCCTCGATCTGCTGCTGCCGCTGAAACGCCAACTCCCGGTCACGCTCAAAGACACTCAAGCGGTCGGAAAACTCCTGCCGGGCCTGGTTGAGGATTTGCACGCGGTCATTGGGATCACCGGTGGTTTGGATGAGGATCAAATGCGTATTGCGCAGACCGTACGTCGTCCGCAGTTGGACATCGTAGAGTTCGCTGGAATCGGTCGGCAGGTAAATGGGACTCGCCACCGTTACCCGCAGGTAGTTGACGGAATCGGTTTCGATGTATTCTTGCTTTTCCACGCTGAACTCGATTCGGTTCGAACCAAACTTGTCGTCGAGGAAGCGCTCGATCTTGGTTTGGCGGCGCTGATCGCCGATCACATCGATGAAGAGCCACACGGCGGGCACCAGCAACAGGACCACGAACGCCGCCGTGCCCCGCACAAAATTCCGGCGTAGATTGGCGGTGATTTTTTCTTTGAGGGGAAACTTGAGAAAGCGGACAATCAGAAAAGTCGATAAGCTGATGAAGACCGCATTCAGGAAAAACAGGTAAAATGCACCGGCGAAGTGGGGAATATTGCCCCGGGCCAATCCGTAGCCGGCCACACACAGCGGCGGCATCAAAGCAGTCGCAATCGCCACCCCCGGTATGGCGTTCGTTTTTTCCTTGCGCGAACCAGCCACGATCCCGGCCACGCCGCCAAAAAAGCCAACCATCACGTCGAGAACCGTCGGATGGGTGCGCGACAGCATTTCACTGGTTTCGTACCCCAATGGCGTCACCAGAAAGTATAAAAATGCCGTCAACAAACTCACCCCCACAGCCACCGCAAAGTTGTAGAGGGATTGGCGCAAGGTCTCACGGTCGTTGATTCCCACGGACAATCCGATCCCCAGAATCGGCGACATCAGGGGCGATACCAGCATGGCGCCGATGATCACCGCGGGCGAATCGGTATCCAAACCGATACAGGCCAGCACCGCCGAAGCCATGAGCAACCAGATGTTGTAGCCCTTGACGACAATCCCGGAACGAATGGAATTGATCGTGCCCGCCGCGTCCGTCGTGCTTTGCAGATTGATCACCTTCAGGAACAATTCCCGCAAACTGCCGAAGATCAGGCCGAGGACGTAGCGCAGTTGCGCAAAGAGATTGCCCAGTCCTTGTTTGTCTTCCGGGCGCTCCCGCCACGCGGGGCGCTTGGCCAATTCCGGTACCGCGTCGGCTTCCTTGGCTACCGGGACCGGTTTGGCCGCCGGCAAGATCGGAGGCTCCGGATTGATAATCGGAGATGGAACGGTGGGTTCCTCGGGGGAAATCGGAGTGTTGGGATCTTCAACCATAATTTTGCACTGCGGGGCAGAATGCGCAAATTAACGAAGCTTGGGCCAGAAGGATTGGGCTTGTCAATGCATTGGCATGATACGAAGATTGAACATTTTGTCCAATTGGTTCCGGGTGGCGGAGCATTATTCCGCCAAAAATCCCCGGTGGGGCGAAGGTCCACCGGGGATTTACTACGTATAATCTCAATTAGGGACGGGTACTGCCATTGGGGCCGCGGTCCGGGCCGCGGTCTTCCCGCTCCTTTTGGGCGCGGTATTCCCTTCGGCGTTCGTCTTCTTTCTTGTAGGCCTTGATGATTTTCTTCACCATCTTGTGGCGCATGACGTCGGTGGGATTCATGCGCACAATGCCGATTCCCTCTACGCCATCAAAGATCCGTACGCCCTGCACCAATCCCGACCGCTGCTTGCGCGGCAGGTCGATCTGGCTTTCGTCACCGGTGATGATTACGCTGCTGCCTTTGCCCAGGCGGGTCAAAAACATGCGAAACTGCATCTCGGTCGCGTTCTGGGCTTCGTCCAGGATGACGTAGGCATTGCTGAGGGTCCGCCCCCGCATGTAGGCCAAAGGCGCAATCTCGATGATATTTTTTTCGAGGTACGACTTGAGCTTCTCGAAATGCACCATGTCTTCCAGCGCATCGTAGAGCGGACGCAGGTAGGGATCGATCTTTTCCTTGAGGTCCCCGGGCAGAAAGCCCAGATTTTCTCCGGCTTCTACCGCCGGACGCACAAGGATGATCTTTTTGACTTCCTTTTCTTTCAGCGCCTTGACTGCGATGGCGACGCTCATATAGGTTTTGCCGGTACCCGCCGGGCCCAATGCAAATACGATGTCGTTGTCGCGCGCCGCCTGCAGGATTTCCCGCTGGCCAGCCGTCCGGGCCCGAATCACCGAGCCGCGTGCACCGTGCAGCACAAACTCTTCCTCTTCAGTAATCCGCTTTGACCGGGGACGCCCTTCCTTGCTCAGCAATTCTTCGTAGCGCTCTTCGGTCAGTACTCCCCGCCGGCTCAATTCGTGAATGAGTCCGTCGACGATATTTTTGGCTTCCTGGAGTTTTGTTTGTGCGCCTTTCATTTTGAGTTCATTGCCCCGGGCGATGAACTTCACTTGGGGGAATCTGCCTTTCAGTTGGTCCAGCCGTTGGTTATTTACACCAAATAGTTCCAATGGGCTGATTTCCTCAAGTAAGTAGCTGTGTTCGGTCAAATTAATTCTACAGTTGAATCTTTTGAATGTGGATTACTCTGTTCTGTTTCAATGCAAAAATAAACAATTTTTGGAAAAAGTTCCGGATGGCCATCATTACGCTCACAACCGACCTGGGGACGCGCGACCATTACGTTGCGTCGTTGAAGGGGACGCTGTTGGCTTTGCATCCCGCAACGGTCATCGTGGACGTCACCCACGAAATATCTCACTTCAACACGATGGAGGCGGCATTTGTCCTGAAAAGCGCCTACCACAAGTTTCCGGCAGGCAGCATTCACCTCTTGGGGGTAGATCCGGAGGGCAGCCGCCACAACCGCACCTTGGTGATGGAGTTGCGGGGGCATTTTTTCGTTGCGCCCGACAATGGAGTCCTGAGCCTGATCCGGGAGGATGAATCCTGCGTGAGCATCGCCATCGATGAGGAAAAGCTCGGCCTCACCGGAAGCGGACGGGCTTTTCTCGCCCAAAACCGCCTGGCTCCGATTGCCGCCCGGCTCGCGGCGGGCACCCCTCTGACGGAACTCGGTGAGCCACACGCCATCCGTGAGTACCTGTGGGGCGCCCCCATCTACACCGGCAATGTACTCCGCGGCGTCATCCAGCACCTTGACCACTTTGGCAACGCAATTACCAACCTTCGCAAGTCTACTTTTATCGAGTACAAAGGAGACCGCTCCTTCCAAATCATCATCCGCAACCTTCGCCTCCAACGCATCGTCAGCAGCTACGGCGACGTTTCTAAGGGAGAAGCATTGGCGATTTTCAGCGACAATGATCACCTGGAAATTGCCATCCGGGAAGGTTCCGCCGCCCAGTTGCTTGGCATCAATATTCAGAACATGCTAACCGTGGAATTTTACGAATGATCACCCGCATCGTCAGAATGGAGTTCCGGCCGGATAAGGTCACCGATTTCTTGGCCGTTTTCGAAGCGTCCAAACAACAAATCCGGAATTTTCCCGGCGTTTCCCACCTGGAACTGCACCGGGACGCCACCTTGCCCCACGTTTTTTACACGTATAGCATCTGGGAAGGCGAGGCAGCCCTCGAAGCCTACCGCAACAGCGACCTTTTTCGGGGGGTCTGGACCCAAACGAAGGCATTGTTCGGGGGAAAGCCCCTCGCTTATTCCCTCGTGCAAGAAATGGTCGTGGATTAAATTCATCACAATTACCGTGTACTGCCCACTGGCACGGTAGCCGGCACTACGGTACCGGCCTCCCTCCTACCTACACGGGTACTGCTTGCCTGCACGACTACCCAGACAGGGTTTATTCCGCGACAATTTCCGCCCAGCGCGCCACAAGCAAGCCGGTGTAGGCCGCATCATTCAGGCCGTAGGCGCCCAAGGCAAAGCCGTCGTTCCATTCCACCAGCGCCGTCTTTCCGTTGTCCAATATCCCCACATCTATCCCGTATCCCGCCGTGGCTTCCCCCGCCTCACGCAAGGCCAAGAGCATGTCCGCGACGGTCTCTGGATCGGGCAACAATTCGGGATTGCCCGCATAATTGCGCACACCGACTACCCGATCCTGCTGCACAAACACCCGAAATTCGGCTTGCCACCGGACGACTTCCGCACAGTACAAAGGCGTGCGCTTCGCCAAGGTCTCCAGCAGGTACAGATCGTTGTCGGACTGGGCGACAAAGCCGGTAAAGTATTTTGAGCGGTAACGGGGTTTCACAAAAATGGGCAAATAGTCCCCGGTGCCGAACCCTTGCCGCAGGCGCGCCGGCGTACTTTCCCAAATCCGCCGGTGCAAAAACGGCAACAAGCTCTGCGGATAGGTCTCCCGCTCGGTTACCAATCCCAAGCGCTTCAACACCGAAGCGATCACGTCGTGGTCCCCGATGTACAGCGAGGTACGGTCCACCGGTATGCGGTTGCGGTGCAGCGCCTTCAAATTGAACCGGACGCACTGCAAACCCCGACCTTCGAGGACGGCCTGAGCGGCCGCATGCTCCGGCTCCATTTCCCCCGGACCGTATTCTTGCACGTAGGCCCGGCGGAATGGGGATGGGAAGATGTCACTCATGCTGCAAGATAATTTTTGCGGCGCAAATTGCTGTCTACTGCGCCCATTATTCCGGACCGGGCAGGGCCTGCAGCGCAGCGATGAGATCCAGCAACCGCTGTCGCTCGGTCCAACCGGGACATTTATCCGCAATGAAAAGTTCGGGACAAGCCGAATAGTAGCGGCGGAAAAAACGTCCCCGGTACAACTCCAAGCGGACCGTCCAACTGTGCGACGAAAAACGTGAAGTCGCTAGCCCGAGATTGCCCGGGGAGGGGTGGGTGGCAAGGTTGAGCCGGTCCGGGTCGAGTGTAAACTTCCCCTCCCGCGCTCCTCGCTCAATGAATTCCCAAATGGTGCGCTGCGCGTCCTCCGAAAGCAGAATCCGCTTGAGCCTGACCTTGCGGGCAAAAGTTTCTTCGATGGTGTATTTCCGCACTTTCCCGCCGGGAAATAACTGCAACGCCTCCCCCTTCAGGCTCCGAGTAGCACTTTGCCCGGTGCCGTAAACCACCACCAGGGCGTCTTGCTTCCTCCGGGGCATCGCATCCAGGTACGCACGCGGCACGACAACTGAATCCGGCAGCGAAATCCTGGGCAAATCCTGCGCGGCGAGGCGCATCCCGGACGCCAGTACGAGCCACAATGTCAAGCACAGGTATTTCCAGTTCTTTTCCACGGGATTGCGAACACTGATCCTTGCTACATTCCTCACTTTAACCTTCCTTTGCTCAGGACGTAAGTAAGGATAGGCGACGAATTTCGTCCGTGATTTTTATTATCTTTGAATCTGAAAATAACCATTATTGATATGGCAGCAAATATGTTAATGTTTTTGGGCGGTCTGGGCGGCACAGAGCTGATCATCATCTTGTTTGTGATCCTGCTGCTCTTCGGCGCCAAAAAGATTCCCGAACTGGCCCGCGGCATGGGAAAAGGCATCCGCGAATTCAAAGATGCTTCCCGCGAAATCAAGCGCGAGATCGAAAGCGAAACCCCGAGTGCGGACAATACCCGCCGGGACTGATCTTTCCTCTTTCCGCAGTGACCTTTCAATTCCATTTTTGATGGAATTGAAAGGTTTTGTATTTGGATAAAACCGTAGCCGATTTTGGACTTGCGGTGAGAAATGTGAACGAAGGGGTTGCGGTTGAAACAGATTTATTCGCATTTTCGTTCTTAATTGGAGGCGAAGTGAAATGATATCGTAAAATTTGCTGAAGCAGATTTTTTTTGTCAATCACCGCATCTGAGGAGATTCGTAGCCGAAGAAGGATGGAAAAGATACCTTGGTAAAATCGGAAGATAAAGTTTTACCCCCTCTCAGGCCACCTCATTCAATAGGACCACAAGCTCTAACGCACGATATGAAACGACTGCTCTGGCTCACCGGAATGCTGATCGCATGGGGAAGCGGTTCCCTCACCGCACAAATCAAGGACAACGATAGCTTAGCCGCCTTCAGCCTGGAAGCCATCAACTGGCAACTAGACAGTTTGCTGCCCTGCTACCACTTCCAAAACGTGGACACACTGGACAAGACCCGGGCCCGCCTCAACGTTCACAATTTTCCGCCCGATTCGGTCCCGAAATGGTCACCGGAGGTGGTGGCCCAACGCCTAAAGGACATCGGGTCGCCCATCGAGATGCCGTACAACCAGTACGTGATGGCCTACATCAACCTCTACACCTTGCAGCGCCGCGAACAGGTGGAGCGCATGCTGGGACTCAGTGAACTGTACTTTCCGATCATCGAGCAGGAACTGGACCGCATGGGCCTGCCGATGGAATTGAAATACTTGCCCGTGGTGGAAAGTGCGCTCAATCCTCACGCCGTTTCCCGGGTGGGAGCTACCGGCCTGTGGCAATTCATGCTGGCCACCGGTCGGCTCTACAAGCTCAAGGTCACTTCCTACGTAGACGAGCGCCGCGATCCGGAAAAAGCAACCCGCGCCGCCTTGCGCTACCTCAACAATATGTACAAGACCTACGGCGACTGGTTGCTCGTGATCGCCGCCTACAATTGCGGCCCCGGCAATGTCAACAAGGCCATCGCCCGCTCTGGCGGCAAACGCAACTTCTGGGAAATCCGGGAAAAGCTCCCGCGCGAAACCCGAGGGTACGTACCGGCCTTCATCGCGGCCACCTACGTATTCAATTACGCGTCGGACCACAACCTTTTTCCCAAGCACGTCGACTTTTCCTTCCGGCGGGATACGGTGCACTTTACCCGGGCCAAAGTCAGCCTCAAGCACCTCGCCCAGATGACGGAGACGGACTTTTACACGCTCAAGGACCTCAATCCGGAACTCAAGCAGGACATCATCCCCTACACCGGTGATCCCTACGTACTGCGGGTGCCGATGCGCACGGGACAGCACATCGCTGTCTACCGCGACTCGATTTTTTCGGCCATTGCCCAGTTGAATGCCGATTCCGCCAAGCCGGCCTACACGGCGGGAAAAATTTCGCCGGTGACCAATCGCCCTTACGAGAAACCTAGCCAAAAGCCAACCTTCAGTTCGGGAGGCAAGGGCACCACGCTGGTGTACCACAAGGTGCGACAAGGTGAAGTAGTCGGAAAAATCGCCGAGCGCTACCACGTCCGCGCGAGTGACATTGCCCGGTGGAACCGATTGCGCCGTTACCGCATCAAAGTCGGTCAGAAGCTCAAGATTTACGTTCCGAAAAAATATTCCAACCTCAGCCGCAAATCCACCGGAGCTTCGCCCACGGCTTCCGCCAAAACCACCGCCCCCCGCGTCAAGGGCGGCAAGTACCACACGGTCAAACCCGGGGACACGCTCTGGGACATCGCCAACCGGTACGACGGCCTGACTGTCTCCAAGCTCAAATCCATGAATCAACTCAAGGGCAACTCCCTGAAGGTCGGGCAGCAGCTCCGCATCCAGTAGACCGGACCTTCTCTCAAAGGTGCTGCAAAATCGATGAGCGCACCCAGTACGGCAATTGTTTGCGCAGCAGAGCAAGTTCTCCCTCCTCCCAGCGGGCCACTTCCAGCATCGTTTCTTGGGAATTGTCGAATAGATGGGCACGGTCGCTGGCCAGCATCGCCGGCAGCAGCAGGTCCAGGGAACGGTAATAACGCGAAACGATTTCTCCTTCGGGAACCGAATGGCCCCCTTGCCGCGCCCGGGCCCGCACCCGCCACACATTGATGCTTGGATTTACCGTCGTGACGTAGATCAGCCCCACCGAATAGCCCTGGGTCCGGAAATGCTCCAGCATATCAACTTCGGTCGGGTGGGACAGGACGCTCTCCAAGGAAAAGCTGACCTGCTCCTCCAATAAGCGCGCCCGGATCAACTCGGTGGCTAGGGTGGCCACCGCCGCAAAATCCCCTGCGGAGGAAACGGACAGTACACCACCGCCAACTTGCACCTCGGCATCAGCAACGAGATGGGCAAATTTGGGGTACCGGTCCCCGGCCAGAATGATCCGTTCCCAGTGCTCCCTTTCCAAGGCAATCCCAAAGCGCTTAGTGACCTTGATCGCGTGATCCCGCGCAAGGTCCCGTGCCAGGTCAACCGCATCGAGGTGATTCTTCCGGTCCCATCGGGATGGCCCGCCCCCCCTCTGCAAGGTGGACTTGCCCGATCCATCCGGGCCAGCGTACAGCAAAAATCGGGGTTTCATAGGGCTGTCCTCCGGTCAATTTTGATGCGGAAAACTTCCGGAGCAAAGTCCGATTCAACCGTCCTGAACTCCTCCCGGTGGCCGTCGGGGGTACGCACAATCGTCCGGTCGCCCTCCCGCACGGCCACCGGTCCTGCCCAAAACGCCACGCAATAGGCCCGCAACGCCGAAATTTGTGCCTGAATCGCCCAATCGTCTTCCGCCGCCCTAAGTGCCACCAAATGATCGATGGCCGAGCGGGCAATTTGCTCCCCGGTGTACATCACAAAGAATTCCGACGTATCCTCTGCGCTCAGCAATGCGTCGATCTCCGGCTCCTGCGCCCGCAACTCGCCCAACAGGACTTGGATGACCATGGTCCGACGCAGGCTTCCAAAAATATACTTGACGAAAAATCGCTGCACGGAGACGTGGACGACCGCAAGATTTTCTGCGTAGTGCCGTTCTCCCAAATAATTCACCAAATGATAGCGATAGTTTTTCTCGGCTAGATAAGCTCCCGTCATTTCTCCTCCTCATTTCCCCAAAGCTACGATTTACTTGCGGGCGATTTTTCTCCGCACCGACATTTTTACTGTACGTTTAGCTATTCTTGCTTAACATAATTTCGCGCTCGACGTAGTACATCCCAATTTCGCCTTTGTTTTTGACGGCGATCTTGCCGCGGGGGGTACACTGAAAATGGTCTTTGACGAGCGAGTAGGTCGCTTCCGAAATGTTGACCTGACCGACGGCGGCGGAACTCTCCATCCGGGAGGCAGTATTGACCGTATCGCCCCAGATATCGTACTGAAATTTGTTGAGCCCGACGATGCCAGCGACTACGGGCCCAGTGTGGATCCCCAGACGCAGTTCAAAAGTACCTTCTCCCCGCGCATCGCGCTCGGTCTTGAGTTCCCGCATGAAATCCCGGATTTCGAGGGCCGCCCGAAGGATGTCAACGGGATGGGAAGCATTGGCGATGGGCAGGCCGCCGGCGCACATGTAAGCGTCCCCGATGGTTTTGATCTTTTCCAGCCCGTGCCGGTCGACAATCTCATCGAACCGGCGAAAGCAAAAATCGATTTCCCGCACGAGCTCCTCCGGGGTCAGCATCTCGGAAATTTTGGTGAAGTCCTTGAAATCGGTGAACATCACAGTGACCTGATCAAAATAGCGGGGCTGGGCTTTGCCGTGGTTCTTGAGCTCGGCGGCGGTTTCTTTGGGCAAAATATTGAGCAGCAGTGCGTCCGACTTCTGCATTTCCTGGGCGATGGTTTCTTTTTGCTTTTCGAGGATGAGCACTTGCTGGCGAATCTCTTCGGTGCGTTCGGCGACGATGCCTTCCAGGCGGCGTTTTTGTTCGCGGAGGCGCTGGGTGCGCAGGCGTACGATCGCCACGACCACCAGCCCAGCCAAAGCGGCGTAGCCCAGGTAGGCCCAAAAGGTGCGGTACCAGGGCGCAAAAATCACGAATTTGTACTCGGCCACTTCACTGATCGTGCCGTAGATATTGCGCGCCTTGACCTTGAAGGTGTAGGTGCCCTCGGCGAGGTTGGTGTATTCGCGGGCCTTCTCGACCGACCACTCGGACCAGCTTGCGTCCTGCCCTTCTAGCATGACGCTGTAGCGCAACTTTTTGGGGTAATCGTAAAACAGCGCCGCGTACTCAAACTTGAGGTGGTTGTAAGCGTAGGGCAGGCGGTGGACGTAGTGCTCGGGCTGTTGCGTCGTGGGCAAGCCATTGGCATCGGTGTAGGCCCCACGGAAGATGGTCGAGTCGTCGTTCAGGGTCACGTGCCGGATGAGGCAATGGTAAGGCAAGCGGTAATTTTTCTCGGTTTTGGGATCGTAGCGCACCAGTGCTTCCACGCCGCCGAACCACACAATGCCAGTGGGATCTTCGTAGATGGAAAAGACATCGGAAATGGGGGCCCGAATGATGGGCAGAGAATCGTAGACAAAGCGGCCATCTGGCTGCTTGCGCAGAATTCCGGTTTGGAAGTCCGTGGTCACCCACACATCCCCGGCGCGGGTTTCGGTGAGGTTGTAGGCAATCCGGGAGCCATCGGAAAAAGAAGTCCCGAACGTAGAATCGGGCACCAAGCGGTTTTGGTCGACATCGAAGCGCAGGATGCCTTTTTCCGTTCCAAAGACGATGCGGTTCTGCAGGGTACGAACCTCGACAAAGCCCAAGGAGGCATCGAAACCGTGGGTCGAATCCAGGGTAAAAACGCGGTCGGGATGCCCTGGCGGCAAGGTCAGATCGATGCGGGAGATCCCGTCGTAAGTTGCCCAGAGGTAGCGTGAGTCCGGGGAATCGGCCAGATTGTTACCGAGGTGCGGAAGTGAGTCTACGGCTCCACTTTGTTCCCAGGCACCATCCCTAAATCTAATTTGTAGGACTTCATTTCCGGTGGTTGCAACGTACAACTGATCGGGGTCGATGTGGGATTGGATGCCTCCTGCAACTCCATCCGAGCTGATCACTTTCTGGGGGGGACCGTTCCCCTCTTTGTAAAAAATTCCTCCGTAGGCAATGGCAATTACCCCGTCCCGCCAGGAAAAAATATCGTATACCTCCGAAGTAATACCAGGCTCGGGGTTAAATTTAACTTCCTTCCTCGGATTGCCGTCGAGCGCCGAAGAATACCAACCTCTGATTGTGCCGACGTGCAGTTCATCGCCTTCGAAATGGGTACACAAAACAAAATCGAGCACACCGTCCCTTTCATCCAGCAGCCGAATCGGGCTGGCGTACTCAATTCGACTGGCCCCGAGAAACAACGCCGTCCAAATCGCATTTTCGCGGTCCCGATATTTAAATACGACTTGTCCCTGTTGCAAACCACTTTCTTCTCCGAGTACGTACTGAAAATTCCCGGAAGAGTCCAGAACGGCCATACCCGCCCCATTCGTTCCCACCAGAATTTCCCGGGAAGGCAGACGCGTCGCATTGAATATACTCATGGACGGCAAGTCCGTACTGATCTCGGAAAAAATACCCTCCCGAAACTCCAGAACATCCCCTTCCCTCAATATGATCATAAGGCTGGGATCTCCATAACGATGATCGGGAAAAGGAAAAATCGCGCGAATCTCCCCGAAGCGCGTCAGTTCCGGTAGGTTGATCTTTGCGAAACGCCCGTCAATGAACTGAAGAATAGATCCGGTTGTAGTCGCAAACAGCTCCCCATCTTCGGCAAAAATGCGGACAAAATCATCGGACTCATCCCAAACAGCAATCTTTTTGCCATCCCATCGAAATAAATAGTCCTTGCTCAGGAACCAGATGTTTCCCGCGTGTTCAACTACCCGGGTAATGCGACCAAAATCCCGGGCAGAATCAGGAATCTCTTCTCTGATGGAAGTAAACTCAGTTCCACCGATTGAATCAGCCGACAGATAGCCACAGTCATCGACTCCCCCCGAGAAAACCTTGCCTTCGGCATCCACGGCAAATTTGTAATACAGCTTGTTTTGGGTGTTGGGGACGGCATCCCACTTGTCCCCATCAAAAACCAGGATTCCACTGGCATTTGCCATGATGATCCGACCAATTCGATCCTGAACGACACAAAAATTTTGGGGGCTGCTCATGTACTGATCCGACGCATAGACACTCGGTGGGAAGTTGACGATCAGTGGATTTACCGCCTGGCCGGTCAGGTTATTCAAACACACCAGGGACAGCAGTAGCATTAGAACGCATGACCGAAAATTCTGCAATAAATGATAATTGAGGGGAAGTTTGCGCACAAGTATTGAGAAGAAATTGCATCAAAAACGGAGGACCGAGCCACACAATGAAAATATAGTCGATATTACATTGCAAAAAAAGTCATACCCAAATATCTTTATCATGATCGACAACGAACAAAGTACCAAAAAAACCAAAAGCTCTAACGTTATGGCTTATTCAGGACACGGAACGGTAATCTCTGGCGGCCAGGCCCAAGGCGACGCCCGTGTGCACGTCAACAGCAACGGCGGTGATACCCATTATGAATCCGGCGTCGACTACGACGCAATCAACAACACCTCCGAAAACATCGAACCCGGACAGGTGGTCTTCCTCGAATGGGATGGCGCCCACGTCAGCGTAGCCTCCATCGGCAAGCGCGCCGTCGGCGATGTTTCCGCCAACGGCACCTTCATCACCATCACCGATCCCGGAGATACTGGCCTCGAAGGCGAGGTCGACATCTCCAGCGGATACGACAGTTTTGGGGGCGCCACCGAAGTCAGTTGTGCCGACATGGACGGCGCGGCTTCTTACCTCGAGTAAGACCCGCCCCCATCACTCACTGACCGTTATCGGCCGCTGCCCTCCGCAGCGGTCCCATCACTATTGTACCCTATGCTAGACCAAATCCGCAAAAAAACCCGGCGCGTCGCCCTGCTCGGGATCAAGTTCCGGTGGGAAGGCCGGGACCACACCAATGCCTCCACCGCCATCCTCCCCGAAATCGCCGGCTGGACCCCCAGCCGCCGCTCGGTCGCCGCCTACTGCATCAAGGACACCCGAGAAACCATCGAAAAAGGAAAGCTGCAAGTGGCCGCCCACTTCCGGAAAAGAACCCCCGGTGGCCGCATCCAAGTGCGCACCCGCGACATTCCCGTCCACATCAAGGACGTATTTACCGGGCAAATCGTTGAGCGCAAACGCGGCCTCAAAGCCCTGGGCAGCGCCCGGCCCACCACCGTTTTTTTCAGCGACAGCAGCCATTCGGTCTACCGCGGAAAGCACGCCTACGTCCCGCTCACCCTGGAAGACGTGCGCTTCCCGGAACTCGGGGTCGGCATCTACGACGTGAATTGGCACTGGGAGTACCGGCTGCTCGACGAAGAGAAAAGCACCAAGCGCGAGGACGTCTGGGAAAAACGGTGGCGCAACCTCACCATCACCCAGCACCGCATCTACGTCCTGCTCGAAGCCCCCAAATTTCCCTGGATGCCCAGCCTGCTGCCCAACTTCTTGCAGGCCGCACCATTTCCCGGACCTCCCGGCCAGCACGCCCTCAACGTGGCCTGCGAGTGGGCCCGCGGCGCCAAAACCCGCTCCGAAATCGCCCGGCGCATCACCCAAGGCATCAACCGATCCGGCCGCTTCGTCTACGACGTCAATCCCCACTACTACGAGTGGGCCACCCTCGATGAAATCAGCCTGATCGGAGACCAATCTGAGGCCATGCTCAGTCAGAAACTGCCCGTATTCCACTTTGGGAAAGTGATGGAGCGCCTCGACGGTGGGCACGGACTGGGCGAAAAAGCCAACTGCATCGACTGTGCCCTGATGGTGATGACCCTCGCCAATATCCTGGGCTGCGACCTCCAGGTGAGCAAGCTCCAGGCCAGCGACAACACCGACACCGCCGACCCCAACTTCTACACCGACAACCGGTTTGCCGTAAACCGAATCCGGGCCATCGGGCATCCCGATTCGGAAACGACCCTGCAAGGATTGCAAAACGACGGAAAACACTACTTCAGTTTCCACGCCGTGGCCTGGGACCTGCCCGAGGAATTGGGGCAGATCTCGGAAGACACTATGGATGTGTCCACCGAGGAAATCAGCGGGCAGTTGCGCATCTACGACGCCTGCGTCGAATTTGTCGAGGAAACCGAAGACGGGGAAACCTACACCAGCGCCGCCGATTTGCCTTTTGCCGAAGCCGATGCCCAGCCCGGCTACCGCAACCTTCTGGCGGCGGCCCTCCCCGAAGGCCGCGACCGCTGCCGATTCCAGACCGCGACCGTGATCCGCCCACAGATCAATTGATCCCGAATTTCCTTGCAAAAAAGCAAGCAAGCCGCCTTCGTAAGACCCGGCAACCCTCCGGACCACGCTGAACCATTGGCATCGGTCGGCCGGCGGTTCCCGGTGAATCCTCCGCAATGAAATCCCTAAGAGGCAGTTTAAAATTGGTTGGTGAAATTTGCTAGCGCAGATTTCTTTGTCTCTCGAAGCTCATTTTGGAGTCCATAGCCAAAGCTAGGGGCGAGAAAATAGCGGAAGAGGGGCGGAAAAAGAGGCCATTGCAAAATCACAGGATTAAATTTAAAGCGCCCCTAAGCCGCTCACCCGCAAAATAAAGATTCGGAGGAGCGCATCTCCCGGTCCGCAACCTAAGTATCGTTTGCCATTCCGCCGGAAAACGGCCATTTTCACGCCGGAAAACCACTCCCGTATGCCCGCAGATCCGTCCAAAACCGTCCTCATCCTCGGCGCCAACTCGGATGTCGCCCGCCAAGCCATGCTTAAATATATAGCGCGCGGCGATGCGGTGATCGCGGCTTCGCGGTCCACCGCCGCCCTGGAACAATTTGCCCAAGCGGCGGATGCGCGACCAGACCGAATAACCGTGCGCTACTTTGACGCCGCAGACTTTGCTTCCCACGCCGAATTTTACCGATCCCTGCCCGCCAAACCCCACATCGTGGTCTATGCGGCAGGATTTCTCGTGCAAAACGAGCGCGCTCTGACTCATTTTCCCGATGCCTTGCAAATGATGAAGGTCCACTACGCCGGCGCCGTCTCGATTCTGAACCTCGTCGTGGCCGATTCCGAAAATCCCCATCTGGAGCGCATCGTGGGCCTGTCCTCACTTTCGGGGGTGCGGGGCCGCAAAAGCAACTTCGTCTACGGGAGCAGCAAAGCCGCTTTCACGACTTACCTCACCGGACTCCGCCAACTGCTTTATCCACGCGGGGTCAAAGTCCACATCATCGTCGCCGGTTACATCCGCAGCAAAATGACCGCTGGACTGGAACTGACCGAATCTTTGCTGTTGGAACCGGAATTCATCGCCCGCAGCGTCGTTTCCCCCGGCAATCGCCGCACCCTTGTCCCCGGCTGGAAATGGAAATTGATCTACCAAATCCTCCGCCTCCTCCCCGAGCGCCTGGTCGCAAAATTGCCTTGACAATTTTCAATTACTCGATTTCCGATTTCCAATTCGCGCGTCTTGGACGCGCAAACAGCGATGAGCAAGTAACCCAAAACGTTGTTACAACCCGAGAACGTCGCAATAACCCGGAGATCGTAGCCGCACGGCACACCGTGCGGCCCCCGAGGATTTTCCGTGGTTAATTTCCAATTCTTCAATTTCCGATTTCCAATTCGCGCGTTCCGAACGCACACCCGGCAATCATAAAAAACGACCCAAAAGGTCGCTACCGGCGTGGACCGTAATCGCATTCACCTTCAAGTTTTTCAATTGGATCCTATGCCGCGAAGGCTTTTTTATTTGAACGGCAGTGTGACGGGGGCGGCTACCGACCCGGCGGTACCAGGCTGTTCCGGGAGTTCGCCGGGCTCCGTCCCCCCGGCCTTGCGGACCGGTGCGACCAAAGTCCCTCCCATCCTTGCCGCAAAAAACCATTTCCAATGAAAAATTCCTGGTCCTCACTGCCCCCCAGCCACAAACCAGTGCGCGCCGCGCCCATCGCGAATCGAAAATTTTCTCCCAGAAATACTACTGAATCGTGAGAATAAGTTCTTGGTAAGCGTCAGTTTGGGTACCAGAATCCCAATCGGTGTTCCGTACCCGGTTGTAGATGACCGAATCCTTCAGGCCGACTTTGGTAAACAGGCGGAACTCGGTGAAGACTTCGCTGGGCAATACGTCACGCTGCGTCGCCTCGCCGTAGCTGTACACCGTCGTGCGCTCCCCTGGAGCGGCGACACTGTTGCCGAGCACAATGAAGGTGTCGGGACCGTCTTTGGCCTGCACCCGCAATTCAATCGCGGTGGCATTCTCCACGATGAAGCGCGTCTGAAAGGCATCATCCATGGATTCCTTGTCGCAGGAAACCAAACCAATGGCCAAAAATGCGAACAGAAAAGGCAGCAGAGCAGAAAATTTGAGTGATGATTGCATGTCCAGCAAATGATTAAGGACATTAAAGATAGGGAATTTCTCGGGAGAGCGCCGGTCGGAGGCGCGGCCATTTGCCCAACAAGGACCCACATAAATCAGCATTTTTCCGAAATTGCCGCCATGCTGGCCCTCGGTTCCAAAACTGCGTCTTACTTGCGCCTTCTACTCAGATGGCTGCTCGGGGGGTTACTGTTGGGGGGATCGGTCTGGGCCCAGGACAAGCCCCACTTTGCCTTGGTCGATTCCGCCAGTGGGCAGGCCCTTCCCTTGCTCGCCCTCGAAGCCAGCGTACGGGTGGTCGGAGACCGGGCCGTCACGACCTTTGACCTGACTTACGCCAGCGCCTCCCCCCGGGGAACACGCCATTTCCGGATCCATCTGCCCGAAGGAATCCGGATAGTGCGGTTGGCCCGCGAAGTCGATGGCCAACTGCACGAAGCCGGCATCGCCGCGTACGGGCCACTACCTCCCGCCGCAACCGCACCGCCCATTCGCCCGGAACCCTTCGCCGCTCCCAACCAATCCCCCCAAGATACCCTCACCGCCGCGATACCGGTCCACTCCCCTCAGCCCAGCCAGCGAATCATCATCGCCTGGGAATCCCGGCTCCGCTACCTCGAAGGCGACGATCTTTACACCTGCCCGCTGCACTTCACCGACACCGTGCCCCAATTTCGCTTCCTTGCCCGCGCCGAACAGCCACCCTACATTCCGGTCATGCGCAAACATCCCCTCGGCACCGCCCATTTCCAGCGCCAAGGCAATGCTTATCTCGCCGAGCTTTCCGCCCGCAATTATCGACCTGATACCCCCATCAAGCTCCTCTTCCCGGTCAATCCCACAATTCCGCAGGTGTTTTTCGAGCGCCAGGGCGACTCTACCTTCTTCTACTTGCGCACCTTCCCGAGCGCCCGCGTCCAGCCCAAACCGCCCCCCAAACGGATCCTCCTCCTCTGGGACGCCTCTTTTTCCGCCTTGTTGCGCAACCTCCCCGCCGAACTCGATTTGCTCGAAGCTTACCTCGCGCGCTGCCCCAAGGTCACGGTAGAAGTCGTGGCATTTGACCGCCAAGTCCGGGCCCGGCGCACCTTTATCATTCGCGGGGGCGTCACGCAAGCCCTCCGGAATTTCCTAGAAAACCTTCCCGCCGATGGCGCTACCCACCTTTCCGCGGTCAATCTCAGCAAAAGCCGAAGTGACGAGGTGCTGCTGTTCACCGACGGCGCATCAAACTGCGGTTCATTTTCCCGGAAAATGCTCCCGCCGGCACCGCTGTACACGTTTCTGAGCAGTCCCCGCAGCAAACCCGAAGCCCTCCGCGAGGCCTGCAGGCGCTCGGGTGGCGCGCTGTTTGACCTGCGCCTCACCCCCCTCCGGACTATCTTGCAAAAACTGAGTCGGCAAAACTTTCGATTCATCGGTGTGCGGCACAAGCGCGGGCGCATCCGGGCGACTTTTCCCCGGTTTCCCACTCCAATTGCGGATGGCTTTTCATTGAGTGGGGTCTTTCCGGGCAAAAACAGCAAGCTGGAACTGCACTTTGGCTACGGGGACCGGGTCACCGAAAAGGTCAAAGTGGAACTCAATCGGCCGGAAATGGCCCGGAGCACCCCGGGATTGCGCCGCATCTGGGCGGAAAAGCAACTCGCCGAGCTGGCTTGGGGCCCGGACCGCAACCGCGCGCAAATCCAGCAATTGGCCCAGAACGAAGGGATCCTCGTTCCGGGGACGGCCTTCATCATCCCAGAGACGGCCGCGGACTACCTGAAGTACCGCATTCGCCCGCCGGAAGCAAAACTGGCCCGCTACGGAAAGCAGTTGCGGCGTGCGGAAAAAATTCGGCAGGACTCGCTCACGGTGCAGCGGACATTGGCCCGGGAACGGCACGAAGATCTGTTCTACGATTTCCTGGACCGGATCGAGTGGCACCAGCGAGGCCGGGATTCCACGCAGATCACCGCCTGGAACGAGGCGCAGCGCAATGCCTTCCGCAACCGCATCGACACGATGCCCCGCCTGAGCGATCCCCGCCCCAAAGCCAAGGGCCCCCGCCAGAAATGGGAACAATTTTCCGGCTTGATCGGGCAGGTCCTCGATGCAAATGACCTCCGGCCGATTCCCGAAGTGGAAATCCACCTGCCCGCACCCGCCCAGCGGGTGAGCAGCGATGAATACGGCTATTTTGGCCTGGCGGCGGACAGCTTGCCGGACAGCACCCAGATTGCGGTTACCGGGGCCGGCTATTTCCCCGCAGAAGGGACGCTGGGCATGTTGCGCCGTACCCGCAGAATCGGTCTGGAACCGGTTCCCGAGCGGCCGGATCCGGACGTGGCCGACGCCCAACTTTCGCCTCACCTCACGCAACTGCCGGCGCTGCTGCCCCCGGACCGCTCCGAATTGCCTTTCCGCTTGCCGACGGGGCGATTGCTGCCTGGCCGGAAGGCATCTTGCGGCTGTGGAACGGGCGGGCTTCGGAAACGGTTCCGCAGATAGCCCCAGGCGAGTACACTGAAACCCACTGGCTGCGCTCGGATCGGTTGCTTTTCCGCTTCGGATTGGGGGCGCTCAGAGGGGCCTGCGCGGTCTTCACCGAGGCCGCGCCCCCCGAGATCCGGGCGCGGCAGTTGGCCGAGTTGACGCAATTGCCGGTGTGGGACGACACCCAGCCTTTCCGCGATACGCTGCGCAAAACCCGCTCGATGGATCGCTATCCGCTGTATCTCCGCCTGCGGGACGTCCACGGCGGGGCACCATCGTTTTTTGTGGAAGTGGGGACGTATTTTATTGCAACCGGGCGGGAAGAAGAGGGGCTGCGTATCCTCAGCAATTTGCTTGAATTTGACCTGGAGAGTCCGGAACTGCTCTTTACGCTGGCGTTTCAGTTGCAGATTTTGGGCCGGGAAGCGGAGGCGTTGCCGGTTTTGGAGCGGGCCTACCGGGAGTTTCCCGAGTTGCCGCAGACGGGGCGGGAATTGGCGCGGGCCTGGGCGCGGCAGGGCCGGGAAGCCGAAGCGGCGGTGCGCATGCAGGAACTGCTGCGCCGGGATTGGTCGGAGGTGGCGGACCTGTACGGTGGCTTTGAGGCGACGGTGCTGGCCGAATTGAACGATTTATTGGGCCGGATCGGGCGCGGAGCCGGGGTCGATTCCCTGGCGCGGGCCTTTTACTGCCCCCTGCCGGTTCCAGTGCGGATCACTGCGCAGTGGAACCGGCTGGATACGGATGTCGATCTCTGGCTGGTGACTCCAGCGGGCGATACGCTGGACCTGCGGACTCCAACGGAATTTTCCTATCCGGGAGCCGATCTGGTGGACGGATTGGGACCGGAAGAGGTCGTGCTCAAGGCGGTGGATCCAGGCGAATATGTCCTCCTGGCGGATTGCTACGACGATGCGCGCCGCAACGAAATCGGCCCGACACTGGTCAAAATCGAGCTGCACCGAAATTTCGGGGAAGGCCGCGGAACGGTACGGACGTTTGGCGTGCGGTTCTACGGCGGCGAAGCGCGGCGGGAGGTACTGCGGTTTCGGGGAGAGTAAGGGGATCGATTTGTCTTCTACTTGCCCACCCCGCCGCCCACGCAATATCCATTTCTCCACCTCGTTGCTTATATTGCACCATCAATCGAGAATTCCTATGATCAGGCAAATATGTACACTGCTGCTGCTCCTGCCATTGGGGTTGGCGGCCCAAAAATCTACCTCCCTGCGGGGAAAACTCGCCAATGCCAAGGTCGAATCGGTCGAACTTTGGGGCACTCCCCCTTACTTGCGCTCCCAAGCGGGTACTCCGGCGCCCCTGGCCAGCGAACAATTCAATTTTGAACTCAAGCTCGATGCCCCGACGGCTCTGGAATTGCGGGCGGGCGACCGGCGCATTCCACTGTTTCTCATCCCGGGGGAAAATCTGGTGCTGGAAGCCGACCTGGCTTCGGAAAGCAGCGATGCGATTGCCTTTAGTGGTCCGGGGAGCGCCTACAATCAATACTTGCAACAGTTTTACGCCGAGCACGGGACGTATTTCGACGTTGCGGCGATGAACGCCCAGTTGGTGAGCGTAGCCATTGACCCCTGGGAGTTGAAGTTATACCAAGCGGAACGCACCCTGGGAAAGGCCTTGGAAGTCGAATTTAAGGACCGCGATTACCCAGAAGCGTTCCGGAACTATCTCCAAGCGGAAGTTGCCAGCCTCCACGATCGCTGGATGATCGCCTATCCGATTGTTCGCGCCGAGGCCAATGCCAAGGCGATGACGGTCAAACATTTGCCCCGGATCTACGAAGGTGAACTGCGCGAGGGCTTGAAATCGCGCCCCCAAGATCTGGTCAGTCCGGTCTACCGCGATCTGATCTGGTACAGCATGGTCTACTTCACCTCGGCAGAAAACGGGTTTGCAAAATTTACCGATTACAACAAATCGGTGAATGCGAAGTTTGATTATGCAAGTGCACAGTTGAGCGACCGGGTCCTCACCTGGTACAGTTCCAAGTTGCTGGCCGACAACTGCGACAAAGTTGCTCCGGGCACAGTTGAGCGCCTCCAAACCGCAATCAAAAAAGGCGAGGGGGGAGCCGCTTATCTCAAAGCTACGGAAGCGATCTGCAAAGAAGCCAATGCCGGCAAGGTCGCCCAAGCTGACACCAAAGATAAATCGAAGAAAAAAACCAAATCAAAACGCACGAACATGGCTGAAGAAAAATATGAATTCCGCATGGTCGATCTGAAAGGCGACGAGTTGAACCTTTCCGACTTTGCGGGCAAAGTCGTCTACATCGATTTTTGGGCAAGCTGGTGTGGCCCTTGCCGCGCCCAGATGCCCTTTTCCAAGAAGCTCCACCACCGCATTGAGGATGAACTGCCCAAGAAAGACGCCGATGATATCGTCTTCTTGTACATCTCCATCGACCAGGACGAAAACGCCTGGCGCAATGGGATCGACGCGATGAGCATCGAAGGCACGCACGGCTTTTCGAACGCCCGCTGGCCCGACGGCGCCGGTCAATTCTTCCAAATCCCGGGCATTCCCCGGTACATGATCATGGACAAAAGCGGCGAAATTGTGAACCGCAATGCGCCCCGCCCGTCGATGGACGGCATCTTTGAGGAGTTGAAGGGGCTGGTGGCCCAATAGGCCAACCCCACGAGACCAGAACTCAATGTTTAAACCGCCCGCGCCGGGAATTCCGGGCGCGGGCGGTTTTCTTGGTGTTTACATTAAAGGATCAGCAATTTGCCCACCTGCTCCCGCTCGCCTTCCCGCAGGCGGTAGAAGTACAACCCAGGCAGCAAATCATCCCGCGCAATGGTCACCCGCGGGCGGCGCAGACGCCCGTAGTCGCGCACCACGTGCCCAGTCAGGTCCACCAATTCCAGGTAGTACGCCTTGCGGGCGACTGGGCTGAATTGCAGCGTCGTCGTGGACAAAAACGGATTCGGGTACACCTTGACCTGGAACTGCCCGACCGGTTCGGGCGCGGCAACGATGGTGAGGCAGGCGGTATCGGCCACGACCACTACGTCTTCGTAGTTTTTGTTAACCACATCGATGGCCTGGTCGATGCACACCTGACCGGGAGCGGTCAACTGGCTGTAGTGGAGGCGCACCAGGGGCTTCCAGGACGGTCCGCGCGCAATCAGCGAATCTTCGTACGAAATGCCGACCACCATACCCGACGCATTGACTTGGGGCTGAATCGGGTAATCGCTCACCGGAATCAGATTGTCGGCACTGGACAAGGTGAGGCCACTGACGCTGAACTGGTAAGCCAGCACTTCATTGTCGGGGTTCAGCAACTCGATGTCCACCGTTTGGTTGAGATAGTCGATGGCGCCCACCCGGATCGTCGCGGTCTGATTGACATTGGTGAGGCCCCCGGGGAAATCGCAGTAATTCGTCCAGCCACCACCCGGTTTGGGGAAGCTGTCGCCCCGCACCGCACACGCCGTGACGAGCGCGGCATCCGAGACCGTGATCTCACCGTCGAGGTTCAAATCCGAGCAATCGTCGACCGCCGCTGTGAGTCCGAGAATGCCGTTGACGTACAATTGGCCGTCCTGAACCTCCCGGACCAGATTTTCGTCGAGATCGCCGTGAAGCGCTGGGCCATCGCATACGCCCTCACAATCGTGGATCGCCGATCCAAAGGGGTCACCCAGACAATCCACAAATACGGGACAGTTGGGGTCGAGGCTGATCGTGTGGTTGCCGGTGACCGTGTCCTTGTTCAAAAAGAAGCAGACCTGGCCCCAGTTGTTCGTGTAATCGAGTTCGTGGTTGCCGAGGGCATCCGGCTGCTGGTCCCAATTGGTGCGTACGACCAGGGTGTAGCGACCACTCGGAACATCGGTGATGTCAACCCATTGGCAATCCAGGCTGGCCCCGTAGATGTCGCCGCACCCGGCGGTGATGCCCATATTGCTGCAACCGTATTTGGGCGTTCCCCCGCCCGAGCATTCCAGGTCAATCACGCAAAACCCATTTTTAAAGCCGATGGGCAACGGTTGCGAAGCGGAGTCGTAGAGGATGTATTCGGCGTAGCCGTCGTAGTGGTAGTGGTTGTGGCAATTGTCAAACTGAAACATCTGGGGATTGTCCTGGGGATCCCCGATGAAGTAATCCATGTTGCCGATGTTTTTGATCCAGGTGGTAAAGCGCAGGATGTCCCGCCGTCCGTAGTTTACCAGGCAGCCTTCATTGACCATGCAGGGATCGGCTTGGAGGATGGAATCGATGGCGAGGCTGCTTTCCAATGCACTCGAAACGATCATCAGGTCCGGGCCATTCGGACACAGGCTGTCCCCGGGGTAGTAGCAGGTATCATTGACCTGCGCCAGGGGGTGAAAATTGCAGGCCAGGGAATCGGTACAGCCCACAATCGGCCCCAAATAGTTCAAGGTCCAGTCGATGGTGCCTCCGCAACTGCCGGCGTGGTCCCCAATGCGGATCCAGTAAGGATCGCCTTGGGCAAAATAGGCCGTCACCTCAGCCCGTACACCGCAGGCGTCGTTGCTGAAAAAAGTCGTACCCGAGTTGGTGTTGTCCCAGACGAGGCCTTGACAATGGTCATAGACCCAGATTTTTGTATTGCAAAAGTTGCCCGCACACGTGCTGATCAAGTAGGAGCCGGTGGAGTCGGGCACAAACAAGTACCAATGATCGCGGTTCGGGGCTACGTGGCTGCCTTCGCTGACCGTATCGGGAAAGTGACAACTGCTGCCCAGCGGGCACTGTCCAAAGAAGGTGGTTTCCGACCAGCCAAACTGGCCCCCTTGGGCCACCACTGCCCCGCCGTAGGTCACCGTGTAGGAACCATTGCCAAAATCGCAGCAAATTCCATCATCGTAACTGTCGATGATTTCGAATTCGAGGCATTGGTTGGCGGGTACACAGACGGTGTCGCCCAAGGCGTTCATCTGGGTGGCGAGGCTATCGCCGTTGCCATCGCGGATCACCCAGGCGGTTTCATTGGGATAGTTGTCCGGGACAATGGTCACGGCCACTTCTACTTCACCGAGCGAACATTGCGCCCACAGCGCAGCAGTCGGGTTCCCCAATAACAGAACAAGTATAGAACACAGCAATCTATAGCGCATAAAACAATCGGAATCTTTGAATCTCTAATGGTAAACTACAACGATTTTTTGATTTTTCCCGGGGGTTCTGGGCCAAAGGGGCAAAATAATCCAACGAGCAAAGTCGCACCGCGGAAGCAGCCATTCTATCCGATTTTTGTTTTCCCGAATTGCCGATGCCCGTAATGCGCGGTGATTTGCGCGGTCAATTCGGCGTTGCATGCATCGGAGTGGTTGGTGTCTTCGCCCTGCCGGTTCGTCCAGCGGTGCCCCCAGGCGGTTGTTCTCATTGCTGCGGTATGGGTCCGGGCCCACCGCCCACTCTTCGTCCCGGAGCACGGCCCAGTAGTGGGGATGCTCACGGTATAAAAAGGTGTATCTACGAAATTGACGAGCGCGGGCTCGAATGGCTGCGGCGAGACGCTCAATTGTACGGCAATACTGAGGCGAAGCTTTCCGCCGGGAATCCCGCGGGAAAATCAGAAATCAGAATTCCCCCCCTCGCATGCTTCCCCGCTCTCGCGGTGAATCAATGGTCGGGCCGGCGATTGTCAACGGCTCAGATACAGGTTCCGCTCATTGTACAGCTTTAAGAAGAAGTCATCGTTCAAGTCGTCAATGAAGCGAATGGCCTCCCCGGTCGACTTCATCTCGGGACCGAGTTCCTTGTTGACGTTCGGGAACTTGTTAAAGGAGAACACGGGAATCTTAATCGCGTAGCCTTCGAGTTGCGGATCAAAGGTGAAATCCTTGAGCTTGTGGGTGCCCAGCATCACCTTGGTGGCGATGTTTACGTAGGGGATTTTGTGGGCCTTGGCGATGAACGGGACCGTGCGCGATGCCCGCGGATTGGCCTCGATGACGTACACTTTGTCGCCCTGCACGGCAAACTGGATATTGATCAAACCCACCACGCCGAGGGCCAGCGCGATCTGTCGGGTGTAGTTTTCCATCATCGTCTTTTGCAGGTCGCCCAGGCTGAAAGGCGGCAAAACCGCGCTGGAATCGCCCGAGTGGATGCCCGCCGGCTCGATGTGTTCCATCATGCCGATCATTTGGACTTCCTCTCCATCGCAGATGGCATCCACCTCTGCTTCAATTGCTCCATCGAGGAAGTGATCAATCAAGACCTTGTTGCCGGGGATGTCTTTGAGGGTATTGATGACGTGCTCTTCGAGTTCGTCGTCGTTGATGACGATCCGCATGCTCTGCCCGCCGAGGACGTAAGAAGGCCGCACCAGCGCCGGATAGCCCACGTGCTTGACCACGCGCAGGGCGTCGTCCGCATTTTCCGCGACCCCAAACTCCGGATAGGGAATGCCCAAATCCTTCAGCAGGGTGGAAAATGAGCCGCGGTCCTCCGCCATGTCCAGGGATTTGTAGGGAGTGCCAATGATGGAAATGCCGTAGCGGTCCAGCTTTTCCGCCAGTTTCAGCGCGGTCTGCCCGCCCAATTGCACGATCACGCCTTCCGGTTGTTCGTGGCGAATGATGTCGTAAATGTGCTCCCAGAAGACCGGCTCAAAGTAGAGTTTGTCCGCGATGTTAAAGTCGGTGGACACGGTTTCCGGGTTGCAATTGATCATGATCGTTTCCAGGCCCACCTCTTCGGCGGCCAGTACGCCGTGGACGCAGCAGTAATCAAACTCGATTCCCTGCCCGATTCGGTTGGGTCCCGAGCCAAAGATGACAACCTTGCGGTTCTCGCTCCGCACCGATTCATTTTCCCCATCAAATGTCGAGTAGAAATACGGCGTCTGCGCGGCAAATTCAGCGGCGCAAGTGTCCACCATCTTGTAATTGCGCCGGATGCCCAGTTCTTCGCGGCGCTTGTACACTTCGGATTCCCAACAATTTAGCAGGTGGGCGACCTGCCGATCCGCGTAGCCGTTGCGCTTGGCGTGCACCAGCAATTCGCGGGGGATCGTATCGATATCGTAGCGGGAAATGCGTTTTTCCAGGTCCACCAAGCCAGCGATTTGCTCCAGGAACCAGGGGTCAATTCGGGTGGCTTTGAACACGGAACGGAGCGGCACGCCGAGTTGCATGGCGTCCTTGATGTGAAACAGGCGGTCGCCCGAGGGATGCTCCAAACTCGCCATGATCTGGTCGAGCTTGGTGAGTTCTTTGCCGTCGGCCCCGAGGCCGTTGCGCTTGATTTCCAGGGATTGACAGGCTTTTTGCAGGGCTTCGCTGAAGCTGCGGCCGATGGCCATGACTTCCCCGACCGATTTCATTTGTAGTCCCAGGTGCTTGTCCGCGCCCCGGAACTTGTTGAAATTCCAGCGCGGAATCTTCACAATCACGTAGTCCAGCGTGGGCTCAAAAAAGGCCGAAGTCGTGCCGGTAATCTGGTTCGGCAGTTCGTGCATGAGGTAGCCCACCGCCAGTTTGGCAGCAATTTTGGCGATGGGATAACCGGTGGCTTTTGAGGCCAGGGCCGAGGAGCGCGACACGCGGGGATTGATCTCGATGACGATCATGCGCTCGGTTTCTGGGTCAATGGCAAACTGCACGTTGCAGCCGCCGGCAAATTCACCGATGGCGTCCATCACCTGAAACGACATGTTGCGCATCTGTTGCATTGCGGTGTCGGGCAGGGTCATCGCCGGCGCCACGGTTATGGAATCCCCGGTGTGGATGCCCATGGGGTCCACGTTTTCGATGGAACAAATGACCACGTGATTACCGCCCGAATCGCGCAGCACTTCCAACTCGTATTCCCGCCAGCCAAAGATGCTTTCCTCGATCAGGACCTCGTGGATCGGACTGGTGTGGAGCGCGTGGGTCAGGGCCTTGTCAAACTTTTCCGGATCGGTCACAAATCCGCCTCCCGTGCCCCCCAGGGTGTACGAAGGCCGCAAGACCAGCGGAAAACCGATTTCCTGGGCGATTTCTTTGCCCTGCAGAAAGCTCTTCGCAATCCGCGCCCGCGGAACCGGAATCCCCTCCGCAATCATCAATTTGCGGAACGCCTCGCGGTCCTCGGCCGTATCGATGCCTTTGAAGTCCACCCCGATGGTGCGCACGCCAAACTGCTGCCAGATGCCCGCCTTTTCGCAGTCAATCGCCAGGTTGAGCCCGGTTTGGCCGCCCATGGTCGGCAGCACCGCATCGATGCTCGGCTGCTCTTGGAGAATCTTAACGATGGACTGCCGGGTGAGCGGTAACAGATACACGTGGTCCGCCGTGACCGGATCGGTCATGATCGTCGCCGGATTCGAGTTGATGAGGCTTACTTTGATGCCTTCCTCGCGAAGCGAACGGGAAGCTTGAGAACCAGAATAATCGAATTCACAGGCCTGACCAATAATAATGGGGCCGCTTCCAATAATCAGGATGTGCTTGATGGAGGTATCCAGGGGCATAGGCGGGTCAAAATTTTTGCAAAATTAACGCATCAAATCGTTTTTGCTAGTAAAACATTGCAAATTTTACCGTCGAGGGCGCTTTTAGATACGCTGTTGCAAACTTATCCCGCGCGTGCTAAAACTATGCTAAAACTTATGCACAACGCATCAGAAAAATAAGGGCCAAATCACCACACCGCAGTACGGCACCCCACGATGGAAACCTGGCAAAACAGTCCCTGAGAATGCAAACCAGAGCGACCATTTACGCAATCAGACATCCTGCTTCCGGTACTGCTCCCCCCCCTTCAAACCTCGACTTTCCTTTCTCGCCCATTTTCGGAGCGAGTTGGCGCAGCTCAGAACTCTGGCTGCGCACTCCAAAACGAGCTTCGATGGACGAAAAAATCTGCGATAACAAATTTCACAAATCAATTTTAAACCGCCTCTAATTCTACTTTGTCAAGTTAAAAAACACCAATCCGTCTTCGCCAACCCGCTAGGGCGCAGTGAGGGGAAAAGCAGCCCCGCTCAAGATCACTGCGTATTCCTCCTGATCTCCTCCTTGCTCCTTTGTCGCGCGTCGCGAAGACACTTAGGAAGAAGATTGGGCAGAAATGCAAACCTGACAAAGTAGAACTACCCCCCGGATCAATGTTCTGCTTGCCCTTTCCAGCCAACTGGCTACGGTTTTGAGCCCAAAAAAGAAGGGATCGCTAGGTAAAACTACTTTGCGGTCCCATTCGGTACCCACAATGGATCGGATGTCTAGCACTTTGGTCGCAGGTTCAGCCCCCAAGCCAGGATCGGCCGAGGCTCACCAAATCAGCTCCCCCCAACCGCACTTTCCTCGGCATCCCGTATATTGCGCGGGAATTGGCGCTTCATACCCCAAGCGATGCACATTGCGGTACTTTCTGATCCCAACAATTTCCACACTCAAAAATGGGTGCGGGCGTTGCAGGATGCCGGTGCGGACGCTACCGTCTTTAGCTTTGAGGAAAATCGGCACTCAGAAATCCCCGCGGTAACCTTGCCCGCCCCCTACCGCTTCCGCGGTCGGTATTCCTACTTGTCTTATTTGCGGGGCGGCAAAGTCCTCAATGCCGTCTTGCAAGCCCACCGGGTCGACCTCATCAATGCCCTCAACATCACACCCTTCGGGGTATGGGCCATGCGGTCACAATTCCGCCCCCTGATTCTAAGCGCTCTTGGGGCGGACATCCTCGAATACCCACCCACCGGCGCCGGCTCCCCGGTCCTTGAGTTCCGCTCCTGGTCCAATATCAGCGGAGACCGCCGCTGGATCGCTCGCAAGCGCCACCAACTCATGCGCCGCTACTACCGCCGCTTGGTCGCGCAAGCCCTCCGAGCCGGAGACCTCATCACCGGAGACAACCAGTACCTCATCGACTGCATGGAGCAGTGGTTTGCCGTACCGCCGGCCAAGCTCAAATTGCTGCGCTGGGGGGTGGAAGAGAAAATGTTTGCCGCGGAAGCCGCCGAACTCACCACCCTGCGCACCGAATTGGGCCTCCGGGCAGAGCACCGAACGATTCTGAGTCCCCGGGGCGCAAAGGCCATTTACCAGGGAGACATCATCCTGGCCGCCTTCACCAAATTGCTGGCTGATCGCACCCTAGCGGTGCAATGCATCATGCTCTCGTCCGGCTACGCCATCGATCCCGCCGTGAAGCAGGCCGCCCAACAACTGGCGGCGCGCGATTCCCGGTTTGTCTTTGTGGATCAAGCCTTGCCCCGGGAAAAGATCTACACCCTCTGGAACCTGGTCGATGTCTTCATCTCCGCGCCCATCTACGACGGATACTCGGCGGCGGTCGCCGAAGGACGCTACATCGGGGCCGTGCCCGTATTGAACGATATTCCGGCTACCCGGGAACTGTTTGTCCACGGAGAGAACGGCTGGATTTGCGATCCCTTTACCCCGGAACAACTCGCAGATGACCTTGGGAAAATCCTCCGCGACCTCCCCCGACTGAAAGAAAAGTTTGCCCGGACCAATCGGGCGTGGATTCTCGAACACTCCCGGGTAAAAAACAGTGCCCGGATGTTCCTAAAATGGTCAGAAAATCTGCTTTCAAGCCCCCAAAAGCCCAATTAAAGCTCCCCGGGCGAACATCCGTTTGCCAAATTTATGAATGTAAGTTTTACATATCGATAGTCAGGCAAATTGTTTCCCCGCCTACATTTTTTTCCTAACTTGCTGGCAGATTCATCAATCAATTGTTTTCCCAATACGGCACGGTATCTGAAGCTACCTTAATTTTTTTCACTGATCGACCAACCGCTTTGTAAATACGCTCAAGCATGAAACGTTTCGGAATACCGGTGTTGCTCTCCGCTGCTTATTTGGCCTTGATCCTACTCGTTTTCTCCTCGAAGTACGGGCAAGAGCGGGAATCATTCTTTCCCCCGCCACTCAACCAAGTGGAAATCACCCACGAGCCGAGCGCAAGTCCGCCCCCTGCCATCGAACTGCCCCCGGAAACCTCCGTTCCGGCACCGGAAACTGGCGAAGCGGAAGCCAGCCAGACAAATGGATCCCACCCCGAGTCCTCCGAAGGCGATATCTAAATCCGCCTCGCCTTCACAAAGACTCGCCTCCCTCCATTTCTCGTCTGTCCCTTCATCTCCCCCCGATAAGCAAAAAGCAGAACCCTTCTCGTGAATCCGGCCCCGGTGCTTCTTGCGCCGGAAGTTGTGTTTTCCGGAGCAGTGTAAAATCGATCCGCGCACGTTAAACCGCCCCCCAATCAAATGTCAATCACAATCCCAATACTGGGCAGTAAAGTGCCCTGCGTATTGGCGATGGTTTGTGTCTGAAAACGAGTGGGGTCGTTCGGATCGACCACCGGATTGCCGAGATCGTCCCGCACCACATCGAGGAAGGGAGCCCCCTCCGCCTGGAAGTTGTACGCATTTTGAATGTCCAGGTACAGGTTCAGGCTCCACTTTTGGAAGAACCACTTCTTATCGATGCGCACGTCGAGTTGGTGCGCAGCTTCGGTCCGCAAGGTGTTCAACAGCCCGTAGTTCGGCAGTCCCCGGCCGGTGATGCTCCAGATGGCGATCTGGGAGGAACGCGCTACGTCAAAGGGGGTGTAGGGCGTACCGCCGTAGAAGCGCCAGCGCGCGCCGACTTCCCAGTTGCCTTTGAACTTCTTGCCCAAGGTGGAGGTGATGATGTGGCGGTTGTCCCAGGCCGAAGGCTTAAATTCGCCAGTGCCATCGGTAAATTCCGAACGTACAAAGGTGTACGCCACAATGCCGAAAAAGCCCTTGAAGAGCTTTTGCTGGGCCAGGAGCTCAATTCCGTAGGCCCGGCCTTCCGAGGTAGAATTTGCTGGCTCGTTGCCGATCACCCCAAAATCCCCCCCGAGATTGGCCAGCGAAATCGAGTCGCGCAGCAGGAAGGGATAGTTGCTATAGCGCTTGTAAAAGCCCTCAACGGAAAATTTCGTGTTAAAATCCGTATTGTATTCCACTCCCCCCACAAGGTGGGCCGAGCGGATGTAGCGGACCTGATTGTCGCGGTTGACCAGGGTGCCGGCCGCATCGCGGTAGCCCAGCACCGTGTAGGGGGGCAACTGGTAGTAGATCCCGGTGTTGAAATTGGCGCTCAGGCGCGGAGTAATGTTAAACGCCGCCGAAAACCGGGGAGAAAACTGCTCCAATAGGTTTTGCATCTCCGGGGAATAGGAATTGCCATCCATGCGCAGGCCCAAAGCCAGACTCAGGCGATCATTCAAGAAAGTGCGGCTAACATTGCCAAACAATCCGTACTTGTGCAGATCTAGGGCCGATTCAAACGAAATCGTATCCAGTCCCATCGGCGTCGCGATCCGGTTGAAGGTCGAATTGTTGTACTTCGCGTACTCATAGCTCACGCCATACAGGATCTTGAAACCAGCCGAGCGGATGTTGTGCTCCAGGCGAAATTTGTTCTCGATCTCCTGCGACGTGTAATCCAGGATTTTTCCGTCCGGATTTTCCTCATTGTTGTCCTCAAACTTGAAAGCACGGTTGTTGAGCATATTGCGGCTCGCCACGAAGGTCAGAAAGCTCTTCTCGAAAAAGTGCTTGTAATTTGCCCCCACCGCATAATTCCACTGCGTATTGACCGGAAGATTCCCGAGAATGTAGCGCTGGGCGTCGGTGGAATCGGCCCCAAGGTTAAGGGCAAACTCATCGATGGCCCCGAGTCCCAGTACAATCAACTCGTTTTTCGCGTCAAATTTGGTGCGGGTCTTGAACTGAAAGTCATTGTAATTCGGCAGGAAGGGCAATCCGAGTACATTGAACAGCCAACCGAGGTAGCTCCGCCGGGCGGAGGCGATGAAGGTCGTTTTTTTGCCCAGCGGCCCTTCGAGCGTCAGGCCCAAATCGGTCGAGGAAACCGTCCCGTTCAAACCGATCCGGTCTTCGCGGCCGCTTTTCTGCTTGATCTCCATGACCGAGGACAGCGTGTTGCCACGATTCGTGGGGAAAGCGCTCGTGAAGAGATCGACTTCCCGGATGAAATTGACGTTGATCAGGCCCACCGGTCCCCCGCTGGCCCCCTGGGTCGAGAAGTGATTGATGTTCGGGACCTCGACCCCATCCAGGTAAAAGCGGTTTTCATTGGGAGCCCCGCCGCGAATGATGATGTCGTTGCGGAAAGACACCGTTCCGGCCACCCCCGGCAAGGATTGAATCACCCGCGAGATGTCACGGTTGCCTCCCGGATTGCGCGCAATTTCATTCACCCCAATTGTGCGCAGCGACACCGGACTCTCCGCCGTCTTATTGTAAGGAGAAGCAACAATCTCCACCGCCTCTACTTCGGTGCCTTCTTCCTCCATACCGATTTCAAGAATGACCGGTTTGGCATTGGTCACTTCGAGTTCAGTCCGTACGATGGTCTTGTACCCCGTGTAGGTAACCTGAAGATTGTACAGGCCGGGAGGAATGCCTTTGATCTCAAAAGCGCCGGTCGAGTCGGTGTATCCACCGTAAGGTTGATCCTGGATCCGTACGGTCGCAAAATCGAGGGGCGTATTGTTGATCGCATTGACAACGCGTCCCCGGATGATCCCATTTTGGGCCAAAACCAAGGTCGACATCATCATCAATACCACTACAAATACAATTCGAATGGGCAGAAACGCAGCTTTTCGCATTGATTGTGTTGTTTCCGGAATAACCGCCGCAAAAATCACTTTGTTTAACCTTTTCGGCAAATGCGGCGGATTTGAAGCCCAAAAACTTCAACAAAAATCGCGAAGCAGTCCCTCAACGGAGGCCAACATTCAGACCGCAAAATGGTGATTTTTGCGGCGGTCACAGGTGCAAATTCGGAAGGGGGGACCAACTTTCCGGGGCTTGGGGGCCAATGCTCACCACTGCGTAGTCCCGGGCTGCAATATTCTCCCCGCCCATTTCAAACCAAACTCAGCCCGCCCCGTTTTATAATTATATGGAGCACTCCCGGTACGACTTTATTTTTGCAGGATTCGGCTTGGCGGGCATGAGCCTCCTCCACGCCATGGGTCAATATCCCGCATTCAAGGAAAAGCGGGTGTTGGTCATCGACCTGGATGCCAAGAAGGACAATGACCGCACTTGGTCATTCTGGTCGGAGGGCATCCCCGAGCTGGAATCCATCGTCCACAAAAGCTGGCGCAATGGCTATGTTTACGACCGCCAGGGCCAAAAGATTGAACTGGAACTCGAAAAGTACCGCTATTTTACCATTCGCGGCGGCGACTACTACCAATTGATCCACGAACACCTGAACCAGTTCCCGAACGTGACCTTCGTCCAGGACCGCATCCAAACGGTCGATCCCGATGGCACCGTCCACTGCGACCGGGGCCGCTTCCGGGGCGATCTGGTTTTCAACTCTTTCTTTCTGCGCGAGTCCATGCAGCCGGACGACGATACGGTCTTCCTTTGGCAACACTTCAAAGGCTGGTTCGTGCGCACGGCTACGCCGGCATTTGATCCGGAACGCTTTCTTCTGATGGATTTCCGCGCCAGCCACACCGACCGTTCGGATTTTTTTTACGTGCTGCCCTTTTCCCAGCACACCGCGCTCATCGAGTTCACGGAGTTTTCCCGGGACTTCTATTCCCAACCGGAGTACAACGCCAAAATCCGGAAGTACATCACCGACTACCTCAAGCTCCCCGAGTTCGAGGTAGTCGAAGAGGAATTCAACGCGATTCCCATGACCGACGCCCTCCTGGGGGATCTCCGCACGGAGCGGGTGATCCGCATCGGGTCCATGGCCGGCTATATCAAAGCTTCCTCCGGTTACTGCTTTACCCGGACCCTGGAGAAAAACCAAGCCCTGGCCCGAGAGGTCATGACCACCGGAAAAGCCAGCCCGGCCACCGTACAATCCGCCGGCCGTTTCCTTGCTTACGACCGCGCCATGCTCAACCTGATGGCGTCGGGCAAATTGCACGGCTGGGAGATGATGCCGCCGCTGTTCCGCAAGCTGGGGGGCGACAAGGTATTTGCCTTTCTCGATGAGCGGACCCGCTTCCCCGATGAAGTAGCCGTCATGGCCACCGCGCCCAAGAAGATGGCGTTCATCAAGTTTTATTTGGAGCGGGCGGTACGCACCTTGCAAAATGCTTTTTCCCGGCGCCAGACCGCGCCCGGCATTCAAATGGTCGAGCAGGCATCTGCCCGGTGATTTCACTCCCGAAAGGATCTCGTCCTGCGGCTACTTTTCCCCCAAAAATGCGCCAGAAAACCATTATTTTTGCTCCGTATGAAACTGGACTTGCCCGCGATTAACTATCCTATCTACACCGGTACTTCGGCCCTCAAGGCCTTTGCGACCTGGCTGTCGGCCCAGTCGTACTCCCAAGTCATGGTCCTCACCGACGACAATACGATGCTGCACTGCCTGCCCCGCTTGCGGGAGGTGTT
Organism: Bacteroidota bacterium; assembly: GCA_039024435.1. GTDB lineage: Bacteria > Bacteroidota > Bacteroidia > J057 > JADKCL01 > JBCCQH01. The sequence goes on from JBCCQH010000010.1 coordinate 40,927, forward strand.
TGAACCGGAACACGCGATTTCCATTTCACCGGGCGAACCGCAAAAAAATCTCTACGGCTGTATGGCTATCTGGACGGAAATGACCGAGCGCGGTTTTGACCGAAAATCGCTCATGGTCAACCTCGGTGGAGGCTTGATCGGCGATATTGGGGGTTTCTGCGCGGCGACTTATAAGCGGGGCATCGATTTTGTCCAGGTGCCCACCTCTTTGCTCGCCCAGGTCGATGCCAGCGTAGGCGGCAAAACCGGAATCAATTTCAAACACTACAAAAATCACCTCGGTGCCTTCCGCGATCCAGCGGCGGTATTTGCCCATCCCGGCTTTTTCGCTACCCTGCCCCCCCGGGAACTTTTATCCGGATACGCCGAAGTACTCAAGCACTGCTTGATCGCGGATCGGAATCGGTGGGAATCATTGGCTGAACTGCCCTACTTGCCGGAAGACATCACTCCGGTAATCGCCGATTCCATCGCCGTGAAGGCCCGAATCGTCGCGGAAGATCCCTTCGAAAAAGGCATCCGCAAGGCGCTCAACTTTGGGCACACCATCGGACACGGGATCGAATCGGTCATGATGGACGATGCTGCCCCAATCCCCGAGGTGACGCACGGCGAAGCAGTGGCCGCCGGAATGCTCGCCGAAGCTTTCATTTCCCGGGAAAAAGGTCTTCTCACCGAGCCCCAACTGATCGCCATCGCCCAAAGGATCCGCAGCCTCTATCCGGCCATTGCCATTTCGCCCGAAGCAGCCACGCAAATCGCCGATACTGCACTTCAGGACAAAAAAAATGAAGCCGGCCGGATTTTGTGCACCTTGCTGGAAGGCATCGGCAGTTTTCGGATCAATGTCCCCATCACCCGGCCCGAAATCCTCGCCAGCCTCGCCTTTTACCACGCTGTCTATACCGAATGACCATGTCCGATTCCTTCCGCATTTCGGCCCCGACCACTCCCCTCCGCGGGACGGTGCAACTCCCCGCTTCCAAAAGCGAAAGCAATCGCATGCTCATCCTGCGCGCCCTCAGCCAAAACGCCATCGAAGTCGACAACCTGAGCGAAGCCCGCGACACCCAAACCCTGATTCGGCTGCTCGCCGCGCAACCGGAACGCATGGACGTGGGACACGCCGGTACCGCAATGCGATTTTTGACCGCCTATCTATCCTTTCTGCCCCGCGACCATGAGCTGACCGGCAGTGCGCGCATGCAACAGCGCCCCATCGGTTTGCTGGTGGATGCTTTGCGGGCCCTCGGGGCCGACATCCACTACCTCCGAAATGAAGGCTACCCGCCCCTGATGATTTTTGGGCGCAGTGCCCACTTCCGCGATGAGCGGATCTGTATTCCCGGCAACGTCAGCAGCCAATACATCTCGGCGCTGCTCATGATTGCCCCGAATCTGCCCTCTGGACTGCAAATCGACATCGAGGGCACGATTGGTTCCCGGCCCTATATCGAAATGACCCTGGGCCTAATGGCCCGGTTCGGTGCGCGTTACACCTGGGAGGGTCCAAGCATCCGCGTGGAAAAGGGCCTCTACGGGCGGGGCCGCTACACGGTCGAATCCGACTGGAGTGCGGCCAGCTACTGGTACGCCATGGTCGCTATGGCGGAGGAAGCGGAGATCGAGTTGCCGGGCTTGCGGCGCAACTCGCTCCAGGGAGATCACGTCGTCGCCGAATTGATGGCGCCCCTCGGCGTCGCAACTGAATTTACGCCGACGGGCGTGGTGCTCCGCAAACGCAAAGTGGTGCTCCCCGCGGCGGTAGATTGGGATTTCCGCGACTGTCCCGATTTGGCCCAAGGGCTCCTGCCGGTGCTGTCGGTGCTGGGCATCGCCGGGCGCTTTACTGGCCTGGAGAGTTTGCGCATCAAGGAGACCGACCGCATCGCTGCCCTGCAAAACGAGCTGGGCAAGTTTGGGATGGAATTGCTGGAGGCAGACGGGCGCTGGCTCCTCAGTGGGGATTTTCGGCCGGCGCCGGCCTCAATTCCCACCTACGAGGACCACCGCATGGCGATGGCCTTTGCCCCGCTGGCACTAGCGAGTCCCGATTTACAAATCGAAGAAGCGGGCGTAGTCGTCAAATCTTATCCGCGGTACTGGGAAGACCTCCGCTCAGTCGGTTTTCGGGTGGAGTGATGGATTTGACCAAGGGTAGGACATAGAAAAAGGGACATCCATCGTTTGGCTTCTAAACTAACGTACAATCGGCATTTTCTGCAAAATGAAGCCGATTTTCGACTTTCTAACCAATTTCGTTCATATTGTTTTCAGTTGTCTGTCCAAAACGCGCACCCGCGCGCGGAGTATAGTAGGTAGTACTCCGGATTATATTTTTGTGTACCCCTTTTCCGAAATCGAACGCAAATTCGATCTCTCCTGGCCTTGTGGCGTGGATGAGAAAATCGCAAATTGAACTTAAATCCTCGCTGAATCGTTCCGGGAATTCATTCAACCACCAGTTTCTATCATCATCCATCTTTTCCTCAAGGTTTGAATTTTGATCAATTGTTCTTAGTTCTACTTTATCAGGTTTGTATTTCTGCCCAATCTTCCTCATTTGTGTCTTCGCGACGCACGACGAAGGAGCAAGGAGGAGATCGCGAGGAATACGCAGTGATCTTTCCCCGTGCGGCTTCCCGCTGCCATTGCCCACTGTGGTTTCCCCGTGCAATTCCAAATCAAGAAACCCACGACGTAAAAGATGCCTCCTCCCGCTGGTCGTCGCCATGACAAGCCTCCCCAATTGTCATCGCGATCTCCTCACTGCGCCCTAGCGCGTTGGCGAAGACGGATTGGTGTTTTGTTAACTTGACAAAGTAGAATTAGAGGCTGTCCGAATAAGAAAAGCCTCATTTACAATCATTCTATCCCAAAGGAGGCTTAAATTTAGCTACAATTCTTCGCGTTGCCGTGAGATTGTAACGATTTTCCAAAATGTAACCGGGCCATTGACACATCGCGTCAATGGCCCGGAAAACAATTGTAAATTATGCAGAGGCTGCCGCCTACATTCTCCCCTTGAATTCACTTCTACCTGTTTCTATTCGGAGATCATCCAAAACAGGCTACACAATATTCTGAACACGGCTTTGTTTTCCATGTTCATCATAAGTGACTGACTCTTGGCGATGTCCCTCTTTCGATGCGCCCGATCGCAGTCGATCAGGGCATGCAGAAATCAAAACTGGCCACCGCACCGGAGCCGGGAAACTTGACTTCGAAGTACTGGACCATTTCCCAGGTCTGGTCGAACCGGACGATGCTGTTGTCGCCATTGCCGGTGATCGGAACTTCAAAACCTTCGCCAGTAATCGTCGTGGCGGTAAGGACGGCCCCGCGCTCGTTGGCGTCAATGTCGACCAGAACCAGATTGCGCAGGCTAGCGCCGCGCTCGAAACGGAAAATTAGCGTACCGCCGGCAGCTTCGTCATCGGATTCGTCGATGAGACCATCGCCGTCACCGTCCCGATCATTTTCCGCGACAATGAGGAGATTGCCCAGCGGCTGATCGTTGACCCCGATGCCCGATTCACCCCCTTCACCCACACCCGGACCACCGTGGCGTTCATTGGGGGTACCCAAATCGGTATCTCCGCCCGTGGGACGTGCAGAATTAAAGATGACTGCCTTATCGGGGTGGGCACTTTTGTTGTTTTTGGCCTGGACCGTGATGCCCCAGCCGGAAAACTGATCGGAAACCACAGTACCGGCGGCCAGGGCATTGCCCGATGCATTTTTCGAGAAGTCCAGCGTCGTCCAGCAATCGCTGGATTGCGCAAACAGGCTACCAAACCCGGTCAGGCAAATGGCAAAAAAGAATATTTTGAATGCTTTCATGCGTCTTAGGATCAAATTGTGTGCGTTGATTGCCTACACAATTTCAGAAAATGATCGACATTTCGCAACATTTTGCGTGAAACGGCTTCCATAAAAAATGAAAAAGCAGGGCACTTGGCCCTGCTTACTAGGAGTTAAACTCCTTTATAATTCTTACGTTCCTTAATTTGCGTATTTGTACATCGCCAATTCTTCCTTCAAATGCTTCCGTGCAATGTGAATGCGGTTCTTTACCGTACCAATCGGTATGCCAAGATAATCGGCAATTTCATGGTATTTAAAGCCTTTAAAGTGCATCATGAAGGGCTCACGGTATTCCGCCTTCAGATTTGCAATGGCAATGTTGATGTCTTCGAGTGCGAATGACGAGCCTGCATCGTTGTGCGTTACGTGATCCGGCGAATTTAAGTAGTGCAAGTTATCCGTAGTATCAATAAACGTGTTTCGGCGAACCATGCGGTGATACTGCGTGATAAAAGTATTCTTCATGATCGTATACAACCATGCTTTCAGGTTGGTACCTTCTGAAAACTTGTCCTTGTTGGTGATGGCCTTGAGCATTGTTTCCTGCATGAGGTCATCGGCATCTTCGGCATCACGAGTCAGTTTAAGAGCGAAGGGACGAAGGAATCGTGATAGTCCTTGAATCTTGGCGTCGAATTCTAAAGTAGTCATAGCTCTTACTTTCTTTGATTCAATTACTTGTACCTACATTAGTACGAAGCGTGCAGATCAAAGTTGCAACTTTTGTTTAAGAATGTCAAGCGATAGGGTAAACAAATTTTATTTTGTCTCATCCAAGCTATGGGATAAATGTAGCAACACATAGATCTAAATTGCTGATAATCAACAATTTATTTTGTTTAACTTTCACTAATTACTGAAACTTTCATAGTTATCGGCGAACTTTCGTTCAGTTATTAAATGTGCAAAATGAACAGGCCGTTTTCCCAAAAAAGGCGGTTTTGGCTCGTTTTTAGGCCCTATTACGGTGTTTTGTTGAACTTTGTTGTGCCAAATTGCTTTTGTTTAACGATTCGATCAATTGTTTAACAAAACTGTTTAACCTTCCACAAAACCTGGTGCTCTCAGGCGCCTTAAATGGACCTGAGGATAGGACAGCCCCCGGGCTTGTTGAACAAAACTGTTTAACCTTCCACAAAACCTGGTGCTCTCAGGGGCCTTAAACGGAAGTGTGGGCTGGGCAGTCCCGCATTTTGTTTACCCCCCCGTTGAAACTTTAAACAAAACCCTTCTTGCATTGGGACATTATCTTATGGGCGGTTTAAAATTGGTTTGTGAAATTTGCTAGCGCAGATTCTTTTGTCCATCGAAGCTCATATTGGCGTTCATAACCAGAGCTAGGGGCGAAAAATAGCTGAAGAGGGGCGGAATAAGATGCCATAGCAAAATCACAGGATTAAATTTAAACCGCCTCTTCCACCAAGCTTCTCCCTCTCCACTTGTCCGCAACCGGAGGCCAACTCGTTGCCGAGCTCGACCACCCAGCATCGGTAAATTAGGCGGCCGGAGAGGCAAGCGCTCGCGGATCACCGAGATCCCAGCCGGGTGGGTTGATCAGTCGCCTCGTTCAGGCCCAAGCTGAATTCCTTTGTTCGCGATCCACCTCAGAAACCAGGCACTAACGAACCCCAGATCACGCTCACCTGCCACAGACAACTTCCCTTCCTGCCGCTACGAACCGCGCTTCAACTTCCCCAAGATCACCAATTGGCGCTGCGCCAATTCCCTGATCGTTGGGCAGAATCTTGCCCAAAATGAAAAAGCCGGTAATCATGCGCTGATGACTACCGGCTTCCTCTTCCAGTTGTTCTTTAGTTGCTCTGATGCTCGGCAAATTCGAGCAGGTCGTCGATTCCGGAAAGGATTTCTACATTTTTGGGGTAATCCGCTCCCTTGTCGGTCGCGTAACCGGTAGCCAAAATGGTCGCCTTGGGGAACTTTTCGGCCAAGCGACTGAGAAAATCAGCCGTGGATTCTTTCGGCGGTGCAATCGTGATGAAAGTCAACAGGTAGTCGGGTTTGTAATTGTTGTAAACCGACTCCAAATCATCTTCCGGCAGACTGGCACCTAAGTAGATGACGCGGTTTTTCCGGGATCTCAACAGGTAGGTGGCGAACAGTAATCCGTTCTCGTGCAATTCGTTCTCTGGTAAGAACAGCAGATACCTAGGGAGACTCGGGTCGCGGGGCACGCTCTGGGCATCGATCGCCACGATCATCTTTTGACGGAGGAGGTTACTTATAAAATGCTCTTGGGCCGGGCGAATGCTCCCCGTTTGCCACAGAATCCCTACCCGCTCAAAAAACGGATGCACAATGTGCACCATCATGTCTTCGAATCCATACCGCAACGTGCAATTCGCGATAATTTTCTCGAACCTATCTTCGTCCATCTCGATCATCGCCAGCGTCAGGGCATTGATCTGATTGACATAATCTTCACTGACATCGTACAGTTGTTGACAAGTGGCGTGAATCACCCCAGGTTCCATCTTCGCAATGCGGGAGATTTTGTATCCATTGCTGTTGAGCATAGCGATGCTCAGCAAGAGACGCAAATCTTCTTCCTCATAGTAGCGAATGTTGGTTTCCGTACGTTTTGGTGTAAGGATGGAATAACGCTGCTCCCAGACTCTCAAGGTATGTGCCTTGATTCCAGAGATTTTCTCGAGATCTCGTATGGAATATGTAGCCAAGTTACTCCGGTTTTAGTGTTCAATAAATTAACCACAAGGTACGCATTTATGTTTAAAGATCAGAACTTTTGCATACACAATACAAACGTCCAGTACTTACAGTCTGGACTGAAAGCGGCGAATACAACAATCTGACTACGCTAACCGGAAAAAACGCCTCAGAATATTCGGATTTTGTTGTTTAACCATTGCTAAATCAGGCTCAACAAACTCCCCCATCGCCTTCCCGACATTTCGTCGTAATGGTAGGTCTGGATTCCCAGTTGTGCTGCCCCGGTAATGTTTTCCGGGGTGTCATCAATGAATAAAGTCTCTTCAGCAATAATTTTTTCGCATTCGAGCACATAACTAAAAATTTCCGCATCTGGTTTTCGCATGCCCATCTCAAATGATAGATAGCGATGTGGAAAACAAGCAAAAAGCTCCCCTACGTCTTCCCGAAAGTGGTCTACGTGGATAACATTGGTATTGCTCAATAAAACCAAGCGGTAGCGCTCCGCCAGGGTCCGCAGATCGGCGATGCGTCCGGGAATGACGCCGATCAGCAGGGCATTCCAAGCGGCATCAATGTCCTCGTCCATGGCCGTGATTCCGTATTGCCGGCGAAAGTGCTCCCGGAATTCGGCGGGGCTCACCGATCCCTTTTCAAACTCCCGAAAAATGGGATGCGCGGCGACTTCGCCGGGATGCGCGGGATAGTGTGGCCGGACCGCAGCTGGCACCAGCGCCCGAAACGCACGGTAACTGCGCTGGTTGTCGATCGCGTAGAGTACCCCACCCAAATCAAAAATCAAATTGCGAATCGCCATAGCCAAAAGAAATGGTCCCGGTAAAGGGTCAATTGAGATGGGAATAGTCCCGCAGGACATGCCGCAAAAACTGCTCTGAGGTCATCGCTTTTGGGGGAACGATTTCCAGCACGTGGCACACCCGGTTGGCGCAAATGTTCAGCAGCTTTGGATCGCGCTCCCGCCGATACATGCGCAAGACATCCTTGACCGTACCCGCATCGCGGTCATTCATACCCGCCACTGCCGGAAACACCGGCTCGTAGTCGCTCCCCGTACGGGCAAAAATCGTATCCTGGATCCCGACCTTTCGCTGGGTCCGAATCACAGTCGTTCCCGCCAGCATGTCCCCAATCCGCTGCCCTTTTTCGCTGATTGCCACCGATCCGATGGCCACAATGCCATAAAACAAAGCCGGATTTGTTTCCAGCAGGCGAAAAATCCAACGCATCAAATAGTTGCCGACATTCGGTGGTGAACCGTCCAGGCGAATCACCCGCAGCCGCAATGCCATTTTGCCCACCGACCGGCCATTAAACATCCACTCCATGACGAGGTGATAGAAGAAGATCGGCAAGGCCACCAGGGCCATCGCCCCGCGGTCCGCATCCGGATTTACCGATTGCACGATGGACATCGCAACCAGCAGATAACCGATGATAATCATGAAGTCAACCAGCCACGCCAAAATCCGATCAAACACACTCGCCAACTCGTATTCGATGTCGATGTGCTGGGTCGTAGTGATTTTGATTTTTGTCATGGCAAACGGTCGATTACTGGAAAAGATTTAGTATTTTCACACCTCATCGCGCAATATCGAAGATAATGAGAGAAACGGCTTTCCTCAAACAAAACGAAAAAAAGTGGAAAGAATTTGAGTCGGTTTTGAAAGCGCGCCGAGGCTCTGTACCCCCCGATAAGATCGCCGATTTGTTCATCGAAGTTACCGATGATTTGGCCTACGCGCGGACCCATTTTCCGCAGAGCAATACTGTGCGGTACCTCAACGGGCTCGCCGGTCAGGTCCACCTGGCCCTCGTCAAAAACAAAAAGACCAAGCGCAACGCATTTTGGGCCTTTTGGAAATGGGAACTCCCCTTGCTCATGGCCGAGTCCCACCCCAAGCTGCTCTACTCGTTTCTCATCTTTGTCGTCGCCATCGCCATCGGAGCCATCTCAACGGTCTACGACGAAAATTTCCTCCGCCTGATTCTTTCCGATGGTTACGTAGACGGCACCCTGCGAAATATCCGCAACGGTGAACCCCTGGCCATATACGGCGCCAGCGAAGAATTTGACATGTTTTTCGCCATCACCATCAACAATATTCGGGTGAGCTTCATCGCCTTTATCGCCGGAATCTTCTTTTCGGTGGGTACCGCCTACTTTTTGGCCTACAATGGCATCATGGTCGGGGCATTTCACGCATTTCTCCACCAGTACGGCTATTTGCAGGAATCCCTACTGGTGGTGTACATCCACGGCACGCTCGAACTTTCGGCGATTGTGATTGCGGGAGCGGCCGGTTTCCAATTGGGCCATTCCCTGCTGTTTCCGCGGACCTGGTCGCGGGTCGAATCGCTGAAACGCGGGGCGCGCCGAGGCTTGATGATCGTCCTGGGGCTGATACCGGTGTTTATACTTGCGGGCTTTCTGGAGAGCTTTGTCACGCGCTACACCGATATGCCCACCCTGGTGAGTCTGGTGATTATCTTTGGTTCCCTCGGCGCGCTTTTGCTCTATTTTGTCATTTATCCGTTGCGGCTGAAGTCGCTGGGCCTGGATCAGAAAATGCTGGAAGATGGAGAATTCAAGACCGCTTGAACTGCTTAAAACGCGGACCTTCAGCGAGAAGATCTCGGATGCATTTGTGCTGATTCGGGTAAACTTTGGGGTGCTGTTCAAAGCCCACGGCTTCATTTCCTTGCCCATCATCATCCTGTTTGCCGCGCTGTTTGTCGTCCTGTTCCGCGACTACTTTTCCCTCCTGACTACCCTCGAGTCCGGCCCTTTTGCCGATGTCCTGGTCCGGCGGGAAAATTTTGCCCGCTACTCCCTCTTCATGTTGTTTGCCTACCTTGCGGCGACGCCGGTGGTCATCGTCACCCTCGCCGTGGTGGATCGCTATTCCCGGCATCCCGAGCAAAAAGTCACTTTTGAAGAGGTGTGGTCCACCGTCCGCCAGAAATTTCTCAAGCTGTTTCTTCTCCGGCTGCTGATCGCCCCCTTGGCCGCAATGGCTTACTTTACCCTGTTCATGCCCATGGGGCCCAGCCTGACCCCGCTGAACGTGACCATTTCGATCCTGATGCTGTTCCCGGGCATGGCCTTCATCACGCTCTTCCTCCCCGCGGACCTGCTGATCCTGCAACACAATTATCCCGTCGGCAAGGCGATCCGCCGCAGCTTTACGATCATGGGACAAAACTTTTGGTCAGCGTTTGGGGCGACCGTCGGAATCGCTCTGATCTACCTTTCGTTCAGCTTGCTCATGCTCATTCCCGGAGAAGTGCTGAAAATGGTCGAAGAACTCACCGTGGGCTACCGGGAACCCAGCTCCTGGTGGGGAATTTTTCTGACCTCCCTGCGGGGCTTCAATACGATTGCCGGCTTTGTGCTGTTTGCCATCCCTATCGCCGGCATCGGGATACAGTACTTTACCATTCGGGAAACGGTGGCCCGGGCCGGAATCATGGAACGCATCCGCAGCATCGGCGTCGAAGAACAAAAAGTGAACATTTATGTCGAAGACGAGCAGTATTGACCTCCGGCAATTCTGGCTGGCCCGCATATTTCCCCTGCTGCTCTTCGCGGTAGTGGGAGTCAGCGGCAGTGGATTCGCCCAGCAGTACGAAGTTCGCCGCTTTGACCCGGATCGCCTAGAAAAATTCCGGAACAATCCCCGCTTCCAGTACCGACGAGATGCTCCTCTGGCCCCCAAAGCGGAAGTCAAAGAACGGAGAACCCAACGCCTGCCCCGGTGGCGCCCCCGCCCGGTCTCCCCGTCTTCGGGTGCCCTCAACGGCATCGGTAAGGTGATCATCTGGGTGCTCATCATCGCGGGAGCAACCTTGCTGATCGTCCAGATCCTCCGGGTCCGCTTCGGAAAACTCGCCAAGAAAAAATCGGATGAGGCCGAGGTCGTCTACGCTGGCGAACTCGACGCCGCCGAAGACATCCGGGACCTCGAATTTGAAAGCCTCCTCGAAAAGGCCATCCGCGAGAAGCGCTTCCGCTACGCGGTGCGCCTGCTCTACCTCCAAAGTCTGCGAGAATTGCACGAGCGCGGTCTCATCCAGTGGAGCCTGGAAAAGACCAACCACCAATACCTGCGCGAACTCCAGAGCGGTCCCCTCCGGCCGATTTTTCAGGACGTCACCCGGCTGTTTGAGTACATCTGGTACGGGGAATTTCCCGTGGACAAGGACCACTTTCACGCCGCGCGGGGCAGCTTCATTCGCCTGGAACAAGCATTGAGAAAGGACCATGCGGAATAGATTGCCCTATATCATCCTCATCGTGGCCTTCATCGGCTATGTCCTGCTCGAACTCCTCGGGCCGCAACCGGAGAACTGGACGCCGTCCTACGAGAAAAGTACCGACTCACCTTTTGGCAGTTACGTCCTCTTCGAAAGCCTGCCCGACCTTTTCCCGGAAAGCGACATCACCGTCGCCAACGAAAGTCCCGCCCAGATCCTCGAGGAATTTGAAGCGGAGAACAGCAACTACATCATCGTTCAGGAAGCGTTGGAAACCACCCAATTTGAAGCGGAGGCCCTCATCAAATACATGCGTCGGGGCAACAACCTCTTCATCGCCGCCGCCGAACTCACCGGGGCCCTCGCCGATACCTTTGGACTGACCCCCATCCAGACGCTCTGGACAGACGACGAAGTCGGCGAAGTCGCCCGGAAAGATTACCTGAAATTTGCCCGGGAATACGATGAGCGCCAGGTCGAATATCCACTCATCGACAATGTCATCTACCAGCGGTTGCCCGGCGGAGCAGGGGGCGAATTCCTAAGCCACAACAAGAAAAATGGGGCGGTTTTCATGCGCCAGGCGGTGGGCGAAGGCTACCTGTACGTACATTCCATTCCGCTGTTTTTTACCAATTACTTTATGGTCGACCCGGTCAACCACGAATACATCTCCCGCGCCCTGTCGTTTTTGCCGGACCAGCCGGTGATTTGGGACGAGTTCTTTAAGCCCAACAAGATCCGCAATCAGTCACCGGTCAAGTACCTCCTGGAAACCACTTCCCTGCGCTGGGCGTGGCTGGTAATGCTCGGCAGCCTGCTGGTTTTCCTGATTTTTGAAGGGAAACGGCGCCAGCGGATTGTTCCCGTGATTGAGCCTCCGGCCAATACCACTCTGGAGTTCGCCCAGACCGTCGGACGGCTTTACTACGCCCACGGAGACCACAAGGACATCGCGGAAAAGAAAATCCGCTACCTGCTGGAATACATCCGCAATCGGTGGATGCTCCCGACCAGCGACTACTCCAAAGAGTTCATCGGTCGGGTAGCGTCAAAATCGGGGGTGGCAGTGGAGCAAATTCAGGAACTCTTCGCTACCGCGGAAGACGTGCACCGAACCGACAAAGTCAGCGAAGGGTTGCTGCACAATTTGAGCCGGCAAATCGACGAATTTTACGCATTGAACAAATAACAACAAGAAATAACCTTGACTGAAATGGAAACGGAAAATATGTTCCACGCCCGGGTAGACTTAGCGGAGTTGCGAGAAGCCGTGGACAAGATGAAAGCTGCGATTGGGACCATCATTGTGGGCCAGGAGCGCATGGTCGAACTCTTGATTGCCGCCTTGCTCGCCGACGGGCACGTCCTGATCGAGGGGGTGCCCGGCGTCGCCAAGACCCTGACCGCCAAGCTGCTGGCCCGCACACTCAACCTCGATTTTTCGCGGATCCAGTTCACCCCGGACCTCATGCCTTCCGACGTGCTCGGCACCTCGATCTTCAACCAAAAATCCAGCGAATTTGAGTTTCGCAAGGGGCCCATCTTCGCCAATGTCATCCTCATCGACGAGATCAATCGGGCCCCGGCCAAGACCCAGGCCGCACTCTTTGAGGTCATGGAAGAGCGCCAAGTGACCATGGACGGCACCACCTACAAGATGCCGCCCCCTTTCATCGTCCTTTCCACCCAGAACCCGGTCGAGCAGGAAGGCACCTACCGATTGCCCGAAGCCCAGCTCGACCGCTTCATCTTCAAAATCAATGTCGGCTACCCCGACCTCAAGGAAGAAGAAGCCATCATCCGGGGTCACCACGAACGCCGCAACACCCTGCCCATCGACACCATCCAGCCGGTTCTGACCGCCGAGAAAATCCAGGGCTTCCGCAAAAAGGTGCAATTGGTTCACTTGGAAGACCGCCTGATCAGCTACATCGCGCGGTTGGTCCACGATACCCGCGACAACCAGTCGCTGTTTCTCGGTGCTTCCCCCCGGGCCTCCCTCGCCATCCTCAACGGCGCCAAAGCCATGGCTGCCATCCGGGGACGCGATTTCGTGACCCCAGACGACATCCGTGAAGTGACCCTCCCGGTCATGGTCCACCGCGTCATTCTTACGCCCGAGCGCGAAATGGAAGGCCTCAAAACCCCCGACATCATCCAACAGATCATTCAAAAGATCGAAGTGCCCCGATAGTGCGTCAATTCTTTAAAAGTCTGTACCTCACGAATCGACTTTGGCTGGCCCTTACCGCCAGCATTGTCCTCTTCATCATTGCGCATTTCATTCCGCAGTTGTTCGTGCTGGCGGTCGGGATCTTTTCCGGGATTGTGACGACACTGCTCCTGGATTTGGCGGTGCTCTACCGGGTGCGCCGGGGCCTCAGCGCCCAGCGTTCCATGCCGGAAAAGCTATCCAATGGCGACGAAAACGAAGTGGCCATCGCCACCGCGAACTACTACAACTTCCCGATCCAGGTCCAGGTAATCGACGAAGTCCCCCCCCAATTTCAGCGCCGGGACATTTTATTCCGGACCAAAATCGCCTCCGGCAGCGAAACGGTCCTTCAGTACAGCTTGCGTCCCACCCGGCGGGGAGAGTACGCGTTTGGAGCGCTGAATGTCTTCGCGGCCAGCCCCATCGGATTTGCCCGGCGGCGCTTCCGCTTCGAGGCAGACAAGGTCGTGCCGGTCTACCCTTCGTTTCTGCAACTGCGCAAGTACGAACTGCTGGCGGTGAGCAATCGCCTCAATGAAATCGGAGTCAAGAAAATCCGGCGCCTGGGGCGCAGCATGGAATTCGAGCAGATCCGCGAGTATGTGGTCGGCGACGACTACCGTACGATCAATTGGAAGGCGACCGCACGGACGGGCAACTATATGGTGAACCAGTACACCGAAGAGCGGTCCCAACCGGTCTACTGTGTCATCGACAAGGGCCGGACAATGAAGATGCCCTTTGCCGGCTTGAGCTTGCTGGACTACGCCATCAACACTTCGCTGGTGGTGTCCAGCATTGCGCTCTACAAGTCAGACAAGGCGGGACTGGTGACATTTTCCGAAAAGATGGGCGTGCTGCTCAAAGCGGACCGCCGATCCACTCAGATGATGGCGATCACCGACCTGCTGTACAAACAGAAAACGCGCTATCTGGAAAGCAATTATGAGATCCTCTACGCCAATATTCGGCGCAAGGTGAGCCGCCGCAGCCTGATGTTGTTGTTCACCAACTTTGAATCGCTTTCGGCCATGCGCCGCCAGTTGCCGTTTCTGCGGCGCCTGAATCGGGACCATTTGCTGGTGGTCATTTTCTTCGAAAACACCGAATTGAAGGCCATGGTGGAGTCACACCGCGCAGGCTTGGTTCCGGTGGCTCCCGAGGACGGATCTGCCGGCAAGGCTTCGCCCACCAATGTGACGACCGAACAGATCTATTTGACGACCATTGCCGAGAAGTTCCTCAGCGAAAAGCGCCAGATCGTGCGGGAATTGCATTTGCACGGAATTCAAGCGATCCTCACCGAACCGGAGAACCTTACCGTGGATGCATTGAACAAGTACCTAGAGTTGAAGTCCCGGGGGATGATTTGAGGGGAGCCGGTGGCGCAATCAGGTCGACAGCTCGCCTTTTATCTCGGAAATCTCCTGCTCGGAGAATCCGGTAATTGCCGATATTTTAACTAGACTGAGCGTACCATCACGCAACAGTGATTGCACGATGCTGGTTTTGCCTTTGCGCTCTCCCTCCTTGAACCAGGGATCATTCGTCATATCTATCTTCACTGGCATTTGCTTCAATCCTTTCTTGATTACTTCTTCATTTAAGCTACGAATTTGGGCTATGCCTCGCAATTGTTCCAGTAATTTTTCTCTTTCCAATCCGCTATTTGTGCAAGTTACCAACTGGGCGCCGATCTTCCCGAGAATTTCAATTTCGTTCTGGCCTTCGTAGTCACCCAGAATCGCAAAGATGACTTCGGCGGCGTTCTTCGAGGTGAGGAAGTACTCAGATTTGACCTGGGAAATGTCAATCAGGCGGTAACCGGTCATGACTTCCGCGGGGTGCAATTGGGTGCGCATCGTAGCGGGTGCATTGCCCACGTAAAGTACAAAATGACGGACCGGCAAGCGGAATCGTTCCACCAACAGGGCATGGTAGACCTGCATCCGGAAAATCATCCGCGCATCGTTGTTGGTTTGAAACTCGAGGTGCAGGATGAACTCTTCGCCATCGGAAGTCCGAATCCGCTTTACGAGATCGGGTTCCCGCTCACAAGTGCGCTGCAATTTGAGGGTGATGTCGGTGGCTTCCGAAATGGAAAACCCCAAGTGAAGCCGCGAAAAGCGCGGCAAGATTCCGGATACGAGCTCCCGGAACAGCTTGTCATAATGATTGGGCATGGTAGCAATGCCTTGGGCAATAAATCCTCTTCACAAATCCTACGGCTGCACAATTGCCGGCAGCTTACTTACCTGTCCCCGAGGGGAGGCCGATCAAGGCAATCAGTCGCTTTGGCGCATCAACTGAACATGTCCTTGATCCGCTGGAAGAACCCTTTGTCCGTCGTCGATGGATTCGGGTCAAAGTTGGCACTGGTGCGGAAGCGCTCCATCGCCGCTTTTTCGTCTTTGTTGAGCGATTTGGGCACCCAGACGTGAACCTGGATGAGCTGATCGCCGCGGCCGTAGCCGTTGATATCGGGAAATCCTTTCCCCTTGAGCCGGAAGATTTTTCCCGACTGGGTTCCCGGACTGATTTTGAAGCGGGTCTTGCCGCTCAGGGTCGGGACCTCCACCGCCGTTCCGAGGGCCGCATCGGCAAAATTCAGAAACAGCTCGTGGATGACGTTGCTGCCGTCGCGCTCGAAATGCTCGTGCGGCTGCTCCTCGATCAGGATCACAAGGTCACCGGCCGGCCCCCCCCGCTTGCCCGCATTGCCTTTGCCACGCATGGTGAGTTGCATCCCTTCGGAAATGCCGCCCGGGAGCTTTACTTCCACCACTTCGGTGGTTTGGACGCGGCTGTCGCCGTTGCAGGTCTTGCAGGGCCGAGTGACGACTTTGCCTTCCCCCCCGCAAGTCGGGCAGGCCCGCACCACTACCTGCTGGAAGAAGCCTCCCCCGGCGGTTTGCCGCAGCTCACCCGAACCGTTGCAGGTTTGGCACGTGCTGAGGCCGTTGTTTCCTTCCGCCCCCGTTCCGGCACAAGTATCGCAAGCAACGTAGCGTCTGAGCTTGACCTTCTTTTCAACCCCACCAAATACTTCTTCCATGGTCAGCGGCACCTTGATGCGGAGATCACTGCCCCGCTGTCCCGTCCGCCGCCGGGTGCGACCACCGCCGCCCCCGCCAAAGAAGCTTTCGAAACCACCCCCGCCGAAAATATCGCTGAACCGAGAGAAAATGTCTTCCACGTTGACGTTGGTGTAGCCCCCTCCACCACCTCCGCCCAGTCCGGCGTGGCCAAACCGGTCGTAACGGGCGCGTTTTTGCTCGTCGCTCAGCACCTCATACGCCTCGGCTGCCTCTTTGAATTTTTCCTCCGCCGCAGCGTCCCCCGGATTGCGATCCGGGTGGTACTTCATCGCCAACTTGCGGTAGGCTTTCTTGATTTCGTCTTTGCCGGCGCTTTTTGCGACGCCTAAAACTTCATAAAAATCTCTCTTGGCCATGTTCGTTATTCTCCCACGATTACTTTTGCGTATCGGATGACCTTATCTTTCAGCCGATACCCTTTTTCCACTTCTTCGAGTACCATTCCTTTTTTCTCCTCTTCTTCTACCGGCATGCTGTGAATGGCCTCGTGAAGCTCCGAATCAAAGGGCTGATTGACACTTTCGATGGCGTTCAGTCCTTCTTTTTCCAATACCCGATGCAAGTTTTCATTGACAATCTGAATCCCTTCCTTTACGGATGACAAATTGTCAGTTTTATCCATTGCTGTCAGGCTGCGCTCAAAGTTGTCGATTACCGGCAACAGCGCCGTCAGTACGCTTTCCGAAGCATAATCTCGCATCGTTCCCATCTCGCGCCGGGAGCGCTTGCGGAAGTTGTCAAACTCGGCCATCAAGCGGAGGTATTGATCGGTGGCTTCCTGCGCCCGGTTCTTGGCGGCCTCAAGTTCCTGCTGCAAGGATTCCAGTTCGCTCACCTCGGTTTCCGCTGTTGCCTCTTCCTCGACTTCAGGATTCTGAACCGCCTCATTTTCAACGTTTTGATCTTGGTCTTTGGCGGCCGGCTCTTCCTTGTTGCTTTTCTTCTTTGCCATAGTATTAGTGCGATGTTTGGTACTCGATTGAGGTCTTAGATTTAGTAGTTCGGGCGGCGCCTTCGGTATTTTTGCTCAAAATCGAGAAAGCTCAACTGTTCATTTAAATAGGCTTTCTCGCTGAAATAGTGAAGGACGACGTCCATTTTATCGGCATCCATATACCCCGGAATTACCAGGAGCAGATTGATCTCCTCGTCCAGAAAAACCGTGGATGGAAATTCCATATTTCCTTCCAGCAAAGAGTAGGCCAATGTATGGTAGGGACTGCCAATATTGCGGTAGTATGCCAAATTGTTAAAGACGATGGTATCGTTGCTCTCGGCATTGAAGCGCACCGCGTAGAAATTCTCGTTGATGTAGCGAATAATCCGCTTGCTGGCGTAGGTATTTTTGTCCATGAGCTTCGCCCAGCCCGCCCACTTGGCGTACACGTGCAGGACCACCATCTTTTCCTTCTTCCGGGCCAATCGCTCGGCATCTTCTACGTCCAGCCACAGCACCGAATTCAGGTTTTCCATCAGATTGTCCTGAAAATCACTCTGCTTCAAGGGCTTCAGGTCTTTCAGCGAGTTGAAAGCCTTGATGATGAAACTCCGGTTCATGAGCCGGCGCGCCTCGGATGCGGGCATGATGTAAGCGTAGTACCGGTCATCCAAATAGCCGGCCGTGCAAAAACCCGCCACTTTCCCCTGGTAGAAAACCGGTCCCCCGGTAAAATCTTCCACTTCCCGGGTGATGACCTCCGGCAGGTCCATCTCCCGGATCTCTTTGCGACCACTGACTACCCCGGTGGCGACTTTGGAGCGCTGGGGGGACGGCTGGGTCAGCATCCGCACCTCGGCCCCGTCCCCCGGAAATGGTCCCGGTGACAGCGTGGCAATTTGTCCATTGACCCCCGGCACCGATAAGATGATTACGTCCCGATCTTCTTCCACCGACAGGTAGCCGTCCGAAATGTATTCCCGGGATTCGCCCCGCTTGAAAACGGCGACTTCCGCCATACCGGCGACGTAGTGGTAATTGGTCGCAATGAAATTTTTCCGGACGATTACCCCGATCCCCCGCGACAATACATCTCCATCGGCATCCCGTCCCTCTAGGAAAACCACCGAGCCCATCGGAATCGAGTCGGAACTCACTTCACACCACGCCCACAGCGGACCGCAGCCAAAGAGAATCAACCATAAACCTAAAGGATAAACACGCGACATCACGGGCAAATAACGCAATTTTTAAGTTCTCTACCCAGCGGATACCCCGCAATCTCTCCGCCCGGTGGGGACTACTGCGTCAGGCGTTTGATATTTGCCCCCAAGGCGTTCAGCCGCCCTTCGATGTTCTGGTAGCCCCGGTCGATCTGCTCAATGTTGAAGATCCGGCTGCTTCCCTTCGCCGACATCGCCGCAATCAGCAAGGCGATTCCCGCCCGAATATCCGGACTGCTCATGGTGATGCCCCGCAGCATGTACTGCCGCGCAAGCCCGATCACCACCGCCCGATGCGGGTCGCACAGAATCACGCGCGCCCCCATGTCGATGAGCTTGTCGACAAAAAATAGGCGGCTCTCAAACATCTTCTGGTGAATGAGTACCGAACCGTCACATTGGGTCGCGGTCACCAGCAGGATACTCATCAGGTCGGGCGTAAATCCCGGCCAGGGATGATCGTAAATCGTCAGCGTCCCGCCTTCGATGTAGGTCTCGATCTTGCAGATGTGCTGGCGGTTGACGATCAGGTCATTGCCCCGGGTTTCCAAATCGATACCGAGGCGCCCGAAAACCTTGGGAATAATGCCCAGGTACTCCACATCCGCGTTTTTGATGGTGAGCTGACTCTGGGTCATCGCCGCCATCCCGATAAAGGACCCGACTTCGATCATGTCGGAAAGGATCCGGTGCGGTTTCTTACCATTTCCGCCGAGGGCGGCGACCCCGTGGATGATCAGCTTGTTGCTGCCGATGGTATTGGCCTCAATTTTGGCGCCCATGCTGTTGAGCAGGTTGCAGAGCTGCTGCAAATACGGCTCGCAGGCGGCATTGTAAATCGTGGTGGTGCCTTTGGCCAATACGGCCGCCATTACGACGTTTGCTGTGCCGGTCACCGAAGGCTCATCCAGGTGAATGAAGGCTCCCTGAAGGCGACCGTGGGAAAACAACTCGTACTGAGGGCCCTTCTCATTGTAGACAAAGTGTGCTCCGAGTTGCTGAAAGCCGAGAAAATGCGTGTCCATGCGCCGCCGACCGATCTTGTCTCCGCCCGGGCGCGGCATGATTGCTTCTCCAAAACGGGCCAGCAGCGGGCCCATCAGCATGACCGAGCCCCGCAATCGACTGGCTTGTTGGTGAAATTCCGGAGAGCGCAGTTGAGCGAGATCGACGTCTTTTGCACAGAAGGTATAGGTATCCGCTTTCACCTTTTTCACGTCTACCCCGATGAGCCGCAGCACTTCGATGAGGCGGTTGACATCCAGGATGTCGGGAACATTGGTGAGGGTGACTTTTTCTTGGGTGAGCAAGGGGGCACACAGAACTTGCAGGGCTTCGTTCTTGGCTCCTTGAGGAACGATTTCCCCGTGGAGTTGATGCCCGCCTTCGATCTCAAAATACTGCATTAGCGGCGGCCTTTGTTGTATGAACGGTTGCCCTTGTGGCGTTTATTGCCCTTGTTTTTGCGGGACCCCGAGGAGCTTTGCTGTTGGGGCGGCGGAGCGGCCGAGGTATAACGGTGAAATTTGATCTCGTCCGGCCGGTAAGTCAATTTCCCCTTGGTCAGTACCCGGAGGTGCTCGCAGACAATCAACTCGGCATTCGAGTCTTTTTCTTGTCCCTTGAGGTGCATCTTCATGATGTTTAGGGTCAAGGTCACCAAGGCGTGCTTGCGCTGCTCGTCGTCCTCCATATTGATGGCCGCATCGGCCATCAATTCAATGTTTTGTCCGTATTGCCGGAAGCGGGACCGCCGGTTGTGGTACTGCATCCGCTCCGTCGGGCGGGAAAATATGGAATCCGGCTCCGGAACGGGATACTCCGAGTCCACGTCGATGTCGAATTCCGCCAAGTGATAAAAGTGATCCCAAAGTTTCTGGTGAAAGTCCTGTCCGTCCCGCAGGCCGGGGTTCATATTGGCCATGATGCGGACAATCTCCCGCGCCAGCACGTTGCGCTCTACCGGATCTTCAATCGTCTTGCAGAACTTGACCATCTGCTGCACGTTCCTTCCGTATTCCCGCAATTTCAGGGGTTCATCGGTGATTTTATATTCCATGGAAATGAATTGTCAAAATGGTTGGGGGCTGAATACCGGTACAACTTGGTTAGGGATTTTCATTTTTGCCAACGTTCACGGGCTGTTTCCACAGCGAACGGCGATCAGGCAACAATGGGCATTCAACCGCGAGTGGATCAATAAAGCGCAATTTAGGACAAAATCTTCAATTTTGCATATTTCAGCAACAGGACCTTCTCCCCTTTTTCGGTAAAGAATACGGTCGCTTTCCGCTCACTGCCATTGCCTTCCAGCTTCAGCACTTTTCCCGGCCCAAATTTCGAATGCTCTACCTCCATGCCCTCGGCTAGCCCGGTGAGGTCGTCTCCGACAAAGTCATCGCGGGTCATCGCCCGCTTGCGCGAACGCATCGGAGTGGCATTTCCATTGCCCCGCAACGGCAGACTGCTGCCCGAGCGCGAGCGCGAGGCCGAGGACCGTTCCCGGCGCAAACTGTGAAAATGCACGTATTCTTCATCGACCTCGCTCAAAAAGCGACTCGGCTCATTCCACTGCAAAGAACCGTAGCGGTAACGGCTCTTGGCAAAGGTGAGCGCGAGGCGGTCCTTGGCCCGGGTCACCGCCACATAAAACAGACGGCGCTCTTCCTCCAAATCCGCCCGCGACTGCAAGGCCATGAAGTTTGGGAACAACTCTTCTTCCAGCCCAGTCACGAATACCGAAGGAAACTCCAGTCCCTTCGCGGCATGGATCGACATCAGCGTGACGAAATCGGGATTCTCGTGCTTCTCATCCTGGTCGGTAAACAAACTGATCTCCGCCAGAAACGCATCCAGCTTGTCGGCATCGTTGTCTTCGTCTTCGGTAAACTCTTTGGCCGCGTTGAGCAATTCCTGAACATTCTCCCAGCGGTTCATCATCTCCGGATTGTCCGTTTGGTGAAGTTCCCGCAGCATGCCGCTCTTGTTGGCGATGTAGTTGGCCGCATCGTAGGCGCTGTCGTCCCGCGCCCGAATCCCGAAGGTTTTGATCATCAGCACAAACTCGGCCAGCGATTTCCGCGCCCGTCCCAGTTCCGGAATCTCTTCCACCCGGGTCAAGGCTTCCCACAAACCGATGCCCCGCTCGTCCGCTGCCACCGTGAGTCGGTCCATCGAGGTCTTACCGATCCCCCGCGCCGGATAATTGATCACCCGGGTCAGGGCCGCCTCGTCCCGGGGATTGACCGCCAGCTTGAGGTAAGCGGTCATGTCTTTGATCTCTTTTCGGCGGTAGAAACTCAAACCGCCAAATATTTTGTAAGGAATCCGCGCCCGCCGCAATTCCGTTTCCAGCGCCCGCGATTGGGCATTGGTGCGGTAAAGCACCGCAAAGTGTTTGTGCTTGTAGCTGTGGCGCATGACCTGCTCCCGAATCGAGTCGGTCACCATCCGCGCCTCGTCGTTGTCGGTATTGGACTCGAGGATGCGGATCAAATCCCCGGTAGCATTCTCGGTAAAGACCTTTTTCGGAATCTGATTTTTATTCCGCTTGATAATGCTGTTGGCGGCTTCGACGATGTTTTTGGTCGACCGGTAGTTCTGTTCGAGCTTGAACTGCCGGGTGTCCGGGTAGTCTTTTTGGAAGTTGAGGATATTCTCGATGTTCGCCCCACGAAATGAGTAAATGCTTTGGGCATCATCGCCCACCACCGCAATGTTTTCGTGCTGCGCGGCCAACTTTTTCGTGATGACGTACTGCGCGCGGTTGGTATCCTGGTACTCGTCCACCATGATGTAGCCGAACCGTTTCTGCCATTTGTACAACACATCCGGGTAGCGGTCAAACAACTCAATCGGCTTCATCAGCAAATCGTCAAAATCCATCGCATTTGACTCAAACAGACGGGTCTGATAGATTTTGTAGATGCGGGCGATGCTATTGGAAAATGAATCCGTAACGTACTCCGCCGCGTACATCTCGGGGTCCACCAGGGCGTTTTTAGCCGAAGAAATGTGGGTGTAGAGCACCCGGGGCTTGAATTTCTTAGGGTCGAGCTTCAGGCTGTCCACGACCTTTTTCAGCGTACTTTGGGTGTCGTCGGTATCGTAGATGGTAAAGCTGCTCGTGTAGCCCAGTTTTTCCGCTTCGTAGCGCAACATCCGGGCGAAAATCGAGTGAAAAGTCCCCATCCAGATATTTTTCGCATCCGGTCCCACCAGCGTGATGATCCGTTCGCGCATCTCCCGGGCCGCCTTGTTGGTAAAGGTCAAGGCCAATATCTCAAAAGGATCGGCTAGTCCTTGATCGATGATGAAAGCCAGGCGGTAGGTCAAAGTACGCGTTTTGCCCGAGCCTGCGCCCGCGATGATCATCACCGGGCCTTCGGTGGCCACGGCAGCGGCGCGTTGCGCCTCGTTAAGGTCATTGAGAAAGTCCATTTCAGAACGTAAATTTAGCAAAAACGGCAACGAGGCGAAGCACAGGTTTTGCACACTTGCCCTTCACTCCATGAAGCAATTGATTTCACCCACCCGCCGTTCTGCGCCCAGTCTGCGCCGCCTGATCATATTCGGAGACGGGCATCCCGGACGGTCTTCCGGGTCCGTGGGCCCGGCTACTGGCCTCCGGATCATCTTCCTGGGCAATGAGAACCCGGCGGGCACCAGCCGGCGGATCAACGGCCCCGGCAACAGCCTCAACGATGAGATGAGCCGACCAGCACTGCCTTGCGGTGAATACTCCCGGGAGTCCCCCCTTGCCCGGCACCACCACCCGGGAATCGGCCACTACCGGCGCGACGGCAAAAGCTTCCGCTGCCAGTGGCTCTGGTCACGATCGTTGGGGCGATCCCAGCAATAGAAAGGCTGCTGTATTTGGCATGGTCCGAAAAAAAACGCCCCACAACGTGAAATTACTCCCACTTTCTTTGCTGATCTTACTCCTGGCGACTTGCCAGGTTCCCGATACCCAAGCCCCCCCGGCGCCCCGTTTGGCCGTTCGCCACCTGCTGGAAGAAATCGCCACCACCGATCCTCTACAAGGCTACTACGCGGATGCCCCGCGGAATGTCGCCCCCTTCAGCGGCTTTCGGATCCATGAATCCACCCACACAGCCGACCGCAAAATTTGCGAACTGCGCCACCTCCACGGCCACCTGGAAATCTTCCACTTGCGCACCGCCCACGAAGCGCAATGCTACCTCGGTTTCCTGACCGGCCCCACACCGGGAGAGCAATTCCTTTACCTCGTCACGGAAGACGAACGCGGAATCCGCACCACCGCCACCGAAACCGTATTCACCCGCGGGGATATTGCTCAAGAACCCGACTTTGCAATCCTGCCTCGGGCCGACGAAGATTGGGTCCGCTACCGGGGATCGGATGGTGTTATTGACCGGTACTCAATCACCACTCATCTGTACGCCGTGCGCCGTGATTCCCTGATCCAATTGCTCGCTTTCCGCGAATTCAGCGAGGAAGGTCCGGGCTATCGGGGCGATCAACCCGCCGATTCCCTCACCGTCGTCCTCCGGCGCAAACTACAAATTCCGACCGGCCGCAATCCCCGACAAATCCGGATCGAAGGCGAGGTTTCCGCGCATTTTCCCAACACCGCGACCGAAGCCATTCCCAGTGGCCCCTACCGATTCACCGAAAACTACCGCTGGGACGAAGAAAGGGGGCATTTTACGGTGGAAGCAGCATTTAGGTGGCACGTCGATGCCCGGGGCCAATTCCGACCGTTTCCCGCACCGTAGGGGCGATGGGGATGGGTTAAATCTTGTGCCCCAATCGCTCTCCGCTTCCCGCAAAATTGCCCGCGATCGGATGCACGTGCCGAACGCGACGGTTGGAAAGCAAATCATTGGAAATTTTCAAGGGACAATCCGCGGGGACCGCACAGCGTGCCGTGCGGCTATGATCCGCGTGTGGTAGCGACGTTGGGGCTCATTTGTTCCTCGCGGGTTGCGCGTCCCGGACGCGCCAATCGGAAATTGAGCAATTAGAAATCCAACAAGTTATTTCAACTCCCCGGCACCTTTTTGCCTTGGGCCGAAAGCTGACTGGTCTTTTCGATGCGGTTCGCGCGGGTTTTGTCCGATTTGGCCAGTTTAATCCAGCGCAGGGCGAATCGCTTCGCCGCCGGGGGAAGCGCCATAAAGAAATCCTCCGCCCCGGGATGCTTTTTCAAACCAGCCGCCAAATCTTTCGGGACAATGAGCGCATCGACGTCGTCGAGGAAATGCCACATCCCGTTTTCCTTGGACTCTGCAATCGAGCGCCGGCCGGCCGCGTGCATTTTGCCTTCCCGCTCAAGCCGCGCCGCCCGGTCTTTGTAGGTCTTGGACCAATACTGCACCCGCCGGGGCGAAATCAACTGCATCGTGCGCTTGTCGTCCAGTTTCCGCCGGATGCCATCGATCCAACCGAAGCAGAGCAGCTCATCGAGCACCTGCGAAGTCGAGACGTACTTTTCCGGCTCCACCTTTTTGTAGGTCACCAGCCACACACTGTCATCCTGGGCGTGGTGGGCCAACAACCATTCGCGCAGCTCTTCCTGAGCGGTGACTTCGACCTGTTCAAAGTTTTCGGTTTTGATCATTTTTCCGTTTTTGCGCTTGCTTTTTCGCGGCGTTCCAGCATCTTTTTCGAGATGAGCGGTCCCCGACCGGGGGCACTCCAGGGGCAAACCTCAATGCAGATCCCGCACGCATCATTCGCAACAAAATAGGGAATGCAGGTGTCAAAGTCCACGTACCACTTCATCTGCCCGCGCACCAACTGCTTGACGTCGAAGATTGCGTCCGGCGGGCAATTGTCCGAACAGATTTGGCAAGTCGCACAGAAATCATCCACC
The DNA here is from genome assembly GCA_039024435.1 of Bacteroidota bacterium. Taxonomy (GTDB): domain Bacteria; phylum Bacteroidota; class Bacteroidia; order J057; family JADKCL01; genus JBCCQH01. Next base: position 66,095 of record JBCCQH010000010.1, read on the forward strand.
CCGATGTCTTTCGGACCATCGATGGCCAAAGGAAGATCGGTCAGTACGGTCGCCAGGCGCACGTTTGAGCCAAACTCCTTGGTGATTAACGAGCCGTGCTTGCCCAGCATACCGATGCCCGCTTCAATTGCGACCGGGATGTGCTGCACCTCGTAGGTATCGGGAGAAATATTGGTACACGCCCGCGCCGGCCAGCCCATTTTTCGGATGTCCTGCGCCAGGTCAATCGCAATCTGGCCCACGTTTTTGTAGGTCTTCTGGATGTGCAGCCCGGTTTCGTGGGTGGGTACCTGCACCATCGTCTCCCGGTCCATGGCCAGAGCGATGGAGATCGCGTACTTGAACGGCAAGTCGAATCCCTCAAAACGCATTTCTTCCTGCAATGGCGCAACGCCGACGACATCGGCGCCGTGGATGCGTGCCCGGGATTTGACCTCTTTGGTCATGGCGGTCGGATCCTCAACCGCCACCTGCTTACGCGCCACGACCCCCAGGCGATTGCGGTCCATCCAGAAAATATTCAGGATGAAATTTGCCAAAGCGGGCTTGTTGATCGCCTGAAACAAACGTTCCAACTTGTTCCAAGGCCCACTGTACCCCCGGGTAAAAAAAGGCTGGGTCGTGCGCCGCTTTTCCGTTTCCCCCAAGCCGTTGAGGACGTTTCCCGAGATTGGTGGCTCTTCGTACTTGAACCCATAGTCCACGGAAGGGTATTCCTCAATTTTCATGGACCGGGCTTTGCGGGCGGCCCCGGCCCGTTTCGGGGAAATGTCTGCCGGCACCGGATCGAAATCGGCGTAGCGCTCCTTTTTGGGGGGCGGCGCAAAGACCTTGTCGACGACGACTTTTTCGCCGGCGGCTTTCTTTTTGTGGTAGCGCTTGTGTTCCAGCCGACCGATGGTATTGGCCATAAAAGCCACAAATGCGGTGTAGCGCGCCGCCCAGAACTTGTGCCGCAAGACACGAATATGCTGGGCGAGGCGCTCCCGCGTGCTCTTGGGTCGGGTAAACTTGGGTGTAACCATAATTAAATTTCCAAAAATGACCAGCAGTCATTTTTGAACTTTGGGCGGTCAAAATTGTTTTCGGAAAGCGGGATTTTTTCCAAAAGGTCCGCAACTTTCCCCCTGGCGACCGTGCGCCTTCGCCGCCACTGTGCGTATATTTGCCGTAGAAATCCCCGATCCGAAATGAAAACCAAGAAACGCCCCACTGCCGAAGCCCGCAAGCAACAAATCATTGCCGCGGCGGACCTGGTACTGCTCGACGGGGGCATTGAAGGATTTACGGTGGATCAGGTGATTGCCCGGGCCCAAATCGCTAAGGGCACCGTCTACAACCACTACCGCAACAAAGATGAAATGCTGGCCGAACTGGGGATCAAGGCCTTGCAACTGCTCTTGGACCGCTTCACCACGGCAACCGACGCAGAAAACTACAGCAGCAAAAAGATCGCTGCCCTCTGTCTAGCCTGTTACGATTACTACCGGGAATTTCCTGATTATTTTGAACTCATCTCCTACATGGAGCGCCCGGAGTTCAACATCAATTACGCTACCCACCTCAAAATCAGCCAGAAGATCCAGCGCTTTACCAATGACTTGATTGTCCACGGCCAGTCCCGCGGCGAAATCAAATCTGAGATCTCCCCCACGCTGACCGGCTACATCATCTGGGCGAGCTGCATGGGGGTAGTCCAGTTTGTGGATTCAAAGAAAAAACTCCTCACCAATCACCACGAAATCGATATCCGGCAACTGGTTACTGCCTATGCGGAAATCCTCACTGCGGGATTAAAAGCGTAGTCCAGACTATTGACCAACGGTCAGCTTCTCTTCCACAAACTGTGCCATCATTATTTTTCGGGTCTCAGCCTTGAGATCTTCGATGCCCCGCCCCTGGGTATCGGTGATCAAATCCCACTGACAGTTGATCCAACCCGGCCACAAGTCGAGTTCCCGGATCGGATCGTTGTGCCGCCCGGGATCGTTCAGGGTGATCACTGCCAGCGGTCGTCCGGTCTCGGAGGCGAGGCGAAACGCGCCATCGTAGTACTTTTTGATGCGATCTACCTCCGGGGTGCGGTTGCGGGTCCCTTCCGGGTACAACAACACCGAAAAACCATCGTCCAGGGCCTGCTTCATGTTTTCGAAACTTTGGTGGCGCGATTCGGCATCCTTGCGGTCAACCAGGATGCACATCCGCTTCACCAACACGCCAAAAACGGGCACCTTGACCATTTCCTTCTTGCTGAGGAACTTGTATCCCCCGGGAAAACACACCGCATCAATGAGTATATCGAGAAAACTGCGGTGGTTGCTCACAATGATAAACGGCCCGTCGTGGCGCACCAACTCGCGGCCTTTGACCCTGAGCCAGATCCCACTTAAAAACAAGGTCACCCCGGCGATCCCGTGGTGGGCGTACCAGATCAAAGGGCGAATCGCGCGCTGCCCGAAAATCAGCAATCCCAAAAAAAGAAAGGGAATGAACAACAACAGGTGCACAAGGAATACCAGAACCCCATACACCGCATAGACGGAGCGAAGGATGCGAAATAGCATGGCGCAAAAATAACAATTGCCCCGGCACGACCGCTATTGGGGGAAGAATTTGTGATAAATTTACCCTTATGGCACATCTACGCCCCCCAATGGCTCCCCGCGACATCTCCGAATTGCCGGAATACTTGCGGTTTCGGGTGGGACACTCAACCGTGACCGATGGCAATATGTCCTACAGCTTCGGTCCCCGGGCGGCGGTCCTGCTTGCCCGGCAGCGCTTCTTTGCCGGACAAGATCTGCCCCCCGAGCGGCTGATCCCTTTCTTCACCGAGCACCGGGAAATTATCACCGATATCCCAGCTTACGATTTCGATGGATGTTCCCTGAGCCATCCCCCCCGCTTCATTTCCGATGCCAATGTGCTCCAAATTCCCGGCGCCGGGATCTTTTTGGGCTTTGCCGATTGTGTGCCTTTTGTGGTGTACGATGCCCGCCAGCACCTACTGGCCTTTGCCCACGTGGGCTGGCGCAGCATGGCCGCCGGACTCACCGGAAAACTGCTCCGCCACCTTATGCAGCACCACGGCTCCCGTCCGCAGGATCTTTACGGCGTGATCGGCCCCTCAATCAAGCCGGAAAGTTACCGATTTGCCGATCCAATTCAGGCGCAAAACCGCGTTTGGCAGCCGTTTTTGCGGCCTCAGCCCGACGGACGCACCGGCATCGACCTCTACGGATTTTGTACCCAAGAAGTCCACTCTGCTGGCGTTCCTCCGGACCAGTTGTATGCTTTTCGCACCGATACCGCGACCGACCCGACGCTGTTTTCCCATTATGCAGCGACGGTCAACGGGCAGCGGCACAAACAGGGCCGCTTCTTTTTCTACGGATGGCTGGACGAATGACCGCCGCCGTCCCATTTACCCCAAAAATAAAATCACCACTAGGAAATACACCATTGTTGCCGCCAAAACCATCGAAGCCCTTTCTAAGCAAGTCAATGCCCTCATCGCCGAAGGCTGGCGCCCGCAAGGGGGCCTCACCAACGACGCTCACATCGTCTATTTCGCCCAGGCCATGGTTCGGGGAGAGGGGTAGATGCGGAAGTCGCAGTCTGGGGCTTCACCCCAAACTGCGACTTCCATCTGATCCTATCCTGGCTCAGGACGCAACAGCTGGCGCCTGGCCCACCCCCCGCGTAAACCAACTGTACAAAATCGGGACGATCAGTAGCACCAAAAATGTGCTCACTACCATCCCCCCGATAATCGTCCAGCCCAGGGGGGACCACAGACTGGTATTGCCGAGGGTCAGGGGCAACAGTCCCAAGATCGTCGTCAGTGACGTCAACAGAATCGGCGTAAACCGCGTCTGGGCCGCCTGGGCGATTGCCTCCCGCTTGGCCATACCTTCCCGCATCAGTTGGTTCGTGAAGTCGACCAGGATAATGGAATTGTTCACCACAATGCCCACCAAGCTGGTAAAGCCCACAAAAGCAAAGAAGGAAAACGACCAGCCGGTCAGGTAGAGGAAGATGATCGAGCCCATGAAGGCAAAGGGAATCGCCGAAAACACGATCAAGGGCTGCAAGAGCGAACGGAATTGCAGGACGAGGACCGCAAAGATGCCCACCAGGGCCAGGATCAAACTCAGCCCCAAGTCACCGAAGGAAGACTGCTGGGTTTCGTACTCGCCCGCGACGTAATACCGGTAACCGACCGGAAAATCAAAGGCTTCCAAGTCCTGTATGATGCCCTCGGTGATCGCCGCGGTGGCATCCGAATTGTAAACGTCGGCGGTGATCGTTGCGGTACGCTGCAAGTTGTAGTGATCGATCTTGTTCACCGCTTGGGCAAAGCGAATATCGGCCACTTGCCGCAACGGAACTTGTGCACCCGAGCGGCTGGCTACCTGGATCCGATCAAAATCCCGCATCCCCGGCTCTCCGGACAGCGGCAGGCGCAGATTCAGGTCATATTCGTTGCCGTCCTCGAGGCTGATTTGATCGACCACAAGGCCGGTCATGGCGGTGCGCACCGTCAGGTCAATGTCTGCCAGTTGGAGGCCAAGCAAGCCGGCCTTGTCCCGGTTGATTTCCACCTTGAGGTCAGTTTTGGCGCGATCCAAGGGGTTTTCGACATTGAAGGTGCCCTCGGCGGTGCCGATGATTTCCGCGACTTCTCCGGCCAGCCGGCGCAAGGTATCCAGATCTTGCCCGATCACTTTGATTTCAATCGGGGCTTCAAAGGGAGGACCGTTTTTCAGTTCGGAAAAGGTGATTTCCGCCCCGGCATAATCGGCAAAGGCCCGGCGCAGTCGTCCCAATTCGGTGTAAAACGCGACCGGGTCCCATTCCTTGAAGCGGACCATGACCTGGCCCTCACTCTTGCGGTAATCCCGCGGGATGCGGTTGTAGTAGATCTGCGGGTTGCCGTGGCCTGAGTTAGAAGTGTAGGACGACACGTAATCGGACTCGGTCAGGACGGCTTCGACGTATTGGACGGCGGCGTCGGTGGACGCCAGCGAAGCGCCTTTCGGGGAGGAAATATCGATCAGCAGCAAGGGCTTGTCCGCGGTAGGAAAAAAGCTCACACCAACCGCCGGAAACAGCGCGAAACTGCCGACCAGTCCACCGATGGCAATCAGCAGGATGAGCCAGGGTCGCCGCAGGGCAAAGAGCAGTGTGGGCCGGTAGCCGCGCTCGATCAACTTTTCGATTTGGCGCAGCACCCAAGTTTTGCGCTTTTTCCCGGAAGCCCGCAAAAACCGCCCCGAGAGCAAAGGGGTCACGGTCAGCGCCAGCAACAAGGAAGCCAGCAGAGCAAAAATCACGATCAGCGGCAAGGTTTTCAAGAATTCACCGGTCCCACCCCCCAATTGGGTCAGCGGAAAAAAAGCCAAAAGCGTCGTCGCGGTCGAAGAAATGATCGCCACGCCGACCTCGCGGGTTCCTTGCAAAGCGGCCTCCTGGAGTTTCATGCCTTCGTTGCGGTAGCGAATGATATTTTCCAGGACCACGATGCCGTTGTCCACCAGCAGCCCGAGCGCAATCACCAGTCCCGCGATGGAGATTTGTTGCAAGCCAAATTCGGCCATGTCCAGGGTGCCTACCGCCATCAAGATCGAAATCGGGATGATGGTCATGATCACCAGGGAAGGGCGGAAGCCCAGGAAAATGAAAATCACAACGCCGACCAGGGCGATGCCTTGCAGCAGATTGGAAAAGAAACTGTTGATGCGGCTTTCGACGGCGGGGCCCTGCACAAAAGCGTAGTCGAGTGCCATCCCCGGACCCAATTTGGTCTGAAAGGCGTCCACCTTTTTCTGAAGGTCGTCGGTGATCGTGAGGATGTTGTTGCCCTTTTGCTGGGTAATGGCCAGAAAGACGCAGGTGTCACCGTTGTGGCGGGCCACCCAGTTGGGATCTTGGTAGTCCATTTCCACCGTGGCCACGTCGCGCAGGCGGATGATGTTTCCGTTTCCGGTGGAGACGATGGTGTTGCGCACTTCATCCAGATTCCGGTAGCTGCCGCTGGTTTTGATGTTGTAGGACTTGTTGCCTGCCTCGAGGTCGCCCCCGGGGATGTTGACGTTGTTGCCCTGAAGGATGCCTTGGACCTGAACCAAAGGAACGTGCAATTGGGCCATCCGCTCCATGTCCAGGGACACGCGGATTTCTTCCTCGGGGTAGGCATTGATCTTGACCTTGCGCACGCCCTTCACAGTTTGCAGCTCGTCTTGCAAGTCTTCCGCCGTCTCCACCAATTCGTGGTAGTCGGCGCCCTTGGATATGAGGGCCAGTTGCATGATGAGCACGTCCAGGGGACTGAATTTGCGGACCCGCAGGTCGTACAAGCCCTCCGGCAACTCGCCGCGCAACCCATTGACCTCGGCAGAGATTTCATCGTATTTGTCGTCGATGTCCACGGAAAATTCCGCTTCCACCCGCATGATAAACAATCCCTCCTCGATCTTGGTCCGAATCACGGTAATGTCGTCCAGTTGGTCGATGGCTTCTTCCACCGGATCGGCGATCAGTTCTTCCATGTCTTCGGGACTGGTCCCGGGGTAGACGGCGACCACAGTGTAAATGGGGAGCGAAAGGTCCGGGTCCTCGGACCGAGGCATAGAGAGGTAGGAGTAAACGCCCAAGAGAATGGCCATGAAGACCAAAATCAGGACAAACTGGTAGTTTTTAAGGGCAAATGCTGGGAGCCGCATGGGATTGTCTTTTGGAAATGATCTCAGTTGTTGTGGAGTGGGATACTGGAATTGCGGGGCTATTGGATGGCGATTTTCTGGCCGTCTTCCAGGTAATTGGCCCCGGCCAATACAACCGGTCGATCCAGTCGGATCGCACTGGTGTCCACCAGCACGTAATCCGGTCCGATCCGCCCGGAAGGAATGGTCGTCGCCGCAACGGTTTGGGTTTCGGGATCGACAAGAAAAATCCGGGCCTCATTTTCGTTGGCTTCTACCACCGCGTCAATCGGGACTTTGTAGTAGGCCCCACCGCTGCGGGGAAAAATTTCCGCTTTCCCAACGAAGCCGTGGCGCATCGGGAAACCGCGGGATTCAAGCTCTAATTCTACGGCAAAAGATCCGGTCATGGGGTCGGCCTGGGGGGCAATGGTCCCAATTTGTGCGGTAAATTTTTCTCCCGGAAATGCGTCAAACTCCAGGTGGGCGGAGTCTCCGGGCTGCAAACGCACGATGTCTTTGTCCGGCAAACCGACTTTCAGCACAAACATACCACCGCCGCCGGTGTGGCTCACCATCAGCACGGGCATCCCGGGGGAAATCATTTCTCCCTCCTCGGCGAAGCGCCGCAGGACTTTCCCGCGGTTGCGGGCGACAATCTGAGCGTAACCTTGGTTGTACTCGGCGATTTCGAGGTCGGCGCGGGCGACGTCGAGGCCGGTTTTGATGTCCTGCAACTGTTCGAGGGTCGCGACAGTGTCTTGGTAGAGGTTGTCGATGCGCACTTGGTCGCGCTGGAATTTTTCGACCGCTTGGCGGGCCTTGTTGACTTGGGCGTCGATCTCGCGGGTTTCGAGGACGGCGAGGACTTGTCCGGCCCGGTAGCGCTGGCCTTCATCGACGAAGATCCGGTCGATGACGCCGCCGATTTTGAAGGATTGCTTCATTTCGGTGGTGCCGCTGAGCAGCCCCACGGCTTCGATGGTCAAGGGGGTCTCGGTGATCGGGATCTCCTGGACGGTGACCCGGGCATCGAGCGAATCGGCGTTGACTTGCGCCAGTTGGGAGTGGTCCTGCCGGCAGGCACTCAGCGCCAGCAGAAGGATCAGGGCAAATGGAATGGTGGTTTTCATGGGTGGCGATTGCTTTATTGAGCCGCGGTGGCTTTGTTCAATTCGGATTGTTGGGCAAACACGCGGAAGCGTGCGATGTTGTAGGAGATCTGCGCGGAGGTCAACTGGTTGCGGGCGCGCAGCAGTTCCACGAGCATGGCTTGGCCTTGTGTGTAGCGGCGGTCGATCAGACGAAAGGCTTTGGCGGCGGCGTTTTGTTCACTTTGGGCCGCGTCCAGTGCCTTCACGGCTGCTTTTAGCCCTTCCCGCGCTTGCATGACTTGCATTTTGAGCTGCTGCAGGACGGTGGCGTATTCATTTTCCAATAGCTGGACCTGCAGATCGGCTTCGTCGCGGGCAGCCCGCTTGCCCTGGCCTTGGAAGAGGTCCCAGGTGAGTCCGACTTGGGCGAGCCAGAAGTCCTGGTTTTCGTCAAAAGTGTAGCCAAAGCCTTGGAACCCGGCCTGGCCGGCGAGGTAGACATCGGGCAGGAGGGCATCGTATTTTTTCATATCGGCCAGGGTTTCGTTTGCCCGAATCCCCATGCGCAAGGCCTGGAGTTCTTGCCGATTGGCCTCCGCCTGACCGGCCAGTTCGGCGTATTCAGCGCTGGTCGGGGTGATTGGGGGGAGGTCAGGATCAACCAACACTTGGGTATCGAGGTCGCGATTGAGGAGAAAGTTGAACCAACTGGCGGACACGGCAACTTGCTGTTCGGCCTCGGCCAGTTGCTGGTCCAGGCGGGCAATCTCGGCTTCGGAACTGGCGACTACATCGGGGGTGGCTTTCTGCTGGGCGACGAGCTTTTCATTGACCCGGCGCACCTCCAGTAAAACTTTGCGGGCATCCTGGTAAATCGCGACGGCTTCCCGGGCCTGCAAATGGTTGAAATATGCGATGCGGATTTCGTGGGCGAGGTTCTGGGCGTAGGCGGCCTTGCGGGCTTTTTCCACTTCGACCTGGGCCTGACGGGCTTTGTAACCGAAGTACACGTCGCTGTTGAAGAGCGGCTGGGTCAGGCTGAGTTTGGTTTCGTGGAAATTGTTGGGGAGAAACTGCTCGGAGACATTCCCCAGTTGGGGAAACTCATCCGATTGGGTCAATTGGTTGAGGGTCGCGTAGACAGGGTTCAGCAAGTCACCGATGGGAAAATCGATGGTTCGGCCGCCGCCCGCGAGGGTGTAATTGGCATCAAAGGCGATTTTTGGAAAGAAATTGGCCTTGGCTTGCCGAAGCTGGGTCATGCTGCGCGCCACCTGAAGGTTGTGGGAACGCAGGGCGAGGTTGCTTTGCAATCCCTCGCGGACGTATTCTTCGAGGATGCCTTGGGCAGGCAGACTGGTGCCCAGGGCCAGCAGCAGCCCGAAGACGTATCCGATCCGCCAGTTGATCCCTAAGCGGTCCCAAAATCGGGTCCAGGGTTCCACCAGGCCCGGGGAAGACTCGGGACCGTTACCCGGAGCTGCCGCGGGGACCGAAACGGACCGTTGGGGGCGGCAAAGTATCAAGTTGAGTTTCATGATGGGGTTGGTTAACACCGTTTAGTAAACGGGCAAAAAAATTATTGGATTGGAGGAAGAAGGATGAATTTGGCTAATGACTTCATAACAATATATTTTTTATAAACACTGTTTATCTCAGGGACAAAAAAAATTTAATTTAGGGTGAGCATGGACATGACCTCATCAAAAGCAGCAAAAATGTGCTCACGGGGGTCTTCTTCGTCGTACATTTTGAGCCGGTCCCGTACGGCCAGGGCTACCAAACCATGGACACTGCCCCAGAGCGCGTAAGACACGAACCGGTAGTCCTCGCCCTGAATCAAGCCTTGGTCCAGACACTCCTTCACCGTCGTTTCGAGCATCTCAAAGGCCTTGTGCCCCACTTCCCAGCCATCGGTCTCGGTTTTGCTCTCCATCGGAGCCCGCATAATGAACATAAGATCGTATTGTTCAGGGTTTTGCAGGGCAAAATCGATATAGACGCGACCGATGAAGCGCATGCGTTCCATGGGATCGGCGACGTGCAAGGACTGGCCCATGGTTTCCCGAAAACGGCCAAACGCCATGCGGTGCAGCTCAAAAAAGACCTCCGACTTGTCTTTGAAGTACAGGTAGATCGTGGCTGGGCTGTATTCGATGGCGTCGGCGATCTTGCGGATGCTGGTCTTTTCAAATCCGTGCTCGACGAACAAACGCATCGCCGCCTCCAGGATGCGTTCCCGCATTTCCCGCTTTTCTCGTTCTTTTCTTTCTGCAATTCCCATAGAGGTAGTGATGAGTGGCTTTCAGTGTACAGGACAATTATACTGAACACTGTTCATTAATGCAAACGTGAAGTACTGAACATTGTTTCGTAAGGATGAAAAAAAGATGGAGGTGGGCCGGCGGAGCGTAGAGCGGGGGGCTTGCCCTGAGAAGTATAAAAACAATGGTATGAACCGGAGATCATCGGAGGGCGCACTTCCGGATTTATGGTACTGGGAATCGCTCACTTTATGGGTATGTCATTTTTTAATCCGTACTAATTATTCACCCGCACTCAAACTGTGCGGCAAGTTTTGACCAACCATTGAGGGTTTTGGGAAAAGTTAACCAATGGCTTAACAGATGGGTAAAAAATCCGTAATTTGACGGGAGGCAGAGAAGGAGCAGTAGAAATATATTGCGAACTCGGAATCATAAAAGAAGTGCTCACGCACCTCGCAAACGTGAGGTACACCCACCGGACCCGCCTGATCTTTGGTCTGGTGTACAACAATAAATACAACCGGGACCTGTACCAATCGTACGGCGACCACCTCACCGCCATGAAATGGAAAGGTGGGCTCAACGTGCGCTTGTATTGTACCGTAGAAGTGGAAGGCAAACGGAAACGCGTAATCATCGCCAAATACCCCGAAAAGAAGACCCAAAAGGTCGATAAGAAAGCGGAGGCTCTGATCGAAGCGATCAAGCGAACCGACTATGAATGCATAAATCCTTCCCCATGAGCGATCAGAACGACCTGCGCAACGCCCTTGACTCCGTCCTCCAATTTGGATCTGAGAAAGAAGAAATCCGGCACGGAGCATCCATGATCAGTCTGGATATCATTCGGACTTTGGAAGCCTACATGGATGAAAAAGGCTTGACCAAAGCCGATATCGCCGCGAAAATCGGCACCTCAAAGTCCTATCTGACCCAGCTTTTCAGCGGAGAAAAGCTGGTAAACATGACGTTCATGTACCGCCTGCAGAAAGCATTTGGTCTCGAATTTGAATTCGGACTTTCAAATCGCATCAGCAAAGCCAATTTCGTGATGTCAACTTTCGAACAAACTCCGCTCCCCACCCGGGAATCCCAAGCCGATTTACCGAAACAGGTCTACGTGATCATTGTCCCCCCATCACAACACCAACAATATGTTCCCAAAAGGCTTGATCGTCCGTACTGCCGATATCTCTGAGCAGGAATTTTCCATCGTCGAGGTTCCCGAACTGTACGGCGATGACATCGAACTGAGTGACCTGAAAGTAGGATCGGCCATGAACTACAACATCCTGCTCGCCGAGCGGTTGCTCATCATGTCCATTCGGCACCAAGTCAATTATGCCGCCCACGGCACGATCATGCGGGCCGAGGTGCGCCTGACTTACAAAATCGAGAATCTGGACGAATTCATCCTCACCAAACAGCCCGATTCACAACTCGCCACCGTCGAAACGGGGTTTTTGCTGGCGTTTACTCAGGTATCGCTGTCCGCGGCGAGGGGCTTCATTGCCGCGCGCACCATGCCCTATGCACTGAACCGCTTCCCGATGCCTTTCGTCGATGCTACGCAAATCACGATTGAGGCCATCGAACGCCAGCAAAAAGAAGGCTGAACGGGCCCACGCACCACTCACCACCGGCACGTCCCCTACCACTCCGACAAGTCAAAGTACCGCACGTCCGGGAAGTACGCATTGAAAAAGCCGCGGCCACCATTGACATTGGTGGGGCGGTTGATCGGTTCCTGGGTGATCTGGCTCAGCAAGCCCTCAGCCCGCTCGGCTGCTTCCAAGTATTCAAAGTACCCCTGGCTGATGTTGGCGATGGTTACTACCACCGAATCGCTCGGGGCAATATCAAACAAATCAAACCGCTCAGAAATCTGGCTCCCGGAAAAGGTACGATCACTCACCAGCCGGGTCTGGGTCACGACGTTCAGCCCCACACTGAAAAAACTGTTTAAGTCGATGCCCACCTCCGTCGAGTCATCCTCCTGCCGGATGACGTTGATCGCGTACCAATTGTCCCCCGGCGGATCGGAAATCGTGTATTCCAGCGCCACGGTCGTATCTCCGGCTTGCGGAATCAGCACCGGAAAAATCGTATCAAAGGGCACGAAGGGCAGCATTTGGGTCTGGGCGGTCACCATATCACCCGTGGTCGAGTCAAACACCGAAAGGGTATAAAACTCGTTGGGAAGCTGTAAAGTATTGACCGAAGCGTAGACGCCACTGCCGAGCGAAAACAACTCCTCGGTGCGGCCGGCAAAGCTCACTGTCACCCGCGCGGTATCCACGAACAGTCCCGCGAGCAGGTCATTGGTAATGGAGTCTTCTTCATTTTCGGCACTGTAGGACAGCGCGCTGAAGCTCCGGGTCACCGCCACCACCATCACGCGGTCCGGCAAAATCTGCGAGGCGATCACCAACTCCGGATTCGGCGGTTCAATCTCGATAGGAATGGGGTCCGGCAGACAGGCACTCAACAGCAAGCCCGGCAGCATCAGCCACCAGAAACGGCGCACAAGAGAGGGATATTGAATTCGATGCTGCATGGTTCAATACTCAAAATTAAAAGCGATAAACGGAATCATGCCAAAAAGCCCCGGCTGCTGGTACCGGTAGCCGTTGTCGGTGATCGCGACGTCCACCCGGTAAGGTGCCGCGCGGTTATAGACATTGTACGCCCCAAAATGCCACTCGGTGTGGAATTTGCGCGCATTGCCGCGGGAATTTAAAGGCTTGGATTTCAAAATAAAGTTCAAGTCCAGCCGGTGGGTCGGCGCCATCCGAATGGCATTGCGGTCGCTGTAAATCGGCACCACATCGACGCCGGTCAGGGAAGCATTCGGCTGAAAATATTGGCCCACCTGCGCGGTAAACCGACTCCCATTCTGGAAGACAAACACGCCGGAAGCCGAGAATCGCTCGGTGATCTCAAAGATGCCCACCAAACTCAGGTCGTGCCGCCGGTCGTACCGGGCAAAGTAGCGCTGCCCACCGTTCAGGTCGGGAAAATCCCGCGTGGACCAGGAGAGCGTGTACCCCAGCCAGCCGGTGATGCGCCCTTGCTTGCGCCGCAGCAGCAGTTCCAATCCGTAAGAATCCCCTTTTCCGCTCACCAGCTCGTCCTCAAAATTGTCGTTGAGGATGAGGCTGGCGCCCTCGCGGTACTCAATCAGGTTGCGCAGGCGCTTGTAGTAGCCCTCCACCGTCACTTCCAGCTTGGCGCGGGGCAAAAATTGATGCCAGCCCACTGCGACTTGGTCCGAATTTTGGGCCGCGACCCGCGCGGTCACCGGATACCAAAGGTCGGTCGGCAAGGCCACCGTGGAACTCGAAACCCGGTGCATGTACTGGTACATCCGCGAATAACTGGCCTTGACTGAACTGAACTCCGAAACCGTATAACGAGCGGAAATCCGCGGCTCCACACCCGGATAAAAAGTGGTGCCCTGGGTAAATGAGCCGCTCAATCGCAAGCCCGCGTTGACTTTGAGCCGGGGCGAAAGTTCCTGGTCCAATCCGCCGTAGGCGTACACCTCCTGGTTGTTGATGAGATTGCCGGCGTTGTTGCCGAGGAAATCGGACACCTCACCGGTAGTCGCAACGACGTTCGGGCGAAAACGGTGGTAAATGATGCCCGCACCGTACTTGAGGTGGGTTTCCGGTCGGAGAAAATAGTCAAAATCGGCCTTGGCGCCCAGGTCGCGGATCCGCGAGGTAATCAAGATGGAATTGTCGAGGAATGAACCTTGAATGTTGTACTTGAAGGTCGTGTGGATGAGGCTGAAATTGGCGAACAGCTTGTTGGAAAAGAGGTGGTTCCAGCGCAAGGTCTGGGTGAAATTGCCCAGCCGAAAGCCGAAGTCCAGCAGGTCAGTATTTGTACTCGTGGTATCTTCTGATTCCACGTCCTCGGAGACGGACAGTACATCGTCCCCAAAGTAGGAACTGAAGTAAATCCGGTCTTTGTTTGAGATCTTGTAGTTGACCTTCGCGTTGAGGTCATAGAAGTAATAGGGAATGGTAATGCCCGCAAGGCGAAATACCTGATCGATGTAGGTGCGGCGACCCGAAACCGAGAAACTCAGCTTGTCCCGGATGATTGGGCCTTCGATATTGAGGCGGGAAGACAACAAACCGATTCCACCCTTGAAGTGAAACTCATTCATGTCGCCCTCCTTCTGGCGAAGGTCCAGGACCGAGGAGAGTCGCCCGCCGTACTGGGCAGGAAATGCGCCCTTGATCATGGTCATGTCCTTGAGGGCGTCCGGATTGAACACGGAAAAGAACCCGAACAAATGGCCCGTATTGTAAACAATCGCTTCATCGAGCAAGACCAAATTTTGGTCGGCATCTCCGCCCCGGACAAACATGCCGGTGGTGCCCTCCGCGCCCTGGGACACCCCAGGCATGAGTTGCATGACTTTGAGAACGTCGGTTTCCCCGCCGAGTACCGGCACCATCGAGATTTCTTTCATGTTCATCTTGATCGCCCCCATCCGGGTGGACTGCACCGCTTCTTTGGCCTCCTCGTCCTCGGCGATGATTTCTACGGTTTCAATTTCGGTGCCCTCAGGCTCCAGGTCAATGTCCAACTGAAGGCTTTCCGATAAGTTTACCGTCTGGGTGATGGGCGTGTAACCGAGGTATTTGAACACAATTTCGTACTCCCCGGCGGGAACCGTCAGGGAAAAGAAGCCGTATTCATTGGTGTAGGCTCCGGCTTCGAGTACGGGTACGACCACCGTGCCCCCGATCAGGGCCTCGCCGGAACCCTTTTCGGTCAGGTAACCGCTCACGGTGACGTCTTGCGCCCGTAGCATCGGCGCCAGTGACAGCATGGCCCCGAGCATCCAGAAAATTCTTATTCCCATTGTGTTCAAGTTGTTGGTCAATTCATGAAATCCAACCCTTCGCCGCGGCGTCCGAACCGCTAGGCGCAACGTCCGCAGACACTGCGCCATCTTTCCTTGCCTTGCTGGCCAAGAAACGGGGCGGTGCCCCTCATTCGCTCATCTCCACTTCCCAGGAAAACACCGGTCCGATCAGCACCGGTGCGCGTGCGTACCACTGCTCATCGCCCCGCAATTCCGCCGGACCGATGTGGAAAGTGATGATATTTTGCCAGCCAAACAGGAAGTCATTGCCCTGTTTGATGCCCACACTCGCCGCATAGTGGCCATTTTTCAATAGTTTCGGCGGCACAATGCAGCGCAGGGTGTACTTCCCCGGAGCATTCATCCGGATTGCCGCCTTTCCCTTCATCAGTGAAGGCGTAAACGCCGCAATCTGGTTGTAAAACTGGTCGTTCAGTTGGAAGGCCAATTCAAAATCCTGGTGCTCCCGCATCACCTCTAGGCGCACCGTCATTTCCAGGCGCTGGTCCATCCGCAAGGAATCGGTCAGTTCCCGGCCCGCCTCCCGGATTTCAATGTCGATCAGCCGGATGACCTCGTGGCGGGCGCGGTCCTCCTGGGTAAAGGCATAGTAGTTTTCCGGACTGTCCAGGTGCAGATCCCGCGTCGCCGTTCCTTCGAGTACTTCCTGGCTGGCGGCCCGCATGTATTCACCGATTACCCGCAGGGGCGGGCCCATCATCTTTACCCGGCCCGCTTCCAGGTACATGACCTGGCTGCAGATCGAGAGCAGTTCATTGGTGCTGTGACTGGCGATCACTACTGTGCGGTCCTGCTGACTCAGTTCACGCACCTTTTCCATGCACTTGACCTGAAAAGCAGCATCGCCCACCGAAACGACCTCGTCCAGCAACAGGATGTCCGCATCCAAATGGACGATGATCGAGAAGGCCAGTCGGAGGTACATCCCACTCGAGTAGGTCTTAACCGGGGAATCAATGTAGGCCCGAATTTCGCTGAATTCCACGATGTCCTCAAAAATCGCGTCGACTTCTGGCCGGGAAAGGCCGTTGAGCGCACCGTTGAGATACACATTTTCCCGACCGGTAAGATCGGGATGAAATCCAGTGCCGATTTCTAAAATGGCCAGCCGCCTGCCCCGAAGAGTGATCCGGCCCGAAGTCGGACTGGTCACCCCACTGAGAATCTTGAGCAAGGTGCTTTTACCGGAACCATTTTTCCCGATGATCCCCAACGACGCGCCTTTTTCCACCGCAAAATCAAGGTCGTCCAGGGCCACGGTCATCTCCCGGCGGACCGGTTGCTTGCCGCGCAAACTATCTCTCATCTGACGGACAAAACCGGGCAACGTACCTTTTTGGTATTCTTTGCGCAGTTTTTCCGCTTGGATGGCCAGTTCTGGTTTCATTTCCCGACTAGATGTAGTCTTCAATCACTCTATCTACACGCTTGAAGTAAAATACCCCACCTACAAACAGCAGAATCAGGGGAATCAAGGGCAGAAAAAATTGCCATTCGGGGAATCCGGTGCCCACCAGGCTCCAGCGGTAGCCCGAAACGATGCCCGCCATGGGATTCAGGTAGAGTAAATATTCGTATTTCGGTCCCAGAATCGTCGTGGGATAGAACACCGGCGTCACCCAGATCAGGTAATTGAGCAGGTAGGGAACGATGTGCTGCAAGTCCCGGTAGCGAAACGACAACGCGCTCAACCAGATGGCAATCGTGGAGCCCGCAATCAAGTTCAGCACCAGAAAAAACGGGAAAAATGCAATCCGCCAGGTCAATTCTACCCGAAAAATGAGCAACAGAACGATCATCAGCAGGAAGGAAATCCCCACAAATACCAAGCCCGAGAGCACCTGAGAGATGGGCAGGATGATCCGTGGAAACTCAACTTTGCGGATCAATTCCTGGCTCTTTTGCAAGGAGCTGCCCGCATCTGAGAAGATTTGGGCGAAGTGAAACCAAGCGATCACCCCGGGAAAAACAAATACGGGATACGGCGTCGCTCCGGTGTCGATCCCGAGAATGGAGTAGAAAAAGACGCTGTAAATCACAATCGCTACGGTGGGCTGGATCACGGCCCAGGCGAGTCCGAGCGCGGTCTGCGAATAGGTAATCCGGATGGACCGCGCGGCCAGAACCCGGGCCAGCGCCCGGTACTGCCAGATTCGGCGCAGATAACTGCGCATTCCTTCTTCGTGGGCGGTGATTTCGATGATGTCCGGCGATTTTGTGGCCATGGCTCCCGAGCTCGGATTCATTTTGTGCATTTTAGCATCTCCTCCGCTGAATGACAAATCGGAGGCGGCATTCTTTTTCCGTTCCCCGAGGCAGAGGCAGTATAAACTTGATCCTGCAAGTTGTTTGCCAGGGCCGCTTTTTCCGTCCCTCCGCGGCCAACCTCTCTTTCCCAGAGCTGACCGTCGACCCTCCAATAACCCTTGGGTGACGAGCAAGTCGGCGGCCGTAAATCGCGCGAATCAATTTTAAACGCTCTTTTATCCCCTCAACAATCGGGCCCGCTCTGGGTTATCTCCACATGAATTTTCGTGTACGTACCCCGGTCAAAGGCGACCACCGCAGTGTGTTTGCCCAGTTCAACAAGGACCTGCTTTCTGCCCTGACGCCTCCAGGCATGACACTGGACATCGTCCGCTACGACGAACCCACCGAGGTCGGGAGCATCGTCCACATCAAAATGCGCATGTTTGGGATCATCCGCCAGGAGTGGTACATGCACATCACCGAATTCGAAGAAGGCGCGGAAAAGTCTTGGTTCACCGACGAGGGGGTTCGGTTACCGGGATTCCTGAAAAGCTGGCGGCACCGCCACCTCATTGAGCAAGCCGACGACCACGCAGTCATCGTAGACGACGTGACCTATACCGGTAAATTTGGACTGCTGACCTACCTACTGTATCCTGTAGTCTGGGGGCAGTTTGCCGCGCGAAAGCCGTACTATCAGCGGTACTTCGGCAAGCCCTAAGCCCCAGAATATCCGCCCGCAAAGCCCTCGTAGTGTATTTCGGTACTGTTCGCCGTACGCCTACTGTTTGCCGTTCTCCCCCGTTCACCGTTGTCTTCATGGCGCGATTTTTGCAAAAAAGTCTATCTTGAAGCGACTTAGTAAATCACGCCGGCGGGGAAATACACCGCCCACAATCGATTGACAACCATGAAGCGAGGCGAATTCATCAAAACCCTGGGGATGCTCGGTGCCGGCTGGACCCTTGTGCCCGGATCTGTAGATGCAACCGATTGGTCATCCGCCGAAGACAATAGAATGCCGGTGATGTTTGTCGGCCACGGCAGCCCCCTGAATGCCATCGCCGACAATGCTTATACCCAGGCGCTCACAGCGGTGAGCGGCCGCATTCCCCGTCCCAAAGCCATCCTGGTGATTTCGGCGCACTGGTTGACGCGGGGCAGCTACGTCACCGGAAATGCAGAGCCACCGACGATCCACGACTTTTACGGGTTCCCCGAGGAGCTTTACGCATTGCAGTATCCGGCTCCGGGGACGCCGGGGGCAGCCAAAATGACGATGGAGATGCTCAAAAAAGTCAATGGCATGGCCGATATGCGCCGTGGACTCGATCACGGCGCCTGGTCGGTGCTGCGGCACCTGTACCCGAAAGCGGACATCCCGGTCTACGAACTGTCCATCGACCGGTCGAGCCGCCTGGAGGAGCAATATTTGATCGGACGCTTGGTCCGCGATCTCCGCGACAAAGGCATCCTGATCATCGGCAGTGGCAATCTTACCCACAATCTCGGCGAGATGGCGGAGGAGGTGGACGCTGAAGTTCCGCTGTGGGCGGAAGAATTTGATGCCAAAGTCGCAAATTTCCTCGTTCGGGGCGACCACAAGGCCCTTACCCAGTACGAATCTTGGGGCAAAATGTCCCGCCTCGCCCATCCGAGCAACGACCATTACTTGCCGCTGATCTACGTGACGGGAATGCTGCATGAAGGCGAAGCGGTTGAATTTTTTTACGAAGGTTTTGAGTACGGATGCATCAGCATGCGGGGCCTGATCGCGGGCATATAAAAAGAAAGGCAACCGGAGAGGTTACCTTTCAGTTTTTTGGCGGACTGGAACTGGCACTCCTGCCTGCCATTGCATAGATATAGAGAACTCATCCATTGCCGAGGGTCGGGAGGGGAACGAAGCCCCACTCGCGGAAATCCATGGCAATTAAAAGATCTTGTTTCCGCTCACGCGGAGTATATTTTACCTCACCGTGGCGGTGCCTTTCCATTCCTCTCGCTCTATCAGTACAATCGCTTCACGAAAGTCAGAGCGTAGGCGGTGCCTTTTCTCGGGGCCGATGGCCCAGGATTCGGTGCGGTCAGTGTCGATGCGGAAAGGACGGGCCGCTCCGGATCGGGGTTTACAAATTCCGTTTCGGTACTCGGATTAACCGACCGATTTGCGTTCGGAGACGTCCGGAGCGACTTCCGCGACCACCGGGGCGGCCACTTCGCGGGTCGGTTGCGTCGTCACCGGCGTGGTGATCGGCGCCCCAACTTTCTGTACCATCGCACAGAGAACCGGCTTGGGGAAGTATTTTCCAAAAGAGACCGTTTTCATGGCATCGATGGCCGCATAGCCGGTCGACAAAACCATATTCTTCAGCCGGCTCGAAGATTTCGAGGGCTTTTCACTTTCCCAGGACAACAGCGTAAATCCGTTGCGGTCCAGGATGCGATTGAGGGTGAAGGTGCTGAAATGGTTCAAGTGCACTGGCGGCGTGAAAAGCGACTTGAAACCAAAGAAAGCACGGCAACGCCAGCCTTCTTCAAATTTCACGTGGGGTACTTTTACGTAAAGAATGCCACCGGGCTTGAGCAGACGATTTAATTCACGCAGATCTTCGTTGGGATCAAAAATGTGTTCCAGCGTATTGCGGGTCACGATGATGTCGAATGACTGGGAAGGGAAATTGGCGTCTTTGAGGAAGCCTTTGAAGATGGGGATATCCGGATAGGGCCCGTCAGTCGTCATCAGGTCAGAACCTTGGACTTCGTAGCCCTGGTCTTTGGCGATCCGGAGAAAATCACCGCGTCCACAACCCATGTCCAGGATTTTTCCTTGGGGTTTGATCTTTTTAATTTGGCGAATTAAACGCATCAGCGTCGGCCGCTCTACTTCCATTCCTTCGTACTCTTCTTGCTCGAAGGGATTCGTGTGAGCCGTGTAAATTTCTTCTACCTCCTCCGGCATCGGGCGCGGATTGACATAAACAAATCCGCACGCATTGCATTTTGCGTAAGTATAATCTTGCGGAAGCCAGTGATTTAATTCTACTTTATAAGCATCATAATCACCGCTCCCACATGCAGAGCAGGGAACGAGTTCTCTCTGATTCATAACGTTTGAACAGTTACGTAGCTTCACAGACCCACCGCACTAAACTCTTTGCTAAGAGAGCATTTACGATGAAGAATGTTTTGTCAAAAAATTATTTTAAACTTTAATCTATCTCTATGCAAGACTATCTCGGCTGAGTTGGTCGTTACAAGCTCCCCAAAGGGAGAAAAAAATTGTGTTCAGTCTGCCAGGACCGAACACTGCAAAAATGATAGTCTTTTGCTAAAGTTTATACACAGGTTATGAACAGAGATGATATCCCTATGAAAGGTTTTTCCGCAATCCCAACTAAGTTTCTTATTTGGCAAAAACCATCCTTTTCTCTCAAACATCAAATTGCCCTACCCCGCATTTCCGCCAACAAATTCTGCATAAGCGCTGATTGACATGCCATTAACAAATTTTCCGAACTACACCAGCAATCGGTCAATGATCAAAAAGGATTGATTTTTGACATAAGTATTACATGGCTTTATTTGCTTTTCTTCACTTTTGTTGCCGAGACAATACCTGTGACGCGAAAATCACGTGTAATTTTCGGAGTGAGTTTTAAGCAAAAAGACCATCAGGTGACCTGAGTCACGGTAAAAACACAGATGAAAACCGTCGTGGTGGGTGATTGCCCACAAAGGAAAACTGAGGTTTTCCCATCTTCAAGAATTAAAATACAATTCTTTTCGATTCGACTCAAGTTTCCCGTAAAAAATTGATCTGTCCGTCTTCCAGCGCCCAAACGCGACTCCTCCGATGCACAGCCGCCCGCCATCGCGGTTGCCGTGCCGTTGCCGAAAGCAAAGCGGGCGGCGATTTTCCCATTGACCCAATCAAATAGGGAAATTCGCCGCCCGCGCGGGCCATTTTGCCGCCCAAACCAACGCCATGCGCTACTGTTTGGCGAAGCGAACCGTATTTATGTGCTCACCTTGAGTGGTGCGCAGAAAATACACACCGTTTGCCAGCTCGGAGACGTCGATGCTGCCCCCCGAATAGGGTGCCACGTACAATTTGCGCCCCGCCCCATCAATGATCTCTACGGTGGTCTCCGCTCCGCCCACTGGCCGCCAATTTCCCAGGCGCAATGCGGTGCTCGTCGGATTCGGATAGAGCGTCCAGGTTGCCGCCGGAGTGGCTTCTCGGCTGACCAGCACGGGGAAGTTCGCGGACCAGATCCCGCGCCCGTGGGTAAAGGCATACACGGCCAAATCGCTGGGCCGGATCTTCACCGTGAACACCGGGACATTCGGAATGGCATCTTCCAGTACCCAATTCGTCCCCCCATTGGTCGTGCTGTACAAACCGTAATCGGTCGCCGCAAGCAGAGCCGAATCGGGTGAATTGGGGTGCATCGCAACCCAGTTCACCGGGAGACTGGCCGGGAGGTCCCCGCTGATCGGGATCCAGTTCGGGTTTGGGCTGTCCGCATCCTCGATCCGCCAGATCCGGGGCTGGGGATTTACCGTCGTAAAGGTCACCAGCACCGTCGACGCATCCGTCGGATGGACCTGGATGCAAGCCATAAAATCGCCCGTGACACTGCCCGGGGCGGTACTGCGCAGGTCCACTTCGTTGCCCGCAACCGCTGTCGCCGCATTGTCGATCCGGTAAAACATCGCGGAAGATCCCCCGACGTAGACCGTAGGATTGGCATCGTGCGAAATCCCAACACAGAAACTGCTCGTGCCATTGGTCCCGATGTTGCTCGTGATCGGTTCCCAACTGCCGGCATCGTTGGTGGTGCGCCAAAGCCGACGGCGGGTCGGATAGTACAACTGTGAGCCATCTACCGGATTGATATCGTAGGGATTGATGAACCAAGCACCGTCGTCAATGGAGCCGTCACTGTTGCCATCCAATTGTCCCACTACATTGGTGAAATTGGGATTGGTGGTCAAGGCATTGGTCGTCTTGCGGATCTGCCCATTCTGAAAAGAAGCGTAGGCGATGTTGGGATTTTGCTGGTTGACCGCACAGTACGAGCCATCCCCACCCATGACCTTGTCAAAATTCGTGTTGCCGGCCCGGCTCACATGGGTGCCGTTGTCCTGGGTGCCTCCCATGATATCGTCCTGGGGAAATACGGCTCCGGCATAGAACTGCGTGGTGACGTAGCCGTCGTTGAGGTCCAGCCCATTGCCATTCATAAAGGGCGTGGAATATTGCCATACCCCACCATCGTTCCCGATGTAGACAAGCTGGGGATTGTCCCGGTCAAATGCCGCCGAGTGGTAGTCCACGTGGCTATTTCCCGAGGGCGCCCAGTTGTCCCCGCCATCCGAAGTGTGGGCGATCTGCTGGCCAGCCGCAATTACAAAGTCAGGATTGTTGGGCTGCACCGCCAACAACAAACAGTACCAGGGGAAACTGAAATTGATCGTGTTTTCCGGATCTGATCCGGTAGGAGCCCAGGTTTGCCCCTGATCGGTCGATTTCCAGGTCCCGATGATCGACGAACCGTTGCTGGACTCAAAGGCGGAATACACCACGTTGGGGAAGCTGTCGCAATACGCAATTTCCACCCGCCGAAATCCGCTTCCGGGCAGGCCATTGCTCACTTGAGTGAAACTCCCCGGGGTACCATCGGGCGAATAAAAAATTCCTTGGGTCCGCACCCCGATCAGGACCGAGCTGTCCGAAAAGACCTCAACGTCGGAGACTTCCATGCCGTTGGTCATACCGAAGGCCTGGGTAAACGTGGCCCCACCATCGGTCGAGCGCTGCAATCCGCCGGTGCGCGTGGCGACGTACAGCAGGCCGGGCTCCACCGGCGATACCTGGACCCGCCAGGTAGAATTGAAAGTGCTGGAAGTTGTTGCCGGTAGTTGGTTGAAAGTCGCTCCCCCGTCGGTCGATTTGAAGACGCCGGCGCCGGAGATGCCCGCACTGTTTCCCCGGACCTCGCCGGTGCTGAAGTAGATTTCGTTGGGCTGGTTGGGGTCCTGGCTCAGGTAGGTCACCGCGAGACTTTGCGCCTGGTCATTGATCGCGGTCCAGGTGACGCCGCGGTCGGTACTGCTCCAAATTCCGCCCGAGATGCCACCGGCCAGCAAGTGATCGTGATCGGCTACATCGACGATCAGCGCCCGGGTGCGCCCGCCGACGTTGAAGGGGCCCAGCTCGACGACATTTGTGAGCTCACCGGCGGCGGTTTTTTGGTTGCCCCAGCGCTGGGATTCCGCGAGGTAGATGTCTTTGAGGTAGTCTTCCGGGACAATACCCGCGGCGTTTTTTCGCATTTCGGTCCACTGAGAAAACCAGCCGGGATGTCCCGGACCACCGTCTTCCTCTTCACCGACCCCAGCAACGGGGGTCGTGGACGAGGTGAGTTCCGGACGAATCAGGACGACAGCGGCGAGCAAAGCAACGACAAGGAGAAGGCGAGAGAATAAATTGTTCATGATTGGGCGTCGGGTTACCGGGAATAGCTTGGGGACAATATACATTGCATCCCGCGATCTCCGACGACGCACGAACGACGTTCACACAAGCGCGCAATTTATTCCCCGACGGCCCGCACCAAGGGCTTTTGTATCGCGGAGTTACTGGGCGGGCAGGGCCCTCTCTTCCGGTGCGCGTTTCAATCCTTGATCACGTCTGGGGTCGGATTCACGGCAGCTCAAACTGGGTCCACCCGCTGCGGTAGGGGAAGCGACGCTCCCCCGGCAAAATCATCAAGCTCCTCCCACGCCACTTTGGCCGGCGTCCGAGGAGACATCTGATCCGCGCAATTTCCGTTCGTCGCGCGTCTTTTTCTGCCGGTTGACGCGTTCCTCGTAGCCGATGAGGAATTCCTCCATCGCCCGCTCATAGTTCCCTTCCGAATGGGGGTAGGTCGGGGAATTGCCCCGCTTTTCCGGGAAGGTTTCGATCTGCAAGGTTTGGGTCGGGAAGGCAAACTGCACCCCGAGGCGCTGAGCCAGCCGCATCACCGCGAGCAGAAATTCCTGCCGCGCCTCCAGTTCCTGGGTCCAGGTCGGCACTTCAAAGAAGATGTATACCAAGATTTGCAGATTGAAATCGCCCATCTCATTGAAGTGGACCTCAAAGGCGTCCTTGCGTGTATGCGGATGGGTGCGCACAATCTCCCGGATGCCGCGGACGTAGGTCTCGATCAGGTGCGGCGGGGTGTCGTAGGTTACCCCAATTCGGGTGACAAACCGGCGAAAAATCCGCGCGCCCATGTTGTTGATCGCCGTTGAGGCAATGTTGCCGTTGGGAATGGAAATGAGTGAATTTGCAAAGGTCCGAATCCGGGTTGACCGGACACTGACCTCCTCGACCACTCCTTCGTGACCGTCGATAATGACCCAGTCGCCGATTTGGAAAGGCCGGTCCACAAAAATGAGCAGGGAGCCAAACAGGTTTTTCACTGTGTCTTGCGCCGCCAGGGCCAGGGCCAGCGATCCAAAGGCCACCCCACCGATCAGCGCGGTGATGTTGATCCGCAACATGTCCAGCACAAAAATGATGAATAAGATCACCACGATGCCTTTAAACAGGTTGCGCAACAGGGGGATCAACTGGTCGTCCAGGGTGCTTTCGGTTTTTTCCGCCCGCCGGGAGAAAAATGCCATCGCGACATTGACCACCTGCAAAGCGATCAGCATGTAAAACACCGGAATCATAATCCGGTAGGCCAGGAAGATCCATTTGTTCAGGTTGATCGGCAATTGCAGCACCGGGGTCAGGAACATCAGGATGTAAAACAGGATCAGCAAACTGATGGGCCGGGCGATCTTAGAGAAAAACTCCTGGGTGGCATCGCTGCGCACCAGGCGCTTCAGCACCCGCTCCAGCACCAGACGAATCGCTAGGGTCAGCAACCGGTGGATGACAATCGCCACGAGCAGGAACAGCACCAGCCCCAGGTATTGCCACAGTTCCAACCCCAGCACCTTGGTCCGCGACCAATCCGGCAGCCATTCCAAGGTGCCAAACGGATAGATGGCTGCGTGCAGATCCGCAATGGACCGCGCCGTCGTACCCGAATAGAGCCAGCGGTCCCCCCGCTTGTACAGAAAGATATCCGGCACGTCCGGCACGAGTAAATATTTGTGCAAACCCGAAGCCGAATCGAGGTAATTCGGATCTTTCGGTATGATGTCCAGATCGATGAAATAGCCCGATCCGTCGAGGTATTCTTTGAGTTGAATCGCCGTCCGAATCGATTCTTTGCTGCCCGGATCGCGCACGTAGAGGGCCAGCGCCGCCGAATCGGGGTGATAGCTCTCCTCCTGCAAGAAATACAGGTGGGTCAGCACCGTGTGGTACGGCGTACTCAAATTAAAGGTCACGAGCCCATCGTCGACGTACGCAGCTTCGACGGCGGCCACAGCCGAATCACTCTCGGGCACCGTGGTATCCACCACGGGATCGGGAACGGTGCCGAGGCTATCGCGCGCAGCGAGTGAATCTTGGGGCGGGGTTGGGAGCGAATCCTGCGCCCAAAGTCCAGAAGCGCCTCCCCATGCGATCAGTAGCGCCAACAACCTGATTTTCCAATGTCTTTCCATGCCTGGCTGAAATTTGCCGCAAAAATAGCGGTTTTCTCACCAAAGGGGAAATCAGAATTGTTTTTCTCGCCGAATCGTTGGGGCGATTTGCCCAAGTGGGGACGGCGGCTGGTGCTGGTTGATCACCATTCGGCAAATTAAATCCGCAACGCGCTATGGAATTTGCCCATTCCCCGCATCTCGATACCGGAACCACTCAGTAACAAAACGATCTCGACTTGAAAACAAACTGCACTCCTCCGTCCCCGCGACGCCGCTCCCGCACCGACCAGATTTTGCTCCCGCTTCTGGTATTGGCTTCAGTGGCGGTATTGATCGTTGCCTGTACCCGCGTACGCCCCCCCGCAGCCGAGCCGGTAACTTCTCGCTCCTTTGCGGAACCTTCTCACCGTGTCCACTCACACAGTGCATCCGCCGGAGCCGCTTCCCACCTGCCCTCTTACGCCATTGATCGTTCCTGGCCCGCGGTTCCCGAAGAAATGGCCGGCGGCATCGATGCGGCGCTCAACTGGGAAAATGGTGCCTACTCCTGGTTTCGTGGGCACCACCTGTCCACCCTCCACCTGCAAGCCGGTCCCCAAGCCACCGCCGAGTTGCAACGCATCGGCAGCCAAGGCCAGCGGCAAAATGAATTCTGGCCGGGCCTCGACGCGCCGGAAATCACCCAAATCGACGCGGCCCTGTTCTGGGACGCCCACACGGCTTATGTATTTCACGGCACTACCTATTCGGAACTGGATCTACAGCGGAAGCAATTTCGGGCGCCCGTCCCCATCGATCAGCCCACGGACAGCAATCCTTGGCGCAACCTGCCGGAAGCATTTTCCCGGGACCTCGACGCGGTGGTCAACGATGGCCTGGGCAATATCTTGCTGTTCAAAGGCTCCGCCTTTATCCGCTACGATCAATACCTGCAGCGCGTGGTCGAGGGCCCCGTCCGGATCGCCGAACAATGGGACGGATTGCCCCAGGTATTTCACGCCGGAGTCGATGCCGCGATGCGCCGCGGCCGGGGCAAAGTCACCCTGTTCCGCGACGGGCTCAATGTCGAGGTGACGACCTCGGAGGCGCTTTAGTCTGCTTTTACTCCCAGGCAAAGAATTTTCTGACCTGCGCGGCGGAGACGTTGATCGGATCGATGAACGTATTCGGGAACGCAGCGGCAGTTTGCCGCAAACTGGGATTTGTCAAAGGAATGGTACTTTGGCCGAGAACGGCAATGGCGGCGACGTGCCAGCCGCGGGCCAAAAAATCATCGAGGTAGGTTTGGGCATCGGGAAAGGAAGCGGGATCGTCCAACTGACTTTGGGGCCAAAGTGAAAACAGCACATTGCGCACCGCTTTCTCATTCACTTCATCCACGTATTCGGCGGGGGTGGTCCGCGACTCCTGAAGCGAACTGACCCGCACGTAAAGCCGGAGGTTGTCTCCCGAAAGGGTTCGGATCTCTCGGATATTCCGGTTAAAACAGCCGGTCAGCGCCCGGCAGATGGAAGATTTGCGCGTATTGGATCCACCGATCATGACATAAGCATTCATACTGATCAAGATTGGGATGAGAAATACCGGCAGACCGTATCTGTCGGGAAAAATGCTGCTTACGTCCGTTGTTGCTAAAGCTAGTTATTTATTTCGATAATCGAAATTTTTTATCTTAGTTGAAATTGGGGAACCCACGCTGGGCTGACTCCGAATCCATTCGGCAACTCATGATTTTTGGGGCCTGACCCCGAGAAATCGCAAAGCAGAAGCAAATCGCGACTAAGTAAGTGCGATGCACTTATCCACATGAGATTCCGGATTTGTCGACAAAATAAACCAATTCATCATTGCTTTCAGTTGTCTTATCGCTAGATTGACTTGCTTTCGAGAACGTTTTACCTCTCACTTTGTCGCTAACATTATATTCTGCCACCATGCCCACGCATGAACATCACCCTACTCACGGACAAAACGAAGACCGAACCCTGGAATCCTCGGGCAATGCCTGGGCGAGTGCGCCCGCCCAACTGTTTGCCGCGCAATCGGATCCACCACCGGACAGTATTCCCGATTGTTTCCCCTGGCTCGGGGTGGTCCGGGACGATGCCTGGAGCAGCGGATTCTACTCCGCTCCCGACCACGCCCGCAAGACCGCCGACCTGCACAAAGGCACCAAAGTCCGGGCCACCGGCCGCCGGGGCGGCTGGATCGAAGTCGAAATCCTCTCCGGTGAGTACCGGGGCCAACACGGCTACATCTCCCAGGAGCGCCTGAAAAAATGGGAAACCCCATCCGAGTCGCCCCAGGCCGAACCCTACACCGAGGCATTGCCCTCGGGAACCGAGCTATCCCCCGGAG
>JBCCQH010000011.1:0-91178 GCA_039024435.1 Bacteroidota bacterium
CGCAAATCGGGATTGCAAGGTTGGCTGGGGGTCCTCGGACCGGGGCTGCTCTATGCGGGAGCCGCGGTCGGAGTTTCTCACCTGGTGCAGTCTACCCGGGCGGGTGCGGGATTCGGCTTTTCCCTCATCTGGGTGGTCATCCTCGCCAATGTCCTCAAATACCCGTTTTTCGAGGCGGGCCCCCGGTATGCGGCGGCCACGGGTCATTCCCTTATCGAGGGCTACCGCCGCTTGGGCTGGTTTCCTCCCGTCGTATTTGTCTTGTTTACCCTGGGGACAATGCTGGCGGTGCAGGCGGCGGTGACGGCGGTAACCGCGGGCCTAGCCGGCTACGCGGTCACTTCCGGAGGCATCGATACGATCCTGATCGGCGATTTTGACCTGGGGCGCATCCTTTGGGGAAAAACGCAAAATGCGCTCGGTGAGTGGGAAATATCGACCTGGAAACTGAGTGCCCGCTTCCTGTTGATTTGCGGGCTGATCCTGGCCATCGGGCGGTACAAGGTACTGGACCGAATCATGAAGGTGATCATTGTCCTGCTATCGCTGACGACCCTGCTGGCCTTGGTCTTTCTGCTAGTCGGAGGAATTCCACAGCAGGTAGCGCCGGCCCTGCCGTTTGATTGGGGCGACACCGGAGCGATTGTGGCCGTGGTCGTGCCGCTGGTCGGCTGGATGCCCGCGCCGATTGACATTGCGATCTGGCACTCCGTTTGGAGCTTGGAAAAATCGAAGGCCGACGGGCAGCGCACCCGACTCAAGGACGCGCTGCTCGACTTTGGGACCGGTTATTGGGGAACCACCCTGCTGGCGGTCGGTTTCCTGTCCCTGGGGGCATTGGTGATGTTTGGTTCGGGCAAAGAGATCCCCGCCTCGGCTGGAGCATTTTCCCGCCAACTGATCGACCTGTACGCGGCCGCGCTGGGCGATTGGGCCCGCCCCGTGATCGCCCTCGCCGCCCTGACCACGATGTTTAGCACCACGCTGACCTGCCTGGATGCATTTCCCCGGGTCCTCCAGCGAACCACCGAAATGTACCTGCCCCCCTCACCCCGCCGGGAGCGCACCCACCTGCTCTACTGGATCTGGATCAGCATCGTGGGGATCGGCACCACCTACATATTGGCCCAATTCCTCTCCAGCCTCCTCGATCTGGTGGATGTCGCGACCACCCTGTCGTTCGTGACCGCTCCCCTGCTCGCCCTGTTCAATTTTCTGGCGGTTACCGGCAAAGACATGCCCGAAACCGCCCGCCCCGGCCCCCGGCTGCGACTCCTCGCCTACCTCGGACTGGGATTTTTGTTCCTGTTTGCGCTCTATTTCCTCGCGGCGCGTTTTGGGCTATTGGGTGACCTCTGATTGCAACCGCATCGCCAGTTGCTCTTGGAACAAAGTGCCCAGGGGAATCCCTTTTTGCCGCGCTTCCAGCCAAAACAGCAACTCCTGCCCCCCAATCGGCGGGCGCGAGGGCTGCTCTGAATGCATGATTTCCTCCAATTCCTGCCGGGCGATGGCCAGCAGTTCCGGTTGGTGGGTCATGTCCTTTTGTGGATCGCCGCCGATCAGATGGTCCTTGACCACCCGCTCCAGGGCATTCAGGTCACCCTTCTTGTTCCGCAAAAACCGCTGCAAAGACCGGGTCCGACCGAGCAGCAAATCCTGAAAATCCGCCTCCGCCGGCGCATCCAGCTCTTTGAGCAGCACCCACTCAAAAATCCGGGCAAATTCAATGATGTCCCGCCGGTTCACCGTATACGGATAATCAATGATGTGGCGCAGCCGAGACCAGGCCAGCTCACACTGCCCGTGGAGAAAGAAAAAGACAGTAAAATTGTGGTAGATATTCAGTTCGCGCTCCCGCGAGAGGTGATTTTGGTTTTCCCGAATCCAGTGTTCGTACTCCTCGATGTGCGCCTTTCCGGCGTCGTACCCACCAAAATTCATGTAATACAACAGTTCGTAGTAGTGCGCACGTCCCTCCTGCTTCTTTTGTGCCGCTTTTGACTTGAGCTTCAGTTGGCTCAGTTGGTCCAGGGCTTTGCGGTAGCCCTTGGCGTCATACAGAAACAAGTACATCCCGATGACTTTGCTGAGAGACTGCGTGTACTGCGACTGCCGGGTTTCCGCGAAAAAAGGGTATTCCTGCCACAGCGCGATGATTCGGCGGTAGTGCTGGACGGCCGCTTGCCAATCGCTCAACGCCACCGCAATCGAGGCAGAGACCTCATAATAGGCCAAGCGGGACTCAAAACTGTCCCCCTGCGGTCCGCTTTGGATCAGATCCTCCGAAAGGTAGCCGGTCAATTCGGCGCGCTCCTTCTTGGTCCGGAAGCGCGCCTTGACCCGGAGGCGGTCCTGAAGGCGGTTGTTGAGCGCGACATAAGCGGAATCCAGGGCAATCTGGCGCAGCACCTCTTGCTCCGTGTTGCGCAACTCTTCGATGTCGGTTTTGCGGTCCAGGCGCAGAAACATCCCCTGCCGCCGGTGCCGCATCAATTCCAGCAAAATTGGATAATTTTCGTATTTGCGGGCGAGTTTTTCCGCCTTGTCGATCAATTTCAAATACTGCCGGAAAAGCCCCTTTTCGTAGGCAATGTCGATGTGGTTGATGATGTCCCGCAGTTGGTGGATGGGATTGGTGCGGCGGGAACGCTGACTGAGGATGCGGTAGATGAGCTGCTTCAATTGGTACATCGCGGCGGGCAAATTGGCAATGCTTCCCACCTGGCTCTGCAAGCGCCCGGCATCCCAGTGCTCCATTTCTTCGATACAAGCAAAAATTTCCTGGTAGTGACTGGCATCGTTGCGCCGATTGTTTTCCGTATGCAGGCGAATGGATCGCTTTTCCGAGGGCGAAAGCGATTTGATTAAATCAAAGAGGTCGTTGCTGCTTTCCATATCTGAAGTTATATCAAAAACTCAATAAAACGCATAATTACACATTTAAACCAGATAATACTGCTTAAAATTAAATCTGGAAATTATAATTCGAGACGCCTTATTGTTTTTTTGCCACTATACACAGATGTAAGTTTGTTAAAGATCAGTCAGATACATCAATTCTCCACTTGCTCAGGAACGACTTTGCAACTATCAACTTCAACTTGGCTTAAAATTTAGATCTTATGGCAGACTTGAACGACAAAGGGAAATACGAAGCCCAGCGACCTGAACGCCGCGTAAGCGTACCCCAGAGAGAAAAAAGTACCCCCAACGGCGATTCCTCTCCACCGACCGCCGTGCTGAATCCCAACCGGGAAAACCCCAACCATCTGCGCGCGCCAATCAGCCGGTTTTTCTTTACCAAAATCGCCAACCGTACTTCTTTCCCCATTGAGGTGCGAGAAGTCGGAGAGAAAATTCCTTACCGGATCGATCCGAATCGGACCTACACTTCTCCTCGGGGCTTCATCATCGTGCCGGACAATCCGGCGAGCAATGCCCCCGCCGAACACCTTCGGATCACGGTCCTGCGCCGCAATCCCCTGGAGTTCCACATCTGGTCCCGCGGAGAAGCCACCGTATTTTCCGCCACAAGCACTTTCGGAACCCTGAAATCTTCCGGCCAGCGCGGGCTCCTAATTGTGCAACCAGGAGACGATCCCGGGACCGCCGATGCCCGACCCTGGATCGTGGGTGAGGTGGAAGTCACCGAACGGCCTAA
This sequence comes from Bacteroidota bacterium, assembly GCA_039024435.1. GTDB lineage: Bacteria > Bacteroidota > Bacteroidia > J057 > JADKCL01 > JBCCQH01. The sequence continues at coordinate 3,665 of JBCCQH010000011.1, forward strand.
TCCCGACCCCGGCACCGACATTGTGGTCCAGGACGAAGAAGAGTAACATTAGAACCAAACCAGCTTTGAACCGCGAAAATGCCTCTCATTTTTAATTGACCGTTCCGCGAGGGTTTCGACCCTTGCGGATACGGTAGGCGACTCCGAGTGACCCACCGGCGGCAAACTGAGCTGACCTGACCAACTGCCTTTGCTTTGACCCCTTTTGTGAAAATTGATTTTTATACCGGAGCCGGACCTGCGTAGTTCCGCTCCCCCTAGCGAACCAACTGCAAACCGACGTTCTTTCAAGACTTTTGGGCAGGCGCCGGGCGATTATCGCCCCGGCGCTTTTGCTTCATCCGGCGGGTGAACCGGCTGCAACTGCCGAGTGTGCTTTTTTAAGGGCACTGTTTCCACAATCCACATGCCGATTGGTGGAATATTTGCTATTTTAGCTGCAATGCAGGATCTCCTTTACATCAATTGGAGCCCGGACCCCCAAATCTTAGGGCTGCCTTTCCGTTGGTACGGATTGCTGTTCGCGTCCTCCTTCTTTTTTGGTTACCTCCTCATGATTCGGATTTTCCGCAAGGAAAACATACCGGACCGCTGGTTGGAGTCGCTGACCATCTACATGGCCATCGGAACCGTATTGGGTGCCCGATTCGGCCACTGCTTCTTTTACGACCCCGGTTATTACCTGAGCCATCCCCTGGAAATCCTCCAGGTATGGAAGGGTGGACTGGCCAGTCACGGTGCTGCGATTGGCATTATTTTGTCCCTGTACCTGTGGTCACGGCGCGTCAGCAAACGCAGCATTCTCTGGATACTGGACCGCGTCGTCATCACCGTCGCCCTGTCGGGGCTGTTTATTCGGACCGGCAACCTCATGAATTCGGAGATTTTGGGTGAACCAGCGGATGTCCCCTGGGCCTTCAGCTTTCCCCGGGATGACCAGCGGGGAAACCCCATGCAGGCCAACTGGGAAGGTGATCGGGTGCGCCTCGATTTGAGCCCCGAAACGGCCACTTTTCAGCGCTCTTTCACCATTTATCGCAGCTATGACCAGCGGAAATTCACTGAACTTCCCGCGCCGATCATCTTGCTGCCCAGCGCACAACAAGGAAATACCAACGATCTGCGGGTCGAAAAGCACGCCCAGATCAGCTACCTCGCCGAAAATATCGGGCGCCTCACCCAGACGGAAGCCACCGGAATGGATTCCACCGATGCCCGCAAAGCGATCTTGATCCAGCATTATGACCCCACCGCGGCCGCATTTACCGGGCAATGGGAAAGCGAACGTCTGCGGCTGCGCCTGGAAGTCATTGGGCTCAATCCCCAGCGCGCCTACCCGACCTACCTCTTCCGCCGCTACGCCAGCGATCCCCCGAACCAATGGACGCTCATTCACCGGGGCGAGTTAAACAGCGGCCTCGAAAAAGCGGTCCTCGACACGGTGGACATCCCGAAAGCGGGTGAAGTACCGACCTACCGCCTCGCCCTCAAGTCTACGAGTACCGACCTGATCGTGCGCCATCCGGCCCAGTTGTACGAAGCGATTGCGTACTCGCTCGTCTTTGTGTTCATGCTGTGGCTGTATTTCCGCAAAGAGGGTAAAATTCCCTACGGGCAGTTTTTTGGCATCTTTCTCGTCACGGTGTTTGGATTTCGGTTCGTCGTCGAGTTCGTCAAGGAGGGATTCGTCGATTCCCTCGCCGATTCCCCCATCAATATGGGGCAAATCCTCAGCATTCCCTTCGTCTTGTTGGGCATCTTTTTCTTGGTCAATGCAGCACGCAAAGGCTACGTAGAACCGCCCGCCATCCCGGCCGATCAGTACGAAGATCCCAAGAAAAACAAGAAAAAAACATCCTCAAAAAAGTCATAGATCTTTCCAGCAGCGATTGATAGCGCGGTGAACCGAACCCCATATAGCCAGCTTTTTTCCTCCAGGCCCCTCGGGCGCCGGACGGTACAATGGTTGGTTGTGCTCTGGGCCTGCTGGCTACCGGCTAAACTTGGGGCACAAGTCATCGATGAGTCCACCTCGCAAGACAGCTTCTTCGTCGGAGTGGGTACCCTCAACAACGATTACGTCGCCCAGTCCTTTCTCGCCAATATCACTCAAGTCGATTCCATCGGGGTGTGGTTGCGCCGGGACTCGGGCAATGCCCGCGTGCGGCTCCTCCTAACCGGAGACAATGGCGTCAATCGGCCCGATCTGGGAACCATCTTGTATTCCTCGAACCCCATCTCCCCAGTCGACTCAGGATCATGGCATTACGAATCAGGTTTTACCACCATTCTCGAACCGGGACGCAAGTACTGGGTCGTGGTCGATGGTTTCAATGAACTTGGGGCCACGGGATTTGCTGCTATTGGCACTTCCAATGCCTTCACCGATTCCGGTGATCCCCTATTTTTTTCTTCGGACGGCGGCATATTTTGGACGCCGGCCAATAATTTGCCGATGGCGGTACTGGTTGCGGGCGATACTTGCCGCTTCAGCGTACCCGTCAATCCCGCCCAGCCGGTACTGTGCCCTGGCGAAACGATTACCTTGTCCGCGCCAACCGGATTTTTAAGCTATTCCTGGAGCACAACTGCTACTGCTTCCGGCATCACCGTCGACCAAACTGGTTTCTACACCGTATCGGTGATCCGATCAGACCTCTGCGTCGGGACCGGCTCGGTCACCGTAGTCCCCGGCACCATCCCCTTTACCAACCTCGATACCAGTTACACGATTTGTGCCGGCGATTCCATCGGCCTTTCGGTGATCCCCTTCTTCAATTCCTACGAATGGAGCACGGGCAGTACGCTGAATGTCGAGACAATTTCCGAACCCGGTATTTATTGGGTCGAAGTCATCAGCGCCGCCGGCTGCGTCACCCGCGATTCGACCATCCTGATCAACAATCCGTTGCCTGACGTCTCATTGGGGGCGGACACCAGTTTGTGTGCCGGCGATTTTATCTTCCTCGATGCTGGAGCGGGATTCGCCGCCTACGCTTGGTCCAATGGTCAATCTGGGCGCTCAGTATTCATAGATATCACTGATAGTGTATGGGTTACCCTCACTGACTCAAACAATTGCGTGAACAACTCTGACACGGTGACGGTCACCGTAAATCCCAATCCCGTCGTGCCCAGTGTCACCCAGGAATTCAATGGCCTGGTTTCTTCCTTTGCCCAGGGTTACCAGTGGTTTCTCGGAGGCTTCGCTCTCGGCGATGGAACCGAACAGCTTTACCCTGATCCCCCTCCCGGTGAATATTTCGTCGTGGTCCGCAATGGATTTGGCTGCTCCGCGATGTCGGATACCATTACCGTATTTGAGGGACCAGTGGGCAATTTCGTTTCTCAAGGATTCTCCCCCAATGGCGACGGGCTGAATGAAGTGTTCTTTGTGGAAGGCGTATCCCGCTTTCCAAATAATCTCCTGATCGTCTACAATCGGGAGGGCAATGAAGTGTATCGGCAGCAAGGCTACGCCAATGACTGGGACGGCACCAACTCCAACGGTCAACCGCTGCCCGACGGGAACTATTTTTACTATTTAGATTTGGGACAAGGCGATTCCCCGCGCCGAGGAGTGGTTTTGATTCACCGCTGAAATGAAAGTGCGCCTGTTACATATCGTCCTGCTCATCGTGCTTGCCCTTCCGGCATTCGCGCAGCAAGATCCCATGTACAGCCAATACATGTTCAACCGCCTGGTCCTCAATCCCGCCTACGCTGGAGCCCGGGCCCAGATGTCAGTGGTGGCCCTGGCCCGGCGCCAGTGGATCGACATCGAAGGAGGACCCCGCAGCGAGACGTTCTCTGTACACACACCTACCGCAGATGAACGCCACGGCCTGGGCTTCACGGTAGTCAATGATCGCGTGGGCTTCACCAGCAACACCTCGGTCGCCTTCAATTACGCCTACCGCATCCCGATGGGCGGCGGCAACCTCGCTTTGGGCCTGAACTTCGGCATGAATTCCTACTGGGTGCGCCTGTCTGAAGTAGCCACCTGGGATCCGGGAGACAATGCCTTCAACAACGGCGCCGACTTCCAGCGGTGGCAGTTCGTCGCGGGGCCCGGGGTCTATTTTCAAAACCAACAATTTTACCTGGGGGCCTCCGCCCCCAACATCGTTCCCCACCGGCTCTATGATCCGTTTTATGAAGAATTGATCTCCGCCGACCGGGTCCACTACGTATTCCTGGGCGGGGTGATGCTCAAATTGTCCCGAAACATCGATTTTCGCCCTTCATTTACCCTGCGCGCCACCCGGACCGCCCCCCTGGGGGTCGATTTGAGCGCCGCCTTCCTTTTGAAGGATCGCCTCTGGGTTGGGGCAAGTTTCCGCCCCGGCAATGCCTGGGTATTCATGACCGAAATCTTCCTCACCAAGATGATTCGCCTGGGATACGCCTACGATTACTCGCTCACCGAAGCCCGCAGCCTGTTCGGCAATACCCACGAACTGATGCTCGGGATCGACTTCGGATTTGCCCGCACAAAAATCATCTCTCCGAAATTGTTCTGATATGCCCGTTTAAGCCACTACAATCCTCGTTATGTCCTCGTACTACACCCGTATCCTGTTGTATTTACTAGCGATCCACCTCGCCGCCTTGCCCCTGGCGGCGCAGCCCGGTCTGAACAAAGCCAATACCTTCTTTGAAGAGGGAGCTTTCCGGGAGGCCATCCGCCGGTACAACCGCATCCTCAAAAAGAACGAAAGCCTGGAAGCCCGGGTCAAACTCGCGCGCTCCTACAAGGCGATTGGTGAATTGGAGAAAGCCGAGGCTCAATTTGCCCAGGCGGTATTCCATCCGCAGAGCCGGCCCGCGCACAAGTTTGAACTGGGACGCTTGCTCAAGTCCATGGGCAAATACGCCAAAGCCCAAACCTGGTTTGAAAAATACGCGGACGAATCACCCGATCCCGCACTAGGCATGCGCTGGGCCGAGTCTTGTGCCGCTGCCCTCGATATGAAGCAGGACAGCCTCGGTTACCGCATTTTGCTCCATCCCCAGGTCAATTCCAAAGCGTCCGAAATCAGTCCAGTCTTCTACAAGACCGGCATCGCTTTCGCCTCGGCCCGCAAACGGGGCTTTTTGTTCCGCTCGTTCAACCGCAAGAGCAAATTGCCGTTTTACGACCTCTACCTTGCTCCACGCACCCCAGAAGGCCGCCTGAAAAAGCCGGTGTATCTCCGCCAGAACCTCAATACCAAACTCCACGACGGACCGGCGGTATTCAACAAATCGGAAAGCGTCGCCTTTGTCACCCGCAGCAATACCGGTGAGATGGGCGGCAAACGCGATGCCCAAGGCTATAACCGCGTCAACATTTACCGGATCGAAAACCGGCTCGACCGCTGGCGCAAAGGCGTACCCGTCCCCTTCAACAGCAAGGAATACAACGTGGCCCACCCCGCAATCACCCGCGACGGGGAAACCCTCTATTTTGCCTCGGACATGCCCGGAGGTTACGGAGGGACTGATCTGTACGTAAGCTATTACCAGGGCGAACGCTGGACCCAACCGGAAAACCTCGGTCCCGAGGTCAATGGTCCCGCCAACGAGGGCTATCCCTTCCTCACCAATGACAGCACGCTCTACTTCTCTTCCGACCGCGCCGAGGGCTTCGGGGGCAAAGACATCTTCTACGCCCACCTGCGCAACGGAGCCTGGACCGCCATCCAAAACGCCGGCTATCCACTCAATTCTCCAGCGGACGATTTCAGCTTTTGCATGACCCCCAATTCACCCTACGGCTACTTTGCGAGCAACCGCAAGGGGGCAAAAGGCGACGATGACATCTTTGGCTTCCGCCGCTACAAAGGCATCGATGGAGTGATCGTGGACGCCGAAACGGGGGAACCATTGGATGGAGTAAAAGTTGAAATTGAAGACATCAATCGCAACATTTTCAGCTACTTACCCAATACAAATGGGCAGTTCCGCCACTATTTCCGTTCCGGGCAGGAAATATTGATCCGCGTGACCAAGGAAGAGTATTACGACTACCGCGGAACGGCGACTGTCCGCGAACTCGGATATGACGAAAACCTCAATTTTACGGTGGCGTTGCAACCGGTTCGCAAATATGAGATCAAAGGCACCGTGGCCCAAGCCGAGGATCAAACCCCCTTGCCCAACGCCCTCGTTCGGATCATCGGCACAAAAGAGGAGCGCAGCTTCAGCGGGACCGATGGTGTGTACGAGCGGGAAATCAAACCGGAAGTTGAGTACACCACCATCTATTACAAAGAGGGGTTTGTCCCCCAAATCACTGAACTGAGTACCATCGGTGAGGTGGAACCCAAAACCTACGTGGTCGACGCGGAACTCGAACCGGGAGAATTTATCCTCATGGAAGGCCACGTACGGGACCAAGAACGCGGTATTTCCATTCGAAACGCCAACATTCACATCTTTGATCCCGAGACCCAACGGGAATTGCAATCATTCGATACCCGCGAAGACGGACTCTTTTTCAAGATCCTCAATCCCGATTTGAAATATTCTATCGTGGCCACTAAGCCCGACTACCTGTCCACCCGGGTGGAAATCATTCCCGATAGCCTCGACAGCGACACCGTGCAGTTGAACCTGGAACTGTTTCCCCTGGAGCCTAACCGGGTGGTCAAGGTCATCTACCACGCTTACAATGAGACCAATACCGACATCTTTGGACTGCGGGATCTAAATGAAATCGCCTATTTGATGCTCGATAACCCGGAAATCAGCGTGGAACTCAGCTCCCACACGGACAGCCGGGGTGGGGCCAAGTTCAATAAGAAACTGTCCCAAACCCGCGCCGATGCCGCCGCCAAATATCTGATTTCGAAGGGTATCACTGCGGATCGCATCATCGCCCGGGGCTACGGAGAAGAACGCTTGTTCAACAATTGCCGCGACGGCAAAAGCTGCTCGGAAGAGCTACACGCCCAAAATCGCCGCACCGAAGTTAAAATCATCCGCATCGACGCGGAGATCAAGCAGGAAAAAGAGGAACGGAATCAGGAAACCGAATCGCCCGCTCCAGTTCCCGGCAACAACCTCAACCAAGAACGTCTCCAAAACGAGCAAATACGGGAACCGGACGGCGCCGAAGAGGGTTTTATCCAAAATCCTGGTGGGGAAGATCCGGAGGAAGAAAGGACCTCTCAGCCGCAAAATGAGTGGCTGGACCGCGCCAAAGAATGGCTAGAAAATGCCGACGAGAGTCCTCAGGAAGACGAGCCGGAACGCGATCCTTATCGCTTGGAAAATTATATTCCCGGCGCAAAAATGTTTTGACCATGAAGCACTTGTTAAATAGCTTGGCTGTGTTTGTCCTTGTGGCAGGAATCGCCGCCTGCGCCCCGAAAGGTGAAGCTGAAGTCGAAAATAAGACGACCTACCAAGTCGATCACCGCGACCCGTCGGCGGTGCTGCAGGCCGTATTTGACGTAGCTGGGGGCGCCGATCCGGCGGTGTTGGGGACGCTCTGCGATCCCTTGGGCAAAAACGACACCGATACCCGGCGCATCTGTGATCTGGCGGGAGGATTTGCCCCCAATGACGAATTTGTCCAGTACTTCGGCCACGCCAAGCTGAATGGCGACCCCATCATCGACGGAACGCTGGCCCGTATTCCCTTCCTTTTTGGCCCCAATGGGGACCGGGAAGAAACCATGGAAATGGTCGAGCGCGACGGTAAGTGGTACCTCAAAGCCTTTTGACGCGTGACGATCCCCTTCAATATCCCTTGTTCGCTCGGTATCGAGCCCGATTTGGTGCAGAAAGCCATCGACAATGGCCACCTGTCCGGCAACGGTCCGTTTTGCCAGCGGGTTCACGGCATATTTGAGGCCGAAATGGGCTTCCGCAAGGTTTTCATGACCCATTCGTGCACCGGAGCCTTGGAAATGGCCGCTCTGCTCTGTGATTTTGCGCCGGGTGACGAGGTGATCTTGCCGAGCTTTACCCACGTCGGCACCGCCAATGCCTTTGTCCGGGCCGGTGCTAAACCGGTCTTTGCCGACAGCTTGCCCGATCACCCCAATCTGGATCCGGCTTCGGTCGAGGCGCAGATCGGGCCCGGGACCCGGGCCTTGGTGGTGGTGCACTACGCGGGCGTAGCTTGCGACCTGGATCGCCTGACCGAAATCGCCCGCCACCACAACTTGCTGCTGATTGAAGATGCCGCCCACGCGATTGGAGCGCGTTTTCGAGGGAAATTGCTGGGAAGCTTCGGCGATTTGGCCGGCATGTCCTTTCACGAAACGAAAAACATCACCTGCGGGCAGGGTGGATTGCTCATCGTCAACCGGCCCGAATTGAACGTGCGGGCGGCCCAAATCTGGCAAAATGGCACCAATCGCAGTGCTTTTGCGCGGGGCGAAACCGACCACTACACCTGGGTCGCACCGGGTGGCTGCTTCACCACCTCGGACCTGAACGCCGCCTACCTGTACGGGCAGTTGCAGCACCGGGAGGAAATATTGGACCGCCGCCGCCGGCTCTGGCAACAGTACCGAGAGCAACTGGCCCCGCTAGCGGATCGCAAGCAAGCGGGAATGCCGTTGGTCTTCCACGAATGCCGCCACAACGGCCATATTTTCTACCTGCGGCTACCGGACCGGGCCACCCGCGACGCCCTACTTTCCCACCTGAGGCGGCGCGACATTCACGCAGTTTTTCACTACATCCCTCTGCACAGCAGCCCCTTTTTCCGCGCCCAGCACGGTCCCACTCCCCTGCCCAATTGCCGCCACCACGCCGATACCCTTCTCCGCCTGCCCCTCTTCCATCAACTCCAACCCGGCCAATTGCGGCGGATCGTCGCCTCGGTAATGGAGTTCTTCGGTTAGTGCCTACGGCCCACTTTCTCGGTACCGTGTGCCGCACCTGAGTTTCCCAACTGCATAAAAAGTCCTATCTTCAGGCCACCTTAGCCCACTAACGAAACGCATGGATTCAGTCAGGCCTTCACTGGAAGATTTTACCGCGCACTTTGCCGCCCAACTCGAGGAGACCGATGCCGCCCTGATTGCGCCGGAAACCGAGTTTCGCCAGCTCGCGGAGTGGTCCTCCATGCAATCGCTGATCGTCATCGCTTCGTTTGACTGGGAATACGGCGTGACCATGTCCGCGGAAGAAATGAAAAGCGCCCGCACCGTCGCCGACCTCTACGCTATCGTAAAACCTAAGATCGCCTGATATGGCGCGGATGAGCATCGAGCATATTGCCCTTGAAGGGATTGCGACCGCAGTCCCCCGTAACACCGTGTCCAATTACGAAGTGGCGGTGTTGCCGGAAAAGGAGCGCCGGCTGTTTGTCCGGACCACCGGCATTGAATTCCGGCGGGTCGCACCGCCGGGCCTGACCGCCGCCGATTTGTGCCGCGCTGCCGCCGAACGCTTGCTCAACGAACTCGGGTGGCCGCGGGAAGAAATCGATGCCCTGGTCTTTGTCTCGCAGACGCCGGATTATTTGATCCCCGGTTCTGCCACCCAACTCCAGCAACAACTGGGACTTCCCTCCTCTTGCCTGGCCCTCGATATCAATCAGGGCTGCGCGGGCTATGTATACGGGCTGGCGACACTTTCCAGTCTCATGTCGGCCGGGCATCTCCGAAAGACGCTGCTGCTCGTCGGCGACACCATCACCCACCTGTTGTCGCCGGAAGACAAAAGCACCCAACCGATTTTTTCCGATGCCGGTTCGGCCACTGCGCTCCAGTTCCAGCCGGACGCTGCTCCACTTCACTTCAATCTGCAGGCCGATGGCCAGGGCTACCGCTCGATCATCGTGCCCGAAGGCGGCGCCCGGCAGCCCTGGCAAGCCGACGGTGAAGCGCTGCGCGACCACGCGCCCGGCGTGCGCCGTTCGGACCGCCACATGGGCATGGAAGGTTTGGCGATCTTTCACTTTGCCTCCCGCGAGGTCGCCCCCAATGTCAACGCCTTGCTGGATTTTGCCCGGACCACAACCGAGCAGGTAGACCACTTTGTTTTCCACCAAGCGAATCGACTACTGAACGAAACGATCCGCAAGAAACTCGGCTTGCCCCCGGAAAAGGTGCCCTATTCCCTGCCCCACTTTGGCAATACCAGTTGCGCCACGATTCCGGTAACGCTGGTGGACCAGTTGCGGGATCAACTCCGCACCGCAACCAACAAATTGGTCCTCAGTGGCTTCGGGGTAGGACTATCCTGGGGATCGGCCCTGCTGGACTGCGGCCCCATCACTTGTCCGGAGATCATCGAGCTATGAATGACACCGCCCCATATCGACCGGATATTTCTATCGTGACCCCGGTCTACAACGGTGCAGCTACGCTGGAAGAGCTATTTGCCCGGACCAATGCGTTAATGACTGAACTCGGCCTGGCCTTCGAAATGGTCCTGGTCGACGATGGCAGCACGGATACAAGTTGGGGTACAATCAAACAACTCAAAACGGCGCACCAAACCCAGGTCCAAGGCATCAAACTCGGGCGCAATTTTGGGCAGCACAATGCGACACTCTGCGGGATTCGCCACGCTCGGGGCCGCTACATCGTCACCATTGACGACGATCTCCAAACCCCTCCCGAGGAAATCGCGCAGCTTTTGCGGGTGCAGAAAGCCACCGAGGCGGACATCGTTTACGGCATTTATCCCAATAAAAAGCACTCCTGGTTGCGCAATTTGGGCAGTAAACTCCTCAAGCGCCTCTTTCGCTATCTGGTCAATGGCCTGCGGGACGGCTCTTCTTTCCGCCTGATCACCCGTGATCTCGCCGACAAAATCGATGGGCACAATCAGTACTTCGTATTCATCGATCAGATTTTGAGCTGGCACACCAGTGACACGGAATTCGTCGAAGTGGAGCACCGGGAACGGGCCGAAGGCCGCTCCGGGTACTCGACCCGAAAGCTGTTCCGCATGGCGATCAACATTATTTTCTCTTATACCGATTTGCCGCTGCGGGCCATGACCTGGATCGGCATCATCACGTCCATCGCCAGTTTTGGAATCGGAGCCTATTTCATCTACCAAAAAGTGGCCCACGGTGCGGCGATTGGCTTTACCGCGTTGATTGTCTCGATCTTTTTCTCCACGAGTCTGATCGTCTTGTCATTGGGGATTCTGGGTGAATACATCGGGCGGATCTACGCGGCCCGGGGCAACCGACCCAACTACTCCATCAAAAAGAAAGTCTGATGGAGATCCAGCATTACGGAATTCGACTGAAAACCATCGGGTTGGCGGATTTGGAGCGGATGCGACAGTGGCGCAATGCCGAGCACGTGCGTTCCAACATGGAGTACCAAGCGGAAATCACCCCCGCAATGCAGCGCGCTTGGTTTGCCAAATTGGATCCGGAACGCAACCTGTATTTCACCTTCGGATCGGGGACAGCGGGAATCGGAGTGGTCCACCTCAAGGACCTCGATTGGACGGCGCGTTGCGGGGAGGCGGGCGTATTTGTTGGGCTTTCCGAATGGCTGAATACCCATTTGCCGGTGGTGGCGGTGCTCACAATGATGGATTTTGCCTTTTCCGCTCTGCGGTTGACCAAGCTTCAGGCCAAAGTGCGCGCGGACAACCCCGCTGTCTTGACCTTCAACCGCCAGCTCGGCTACCGCCCGTTGCCCGACCAAGCCGACCTGCCCTTCGTCCGTTTGGAAGTTGATGCCTCCGCTTATGCGGACCGCACCGCCAAATTGCGCGCCGCATTGACCCGCCGCCACCCCACACCGATGTCCATTCGGGGGGCATCGCCCTTCTGGGCGGAACGCCTCCGCAAATGAGTTCCCCCTACCCCTTTCCCAGCTTTCGCCCCCCGATCAGTTGCCGCCACTCCAGTTTCAGCGCCAGCCGAATCGGCAGGCTCGGATGCAAGCCCCAGCGCCACAAGCGCCGGGGAAGAATCTGGTCGTGGTAAGGCCACTTCCGGGTATCGAGATCGGGGTCCAGCGCCCCAATCGCCCGCCAAAACTCCCGGCGATTGTGGGCAAATAGCTCGCGGTTGCGCCGTTTAAACACATCCTCCCCGATGTGAAAGGTCAAGTGGGCATCGTCCAGCAAGCGGAAATTCTCCCCAAAGGCAAAGACATTTTGCGCAGTCAGTATCCCAATAAAGGGAATGCCCACACAGACCTGCGCGAGTTGAAATCGGGGATAAATACTGCGGTGAAATACAAAACAATCAAATCCCGGATGGGGCTTGCCCCGCTCGACGTACATTTCCGGCAACTGCTCTACCCGGCGGTAATGCCCCGGTATCCGGCGGCGGTTGATGATGAGCGCCCGGTGACCGAACCGCAGCAACTCGGCGACCTCCCGGTAAAAGTGGGGCTGCAGCGCGATGTCCACATTGGTGTAAATGAGGTATTCCGCGGCGGAATGATCGTAGAGCCGGTCGAGCAAGTCCCGAATCAAAGGGAACGGCGGTGCGGCTGCCCCCGGCACCAGGTCGCGCACGGAACGCTCCAGATCGGGAGTGGGCACGAACCCTTTCGGAACTGCGGCCCGGTCCGCCGCAAACTGTGCACTGAGCAGATCAACTTGCACATGAGGGCCCGCCTGGTCCTGCGCCACACGCATGGAAGCGTAGGTAATCGGCTGCACATAAGCAAATTCCGAATCGGGTGACGCCCGAAACGGATTGATCAGGTGGGCAAAGTGGATATGAGCGGGGGATGCGGCCGACATGGCGGAGAATATTCAGGAAAACAAAAAGGGCTGCAAAGCAGCCCTTTATATTGCGAGTCGTATTGATCTCTTATTCTTCAGTTTCCATCGTGGCTTCTTCTTCGCCTTCTCCACCACCCAGGTTGTCGAGTTCCTTGGCGGCTTCATCCATGGCTTCGTCGAATGCGCCTTCAATTTCTTTGCCGATGTCATCGAGCGGGTTGGCTCCACCGCCGTCCATCTTGGAGAAAGCAGCTTTCCACTCTCCGCCTTCCTTGACGAGGTTCAGCGTCATTTCTTTGCCGGCGTCGGTGTAGGTAGCGACTGCTTTGTCACCATCTTCTTCGACGTTGGTCACGACGATGTCGTCAGCGTTTCCAGCTTCACCCGGGGCGCTGGCTACCATTTCGATAGAAGCAACTCCTTCTTCGGTGGCCATGGCCTTAGCGGCGTCGAAATCGCGGGTTTTCATCGCTTTGAGGAATTGTTCTGCGGTGCCTTTAGCGTCGAGCGCTTCACCACCACAAGCCCAAAGGATCGTTACGCCGAGCAAGGCGAATGCGGCAATTTTCAGGGATCTAGTCATAGTCGTACTTAAATATTAGGTTACAGTGATTGTTTAAATAAAGGTTATCAATAGCTACGTAAGGCTTGTTTATAACCTGCGACAAAGGTATAAAATTTTTGTCATTAGTTGCAAGCAATAAGGCCTTGTAGATCATCTCACTGCAATACATTTTATTGTCGGTCTCCATGTCAAAATCGGTATCAAATTCGACCCCGGCGGCATAGTAACGATCCATGATGCGCATGAAGTCCGCCATTTCCTCGGGCGCGAGATCGTAGCGGAATATCCCAAACTTAAAAACCGCCGCCGGATGGCAGTAAAGGGAGATCGGATCAAGCTTCATTTTGTTGCTGGCGTTTTCCTCCCCGCCCGTAGCGTGGTAGACGTGCGCCTTTCCGTTGACCATTTTGATGATGCCGCTGTGGGAATATTGGGGGTCATCGGTGGAAAAAGACAGGATGGCATCGCTGACAAATCCTTTGCTATGGCGCAAGATCAGGTCTCCGTCCTTCAGGATGCTTTGATCGAGGCCCGCCCCTTGCCATTTGGTTTGGTGCCGTTCGCTCAACCATTTGGGATAGGGATTGAAGTCCACGTGTTTGATCGTGTACCCCACAAAGGTCAAGAAAATGATGGAAAAAAGGCCTTGACGGACCCGGTCATTTACAGTCATAGCGCTGCAAATGTAGCAAATTCGTCCTGGAAATACACTTGGGGCGACCACAACAAAAAACGGAACGGCCTGCAGCCGTTCCGGTAGTCAAAACACAATACATGAATTCGGATCAAATGGATCGTTTTGGGAGGCAGCCGCAATTATGCCGCGAGGCCCGCCTCCGCCTGCACCTGCTCAAGCGCTTCAAAATATTCCGGGCCGTAACCCAACTCATCATCGCCGGCCGCGAAATCTTCGCGTTCCGGAACCGTACCCATGCAAATGTCGCATTCACATCCAGGGGCCAGGAGGTACTGATTGGCGCAGGTGCAGAAAGAGGCAGTCTTGATCGTATTCATTGCGGTGTGTATTGCTTTGTGCTTGACAATACAAGGATAGCGGTGGGTTTTGACATCTCGTGTCAAAGTAAACGGTAAAGATTCTTTTTTTTTGCCCGGAATCTTGCGCGCCTACCGGCGTATTTTCTCAAGCCTTGGGACCTAAATGGAGCAATTGTGCTGGCAAATAAAACCACTTCTGCTTAACCCAAGTCGAACCTGGGCATCGCAGTGGCAATAAATAATCAGCCGCAAGCGTCCAGTAGCAGCCCTCAGCGGATTGGGTAAATCGGCTCGAAAACAAAGGCTTCCTCGCGGAAGCCTTTGGCTGAATACAGAACCATGAATTGATTGTGAGGTTGTGGCCGGAGAATCCGGCCCGTTGATTGATTGTTTTTCAAAGGGAAATTGCCCGGATCGCTCTGATCCTTTGTGAGCAACTGGGGCAATATCGGGAGGCAGTTTGACACCCTGTGTCAGGTGGCGGTTCCATATTTCATCCACTTCGTTCTACTTTTTCTGATTTGCATTTCTGCCCAATCTTCCTCACCTGTGTCTTCGCGACGCGCGACAAAGGAGCAAAGAGGAGATCAGGAGGAATACGCAGTGATCTTGAGCGGGGCTGCTTTTCCGGCTCAATGCGGCACCGCCCAAGATCGCTACTTGGCCATCGCGATCTCCTCACGGTGCCCTAGCGCGTTGGCGAAGACGGATTGGTGTTTTTTTACCTGACAAAGTAGAATTAGAGGCGGTGTAAAATTGGTTTGTGAAATTTGCCAGCGCAGATTTTTTTGTCCATCGAAGCTCGTTTTGGAGTCGATGACGAGAGGCGAGTGGATCGGGTCGGGCAGGGTGCTTGGGAGGGGGGAAGATTCAGGTCCGGCGGCGAGTTGGCGAAGCGAAATAATCGGCTATTTTTAGGGCAACAATTGCAAATCATTCCGTTATGAACTTTCTACCTTCTTTCCTGCTGGCCCTGGCGCTGGTATTTGCCGCTGGTTGCGGGAACGATCCCCAGAAAAACCCCACGGCCACGGCAACCGCATTTCTCGAAGCCCTGCAATTCGGGGACTACGAAAAAGCCAAAGGGTTCTGCTCACCGGGCACCCAAGACAATTTGGGAATGTTCCAACTGGCCTCCGGCCTCGGCAACAATCCTTTCAGCGAAGACTTTAAAATCCTCCGGGAGGAAATTTCCAGCGATGGCGGCTACGCCAAAGTCTTTTATGTCCAGGGGGATGAATCTCAAGAAAAGTACGTCCGGCTGCGCAACAATGACAAGCAATGGGAAGTCCTCGCCAATAAAACCGACTTGAGCCTAGACGACGATGAGGACACCGGTGGACTTTTGGATTCTGACGAAGACGTAACCGATATCGACCACTCCCGTGCCCAGCGTACCCTGCGCGAAGGCAAATCCGCCCGCCAAATTGCCGAAGGCTTCCTGACCGCGATGATGTTTGGGGATTACGAAAAGGCCAAACGCTTCGCTTCCAGATCTTCGGGATCGGCGATCGATATGCAGAGTGGCATCGGCAGGAGCAGTCTGGAGGATTTTGAGGTCGACCGAGTGGAAGAAAACGACGAATTCGCGACGGCTTACTACACCGAAAAGGGAGAAACCGCCCAAAAAGAGCTGAAAATGAGCCGCGATGAGCTTGGTAATTGGCAGGTCATCATGAGCAAAAACGATGACAACGGCAGTGATACCGACTTCGATTTTGACTTGGAAGATGAGGCGGAAGAACAAACGCACGCCGAGGCGAACGAAAGACTGCGCGCCGGAAAAACCCCCAAACAGATCGCCACCAACTTCCTGGATGCGATGAGCCGCCGCGATTTCACTACCGCCAAACGCTACGCTTCCAAGTCCTCGGAAACTGCCATCGATATGCAGGACAACAGCGGCAATTCCAGCATCAATGGATTTGAGATTATCCGCAGCCGCACCACGGGGGACGAGGCAAGGGTTACTTACATTGAGCGGGACCAATCCCGGGAGCAGGAGTTGAAATTGAAGAAAGATCCGTTGGGCAACTGGCAAGTGATCATGAGCAAGGACAACTGACCGATCACGCACGAGTGGACCAAGCACAAAATATGCGGAGAATCCCGAGCACAGCGCATGAAAAAACAGAATTTGCGTTAAATTGCCCGTACTTAATCATTTACAAACGACAATCACGACATGAAAAAATCGCTATTTATCCTGCTGGTCGCCATTGCTGGGGGAACGATCATAAGTGCTTACGGCGGGCAGGCCGACGAGGGCGAGCCGACCAAAGTCGCCGAGGCATTTCTGAAGGCCATGCAGAAACAAAAATTCAAAAAGGCCCGCGCGCTTTGCGCCCGCAGTTCGCACGAGACCTTTGATAACTACGTGAACAATTTGAACCCGGAAAACCCGTATCCCTACGGTGCGCCTTACGAAATCGGGAACGAAAAAATCCTGGAAGATCTCGATATGGCACGGGTCTATTACCAGCAAGAAGGAACAAGAAAAATCATCACCCTGAACCTAAATGAGGGGCAATGGGAAGTGGATTTCGACAAATTGCAGATGCCCAGTTTTGCGGGAATTGACGAGGATTCCGAAGAAATCGCCGAGACGCCCTCCCAGCACGCGCAGCGACACCGGGCCATGCGCGAAGGACGGGCCCCCGAGCAGATAGCGCGCGCTTTCCTCGATGCCATGATACGGACGGACTACGCCACCGCCAAGATTTACGCCTCCAAGTCTTCTGAATCCGCCCTTGACTTGACGGCGACCAATCCCGAGCCGACCCTGACTGGTTATCGGATCACCCAAGTCAGGGTAGACGAGCCCAGAGCAACGATTTTCTACATTGAAGACGGCGAGACGGCAGAGAAAGAGCTGGCTCTGGAACAGGATGACTTGGGCAACTGGGAAGTATTTTTCACCAAAGAAGGTTCCACCGAAACGCCCCTTTCCGATGAAGCGCAGGAGCAAAAAAATGCCGATGAATACCGCGAATACCGGGAAGGCCTTTCTGCCGAAACAACAGCGGCCAATTTCTTGGGGGCCATTGCCCGTTCGGATTTCGAAACCGCCCAGCGCTATGCCTCTTATTCTTCACAGATGCCGATTCTAATGCTCGGAGCGGCCGAAGAAAATAGCATGAGCGGAGCCCGCCTCCAGCGGGTCGAAGTCAACGGTGACAAAGCGGTGGCATATTATCTTGAGGGGGAGGAAACGGTTGAGAAAGAACTCAAGTTGAACCGGGATCCCAATGGACTCTGGCAGGTGATTATGACCAAAGACGAAGGGGCCGCTGATGCGGTGACCAACCCAGCGGAACAAAAGCAGCGTCACGCGGACAAGAACGTTGCAGTGCGCCGCGACCGCAGCGCCGAAGAAATCGGAACGGCATTCTTGAGTGCATTTGCCGAAAACGACTTTGCCCTCGCCAAGCAATACGCCTCCTACGAGTCCCAAACGAGCATCGATATGCTGGAAATGAGTGAGAGCAATCCCCTAAAAAGCGCAAGGATTTCGCGGGTAGTGGAAAATGGAGAGACCGCAACCCTCTATTACCGGGAATTTCTCGATTCCACGGAAAAAACCCTCAGCATGAACCGCGATCCCAATGGATTCTGGCAAGTAATCCTGAACAAGGATTCCGAGGGCAATATTGATTAGTGCGCTTCAAGGTTCGATTTTCGTTTGCCCGGAAGCGACTTTGCCCGCAATCACAATTCCATTTATTGGGGGCCGTAGCGCGCGCGGTCTCGCGCGCTACGGCTATAATTTCTTGATGCCGGATGCGGAGGAAGAAATCCAGTCTGGGCCGGAAGGATGGAAGTGGACAATTCCCCAAAACGAAGGTGCCTGGTGCAATTTACCGCAATACCACCGGTGGGCGAAGACCCGGAAGCACCCGTCGTGGGTCCGCCCGGCAGGCATGATGCCGGACGCATACCGGGCATTGAAAATCAAAGCGAGAAAACGACTTGTCCATCATCCCAAAAATCCCGAACCATCGGAGAAAATTGAGATGTGTCCCTACCTACCCCAAAAAGTAATCAGGGGCACCTGGCGGCGCCCCTGGGATCATTGCTGCTATTTAAGATGGGCTAAAATGAGATGGGAAAAAACTGCTAGGATCTACATAGTAGATATATTTCTATTCTTGCACAGCGATTAAGCTGCGTACTCGATGTCTTCGTAATAAGTTTCCAGCTCTTCAAAGTAGAGCTCATCAAAAGGATCGCGGCTCACCATTTCCGGAAGCTCCGGCTCCGTACTGGAATCGGTAACCAAACCCATGCACAACTCACAGGTAGCACCGACATTGAGCAGGTGCTGGTTGGGGCAAGTGCAAGCGTGGACCTGGGTGTTGAAAATGATGCTGTTCATAATTGTTTTCCTTTTGGTGACACTACAAATATTCGGAGTGCTTTTGACACCTCGTGTCAAAAACCACAACAATATTTTTTGCCTTTGCCTTTTTCATTGGTACGAATATACCATTTTTATTAGCGAATAAAAATAGCTTTGCGATCATTTTGCAAACTTTTCTCTGCTCCCGGGCTTTCCCGTGCACCCAAAACCCACTTATCCGAACGGCAGATACTAATTTTATTGACGAAATACTTCCCGACCAGCGATTTTTATTCGGAACTAAATCTTTCGCAACGAACTGATCTCGGAAAATGTGCAAATCTCGCCCCTCGGAAATAGAGTAATTTCCCTACATTTAAATAGTTGTCAGGAAGTAGCCACAATATGAATACCGAACCCAAGCGGCCCATTGCGATTGACCTCTTCGCCGGGGTTGGGGGGATGAGTTTGGGGTTTGAACAGGCGGGTTTTGATATCATTGGTGCAGTGGAAATCGATCCGATTCACGCAGCCGCCCATCGGTACAACTTTCCCCATTGCATCGTTTTCCCCCATTCTGTACGGAACTTGAGCGGCGCCCAAATTCGGGAAGGTGCGGGAATTGGTGACCGGGAAGTCGATCTGGTGATTGGGGGAGCGCCTTGTCAGGGCTTCTCACTCATGGGGCAGCGTGCCCTGGATGACCCCAGAAACGGCCTCGTCAAAGACTTCGTACGACTCGTCGCGGAATTGGACGCGGCCTACTTTGTATTCGAAAACGTCAAAGGGCTGACCGTGGGGAAACACCGGCGCTTTCTGGGAGAAATCATCGAAGAATTCCAAAAAATCGGCTATAACGTGCTGACTGAGTGGAAAGTTCTAAACGCAGCGGACTACGGGGTGCCGCAGAACCGCCACCGGCTCATTTTAATGGGGGCCAAAAAGGGACGCCCCTTACCTGCCTATCCCAGTCCGATCACCTCCCCGGCGAATCAACCGACAATTTCCGATCTGCCCCCCGGCCCCAACTGCTTTGCCGCCATCGGGGACCTGCCCGAAGCCGAACACTTTCCGGAACTACTGGCCGGAGATGCGGTGCTCACCGACCAGTGGGCCATCCCGAGCGACTACGCCCGGGAGATGAAATGCCAAACGCGCCGGGATTGGCACCTGGGCTACCGGCGCAATTTTGACCGAGCCTGGCTGACGGCCAGCGCCCGGACCAAGCACACGGCAATTTCGCGGGAGCGATTTCGCAATACCCCACCCGGAGAAGTCGAGCCGATCTCCCGCTTCTTTAAGCTCAACCGCACCGGCATAAGCAATACCTTGCGGGCCGGAACGGACTCCTCTCGGGGAGCATTTACCAGTCCCCGTCCCATTCATTACGCGGCGGCGCGCTGCATTACTGTGCGGGAAATGGCCCGACTGCACGGATTTCCCGATTGGTTCCGCTTCCACGTAACGAAATGGCACGGCGCCCGCCAGATCGGCAATGCAGTTCCCCCTCCCCTCGCCCGGGCGGTCGGGAGTGCCATCCTGGCCGCGATCGGCACCGATCTCTCCCCCCCCGAAACCGTAGTCGAGTTGGGAGACTCGGCCTGGCTGAGATTGAACATGGCCCAGGCAGCCAAATTTTTCGGCATCGAAGTGCCCATCGCCAAGCGCAACCGGAAAAGCGGGGCCAAAAAACGCAAACAATCGGAAATCAAAGCGCCCATCCAAGGCGTTCTCTTTCCAGAAAACTGAGAGGCTATTTAAATTTAATCCTGAAATTTTGTTATGGCAGCTTTTTCCGCCCCTCTTCAGCTATTTTGGAGTCCATAGCTCAGGCTATGGACTCCAAAATGAGCTTTGATGAACAAAAAAATCGGCGATAACAAATTTCACAAATCAATTTTAAAACGCCTCTGAGCATGGCCGAATCCCGCCGGAACCGCTACCAAGCATTGATCGAAAAAATCTTCTTCGACCACTACACGCCGGGGCGGGAGCAGTTTGAGTTTCACCGATCCGAGTTCGCCCCCGCCGCCATTGCCCTCGCCATCGCGTTGCCAAAAAACCTCGGCGATGTCATTTACTCGGTCCGCTACCGCACGCCGCTTCCGGCCTCGATTCGCGATACCGAACCCGCCGGCAAAGAATGGATCATCGACGGAGCGGGCCGCGCCAAATACCAGTTCCGCCTCGTAGCGATCAACCGCATCGTCCCGAATCCCGAACTTCGGGCAGTGAAAATTCCGGATGCGACGCCGGAAATCATCGCGGCCCACGCCCTCTCGGACGAACAGGCGCTCCTCGCCAAGGTCCGCTACAACCGCCTCATCGACATCTTCCTGGGCATGGCCTGCTATTCGCTGCAAAACCACCTCCGGACCACGGTCAAAGATATCGGGCAGATCGAGATCGATGAGATTTACGTCGGCGTCGATGCCCAAGGCCGCCAATACATCGTTCCGGTCCAGGCCAAAAGCGGGAAAGATCAACTGGCGACGGTGCAGACGAAACAGGACCTGGCTTGCTGCGCGGAAAAGTTTCCCGATCTCATTTGCCGGCCGATCAGCGCACAATTCATCGAGGACGACCTCATCGCGGTTTTTGAGTTGGCGATGGAAAACCAAACGATCAAAATCGTACAGGAACGGCACTATCACTTGGTTCCCAGCCGATTCATTTCGTCAGCGGACCTGCGGGGCTACCGCAACCCTTCCTGAACGCCAAGCTTTCCCCAGCGGGGAAAATATTTCCCCGCACCCGCAACCTTTTCCCCGACCTCTCCGTAATTCTAACGGTAAATCAATCTGTTTCCATTTCTTGTTTCCCTCCTTTTTCACCCGCCGGGTGACCGTTCGATATTGTCGCCGATTTCTCCAATAGTTTCTCGAACAACATTTCAAACAACATCCGCCATGAATCATCCATTGTTCAACCGCGTGCTGGGCTTCTGCCTGCTGCTTGTGCTGTCCGCTCCGATGGGCCTTTTTGCCCAGGCAAATGACGAAGACCGCACCTTGTCCCCCTATTTCCTGGTCAAAAGTGACCGCCCGGGCACCGATCAACTGCCGTTGAAATCCACCAATGCTGAAGTCAACATCGCCGGAGTAATCGCCGATGTCGCCGTCACCCAAGTCTACCAAAACGAAGGCTCATCCACCCTGGAAGCCATCTACACCTTTCCCGCCTCCACCCGAGCTGCCGTTTACGCCATGAAAATGACCATCGGCGACCGCGTCATCGAAGCAAAAATCCGCGAACGCCAAAAGGCCCGCGCCGAATACGAAGCAGCCAAATCCGAAGGCCGCACCGCTTCTCTGCTCGAACAGGAACGCCCAAATGTTTTCACCATGAACGTCGCCAATATCCAGCCCGGTGATGTCGTGCAGGTGGAAATGAAATACACCGAATTGCTGATTCCGGAAAATGCCCTCTACGAGTTTGTTTATCCCACAGTGGTCGGCCCCCGCTACCACAGCCCGACCGCCGAAAGCTCGGCCGACCACGACAAGTTTGTGGCGACGCCCTACCTGCGCAAGGGCGAAAAAGCCCCTTACGACGTGGACATCCAGGTCAATCTGCGCACCGGTCTTCCCGTGCAGTCTGTCCACTCGCCCAGCCATCGGGTCAAGGTCGACCACCCCGACCTCAAGTCGGCCGTGGTGAAGCTGACTGCGGAAGAAACCAATCCCGGCAACCGCGACTACATCTTGCAGTACCAACTGGCCGGCGGACAAATCGAATCCGGACTGCTGCTCTACGAGCACGAGGACGAAAACTTTTTCCTGGCCATGGTCCAACCTCCCAAGCGCCCCACCCTTGCCGATATTCCGCCCCGC
The DNA here is from genome assembly GCA_039024435.1 of Bacteroidota bacterium. Classification (GTDB taxonomy): domain Bacteria; phylum Bacteroidota; class Bacteroidia; order J057; family JADKCL01; genus JBCCQH01. Next base: position 26,055 of record JBCCQH010000011.1, read on the forward strand.
GAGTACATCTTCATCGTCGACGTATCCGGCTCCATGCGGGGCTATCCGCTGAACACTTCCAAGCAGTTGTTGCGCAACCTGATCACCAATCTCCGCCCCACCGACCGCTTCAATGTGATCCTGTTTGCCGGCACCAGCGCCCAAATGCACGAAGAATCGGTTTTGGCCACCGAAGCGAATGTCGAAAAGGCCATCAACGTCATCGACAGCCAGGAAGGCAGCGGCGCCACCCAGCTTTTGCCCGCCCTCCAGCGCTCACTGGAGCTCCCCCGGGCCAAAAACCTGTCCCGTTCCTTTGTGATCGTGACCGATGGGTACATCAGCGTGGAACGTCAGGCATTTGACCTGATCCGCAACAACCTGAACCAAGCCAATTTCTTCCCCTTCGGAATCGGATCGGGCGTAAATCGCTACCTGATCGAAGGCATGGCCCACGTGGGCCAGAGCACTTCATTTGTCATCGATGGGCAAGTCGGCGCCCAAGCCGCCGCGGAAATATTCCGCAAGTACATCCAAACTCCCGTCTTGACCCAAATCGAATCGCGCTTCGCCGACTTTGAAGTCTACGACGTGGAGCCGAGCACCCTCCCCGATGTGATGGCCGAGCGCCCGGTACTGATCTACGGAAAATACAAGGGCACCCCCAAAGGCAAAATCATCATCGGTGGATATTCGGGGGAAAAAACGCACCTCGAAACCATCAACGTGGCCGAATCGCGCCCCAATCCCAAGAATGCCGCGATCCGCTACCTCTGGGCCCGGGAAAAAATCCGCATGATCGACGACTACAAGTCGGTTCAGAACGGTAGCCAGGCCGAGGCGGAAATCCAGCAGGTCACCGATCTCGGTCTCAAGTACAACCTCATGACGGCCTACACCTCATTTGTGGCGGTCGACAGCCGCGTGGTCAAGAAAAATGGCAAGCTGGTGACGGTGAAGCAGGCCGTACCGCTCCCGGAAAACGTGGAAGAAAGCGCCGTGGGCTTCAGCATGGGCACCGAATTGCTGGCTAAGGCCAAGCCTTCCGTCCCCCGCGACCTCACAACCATCGCGAAACCCCAAGCCCGTACGATCCAGACCTCGATCTTTACCGTCCAGCTCGGCGCCCAGATTCCGGTGGCCTTCGATGCCTATCTCCAACTCTACGGAGCCCTCGGCCTGAACTGCCCGGCCGCAAATGCGGGCACGGAGTACTTCACGGTCAGCCTCGAATTTGATGCGGCGGGGACCATCACCAAGGTAAAGGTCCGCGGGGCGCATCCCGATTTTGCCCGGTGCCTGGAAAATGCCCTTAGGGCGTGGCCATCCGCACCGCTCGGCGAAGACGACCTCCGAAAGTTCACCTTCACCGTCACCCTGAATTAAATCGCCACGAAGCATTCCGATCAGGTTACCTACCCCCGGACCGGGCCGGAATGCTTCCCTCTTTGATTATCGCACGCAATCCGATTCACCACGCTAACCGCACCACCATGACCCAGCGCTCACGCACTCCACGAAATGTTGTTTTTGCCCTGCTCGCAGGGTTGTTCATCCTCGCCATCGTCGCGAGGGGATTTTTCACTGGCGAAAAGGCGGAGGGGGTGGTTCCCTCCGCCGACGCTGGCCCACCCTTTTCTCCCCCTGCACCCGCGGGGGACCGGGAAGACATCACCTTTATCCTGGGGGAAGACTCCGGCCCCACCAATCGCTACTACACCAATGCCCGCGCCTACTACGAATCCCATCCCGATGCCCGCACCGAGCACCTGGTGACGCACTTGCGTTCTCTGCTGGGCGTCCGCGATTACCTGGAATCGCATCCACCGGCAAACGGTCACCCCTGGGGACGGATCAATCTCGTGGTCCACAGCAATGAATGGACCGGCATGGAGACCCCCGTGCTCCCGGGCGGCAAGCGTTCCGATGCTCCCAAAATTCAGGCAGCCATCGATCAAGGGTACTTTCCGCCGATTGTGGATGCCTTGATCGACCAAAAAACAGAAATAGTGGTGTTTGGCTGTGCCCTGGGGCGCGACGAAACCATCCTTCACACCCTCCGCGCAGCCTTTGGGGGAGCCGAAGGCGACCCGGAACGGCCCCAGGTACGCTCTTCCCGCTACTTCATCAATTACCTTTCCGAGTGGGTGGGCGGGCGTCCCCACTCCTGCCGGCGGCTGCTGACCGATTTTCGCTACGCATTTTATCCCACCGGATACCGACCTGCCGACTACCAACTGGTGGATCAGTTGCAGCGGTCCTATCCCAATGATTCAATGGCCTACTCCGGAGCCCTGGCCCGAAAGGCGCCCCGCTTTGCCGGGGACAGCTACCACCACACCTTTCGCGTTCCGATTGTAAAAGTCGTGCTGTACGAGCGTCCCGAGGACCGCCCCGATTTCAGCACCGAAACCGCCCGTTCCGCCTGGTTTGCCCAGCAAACCGACCTGGACAGCGTGTTTTCCGCCTACCAGCTCACCAAGGAGCAATTCACCTGGACCTACCAAAAAATCCGCTACGAAGTGGCACCCGGCGAAAAAGTCCCCGCCGTCAAACTGATCGGTCTCTGCGACGTGGTCTGCATTCTCCAGCCCCTCCAAGACCCCCAGGGCCACCTCATCGACCCCAATCCCGACGATCTCCGTTTTTTTGCAAGCACGGATTGACTTCGGATGGGATGATTTTCGATGGGTCGCTCAGAGCGGCAAAAGATCAGAAATCAAAAATCTGCTCATTGGAAATTGACCATTTCACTGATGGCTATGCCCCGTGCAACCGCACTTGCCTTCGATGAAGCTTTGGGTTTCTTCGTGCCAGGGGAAGTTGTCGTTGCCGCGGGCGAGCTCCCAGAAGAAAGGCTGCCGCTTGCGCGGGCGATTGCCGATTTCGTCCATCGTTGCCGCATCGTACAGCCGACCGTTCATCATCACCATATTCACCGATTCGGTGTGGCGGATGTTGTCCAAGGGGTTTTTGTCCAACACCACCAAATCGGCGAGCTTGCCCGGCTCCAGTGAGCCGATGTCCTGGTCCATCCCAATATACTCGGCGCCCCAGAGCGTGCCCGCCCGCAAAGCTTCGTGGTTCGTGAAGCCGCCTTGCTGAATCATCCAGAGCTCCCAGTGCGCCCCCAAACCATGCAACTGCCCGTGGGCGCCCAACTGCACCTTGGTGCCCCCATCGGCAATCTTTTTTGCGCCTTCTGCATTGCCAAAGTGCCCAAAATCATCGTCCGGAATCATCATCCGGCGCATCGAGCGCGAATCAATGATCCGCCGCGGATAGTAAGTCAGCAAGCGTTCATTTTTCCAGACCTCCGTCTTCTGATACCAATAGTTTTCGCCCCAGATTCCACCGTAACCCACGATCAAGGTCGGCGTGTAACCCGTCTTGGAGCCGCCCCAGAACTTGACCACATCGTCGTATACGGGATACACCGGAATAGAATGCTCCACTCCGGTGTGGCCATCCTGAATCATAGTCATGTTGTGGTAGAAAAACGATCCCCCCTCGGGATAGACCATCATTTCCAGTTCGCGGGCAGCCTGCATGACTTGCTGCCGCTGGTTGCGACGGGGCTGGTTGTAGCTTTTGACGGAAAATGCCCCCACCGCTTTCATGCGCCGCAGGTGGGAACGGGCATCGTCCAAGCTGTTCACCACCGCCTTAAAATCGCCATCCGCCCCGTAGAGGATCGTCCCCGTCGAATAAATCCGCGGTCCGACGAGCAAACCCGCCTTGACCATTTCGCTCTGCGTAAACACCATTTCCGTGTTCGAGCTGGGATCGTGGGTCGTGGTGACCCCGTAGGCAACACTTGCGTGGTAGGACCACTGCTGCTGCGGCGAAATCCCGTTCCAACTGTTGCCCAAATGCGCGTGGACGTCCACCAGGCCGGGAATGATCGTTTTACCGCTGGCATCCACTTCAAAGGCGTCCTTGGGCAGTTTGACTTCCCCGGAAGCCCCCACCGCTACGATGCGATTGCCTTCTACCACCAGATCACCGTTTTCGAAAATTTCGTCGCCTTTCATCGTTACGATCCGTGCGCCCTTGAACACAACCTTGCCTTCCGGCACGTCCGTCGTAAGGGTCAGGCCCACATTGATGCCCACACTGTCCACCGGCGGGAGACTGTCCGGACTCCCCGGCAAAAAGGTAAAGCACGCGTCCAGCTCCCGCTGGAAATACTCCGCACCGAGCATCCAGTGCAGCGCCTTGCTGTCCCCCGACCAGTGCAGACTGGTGCCCGCATCGCGCGTCACCCGAAAAACCGGATAGCTTTTGGAACTTTTGTTCAGGTCCACGGCCTTGCCCGTCTGGGGAAATGCCGCTACGTAAGCATTGTACAGCTCAGTAAATGCAATCCAGTTGCCGTCGGGACTCGGCACAAAATCGCGGGCGTACTTGGCGGAAAAGTGCTTCTTTTCCCCATTGCCGTCCAGATCAACACTCTTAAAGGACTTCCGGAGGCCGCCCCCATCGGTAAAGAAGATGCGCTTTCCGTCGGGGCTGAAAAAGGGATTGTAGCCGTGATCGATCACCCGCTTGATCTGCTGATCGGCTACGTGGTACACGTACAGACCGGTCCGGGTCGAGTGGGCGTAACCGAGCTGAGTCGTCCCGGAACCTCGCTCAAAAACGATCATTTTGCCGTCCGCCGAGAAGCGGGGACTGCGGTAAAATCCTTTTTCCGTGCTGATGACCGATTTACTGCCACTCGTGAGGTCGTGCAGCACCACCGCACCGTGCGCCTCATCCCTCCAGGTGGTGTAGACCAGTTGGTCACCGGAGGGCGAAAACGCGGGATAATATTCGTGCTGCGCCGCATCAGCATTCAATCGTTCCGGTTTCCCTTTGGGCAGCTTTTTCTGGTAAAGGTGCCCCACCGCACTAAAAACCAAAGTTTTTCCGTCCGGCGAGGTCGTTGCGTGCCGAATCATCTTTGCGTTGAAGGTTTTTGGGCTGACCTCTTGCGGGAACTTGACCGCTTCAGCAATCGTGTGCTTGACTGCGGCTTCAAAAGGGATGTTTTTTGCTTCGAGGGATTCGAGGCTGACCCGCCAAAATTTCCCCTCCGCGTAAATCACAACTTCCCGGCTGTCCGGCATCCACTGGAAGCCCGGATACACGCCAAAAGTCGCCCAGGTCTCTTGCTGGTCTTTCACCAAGCGATCAAAAATGGGAAACTCCTCCCCCGTCGCCAAATCACGGATGTAAAGCACCGATTTCAGGCGGACCCGCCGCACAAAAGCCAAGTATTTTCCGTCCGGGGACGGCTGCGGCCGTACCGCACCGCCCGGTCCGCCCGTCACCGCCTCCAGCTCACCCGACTTGAGGTCGTAGCGGCGAATCGCGTAAATCTGCCCGTGCGGATTTTTGTTGTAGGTAAAGTATCCCGCACCATCCATGTCCTCGCTGAAGTAGACATACTGGCCATCCGGCGAAAAAATCGGCTCTCCAGCATCCTGCTGGTCGTTTTTCCGCTTGGTGAGCTGCATTCCCGCCCCACCCGTGATGTGGTACATCCACATTTCACCGGCTCCCAGCGACCGCGTTCCCGTGTAGTGCTTGCGCGCCACAAAGTAATCCCCCGAGGGATGCCAGGACGCATTGTTGAGGAGGCGGAAGTTTTCCTTGGTGATCTGCTTCTTGTCCGAGCCATCCCGGCCCATGATCCAGATATTGTCCGCTCCCCCCCGATCCGAAGTAAACAGCAATTGCTCACCGTCGGGACTGAAACGCGGTTGCACCTCCCAGGCCATTCCCCGGGCAATGCAGCGGGCTTTGCCCCCGGAAATCGGCATGGTGTAGATATCTCCCAGCAAATCAAAGGCGATTTCCTTGCCATCCGGACTCACGTCCAGATTCATCCAGGTGCCTTCATCGGTGGTAAATTCAAGTTCCGAGGCCGGACCGTGGGGATCATCCACGTTCCATTTTTCGTCCTTCTGGGCCATGCCCGTGAGCGGCAACCACAATCCGGCCGCCAACAGAAATGCGCCTATCCAGCGCGAAGTCGAGTACTTCATCCCGTGCATATTTTTGAATTCCCCGCAAGGTATAGCGCAATCGGGCGTTTTGCAATTCTCGCTAGTCGTCGGGGGAGGTTGGTTTCCCCCGCCCTCTTGTACCCGCTCCTTGTACAGCAATAGTTTTCCTCTCCTACCGTTCACCGGATCGTCTTCACCTTCCTTACCTTTGCCCCCATGCAAGCCGCAATCTTCGACATGGACGGCCTCCTGGTCGATACCGAACCGTTTTGGCAGGATGCCGAACTCAAAGTATTTCCCACCGTAGGGGTGCCTCTGCAACGCAAGATGTGCCTGGCAACCATCGGATTGCGCATCGACGAAGTGGTCGCCCACTGGTACGCGCAGTACCCCTGGACCGGCAAGTCCCAGGAACAGGTCGCCCAGGAAATTCTGGAAGAAGTCGCCGCCGCGGTTCGGGAACGCGGTACGCTGCTTTCGGGCGCCCGGGAAGCCATTGACTTGGCGCGGAATCAGGGCTTGCGCACAGCCCTGGCGTCATCGAGTGCCAAGTACCTGATCCGAAACGTCCTTCAAACCTTTGATCTGGAAGATGAATTCGAAATGTTCCGTTCCGCCGAAGACGATGCCTACGGCAAACCCCACCCCGCCGTCTTCCTCCGAACCGCCGCCGACCTCGGCATTCACCCGACCCAGTGTGTCGTCCTCGAAGATTCCTACCATGGACTGCTAGCCGCCAAAGCCGCCCGGATGCGCGCCATCGCCGTTCCCGAAGCCCACAGTGCCCAAGATCCCCGCTTTGTGATCGCCGATGTCCGCCTGACCAATCTGACCGAATTGACCGGGGCTCACCTGACCGGCCTGTAACTCCCCACTTGCACCGTCCACCGAAATCCCCTTGTACCGCCCACTTGCAGTGTCACTGCTTCTCCTCCACGTCGCTTTTGCGACACGAGGCCAAAATTTAAATGCTAAACTTTTTATAATAATAGTTTTACTATTATATTTGCATTAGTTACAATCCAAACCAATAGCAAACTACCAGATGGCGACTGCTCCACTTGGTCGCCTTTCTGACGCGAGTGGTGGCAACACGCCGCGAGTAACAATAGAGGATATATATGTTCAAGTAGTTTGGTTTATCAATCATGACGTTTTTTCGGTCGCTCTCTTCCCCGGGCGGCCGCTTTTTTTCCAATATGTCTATGAAGGGCGGCTACCGACACTCCACCGAGGCGTCGGCACCAGGCTGTTCCGGGAGTTCGCGGGGCTCCGTCCCGCCGTACCGGCGCGACCCCGGCCCCTCCCATCCTTGCCGCAAGGATAAATTTCCAATTCGCGGAGAGAATTTCCAATTGCTTGATTTCCGATTTCCAATTCGCGCGTTTGGAACGCGCAATCAACAAAATTTAAAACCGATTTCTTCCCGTAGCCGTGCGGGATCACGCACGGCGAGGGATTGCCCGGGAAGATTCTTCAATTTCCGAGGTCCACGGGGTTGCAGCCAGAGGGGCAGGCAATCGGGCGCGCAACCAAATTTTCCCATTCTCAAGCCCCAAATCGCGATCAATTTTGATGTTTTTCGCCGACGCTTCCGCAAATAGATAGTAAAACTATTATCGAGGTTTATTAAACATCCCATTTTCCGTTAGATTTGCAAAAAACTTACTTTACAAATACCATCGTACCAATGCAAAAGATACCAGTAACAGTAGCATACGGCGACGGGATCGGTCCGGAGATCATGGAAGCCACCCTCCGCATCATGGAAGCTGCGGGCGCCCAGCTCGACACCGAAGTTGTGGAAATCGGGGAAAAGGTCTATCGCTCTGGTCACACCTCGGGCATCAAACCGGAAGCTTGGGATTCGCTTCGCCGCACGAAGGTCTTCCTGAAAGCACCGATCACGACACCCCAAGGCGGCGGCTACAAAAGCCTCAACGTCACGGTTCGCAAGACGATGGGACTGTTTGCCAATATTCGCCCCTGCCGGGCATTGCACCCGTTCGTGCCTTCCAAGCATCCTCTCATGGATCTGGTTGTCATCCGGGAAAATGAGGAGGACCTCTACGCCGGGATCGAGCACCAGCAAACCACCGACGTAACCCAGTGCCTCAAACTGATCACCCGCCCGGGTTGTGAGCGCATCGTCCGCTACGCCTTCGAATACGCCCGCACCTACGGCCGCAAAAAGGTGACCTGCATGATCAAGGACAATATCATGAAGATCACCGATGGTCTCTTCCACTCGGTTTTCAAAGAAATCGGTCAGGAATACCCCGATATCGAGCAGGAATCAAAAATCATCGACATCGGCTCCGCCCTGCTGGCCGACCGCCCGCAAAATTTTGATGTCGTGGTCACCACCAACCTGTACGGCGACGTCATTTCTGACATTACTGCCCAGATCGCCGGTTCGGTAGGACTCGCCGGCTCCTCCAACATCGGTGAGCACCTCGCCATGTTTGAAGCCATCCACGGCTCGGCCCCCGACATCGCGGGCCAGGGCATCGCCAATCCCTCCGGTCTTCTCAACGGCGCGCTGCTCATGCTCGCCCACATCGGGCAAGGTGACATCGCCGATAAAATCCAAAACGCTTGGTTGCGCACCCTCGAAGACGGCATCCACACCGGTGACATCTACGAAGAAGGCGTCAGCCAGGAACGTGTCGGTACCCAAGGCTTCGCCGATGCGGTCATCGCCCGCCTCGATCAGGCCCCCCAGACCCTCAAGGCCAATAGCTTTGCCGGCAGCAAGCCGATTGCCATCCCGGGTTACGAACGTGAGAAAAAAGAAAAGACCCTCGTGGGCTGCGACGTATTCGTCGATTGGCAAGGGGACTCCGCCGACGAGATCGGGCAAAAGCTGGAAAGCCTCACCGGCCCGGATATCAAGCTCAAGATGATCACCAACCGCGGCGTAAAAGTCTATCCGAACGGTTTCCCGGAGACCTTCTGCACCGACCACTGGCGCTGCCGCTTTATTTCCGCCAAAGCCGAAAAACTGGACGATGGCTGGAAATACCCGGTTCTGAACTTCAAACAGGTCCTCGAACTGCAAAACCGCCTCAACGACGGCCAGGTCGACGTGATCAAAACGGAAAACCTCTACGAATTCGATGGAGAACGCGCTTTCTCCCTCGGACAAGGGGAATAAAAATACCGCCCAGACATGAAGCAAAGCGCCGCTCGGATTTCCGCGCGGCGCTTTTGTATTGTTTCTGAATGCAGCGATCAATCAGAGCCTCGGGAAGCGGGGACGTCCGCCTTGGAACTGGTGTCGGTAGGGAGGGACATGTCAAGCGTCGGACTTCGGCCTTCGGTGCGGCTCCGCGAAACCTTCTCCTTGGCGGTGCCACCGGATCCATCGGCGTCTTCCTGTTCCGAATCGCTCTCAATCCCAAAAATCATCTCTTCCAGGCCCTCCTCCGGTTCTTTGCCGGAAATGAACAGGTCGACTTCGGAGCCGAGCTTGATCGAGTCGCCCGGAATAAACTTGGGATTTTGCCGGGTGACGGTATAGTCTTCTTCGGGCGCATCTGGCAGGAAGCGGATCACCCCGACATTCAGACCGGCCCGGTGCAGCATTCCAATCGCGGTTTGGTAGTTTTCACCGACCAACTCAGGAATGTCGACGCGTTGTTCGCCTTGCCCCTTGCCTACGCGCAGCACGATCTTGCTGTATTTGGGAAGGGTGTCCCCTTCGCTGAGGCGTTTGCCTTTGAAGAAGGCCGCCAACACGAGATTTTTGTATTGGTGGGGCACGTATTCCATCTTCTCAATGACGAGGTTGGCGCCTTCCAGGCGCAGCTTGGCTTGGTACTGAGAGACGCCCTCCACGTCGGGGAGGGTGACCATCGGGGGGAGAACCTTGTTGACGGTGAGGTAGATGCGGCGGCCCGGTTTGACCTTGCTGAATCCAAGGGGATCCTGGGCCAGAATTGTCATCGGCGGCAGACCGCTCTTGTAGTGGGAATCGACCACTTCGTAGCGCAATCCGATTTCGTCCAGTTTGCCTTCTGCGTCATCGAGCGCCAGTTCGGTCACTTCCGGAACGAGCACCGACTCACCGTGATTGGTGTAATTGGGCAAAAAGACAAAGAAAAAGAGGACGTAAGTTGCCCCCCCGAGCAGGACCAGCCCCAGAATGGTGAACCAGAACTCTCTGGATTTGAGGTATCTCCACATAGAGACAAAAGTAGTTAAAATGCTAGATAATTTATCGGTTTGTGCTCGGGCGGCCCCGGGAAGTTTCCACAGGGTATTCCACAAGGGAACTCATGATGTGAGTACGCATCTGGAGGGATATGGTTGGCGGAAGTTGGGTGGGAGGCAAACCGCGGCTGACCATTCCGGGTTACTTGGACCAAATGTGCTGACCAGGTTCAAATTTGGGGTTCAGGCGAAGTGGCTTTACTTAGAAGCGGTTTAAATTCAACCCTGTGATTTTCCTACGGCATCTTTTTCCGCCCCTCTTCAGCTATTTTCTCGCCCATAGCTTTGGCTGTGGACTCCAAGATGAGCTTCGATGGACAAAAAAATCTGCGCCAGCAAATCTCACAAACCAATTTTGAACCGCCTCTTACCGAAAGAACAAGAAATTTGTTCTATGTAGTGGTTGGGATCGGGCGCCTACGGCGAACAAATTTCCGGACGCGGGCGGTGAATCCCCAAACACCGCTTGGGCCGAAAGGCCCTCCCTGATCAATGCCGCCCTCAAAATCGACAATCGCTCGTGACCATGGCCTGCACCAAGCTTACCAAAAGGTGCTGGCGCCGGTCCAGGATGCGCTGCCTGAAGCGGCTAAGGAGCGGCTGCTTTGCCCAAATCAAAGGGGTGTGGTGGCGCCACCCGGCATCGGAGCCGGCACATGCTTGTAAGTTGCGCGCGATCCGGGGCAGATTTCCCGGTATTTGGGCCGGCAATTCACTCACCAGGCGCAAGGTTGCCCGATAGAGCGCCCGCAGATCTTCCTCCCGCCCGATGGCCCGGGGATCGATCTCGTCCAATGGATCGCTGGGGGGCACGGCGGGCAGGGCTTGCTCGCTGTAGCGCAGGATGCGTTGGGTGCGGGTCAAAGCGCCGAACAGCGTGGCCATTGGGGCCAGGATCGCCCCCGGATTGGGGGGCAAGGGCGATGTGCTCGGGAGTCCCACCACCGCCAATTCGATCAGCGGATCGATGCGGGACTCCTCGATCTGGGGGCGCAGGCGATGAAGGGTGGTCCGGGCACGCTCCCGCCAGACCGGATGGAGGTCTACCGGGAACGGATGGCATACATCGGCGGGGGCCAATCCCTGCCGCAAGTGGTGCAAGCCGCGGTGGGCATTGGCGAGTAAATGCTGCCGGAAGGTGCCTTCGGGGCCGTCTTCCGGCAGTTTGGGGGGGGCTTCCCAGGCGGGAGACGCAGGAGTCGGGATGGGAAAACTCCGCTCTCCCCCATCGATTTCCAGCAGCTCACGAATGCGGGATTGGGGAGTAGCGTAGACCTGTAAAAAATCGGCATTTTTCTTGACTTTATAGCCCGCACCCAGATGCGCGGAAAGTTGGGCAACCAGCTCGGACGGTTCATCGGCTCCAATTGGGGCGACGAGTTCGGACCGGCGCAGCGCGAGATCGGCTAGCTCATCGGCGGGGGGGACGATCCACCGCGGGTGGACCTCCGGGTGGTGCCGGGCAAAAAAAGCGCGGGTGCGGACAGCGAGGTTCACCAATGGAGGTGTTTTTGCAGGAAAGCAAATCCCAGCTCAATGCCCAGATAGACCCGCAAGCCTTGCAGTGCCTGGCCGAAAAAGGGGAAGTCGTACCAATTCTGGACGATATTTGCGCGGTCGATTGCGCCCCGCCGGTCGATGTTGTCCAGCATGTAGTATTCCAAGCCGCCCATGAAGCCATAGGCAAAATTCTTCTTGGGTCCGTACAGCCATTGGTAGCCGACCGTCCCGCCAAATCCCATCTGCCAATAGCTGACCTTGGAGGTAATCTGCAACTCCGGGCTGTAGTTGTGGACCCAGAGGTTGCGCCAACCGGCCATCGCCTGGACAAAGAAGCCTTGGGGGGATTTTTCCTGGGGAAAGAAATAGCGGCGCGCACCCACTCGCAACCCGATCCCATAATATTTTTGGGGAATGTCGGGCTTTCCGAAGCGGTCATTTGCCCGACCACGCCACTGGTGGTGGTAGCCATTTGGCGCGATGTAGATAAAGTAATCCCGCCAGATTCGATGCTCTACCGACACGCGCAGTTCTTTGAACAAACCGGAGGCCGGATCTACTTTGAACAGGCGTTGTTTGCGAAACTGTCCTTTTGCTCCGCCAAACAACACCACCAGCAACAGCGGCAACAAGATTGTTCTCTTCATCATTTAAAGATAGAGAATTTCCGATTATCTGATTTTCGATTTCTGATTGGCGCACTTCGAGCGCGCACCCTACAATTAACTCAACTGATCGCGAAACCTGATTTCTTCCCGGAGCTACGGGGATTCAAATCGACAAGTTCGGATGAATTACGATCAAGGAAGCCCACGATTTCAATCGCAATTGCCCATAGGCAGATAACCAGGGCAATAGAATCCGCAAAAAGCGCCCAACCTGATCTCTTTCCTGCGGCAAGGATGGGAGGGACATGGGTCCCGCCGGACCGGCGGGACGGAGCCCCGCGAACTCCCGGAACAGCCTGGTGCCGACGGGTCCGGACCCGGTCGGTAGCCGCCCCGAGCACACGTCCAAGCAACCAAAAGTCCCTTCCGCACGGGATCGTAGCCGCCGGCTACACTTCGTCCGGGGAAAATTTCCTCTCTCTTCCTGGGTGGAATTGAAAATTGGAGAGATTTCCATCGGAAATTCTCTGCCTCATCTCCTTACCCGAAACGTGGGGCGGCCTTCTTCGCGCTTGGGGAAGAGGCGGCGGACCACGGGGCCCAGAACACGGATCGTGACCCGCTGGAACGCGGGGATTTTCCACAGGTAATACAGTGGATTGAGGTAGAGCAACAGGCGCAAGAGCAGCCGCCAAATCTTCCAGAGCGTGCTGACACTGAGCAATTTGCTGCTGGATGAAGCGTCGTAGGTCAAAAACAAGGCCAGGGGCAGCATGACCAACACCGGCAACCACACGCCGACCCAGACCGGCAAGACACTTTCCACCGCCATCTTTTTGCCCTGAATCATCAAGACATTGAAGGTCAGGTAAAAAACGATGGAAATGATGATCGGAATTCCGGCGCCTCCTTTGCGGATGATCGCCCCGAATGGTGCCCCGATGAAGAGGAAGACCATACAGGCCATCGGCAGGGAATATTTCATGTGCAACTCGATGAGGCGTTCGCGCTGCGACTTGTTTTCGCCCTCGATGATGCTGACGGCCTTGCTGGTCAGGTTGCGGATCTTGCGGGAATTGTCCAGGGCCCGGTCCATGATGCGCCGCCGCTTGTTTTTGGGAAACTGCGCGAGAATGCTCCCGGGAGCGTTTTTGCCTTCGTAGGGCTTCAGCGCCAGGAAGGCGGTGTCCACCCGCGTCGATTTGGTGAGTTCAACCGCATACACGTCCAGTACCTCCTGCTTCACGACCTCGATACTGTCCACCGCGTCCTGCAACTCGCCCAGGTTCAACATGTACTGGTGGGAACTGAAGGCTTCCTCTTCCGTTCGTTCCAGGGCAAATCCTTCCAGATCAAATCGATAAAACAAAGTGTCGTAATACAGTCGGACAAATCCTTCCACCAGGTCAAATTTACCCCGTTGCTCCTCGGTCACTTCGTAGCTCACCCCGTCAAACAGCGTCATATTCATGTAGGTGCCGTAGGGATCCTTGCGCATGATCCCGGAATCGGCAAACACAAACCGCTGATTGCCGCGGCCCGAAGTGTGGTCGTAGATCAGGACATTGTAGAGCATGTCCCGGCTGACATCTTTGCCCTCGATCCGGATCACATAGTTGTCGATGGCCGAGTTGAAGTGGCCCGGTTTCAGGGTAAAGGCCGGTTTCATCTGCTGTACATCGTACAGGAGGCTGTACAGCTTGAGATTGGACCAGGGAACAACGTAAGAGGAAAAGCCGAAGGAAATAAAGGTCAACACAATCGTGGCCGCCACCATCGGCCGCAGGATTTTGCGCAGGGCCAAACCGCTGGAGCGCATCGCCGCGAGCTCGTAGTTTTCCCCAAAGTTGCCCATCGTAAACAGGGAAGACAGCAATATTGAGACCGGCAGGGCAAAAATCATCTGGGCGACACTGGCAAAAAAGAAAATCTTGACGATCACAAAGGTTTCCAGCCCTTTGCCCAGCAGATCATCTTTGTAGCGGGCGATGAACATCATCACCAAAATGAACAAAGCGATCAGGAAGCTCCTGATCAGGGGCCGAAAGTAAGACGCCAGTATGAAGCGATTGATGATTTTCACTTACCTTTGGGCTTTATTGCCCTTCCTTCATGCGTGATTCCCTTTTTGATGCTCAAGAACTCGATGTTCTGTCCGATGCCCGGTTCTTCGAATCGAAGCTGCGCATCGATGCTAAAATTACTTCGCTTTTTAGCGAATTGAAAGCGGGAATTGAAGCCGATATCGCGCAGACTGCGGATCGTCTTCCGGAAGGCTTTCCCCGCTCGGGCAGTCGGATCTACCGCGGCGAACACCACGGTCCCTATCCCTGGCGGGCGGTCGACTGCCCGGCGGGCTTTCACGGGCAAGATCACCTGGCGTTTCGGTGCCTGTTGCTGTGGGGCCATGCCTTCAGTTTTCATTTTTTTCTGCGGGGCAAATGGCTCACCCAGTACTTGCCCCGCATGCACACCCACTTTGCCGAACTCGCCGCCACCCAGCTTGAACTCAGCCGGCAGGACGATCCCTGGAAGTGGCGCTTTGACCGGGAAAGTCACCGGCCGCTGGCCGAGATAACTCCGGAAGAGCTGGACCAGCGCGCTACCGCTACTGGTTTCCTCAAGCTTTCCCGCCGGCACCCCCTCGCGGAGAGTGCAACCCTGGTCAAAACCGGGCGAGCTACTTGGCGAACCTTGCAGCGATGCCTGCTTGCCTAAGGCGATACGTCCGCAAAGCACAACGTTTGCGGTTGCTTCCCTACTTTCTTTCTCCCGCAGCGGACAACCGCTCGATTGCCCGCAAAAAATGGTGGTTATTGCCGTTGATTGATCGTTCAGCGCTCAGTCCTTCAACTCGTATTGGTCGGCGTCCAGCCAGGCCGGAAACCGCTGTCGGTATTCGTGCAAGGGGCCGTGGGCCAGCGATGCAGTCAGCAGGCGCGGCGCCCGAAAACCGTGGTCCAGCTCCCGGCCCTGATAGTCCAAAATCGCACTGTCTCCGCTGTATTCGATGCCATTGCCGTCGGTTCCTACCCGGTTGACCCCGATGGCGTAGGCTTGATTTTCGATGGCGCGGGCCTTGAGCAGGGCATTCCAGTGCGCCGCCCGCTTGGCCGGCCAGTTCGCGACGTAGATCACCGCATCGTACCAAAGGCGGCCTTCCCCCTCGTGGTAGTTCCGCGTCCACACCGGGAAACGCAAGTCGTAGCAAATCTGGGGACAGATCCGCCAACCCTTCACCCCAAACGCCTGCAACCGTGTCCCCATCCGGTAAACCTGGTGCTCGCCAGCCATGCGGAACAGGTGGCGCTTGTCGTAGTGCATCCCCACCCCGTTTTTCGAGACGATGAGCAAGCGGTTGAAGTATTGGCCCTCTTCTTCAATGATGAGGCTGCCCACCACCACC
The DNA here is from genome assembly GCA_039024435.1 of Bacteroidota bacterium. Classification (GTDB taxonomy): domain Bacteria; phylum Bacteroidota; class Bacteroidia; order J057; family JADKCL01; genus JBCCQH01. The sequence goes on from JBCCQH010000011.1 coordinate 41,756, forward strand.
GTTTCCAGGCGCGCAGCGGTGGCCTGCATCCACTGGATCGAATCCCCTTCCATCGTCTCGGCGAGCCGCGCCGGTTCCATGCTGAAACCGGTGGCAAACATTTCCGGTAAAACCACCAAGTCGTGCTTGCCTTCCTGTCCGGCCAGCATCTCCGTGGCGCGTTCCCGGTTCGCCGCCGGATCTTCCCAGGCCAAATCCATTTGCACCAAACCGATGCGAAGGTCGTCTATCATTGCGATTTTGCTTTGCGTGCGTTTTCAATTGCCCGGCGAGCGTCCTCCTTTTGCTTCTCCCGCAGCGCGATCAATTCTTCAATCGTCATCGTGGACCGATCCGGCCCCTTTTTGCCCTTGCGCTTGCGGAAAGGGATCCAGCCAAACAGCGTCTTGTAGATATTGTACCAGTTTTGCGAGTACATAATCTTCGAGTCGGTCGCCGATTGGTAGGTAAACAGCATCGCCAACGGAAACATAACGAGGATGGGTAGCCAAACCCCTACCCACACAGTGAGGATTTCGTCCCGGGCAAACTTTTTCCCCTGAATCATCAGGATGTAGAACAGGATAAAAAACAGGATCGAGAAGATGACCGGCAGCCCGATGCCCCCTTTCCGAATGATGGCCCCGAGCGGCGCGCCCAGAAAGAGAAACACCAAACAGGAGGTTGGCAGCATCCAGCGGTTGTTTTGCTCGATTTGGAATTTGCGGATTTTAAGCTCCTCCCGGTCGATCCGGTCCTGGATGATTCCCGCGTAATTTTTAACCGAACGCGCTTGCTGCAAAGCTTTGTTCAACAGTTCTTCTCCATCGAGGTCAGGAAACCATTCGTGGACCGCTTTCTGAGAATCCGGCTCCAAGCGGCCATCCGCGTCGTAGGTACTGCTGTCAATCGCAATTGTCTTTTTCAAAGCGCTGTTCATGGCCGTATCTACGTGGAGGTACTTCCGGTTGTAGTCCTTGAGATCGGTGACGTACTTGTCCGTCCGGACGGCCATGCTATCGGTCGCAGCGTACAGCTCAAAAATGTCGAGCATGTAATGGTGGTTGGCAAAGGTGGTTTCGTCCGATTCTTCCAGGTCAAAGCCGGACAAGGCCACGCGGTACTGCAAGGTGTCGAAATAGAACCGCTGATACTGATTTTTCTTCTTTTGGTTGGGATCCTTGACCACACTTTCGTGAATCACCCCATCCCAAAGCGTCATCATGAGGTAGCCCGTCTCTAGGCTCTGGACCATCTTTCCCCGCTCCGCGAGGGTAATCCGGTTGTTGCCGACCTGATCGGTGTGATCGAAGATTTTGATGTTGTAGACGATGTCCGCTTCCCGGTCAATGTCGGTGCAATGGATCACCATTCCGTCCACGCCGTTGTAAAAGTGCCCCGCTTTCAGGGCAAAGGTTGGCTTCACGTTGCTCACGTCAAAGATGAGCGTGTAGAGTTTCAGATTGGCCTGGGGCATAATGTAAAAAGAGAACAACAAGCTGAAAATCGTCGTGACCAATGTGATGTTCGTGAGCGGCGCCATGGTCCGAAACAAGCCGATGCCCCCCGATTTCATCGCCGCCAGTTCGTAGCGTTCCCCCAGATTGCCCATCGTGAGCAGGGAGGACAAAAGTACCCCCAAGGGGATGGCCAGGGGAACCAGCGTCATGCACGCGTACAGAAATATTTTGCCCAAAACCGCCGCCTCAATCCCTTTTCCAAAAAGATCGTCGATGTATTTGGCGAGAAACTGCAACACCAGGATGAACAAGATTACCGTGAAGGCCGCCATAAAGGGCCCCACGTAGGCGCGAAGAATAAGTTTGTGCAGCCTTTTCAAATCTTTTGCGTGCTTTTCGTGGCGATGGGCAAAAATACTGTCCCGGAACAGATTTTTCAATCACAAATATCACGCCACGATCCCGCCCACCGGGGATTTTCTGGCAAAGTGACCGCTTTCCTGGACAACTCACCACTCTCCCAGCCAAAATCCGGGCCGAAAGTTGTAGATCGGCGCCTGGGCAAATTCCTTTTTTACAATCATGCAGTTCTCATTCGCCCAGAGAAATATGTACGGCTGCGCTTCATAAATCTTCTTCTGAATCTGGTAGGAAATCGACTTGCGGTTGTCGGGGTCGGTCGTGTTGTCGTAGGCCTCGATGAGGGCATCCGATTGCTCGTCGCCAAACCCGATAAAATTCGAACCCGAACCGAAGTTCTTGCGGTGCCAGATTTGGGCGTAAGAATCTTCGTTGGGATCCGACACCCAAGCGCCCACCACCAGGTCAAAATCACCTTTTTTAAGGCGTTCAAGATAGTCCTTCCAGGGCAACTCAGTGACCGAAATCAAGATCCCCGCCTGCCGCGCCTGGGCCGCCAGGTGCTCCGCGATCAGCTTGCGCGAAGGCTTGTTCTCATTGTATATGATCTCCATGACGCACTCGACCCGCGCCCCCGAGAGGGTCTTGTCGAGAAATCCATTGCCGTCCGAGTCCTTCCATCCCGCCGCGGAGAGGATCGACTTGGCTTCCTCGGGCGCGTAGGGAATCAGCGCGAGGTCCCGATTGCGAAACTCCGGTCGGTAAGCCGGATACTCCGCCGCGATCCGGGTTCCGAGACCGAACCGCACCTTGTCCAGCAAGAGGTCCACCTGCACCAAGCGTGCCAAGGCCCGGCGCACCTCTAGGTCGGCCAGGACCGGGCTGCGGCCCCGCTCCTCCCCTCGGATATTCATCCCGATGTACTCGTAAGAATACTGGGGCGGCGAATGGAACACGTACATGTCCCGCAACTTGGGAATGTCACTCAGTTCAAAATACAGATTGGGCTGAACCGAGGTGTACACGTCGACACTCCCCTGAAAAATCGACGAGCGCACCCGGGCCTCGTCTCTGAGGATGCGAAACTCAATCGCCGCTGGATTTTGCTGGAAAAACATGTGGTCCGCGCCCGCCTTCCGGCCCCAAAATTTCTTATTGGAGGTCAATTCAATGTTCTTTCCGCGCCGCCAAGCGGACAGCAAATAAGGACTGCAGGTCGCATCATTGTTGAAAGATTCGCCGGAAATACCGAATCCATTGACCCGCTCGGCGATCAGCTTGAGCACGGCTAGCTTTTCCGCCGCGATCTGCGAGGGATCCGCGAGGTCGGCAAAGGCAATCTCCGCCATCTGATTTTCTGGGTCAAAATAGTTCCGGGACAGCACCGCAAAGTCGCCGGTCACCCGCAAGCCCTGCGCGCTGGCCTGCTTCAGGCGAATCTGTACCTCGTAGTCACTCCTCGCTTCGGCCGCTTGGATCACCGCGTAGTGGCTGCGCTTCTGCGAATTGTTCACGTAGGGGTTTTTGACCAGCTTCAGGCTGAAAACCACGTCCTCCGCCGTGAGCTTTTTCCCCGAATTGAAACGGGCCGAAGCATCAATCTTGTAAGTGTAGGCCAATCCATCCGCCGAAACCTTCGGCAACTCGTAGGCCAGCAGCGGGACAAACTTGCCCGAACTTTTTTCCACCCGCAACAGCGAGTAAAACAGGTATTCGTTCAAATAGGAGCCGGTTGCGGAAAAATTCGTCAGCGGATTCAGCTTATCTACGTCGGAAGACTCCCCGATGACCAGCCGTTCCATTCCCTGCCCAACCGCCAGCACAGGCAGCAAAGCGATCCAGCCCGCCAGCGCCCAGCAGGCCCAGCTCCATTGATATTGCCACTTTTTCATAATCCGTTCCAATTCCAAATCGCTGCTCGAACGCCGTCTTGATTCAAACCTGCGATCTTGCTCGCGCAGAATTAAATCCACCGCCGTTCAAAGCTTTTGCAGCATCTTTGTCCGGAGGCGATCTCCGTCCTGCACCTTCAGCAAGTAACGTCCGGCCGGCAGAGCCGCCAGCCCAATCGTACCCTGCAATGTTCCCTTGCCCCCCGTCACCGCGCAATCCTGCGCCCACACCCGACGGCCTTGCAGATCAAACACCGCCAGTTGCACCACGGCACCAGATAGTCCTTCCAGCGCAAAGTTAAAATCACTTCCAGAGGGGTTCGGCCAGATGCTCATTCGCTCCATCTGCGTGACCTCCCGCCCCACGGTGAGCCCATCGGTCCAGAAGTGATGTTCAAAAAACCGCCCAAATTCCGGCTCAAAAGCTTCCCGCAGGGTGCCAAATTCCACAAGCCGCGCGTAGCCCTGCCCGTTCTGCGGGTAGAACCAGTAGTACAACCCATTGTCCGCCACGTCGTCAAAGCGCAACTTGTAACACCCCGCCGGGAGATTCAAGTCCTCGATCAAGGTCAGATTCGGCCCCAGGAAAATCGTGTTTTCCGCCACGATACTGTCGTTTTCGTCGTAGACCTTCCAAGTCGTTTCGTTGCCGTTGTTGTTCGTACGCCAGTTCACCGACAGCCCTCCACTGTACACCGCCCAGGGTTCGTAGGCAGAATAAAAGACATCGTTGTCGGTCTGCTCATCGGTGCCGCCATTGGGCTGGGAGATCCGGACCTCAAATACATTGGCGGTGCCGCCGTTCCAGAAGGTAGGATTGCTCAAGGGCAGGATCACCTCCTCGGTCTCGCGGAAGGCCAGACTTCCCGTCCAAGAATAACTCACCGGGGTTCCGCCCCGCACGTTATAACTGAACTCCAGGCTGGTGAGCGGGGTGCTGCCTTCGTTTTTGATGATGACCGTCGGCTGCGAGCAAGCCGGATTGAAGCGCGCGTAGCGGGAGCGGTCGGAGGGCACCTTGACCTTTTCGATGGCCGCATTGAGCGCAAAGTTTTTCGGACCGTACCCGACCAGCAAGTGCGAGGTCAGGTAGCGGGTATCGCCCGGATTGCCGATGTTCTGAATGCCGTACTCGACATTGATCGTATCGCCAGCTTGGGCCAAACTGTCCAGCGGAAACTCCTGCAAATCAGTCGGGTCGCCCGGACACCAGCCAGAACGATCAAACAGCCAGGTGCCGCCCTGCGGATACACCGGGACATCGGCGCATTCCTTCCAAACCGTCCAGTTCCATTCTGCCGGACCCTGGTCGATGTTTACAAAGTGGTCGCGCGGGATAAATTCCCCCTCCTGCCCGTGACCGGTGATCATCGTGCGGATCTTCCATTCGGATTCATTCGCCGGCAAAACCACGTCGCGCGGCTCCATGATGCGGTCGGCGGCGTAATTTGCGTAATTGTTGCCCGGCTGGCCCAAGGTTCCAGTGAGCGGCCAGACATTGCGGATACTTTTGACCTCGCGCGGCGGCGTACCCTCAATGAGCAGAAACTTGATGTCCATTTCCTCCTGGTTTTGCCCGCCCCGGTGCAGGTACATGTAGACCGGCCCGTGCAACACCGGCGCAAAATCGGTCACGTCAAACTCCCACATCTCCCCGGTCGGTCCCAGGTCCAGCCCATTGCCGTAAGGCGTCACAAAAGACATGAGCTCCAAGTCCATGAAGCCTTTGCGGAAATAATTGAACGAATTGATGGCCAGGCTCGAATCGACCGCCGGCGCGACCGAATCGATTACATTGCCCTGAGCATCGTAGACGTACTGCATCGTGGCCGCCCAACCGGAAAATGTCCCCAAAGTGTCCAGATCACTGCCGTTCAACCCAAACTCCGTGATGATATTCGGGTCGAAAGCAATCGAGTCCACCACCGGCAGCGCGTTCAGCGTTTGGTTGTAAACTCCACGCAGAAAAGTCGTTCGGGGCCGATCCGCCGTTGGGACCAGCGCCTTAAAAATGTCCCTCCCCGCAAGGTGATCGCTGAACGGCCCACCGAACTTGAGACCGGTGCGGTTGCCGGGCGTAGCGTCCCCCGCCGGCTGACTCGCCTCCTCATCGAAGCGGTAATAGAGGAACAATCCACTTTCGTTGCCGGCGAGGCGGCGCAAGCGGTTGTCCTGGATCTCGGTTGCCGTCCGCACCGTGTTCCAGACCCGGAATTCATCGATGTGGGCCTCCACGCGGTTGTTGGCATTGCGGTTCTCCCCGACGGTAAGGTCTTGCACCAAATTGTCCACCGTGCCGTTCAGCGTCGCGACATTGACCCCGTCCAGGTAGAGCGTCGTGGTCTGACTGGCACTGTCGAGGGTCACCGCTACGTGCTGCCAGTCGCCCGTGATCGGCCCAAAATTTCCGGTTTGGTTATCGCCCAGCAAGCGGATGTTATCGTTGCCATCCAGGTCGATCTGGAAATCGCGACCGGTATTCCCGATGTTGAAAAAACTTTTGTACTGGCCCTGCCCCATCCTCGTCACGCGGGCGTAGAATTCGACCGTCATCTGGGGAAAGGAAACATTCCCCCCACTGGGCGTCCACACGATGCGGTCATCCACCCCGTCAAACTTGCAAAACCGGTCCAGGCCCACCGAGTGGACCCCAGCGGAAAATGCCTGGGCATCCTTGCGCACACTGTAATTGCTCCCGGGACCATTCAGATCGTACGAGAACTCTACGAGCAGATTGTCCGTGCCATTCCAATTGAAGGCCTGGAAGAAAGGCAGCGTCTGCAACCCGGTGCCGGGAAACTGCGTGCTCAGAAAATAGACATCCTGCCACGCTGGACCATCGGGGACGATTTCGGTGAGGGCATTTCCCGAATAGACCCGCAGGCGCACGCGCAGGTAGCGCAACTGACTCCCGAGACTCGCCAGATCGAGCCGCATGCCCGTGATCGGACCGGCCGTGAGCCCCGCCCCCGTCAACTCAGAAGCCCGCCAGAGAAACTGACTTTTCGCCGCGGGAATGCTCGCCTCAAACGGGGGAGCAAACGTTCCTGCCCCCACCCCGAAATCGTAAGCCGATTCCGAGACCACCGAGTTGTACACCATTTGGTATTGGGTGTCCGCGATGAACGCGTAAGTCGGGACAAAGGTATAGTCAAAAGTCGCACCGGAAAATCCAGTCACCGTATGCGTCGGGTGTTCCAGCCGGGCCGAATCCACCTGACTCGAATCCCGGATCACCGTATTGCAACTGTAGTCCCATTCCCGACAACCCGTATTGCCATTGCCCACCGCTGCATTGTGACACCGCATCCGGTACTGCATGATGATTTTGCGGTAAGTCTGACCAGTATCGGCGGGGAACTGCCAAGTGCCCGCCCGGGCGGTCGAATCAAATGTCAGGGTTTGCACCACCGTCGTATCCTGGGCGTTCAGGAGACCAATCGGGCCCCCCAGCAGGACCAACCAAAGGAGAGTTAAATTTTTGCGCATAGTTAATCGGGACTTGAACCAGTAGTTTGACTGGCTTCAATATAGTCATCCGCCACGAGAATTTCTATCGGGTTCCGGGCGTCCTGCATCCTTTTTGGCCCGCCAACCCCAGATTTTGGGGTGGCGATTTTGTTATCTGCACACTCAACCTGCTTGGTGAAATCTGCCCCTTTCCGGATTCCGCTCCCCCCCCTTGGGTCCGCCCGATATACCGGTGGAAGGTGTTTTTCGGTTTAACTTTTGCCGGGGGCGGCCGCCGACCCTCCACCTGAGCGTCGGCACCAGGCTGTTCCGGGAGTTCGCGGGGCTCCGTCCCGCCGGTCTCAAAGACCGGCCCGACCGCGGTCCCTCCCATCCTTGCCGCAGGAACAGCACCCCATTGGCCCCGTGGCCGCCTCGGTGCAAGTTGGCCAACTAAAATGCAGGGCGCACATTCGCCCAAAACCCTACCCCATTGATCCAGCCCCGCTGTCCGACCCAAGATCCGTTTCTCTTTTCCGGAATGGCAGCGTAAATTACCCCCCGAACAATTGACAAACCGATGACCAAAACCATCCTCCCATGCGCCTGACCCTTCTCGGAACGACCAGCATGATGCCGACCCGGGAGCGGGCCCATTCCGCCCACTTTCTGGAATACAAAGGCGATGGCATCCTGTTTGACTGCGGTGAAGGCACCCAACGCCAAATTTTGCTGGCCGGAATCAACCGGCAAAAAACAAAAATTGTCTGCCTGAGCCACTGGCACGGCGATCATGCAGCCGGGTTGGTGGCCTTTTTACAAAGTGTGACCCGGGACCAGCCCCCGGGTACGGCTCCCATCCAACTGATCGGCCCGCCCGGCTCCGCCGAGCACTACCACCACCTCAGCCGGTGCATGGCCACCGATACACCTTACAATGTAGAAGTCCAGGAAATCAACGCCCCCGAGGTCACCTTGGTGCTGAAAGCGAAGGACTACCAAATTCACGCCCGCAACCTGGAACACGCCATCCCAACCCTAGGCTTCTCTTTTACGGAGATCTCGCACCGCAACATCGACAAGGAATGGATGCAGCGGGAAGGGATTCCGCCGGGGCCACACCTGCGGGCACTCAAAGAAGGGCAAGCGGTGGAAGTTGCCGGCCGCGTGATCCGGCCGGAAGAAGCCACGTATCCGACCAAGACCCGAAAGTTTGCCTACGTGGCCGATACGCGGTGCTGTCCGGGCACCGTCGAAATCGCACGGGGAGCCGACCTATTGCTCTGCGAAGCGACCCATTTGCAGGAAAATGCAGAAAAAGCCCACGCCCACTTTCACCTAACCGCCCGCCAGGCCGCCGAAATTGCCCGGGATGCCGGCGCCGAGCAGTTGGTGCTGACCCACTTCTCCCAGCGCTACCCCAATACACTCACCCACGTCGCCGAGGCCCAAGCGGTCTTCCCCAACGCCATGGCGGGAGAAGACTTCCTGCAAGTGGAAATCACAAAATGAGCGTGGGCGCGGATCAGGCGCCATTGGATACGGGCGAAATTTATCGCGCTCGACCGAGGACCCCGCAAATCCCAAGATCACCTCCGGCATCCGGGTGTCACTACCTTTGTCTTTTTATGGACCAGGAGTGGCATAACTCTATGAAGACGAAAGACATAGGTGTACTACAGCGGAACCAGCGGTTCAATCAAATGGTCCTCCCCGATCTCCGCCGGGATTTCGCATTCCGGGGAAGACGCCGTGCTCATCGGGGCGGCACCGCAGATAGAATCGGCGGTATTTGATCGTATCCGGCAAACTCCCGACTCCGGGCCGGGTTACGGCTAGGCATGGGCCCGGTGGCCCCGGGGAATCGGAACCCGGTCGACTTCGCGGAGCCGCAGTTTTCCGCAATTCACCCGAAACCGAGCCAGCGGGAGCAGCCGGCGATCAATTGGGACGCAGCGCGCTCATTCCCCCGTCAATGCCCAAAATCTGACCGGAAATCCAGCGCGCCTGCTCCGATAACAAGAAGGAAGCCATGGCTGCGATGTCCTCCGGCGTTCCAATCATCTTGAGCGGGTGGCGCTCGGCGCTGGCCGCCCGCCGCTGCTCATTTGAAAGTAGGCGTGCGGCCAGGTCAGTATCCGTGAGGGAAGGCGCGATGGCATTGACCCGGACTTTGGGGGCAAATTCGGCCGCCAGGGTCCGGGTGATGCCTTCCAGAGCGCCTTTGGCCGCGGCAATCGAAGCGTGAAAGGGCATCCCCTGCTGCACCGCCACCGTGGAAAACAGCACGACCGATGCCCCTCCGGCCTTTTTTAGCGGCTTCTCCAAAGCCTGAATCGCTTTGATCGCCCCGAGGACATTGACCCGATAGTCTTCTTCAAAATCGGTGACTTTGAGTCCCCGGAAGGGCTTCAAGTTGATCGTTCCGGGCAGGTAGGCCAGGCCGTGGACCTCACTGGGCAGATCCCCACTGGGAAACTCGCCGGACACCGCATCGGCGGTGATCAACTCGACGTTGGCGGCGGTAACTCCGGTTCCGGTGCGGGAAAGAGAATAGATATGATTTTCGCTTTGGCGGGAGAGCATTTCCACGAGGCTGTAGCCAATGCCCTTACTTCCGCCGACGACAACGATGTTCTTCATGAGGAGTTCAACCGCCGGGCTTGCGAATTGTTCCCGGAGTCAGAAAAACGCCCCGCCTACATAAAATCGACGTCCGGTCCGTGGCGGTGGACCAGCAATTTGTGGATGGCTTCTTCCAGGGGCACGTCCTCGAAGAGTACCGAATAAAACGCTTCGACCATGGGGGCGCGCTTTTCCATAAAACGCACCACGGCCATCGCCGTGCGCACGGTATTGACCCCTTCCGCGACTTCTTCCATGGTCTCGATGATGTGCGCCAGGGTCTCCCCTTCGGCAAGGCGCCGGCCCACGGTATAGTTCCGACTGAGCGGACTCGAACACGTTGCAATCATATCGCCGATCCCGGCCAGGCCCATAAAAGCGTTTTTGTCGCTCCCAAACCAGCCGGCGATCCGCATGAGTTCCCGCCAGCCGCGGGTGATCATCAGCGCGCGGGCATTTTCGCCCATGCCCATTCCGCTGACCATGCCCGACCCCAAAGCAAGGATGTTTTTGAGCACCCCACCAAGTTCCACCCCGATCAGATCGTGGTTTTCAAACACCATGAAGCGGTCACTCCGCAGGGCTTGCCGGCCCAGGTTGATTACCTCGTTGAAGTGGCTAGCGATCACCGTGCCGGCGGGCAGCCCCCGGGCGATTTCCTTGGCGAGGTTGGGACCGGACATGCAGCCGACCCGGAGTACCACGCTCTCCTCGGCGATGACCTGGCTCATGGTCCGCACGCGGTTGGGATTGAGCTTGATATCGTGGAAGCGCTCTTTTTCGCGGTCAGTGAGCAGCACGTCCAGCCCCTTGGTGCAATGAATCAGGACGTGGTAGGGACGCAAGTGGGGCGATAAATCGCGCATCATCGCCCGGAAATTCTTCGATGGCACCACCGGCCAGATCAGCGTGCAGCGTTCAGCCAACTCCGCCAAATCGCCGGTCACCGCTACCCGAGGGTGCATTTGCTGACCGCGGTGGACCTTTTCTTTTACAATCGCCTCCCGGACTGCCTCGCGCCGGGCATAGAGGATCACCGGTTGATTGACCGCCAGCAAGTTGGCGATGACGGTCCCGAAGCTCCCCGCTCCGACTACGCCCACCGGATTTTCAGAGGTATTTTTCGAGATCATAGCCATTCAAGCGGTTGTGGTAAAAGTAAAGGACGCGCAGATCCTCGGTGATGACATTTCCGGCCTTGTCGAAGGTCAGCGGCTTTTTCAGGTGGTAGGTGCCCAGGTATTCGATGCCGTGCCGGACAATGTTGGGAATGCTGTGGCGCATGTCTTCGCCCAGCCGGACCTTGCCTTGCAATTCCATTTCGCGCAGCCGCAGGTGCAGCCGTTCCACCGAAGCGGCAAAATCATCGTAGGGCATCACCAAATCTTCCTCGGCCACCGTGAGCAATCCGTAGAGGTCCTTCTGTTGGGTCTGCAAAAGGAATTGAAAGGCGGTAAAGGCGACCAGATGGCTGCTGAAGACGATGTTTTCCCGGTAATAGCTCGCCAAAATCCGCTCGCCCAGCAAGCGTGTGTAAGCATAGCTGCGCTGCGAATCGCGTACAATTTCCCCGTTTGATTGGTAGTAATCCGCCAAGTCGATCACCCGCCCTTGTTTGTCCAGCGAGATGCCTTCTCCATTGACCTCATTGCCGAACAGGTCCATCGGCTTGCCGAAGGAAAATACCATCGAAGAGCGGCTGCGCAAGAAGTTGAAGATGTATTTGATCGTTTTGCGGGTGCTGCGGAAGTCGTCTTTGACCAGGATGTAGCGCTCCTTGCCTTCCTTTTTCAGGAATTGATTGATCAAGGCGGTCGCCTCCAGGGTCGTATTGTAGCTCATGACCAGGGGCACCACGTAGATGCGCCTGTAGTTTTCTGGATCTTCCAGAATCAGTTTGCGTTGGGCTTCGATGGCGGTTCCGAGCAATCCCAGCTTGAGCTTGGTTTCGATGCTGCCGCTGCGCGAACGGGTACCGCCGGGGAAAAACAGCATGTGCCCGCCTTTGCGCAAGACGATCTCGGTGTACAATTTCAGATTGGTGAGGTAGATCTCATTTTTCTTGCGGCGATCCAGGCGGAAGGCCCCCAAACGGGCCATAAAATAACTTAAAATCGGATGCCCAAAGAGGTTGATCCCCGCCCCATAGGTAAACGCCGGCAAGCCCAGCGCCTCGATGGCCCAGCCGATCACGATGGAATCCAGGTTGCTGAAGTGGGTCGGCACCAAAATCACCACGCCCTTCTTTGAAAGTGCGCGGATCTCCTCGGTGTAGCCGGTGAGCTGCATCTTTTCGGTTAGTTTCATCCGCTTCTCCCCTTTCTTGCGCCGAAAGGGCCGCAACCGGATGGCGTTAAAAAGGCGGGTAAACCCAAAGTTTGTGGCCCAGCGGGCAAAACGGTAGGTGCGAATCCGAAAGTCGCCGGCGATTTCGTTGGTGTAGCGGTCGACCACTTGATGCAAGATCTTTTCGACCGCTTTTTCGTCTACGGTACCGCCTTCAGCCGAGCGTTGGAGGGCAAGCTTGATGCGCCGCCAAAATGCCGGTTCATCGCGCCGGTCCACCTTCCAGGGATTGTCCTTCATCCGTACCCGCTCCTGGTAATAAGCATCGGCAATGCGGGTAAAATTGCGTTCCCCTTCCCCTCCCTGCTGGGTATAGTGCTCCATGGTTTCGGCGATGACCTCTTCGATCAATTGCTCGCGGCGCGAACTGATCTTATAGATGGGCCAATCGTGTTCATCCGGAATTACCCGCGGATATTCTACCGTATCCTTGTCCTTGCTTTTTTTGGCAGCCATTGGTTAAAACTACATTTTTTTTGGGAGCGAACCGATGGGGTGCAAAAAAACCGGGAATTATTCATGGGCGGGGGAGCGACGGTTTGCGATTGATTTTCTGCGTCCATTGAACCTCATTTCCGCATGGGCCACCTGAGCCAGATACGAAGAAATTGTTGCCGCAGGGAGAAAAAGATCCCAGAGAAAAATCGCAGAATAAAAATTGGAACTGACGATCCAAATTCTGCGTAATAGCGAGAGGTTCCCTATCTTCACCGCAAACATCAACCTCCGACAATGGCCAAAAAGAAAAAGAACAAGCGTAATTTCTCCGGTGGCATGGTCTATTCTACCGACCCGGATTACGACTTTGAGGAAGGATACGAGGAGGCCGAAACTCCACCCCCTACGCAGCAAAACCTTCGCCTGCACCTCATCCGCCACAAAGGCAACAAAATTTCGACGGTGGTGCGCGATTTTGTCGGAACGGACGACGATTTGAAATCGCTCGGCAAACTGCTCAAATCTAAGTGCGGCACGGGGGGCTCGGCCAAAGACGGCGAGATCATCATTCAGGGCAATAAACGGGACAAAGTAGCGGAAATCTTGAAAAAGGAAGGCTACAAATTCAAATTGGTCGGCGGATGAAAAGGGCAAAGCAAATCCTGAAGTGGTTCATGCTCGCCCTGGGCACAATATTGCTATTCGTGGTGGCGATCAATGCCTGGGTGGTGCGCTCGGCGGTGGATCGGCTGCACGAAACCGTAGCCGATGTCCCCATTACCGATGTCGCCGTGGTGCTCGGAACCACCCGTTACGTGGCCGGGGGCCGGCGAAATCTGTACTTTTTTGCCCGAATTGAGGCGGCGGTGGCGCTCTACCGCAGCGGAAAAATCAAAAAAATCATCGTCAGCGGGGACAACCGCCACACCAGTTACAATGAAACCGATGACATGCGGGAAGAACTGACGCGGCGCGGGATACCCGGCGCCGCCATCGTCAATGACCATGCAGGATTCCGGACCCTGGACTCGGTGGTGCGGGCGCAGCGCGTATTTGGGCAGCAGCGGATCGTACTCATCAGCCAGCTTTGGCACCTGCAGCGGGCGATTTTCATCGCCCAAGCCCACGGAATTGAGGCGGAAGGCTACATTGCGGAGGACATGCCCGGGCGGAGTGCATTTTCTTCCATGATGGGCCGGGAATACCTGGCCCGGGTCAAGGCGTTCCTCGATTGTTACATCCTGGGCACCGAACCGCGATTTCCCGGACCGCCCGAACCGATTGCGTTTGGGGAGCGGTAGGGCATTGGCAATCCGCGACTTTTGTCGTTTGGCGGCGATTTACCATTAATTGGTGCAGGGTAAACGCCCCACCGGAGGTACACGCCCGAGAATTTTACCCCCACAATTTTCGGGGCAAAATTGTCGTCCGCCCCTATCCAATGGATTCGCACCGGAATTTTCGCTAGCTTACAGAAAATCAATCGGCGATCCCTGATTGCCACAAGTTTGCGGTTGACGCTCGATTTCTGAACATGGACACCGGCCCGCACCCTGCGCGGCCACATCCGAGGGTATTGGACCGAAACGGCACGCTTGGAAAAAACTGAACTGGAAAGCATGTTGAAAAGAATTGGTTCCCCGTTACTGACCCCCCTTTTTCTAATCGGAATGCTCACCGCGACCTTCGTTCGGGCGCAACCGACGATTTCCTGCCCGGCGGTAATCGCCTCCCCCGATACGACCCTGGCCTGCAGTGGCTGCGTCAACCTGAATGCTACTCCGGTCGCGGGCTCTCTCCCTACTTCTTACACCGTGCAAACCATCCCCTACAATCCCTGGCCCAATACCGGAACCGCGATCATCGTGAACCAGGACGACATCTGGTCGGGAGTGCTGCCGATTCCCTTCAATTTCTGTTTCTACGGCAATACCTACAACCAGTGTGTCGTCGGCTCCAACGGCATTGTGTCGTTTGACGTCGGTCAAGCGGGCGGCTACTGTCCCTGGCCCATCAACAATCCGATCCCCAATCCCGCCAACCCAACCAACTGCATTATGGGCCCCTGGCACGACACCGACCCCAGCGTCGGCGGAATCATCCGGTGGAGTGTCTTTGGCACCGCCCCCTGCCGCGTGTTTGTGGTTTCGTTCAATACGATTCCGATGTTTTCCTGCAACAACCTGATCTCTACCCAGCAGATCGTTATCTACGAAACCACCAATATCATCGAGACCTACATCCAGGCCAAACCAACCTGCACCACCTGGAACTCCGGCGCCGCGATCCACGGCCTGCACAACATCAACGGCACCGCCGCGACGGTGGTTCCGGGAAGAAATTTCCCCACCCAATGGACGGTAAACAACGATGCCCGCCGCTTTGTGCCTTCGGGTCCACAGAACTTTACCGTCAATTGGTTCCAGGTGGGCAATGCCACCCCCATCGCCACCACCCAGACGACGCAGGTCTGCCCCACGGTCAATACCGACTACTACGCCGAAGTCGTCTACACCAATTGCGACAACTCCACCGTCACCGTGCGCGATACGGTCATGATCGGGGTGGCTGGTCCGCAGATCAGTCTCAATCCCACCATCAACAATCCAAGCTGCCCCGGTGCGACTGACGGCACAATCACCGTGTCCCCCGCTGGCGGATTGGCCCCATATACCTACGCCTGGAGCCCCAACGGCGGCAATGGCGCGACCACAACGCCCCTCGGCGCGGGGACCTACACCGTGAGCGTCACCGACGCAAATAACTGTGTTGCCATCGATTCCTTCACCCTGACCGATCCCCCCGCCATTCAGATCAGCACGACTTCCACCGACGCAAGCTGCAACGGAGGCAGCGATGGCGCGGCCAGCGCAACCGCCAGCGGGGGTACGCCCGGCTACAACTATTTTTGGGTTCCGGGGAACATCGCTGGACCCAATGCGACCAACCTCAGCGCCGGCACCTACACCGTTTTCGTCTCCGACCAAAACAACTGCCTCGATTCGGCGACGGTAACCATTAACCAGCCCCCGGCGCTCACCACCAGTGTCAGCGCCACCGCCGTGAGTTGTGCCGGCGGCGGCAACGGAACCGCTACCGCAACCGCCGGTGGCGGGACGCCCCCCTACGGCTACCTTTGGAACACGAATCCCGCCCAGACCACCGCCACCGCGACCGGGCTTTCCGGCGGCACCTACATCGTGACCGTCACCGATGCCAACCTTTGCCCGGCATTGGACACCATCACCGTTGCTGAACCTTTACCGATAATCGCCCAGGTCAACAATCTTCAGAATGTCTCCTGCAATGGTTCCGCCGACGGATGGGCGGTAGTGAGTGTCACCGGACAGCAAGGCCCCGTGACCTACACCTGGAATACGAATCCGGTGCAGACCACCGACAGCGCCTCCGGATTGCCCCCGGGCACCTGGACCGTCACCGCTACCGATTCCCTGGGTTGCACCGCGACCGCCAGCGTCACAATTTCCGAGCCGGCCCCCATCGGCCTGACCATGAATGGGCAAAACATCTCCTGCTTCAATGCCGCGGACGGCTGCGCCAATGTCGTGGTGACCGGTGGCAACGGCAATTACAGCTACGACTGGTCCAACGGCGGCACGGTGGACTCGATTTGCAACCTGGCACCGGGCACCTACGTGGTCACCGTGACCGACACTTTCTCTACCGGAACCAACAACCGCATCCTCTACTTCGAAGACTTTGATGGGCTGGTCAACTGGACGCTCAATGTCGCTTCCGGAAGCAACGGCGCCGACCACAATTTCTGGGTCGTCAACGACAATGAAGGCGGTCTGCCCCCACCCGCTTGCGGCACCGCGAACAACGGTGACTCTACTTTGCACATCACGAGTGTCGCCTTTCCCAACGGCGGGGCAGCCTACGACGCCGGAGGGCTCTGCGGCACGCTCTTTTGCCCGGAAACCAATATGCGCGCCGAATCACCCGTGATCTCCACCGTCGGGTACAGCAGCATCACCCTGGAATTCAATTTCATCGCCAATGGTGACTCCATCTTTGACAATGCCTCAGTGGTGATGAACGATGGCTCGGGATGGACGACGGTCGTGCCCAGCCTCAAAAGCAATGTCTGCCTCAATCTGCAAGGGGAATGGCAAAATTTCAGCGTGGTCCTCCCCCCTTCCGCCGACAACAACCCCAATTTGCGAGTCGGCTTCAACTGGACCAATAACGACGACGGCATCGGAACCGATCCTTCAGTTTCGATCAACAATGTGCAGCTCCGGACCGCCGCCGCCAATACGCCCGCAATTTTTTGCACGGCAGTGGACTCGGTGACGATCACCCAACCCGATTCCCTGGCGGCAACCTTTACCGTCATTGATGTACCCTGTAACGGGGACAGTACCGGCTGCATCGGGGTCAATCTCACCGGTGGCAACGGCAATTACAGCTATCTATGGTCAAATGGCGCTACCTCCGACAGCATTTGCGGACTGGCCGCGGGGGTGTACACCCTTACTGTAACCGATACTTCGGCGGTGACCAGCGGCAGCAGTTCGGTTACCGTCTACACCGAGGACTTCGACGGGACGGCTACCTGGAACCTCAACGTACCGACCGGAACCCTCGGAGCCAACCCCAACTTCTGGGTCATCAACGACAATGAGGGTGGTGTACTCCCGCCCGGATGCGGCGTAGCCAACAATGGAGATTCCACTTTGCACATCACCAGTTTCATTTTCCCCACCGCTGGTGCGGCTTACGATGCCGGGGGCCTCTGTGGGATATTGACCTGTCCCGAAACCAATTACCGCGCCGAATCCCCGACCATCTCGACGATTGGGATTTCAAATCTGACCCTGAGCTTTGACTACATTTCGGTGGGCCAAGGACTCATCGACAATGCTTCGGTGGTCTACAATGACGGCACCGGCTGGCAAGTGCTCAATCCCAGCATCAAGAGTCTGACCTGTGTGAACCTACAAGGTCAGTGGACCGCGATTTCCTTGGCTTTGCCCCCGTCTTGCAACAACATTCCCAATTTGCAGGTGGGCTTCAACTGGACGAATAACGACGACGGTGCCGGCAGCGATCCTTCCATCGCGGTGAACAACCTCGAAATCGACGGAATCACCGCTGGGTCGAGCACGCCGGTCACTTGTGTCCTGATCGACTCGGCGGTCGTGGGTGAGCCACCGGCTCTGGCCCTCAGCATTAATGGTTACGACGCGAGTTGTTTTGGGACCAGTGACGGAGCGGCGGCGGTTTCCGCCAGCGGGGGAACCCCGGGCTATTCGGTGGTTTGGAATACAACCCAGACCGGCGACTCGATTTCGGGACTGCCGGCCGGGACCTACACGGCCTTGGTGGCGGATACCCTGGGCTGCCTCGACAGCATTTCGGTGACGATCAACCAGCCCACCCCGATCACCCTCACAATGTCCTCGATTCCGGTGACCTGCAACGGCGATACCAGCGGTTGCGCCATCGTGACGGCTTCCGGAGGCTCGGGCGGCTATACCTACCTGTGGTCGACCGCCGCCACCAACGATACCAGTTGTAGCCTCGGTGCCGGGATCTACACGGTAACGGTGACCGATACGGCTTCGGCTGCCTGCTTTGCCATTGACAGTGTGGTGGTAACCGAACCGAGCGCCGTAAGCCTGAGCGCAACCGCGACCGGGGCGGCTTGCTCTACGGCCACGGGTACGGCGACGGTCAGCGCCAGCGGAGGCACTGCGCCCTATACCTACAATTGGAATACGACGCCGGTGCAGACCACGCCCACGGCGGTGAATCTCTTGCCGGGGGTCTACCTCGTAACCGTGACCGACACCTTGGGGTGCACCGATACTTTGAATGTGACGGTACCCGATATTCCCGCGCCGACCATCACCCTGGTCTCGACCATGGATGTAAGCTGTTTCGGGGGGAACGATGGCAGCGCGACCGTTTCCACTGCCGGGGGAACTCCACCGGTGACCGTAACTTGGAACTCCCCTCTGCCCCAAACCGGGCTGACTGCGACCGGGCTGCCGGCCGGCACCTATACCGCGACGGTGACCGATACCTTTGGCTGTACCAATGCGGTAACCGTCACCATCGGGGAGCCGACGCCCCTGACGTTAACCCTGAGCGGCAATACTGCGACCTGCAACCTCAGCAATGGCGATGCAACCGTGGTGGCGTCCGGGGGCACCTCGCCCTACCAGGTGCTTTGGAGCAACGCCCAGTCCAGCAATACCATCGGGGGGCTGGCCGCCGGGGTCTACTCAGTGACGGTCACGGACAACAACCAGTGCCAGGTGATCGATTCAATCGCAATCGGGCAGACCGGCAATCCGGTCCAAAATGTGACCGCCATTTCCCCGGTTTCTTGCAGTGGCGGCAACGACGGTGCGGCCACGGTACAGGTCAGTCTTGGAGTCCCACCCTACACGATTACCTGGAACACCAATCCGCCCCAAATCGGGGTCAATGCCATCGGCCTCTCCGCCGGAACTTACCTGGTGACCGCCCTTGACCAAAACGGTTGCAGCGCCACCGATACGGTCATCGTAACCGAACCGACCCCGGTAAGCGGCACGGCGAGTGCGACCGATGTGACCTGCTTCGCCACTATCCCGAATGGCACGGCGGGTATCCTCGCCAGTGGAGGAACCTCGCCGTACACCTACGCCTGGGGCACTACCCCTGTCCAGACGACCGCGCAAGCGACCGGACTCAGCCCGGGAACCTACAGTGTGACCGTCACCGATGCCAATGGCTGCACGTACGTCGACGATGCCACGGTGGGCCAGCAACCGGTTCCCTCGGTCGTCGCCGGTCCGGATGCGAGCTTCTGCGAGGGCGATGGCGGCGCGCTCATTTTTGCCACGGCCAGCGGTGGCGTTCCCGGCTACTATTACCAGTGGTGGTGCGATTCGACGAACACCTTCTGCGGCTTGGATTCGATCAACGACAACGACCCCATCGCAAATCCCACGGTCAGCACCACATATTACGTGCAGGTATTCGACACCAACGGCTGCCCGAGCAACATCGATTCGCTGTTCGTGACGATTCTGCCCAAGCCCATTGTCGACGCCGGCCCGGACATTTTCCTGTGCGGCGACAGTGCCCCCTGCCAGGTCCTGAACCCGGTCATCGTGAACAATGCGCAGCTATCCGGCATTTACGGGTACAACTGGTCACCGGGAGCGGGCTTAAATGATTCCACCATCGCCACGCCCTGTGCCCGACCGGATACGACGACGATCTACTCACTGGTGGTGACCGATTCCACCTCCGGCTGCGCCAGTGAACTGACCACAACCGATACTTTGGCCACGATCACGGTCCACGTAAATCCCATTCCAATTGCCGAAGCCGGACCGGACCTCGACATTTGCGACGGGGATTCGGTCTTGCTGCAGGGCTTTGGTACCGGCGCGGGGCCCGATTACACTTACCAATGGACCCCGGGGACGCTGGTGGTCGATTCCACCGTGGCGAATCCCATCGCCTTCCCGCCTTTTACCACGATTTTTTCTTTGGTGGTTAACAGCAATGGCTGCCCGAGTTACGCGGATTCGGTGGAAGTTCGGGTCCACACCGATCCCACAGTAGAAGCGGGCTGGGACCGGGAGATTTGCTTGGGCGAAACCACCCTGCTGGACGCCCAAGCCGGGGGAGACTCCACAGCGACCTATTCCTTCCTCTGGTCCCCCACCGACGGCTTTATCAGCGACAGCACCGCCGAGGATCCCATCGTCGGGCCGGATACAACCACGACCTACTACGTGATCGCCATCACCAATTTTGGTTGCGAAAGTGCGCCCGATTCGGCGACGGTTTACTTGAAGCCTACGCCCATCGCCGAAGCGGGGCCGGACTTCTTTATCTGTGACGATGCCTGCGACACGCTGGCGGGAAGCTATTTCTACACCACGACCGACAGCGCTCCGAATGCCAGTCAGGTCTATTTTGCATGGAGCCCGGCGGCGGACCTGAGTGCGACTACAATCCTGGATCCGGTGGTCTGCCCGCCCAATTCCGGCTGGTACTACCTCGAAGTCCGGCACCGCGATTGCATCACTCAGGATTCGGTGCTCATCACGGTGGGACCGGAAATCTCGGCGGTGGCGGGGGGCGATACCAGCGTGATCTGCGCCAATGGATCGGTGCAACTGAACGCGGACAGCAGCTTGGGAACCGAGTTTACCTGGCTGCCTCCCCTCGGATTGGATGATCCGAACTCGCCCAATCCGGTGGCGAGTCCGGATACCACGACCACCTACACCCTGATTGTGAGCGAAGGCGGCTGTTTCGATACGACCGCTTACACGATTGAGATTCTTCCGGAGCCGGTCGCCGAGTACGCGAGTTCGGCACCGGAGGGCTGTGTACCCCACGATGTACATTTTACCAATTTGTCCCGCGACGGCATCTTCTACATCTGGGATTTCGGAGACGGTTCTCCGGTGAGCAACGAGACCCATCCGGTCCACACCTACGCGGGCCCGGGGGCCTTTACGGTGACCTTGACCGCAGTTTCCGGCGGGGCCTGCGATGGGGTGATCGATTCGATCCGCATCGTGGTGGAAGACACGGCCCGAGCGGCATTCGGCACGAATCCGGACTTTCCGGCGCAATTGTCCTTTCCGGCAACTTCGGTAGGCTTTACGGATCGTTCCCAAAATGCCACGTCCTGGTACTGGGATTTCGGGGATGGAATCACTTCTACCGAAACCAATCCGACCCACCAATACACGGCGCCGGGTGAATATTTCGTGACGCTGGCGGTGAATTCGGCCCTGGGCTGCGTCTCGCGGGTCACCAACGGACCGTTTGTCATTGCCCTGCCAGAACTGTTCATCCCCAATGTTTTCAGTCCGAACGACGATGACATCAACGACCGATTCCTCGTGGAATACACCGGCGACCAACCTTTCCAGTTGACGGTGTACGACCGCTGGGGCGTGATGCTCTACGATGGCCGGAACAAGGTACAGGGTTGGAACGGCAAGGATCTGAATGGCAACGATGTGGCCACCGGGGTTTACTACTACTACGTCCGGGTAGGCGACCGGGAGTACACGGGTGATTTGACTCTGGTACGGTGATGTGGTGAACGGTACACGGATGGAAGGGTAAACGGTGCGCGGATTTTCGGCTTGTGGGGATTGATTTGGCCGCCGTTCGCCAAGGATATTTGGCAGTTGGGCGAAATCCGGCGAGGTAAATCCTGAATTCTACTAACTTTGAAATGAATCTGGATTCTTAATTTGTATATTTGAATCGCCTAATCAGGTGTAGAATTTAAGCCTCACGCATGCGTCACAATCGCTATTGTCTTTCCATATCACTTGCCACCCTATTTTTCCTATTGTTGGGACCTACCTCATTTGGGCAGTTGATCACTGTACCCAATACCAACGCAACGCAGTTGGTCAATACGCTGATCGGTCCCGGAGTATTTGTTTCTAACATCACTTCTACGTTTGCGCCCAACTCGGTAGGGACGTTTACCAGCAATGGTTCCAATATCGGGATCAACAACGGGGTCATATTGACGTCGGGCAGCGTGGCCAATGCTCCCGGTCCCAACAACCAAGCCGGCGCCACTACCGCCAATGGATCGCCCGGCGATCCGGATTTGAATGCGATCACCACCCCCAACCCTACGTTTGATGCGGCGATCCTTGAATTTGACTTGGTGGCCACCTGCGACACGATTCAAATCTCTTATGTGTTTGCCTCGGAAGAATATCCCGAGTTCGTGTGTTCTTCCTTCAATGACGTATTTGCGTTTTTCATTTCCGGTCCCGGGATCGTCGGGCAGCAAAACATCGCCCTCATTCCCGGCAGTACCACTCCCGTGGCCATCAACACGGTCAACAACTTTACGGGTATTCCCGGCCCGGGCTGCATCACCACGAACTCCAATTTTTACATCGACAACACCAATGGCGCAACCGTGCAGTACGATGGGTTTACCGTTCCGCTGCTGGCCAAGGCGGTGGTTCAGCCTTGTTCGACTTACCGGTTGAAGCTCGCCATCGCCGACGCGGGGGACGCCTCGCTGGACTCCGGAGTATTCTTGGAAGCGGGGGGAATCCGCTGCGCCTCGCAGATCGTACAGGTAGAATCGGAGGTAAATAGCGCCACCGCTAATTCTGCGGTCGAGGGCTGCGTGGACGGTACCTTTACCTTTATCCGGGAAGGTGATTCCTCGCAAGCGCAAACGGTATTTTACTCCGTTGGTGGTTCGGCCACGCCCGGAGTGGATTATCCGCCCCTGCCCGGATCGGTCACTTTCCCGCCCAATGTCGATACCCTGGTCGTCACGGTCAGTGCTTTCCTCGACCAGTTGGTGGAAGGCAACGAAACGATTTTCCTCATTCTCCAGGATACCGTCTGCCAAAACCTTCTCGCCGATACCGCGACGATCATCATTCAGGATCCTCCGACGGTAAGCGCAGGGCCGGCACAGAGCATGTGCGCCAACAGTACCATTAATATCGGCGCGCCCCCCACCCCATTCAATACATATACCTGGACCCCCGGGGCCGGACTGAGTAGTGCCACTGTGGCCGATCCTCAATTGACCCTATCGACGCCCGGCGTCTATCAGTACAATGTTGTTCTCACCGATACCAATGGCTGTACCCAGGAGGACTCGGTCGACATCACGGTCCAAGTGCTCCCGGAATCCCCCTTTAATTTCCCACAGGCCCTTTGTACGGCGCAGCCGGGAACATTTACCTACACCGGACCTTCACCGCCCACCGCCACGTACAACTGGACCTTTACCGGCGGAAATGTCATCTCGGGAACCGGTCAGGGACCCTATCAAGTCAGTTGGGCTACCCCGGGGAATTATGCAGTGACTCTGGAAGTAACCGAAGGGATTTGTACGAGTACCATCACCTCAAATATGGTCATGGTCACGCCTCTCCCCCAGCTTGCGCTGACCGCGCAAGATGTCAGTTGCAATGGTTTTTCCGACGGGAGCATTGCGGCTACAGTCACGAGTGGTACACCCGGATTTACTTACAATTGGAGTGTGCCCGGAAGCGGCGCTACGGTTTCGGGCTTGCCCGTCGGTACCTACCAGGCGATTGTGAGCGATTCCCTGGGTTGTGCCGATACCGCCTCAATTGCCCTGACCCAGCCGGCACCCCTGAACAATACCTTGAGCTTCACGCCCATCCCCTGTTTTGGCGGGGCGACTTCGGCGACGGCCAATCCCACCGGCGGCACCGGTGTCTACAGCTACAACTGGTCGAATGGCGACCAAACGCAAACCGCGACTGGTCTCACCACGGGCACTTGGAGCGTCACGATCACCGACAATACTGGCGGGGTTCAGCCTTGTCAGTTTGTTGACCAAATCACCCTCAGTGAACCGTTGCCCCTGGTGGTCACTGCCTCTTCGACGATTGCTTCGTGTGGCCAAAGCAATGGTACGGCCACGGCATTTGCCACGGGTGGCACCCCACCCTACAGCTACAGTTGGACTGGGGGCGGCCTCACAGCATTCGTCAACAACCTGGCCCCCGGCACCTACACCGTCACGGTGACCGACGCCAACGGCTGTTCCACGACTGTCTCTACGGATGTATTGCAAACGCCCTTCCCGGTCGTAACCGCGGGCGCGGACACTTCCTTTTGTGAAGGTGAAGGCGGGGTGACCATCTCGGCCAGTGGCTCCAGTGGAACCACGCCTTATTACTACACTTGGTCCTGCGCGAACCCTCCCTGTGGCCTCGACTCGATCAACGACAATGATCCCCTCGCCAATCCGAGCGTGAGTCAGTGGTACTACGTTCAAATTACCGACGGAAACGGCTGTTTAAGCAATATCGACTCGGTCTTTGTAACCATCATCCCGAAACCGGTGGTGAACGCCGGACCGGACATCTTCTTGTGCGGCCTCAATGCGCCCTGCCAAGTGCTCAACCCTACCGTAAGCAGCAGCAGTGGTTTCCTCGGCTACCAATGGATTCCCGGCACCGGGCTGAATGACAGCACGATTCTCAATCCTTGTGCCCGACCCGATACCACTACCACTTACACCCTGGTCGTGACCGATTCGGCGACCGGCTGTACGAGTGATTTTACCACCACCGATACCCTTTCGACGGTGGTGGTCCACGTCAACCCGGTTCCCATCGCAAATGCTGGGCCGGACATTGACATCTGTGAGGGCGATTCTGTGGTGCTCCAAGGTTTCGGTTTTGGGGCGGGGCCCGATTACACCTATCAGTGGAGCCCCAACAATACCCTCAGCGATTCTACCATTCCGAATCCGATTGCTTTCCCGCCGCTCACCACGGAATACACCCTGATCGCAACCTCCAACGGTTGTCCGAGTACGGGAGACAATGTTTTGGTCACCGTCCACACGAATCCCACGGTGGATGCAGGCCAGGACCGGGACATCTGCCAGGGCGATTCCGCCCAACTGGACGCGGTCGCCGGAGGTGACAGCACGGCGACCTACTCTTTCTTGTGGACACCGCCGCAATTCCTGAACGATTCCACCCTGGAGGATCCATTGGCGGGCCCGAATACTACGACCATGTTCTACGTGCAGTCGACGACGAATTTTGGCTGCCTCAGTCCGGTCGACTCTGTACTGGTGACCGTCACGTCCACTCCGGTCGCCGATGCGGGAGATCCGGTGACCATTTGTCTGGGCAATAGCGTCCAGTTGCAAGGCGGGGTAAGTTTCATTGGCACCCTGCCGCCGGCCAGCCCCAACGATATCTTTTACGATTGGGCCCCCGCGGGAGAACTGAGCGACCCCAATATTGCCGATCCGGTGCTCACCCCGACGCAAAGTGGCTGGTGGTACTTCACGGCGACGACCGGGGATTGCAGTCACACCGATTCGGTATTCATTACCGTAATCCCCGAAATCGAAGTTGCCGTCACCGCGGATACCAATGTTACCTGTGCGGGCGACAGCGTGCTCCTGACCGCTACCGCTGGCTTGGGCGGGGCGAGCTTTACTTGGTTGCCCGCTACTGGTCTATCCGATCCATTGTCAGCCGTGACCACGGCGGCACCGGCCCAAACCACGACCTATCTAGTAATTGCGGCCGAAGGTGGCTGTGCGGATACTGCCGAAGTCACGATTGAAGTACTGCCGACTCCTCAGGCAAGTTTCCTGAGTTCATCGGGGCGGGGCTGCGTTCCCCATACGGTCAGCTTTACCCAGACCGCGATTGATGGTACGTTCTACGTCTGGGACTTCGGCGACGGCAGTCCGGTTTCCAATGAGCAAAGCCCCCTGCACGAATACACCGTCCCCGGCAATTACAGTGTCAATCTGACCGTTGTTGCGCCGGGTGGCTGTTCCTCGACCTTTACCAGTTCGGACATTTTGGTGGTTGAGCCGCCGCGTGCGGATTTCCGCAGCGATCCGGAGTTTCCGGCACAAATGGCCCTTCCGGCAACGAGCGTCCAATTTTTCGACAATTCCGAAGGAGCAAGCAGTTACACTTGGGAGTTCGGGGATGGCGCGATTTCCTCGGAGACCGATCCCACTTATACTTACCTCGGCGAGGGCAGTTACACCGTGACGCTTACGGTCACGAATGCGGAGGGCTGCCGCAATGCGGTCACCCACGGGCCTTTCGTGATCACGACGCCGGACCTGTTCATTCCCAATGTCTTCTCGCCCAACGGCGATGGCATCAATGATCGATTCCTGGTGGAATACAATGGTTCGCAACCATTCCGAGTTCAGGTGTATGACCGCTGGGGAGTGGAGCTCTACGAGAGCCGGGACCGGGTAAAAGGCTGGAATGGCCAAAACGCTTCGGGTCTTGATGTCCCGGACGGAGTGTACTACTACCGCATCGCCGTCGGCGACAAGGAATATGCTGGCTCCGTGACGCTGGTCCGATAGCCAAACGCTCACAATTGATAGAATAAAGCCCCGGTTCAGAACCGGGGCTTATTTTTTGAGAGTGGTGATTCATTCCTTCAAGGGGGTCCAGGTACGGGCAGACTGGGCTGGGTCGGTGTCGAACATTCTCCGGTTCAGTCGAAGTGGCTTTGCCGCCGGGGGGGAGTAAACCCATCGGCAGTCTCACGCAAGATCTCGCGCGGCCACGGACACAGTTTCGGATGCAGGATGCGGCCATAGCAACGCAGAATGGGCCGGAACTGGGCTTGTTACCGGGCTAATTCTCATCCGGGGTCTCGCCTTTGCTGCGGGCAAATCGCTCCTCCAGCAAGGCATTGATCTTTTGTAGATATGCATTTTCTTTTTCGAGACCTTCCTTCTCTCGCTCGAGCAGGTTGCGTTCTGCGATGCACTTTGCGCAGTCGTCTTGTGGGGGGGGCCCGTCTTCAAGGGTCAAGTCGTGGCTGTAAACGCGAAAAAAATCGTAGTCCAAAGCATAGCAGAGTTTGACCAACAAACGCGTGTCGATTGACTTGCGCTTGTATATGCCGTAAACGTTCTGCTTCGAGGTATCGATCTTTGCCCCCAGTTCGGTGGGTCCAATCCTCAAATCTTTTGCACGTTGCTTGACCAGCGCCCCAATATGTATATCCATGCCTAAATAAATTACATCTTTAGAAAGCTGTGCTCGTCTCGCTTACTGCCAGCTGAAGTCAACTTACCTTCAACATTTCATAGTCAGGAATACGGGATCCTTCAATCCAATTCTCATAATTAGAGCAAGCAAAAACTTACGTTTTTACCGACCGCTGACTGAATGGATAAAAGGTCAGGAATTCATGACAGATCGGACGATAAACTAAACTTTGTCGTCAGTTAAGTACGATATTTTTGCGATAAAATCCAAAATCCAAAACATTGCTTTCCCGGCAGTGGCTCCCCAGAATGCACCTTAGTCCCCCAAAGCCTACCGCGCTGCAATCGCGGAATCGTGCCATTGAGCGCCGATTTTCCCTCTTCTACCCCAGATTGGTACGATTAAACAAAGTTCTGTGCCCTTCTTTCATTGACTCCGCAAAGCAGGAGATCCTTGCCCCCGCATTTGGCCCGTAGTCGACATATTCAATTCAACATTGAATTATTACATACCTGGATTTGCCGAATCATTAATGAATGGTTGCCGATGTTCAATAAATATGCGATATGCGTTTAATAATTTGACAAATGATATTCATTTCATGAAAATATACTCCGCAATTTGCAGAGTGGCCCCTTCCAAGGGTCGCCACCGATTGGTCCGGACGCAACCTTTTTTTCAGAATGGAGTATTCAGTATTGAATTAGTAAATAAAAGTAAATGGAAAAAGCGCTCATGCAAGATGCCTATCGCTCCCGAAAATACGCCAAGTTGGCCTTGTCCGTCGCGTGTGACATTATTGGGATGACGACATTTCTGATTCCCGGGGTCGGAGAAGTCGGCGACCTGATTTGGGCTCCCCTTTCTTCCGCCGTCGCATTTCTTATGTTTGGCGGAATCACCGGCGCTCTGGGAGCCACCGGAAACTTCGTCGAAGAGTTTCTCCCCGGCACGGATGTGATCCCCAGCCTGACGCTGACCTGGCTACTCAAGTACGGTGTGCTCGACAAGCATTCCTTTACCGCCTTTGCCCGGCGGCGCGCCCGGAAAAAGCAAAAAAAGAGGCTGAGAATTCCCGATCCCCGATGAACGCCCTTTGTACCGTAACCCAAAGTAGAAATTGGAAATTTCCCGATTGGAAACTGGGAATTTTTCCCGGTTACATCCGGATGCCCATCGCTTTCATGAGTTCGGTAGCATTCATGCTTTGGCAGACCCCATCCGTGAGCGCGTAGTTAAAATGCAGCTCACCATCCGTCCCAACATCGCAGTTGAAACTATAATTTACGATGTCCCCGGGCAATGCCTCCGCCATCTCCACCAGCTCCAAATCGTGGGTCGATACCAGACCCGAACCACCATTGGCTTGCAATTGATGAATCAGGGCCTTGGCTCCAGCGTGGCGATCCCGCGAATTGGTGCCCTTCAGGATTTCATCCAGCAGAAACAGCACCGGCTCCCCCGTCTCGACCCGCTCGATGACCATTTTCAAGCGCTTGAGCTCCGCATAGAAAGAGGAAGTGCTCTCTTCCAATGAATCCAGGGTGCGCATACTGGTCAGCACCTGCATGGGCGTAATCCGAAACCGTGCGGCACAGGCCGGCGCCCCCGCCAGGGCCAGCACCGCATTGATGCCCACCGTGCGGAGGTAGGTGCTTTTGCCCGACATATTGGATCCGGTGATCAACCAAATCAGCCCCGCCCGCTCGATGGCAATCGGGTTGCTGACCCGCACCGTTTGCGGAAGCATGGGGTGCCCCAAAGCCTCGCCCGCGATGACAAACCCTTCTTCGGCGACCTCGGGCACCGTCCAGTCCGGATGAGCGAAGCGCAAGGCCGCTAGGCTGTTCAAAGCTTCCACCTGCCCCATCATCTCAAACCAGCCGATCAGGTCTCGCCCGTTGCGGCGCTTCCACAATTCCAGCCGCCCAATCCAAAAGATATCCCAAAAGAAGAGGTGCTGCATAATAAAATAGGGCAGGCCATTCATGCGCAACTCCAGATTGGTGAGGATGCGCACCAGACCCGCGATTTCCGCGTGGGCTTTGGGGCCTTCGCCTTGCAGCACAGTTTGTACCTGTTGCAGCAAAGGGGTTTTGAACTTGGCATTTTCGATTTGGGCCAGAAGATTCCCGTAGGCCCGCAAGGCGCGGGTACTCGACTCAGTTTCGCGGTAGACCTGCTGGCTGTAGGCCATGATGCGGCGATTGAAGAGGTAGTTGATCGTCAGGGCAATCAGGCCGGTCCACAAGGGAATCAGTTCGGCAAATCCAGCGACAATTGTCACCAGGGCCAGCGGTGACAAGATCCAGGGCACCCAGCGGAAAAGGGGATCTTTGCGGATTACCGGGGCCTGTTCCCCCCACTTTTGTAAGAAATCAGTGCGGTCTTCTCCCTGTTCGGTCATGCGGCCCGTCGCTTGCAGATTTTGCCGCCAGTCCAGTTGTGGAGCCAATTCCTCAACGCTGGCCTGCCGCTGGGCGATGCCTTCACGGTCCGCGGGGTTCCGCAAGTAATCCGCCAGTTGCCGCCGACCAAACACCGTCGTCGCCCGGCTCAGATAGGCAAACAACGAACGCTCCCCGAAGAGGTCCAAGTCGGAACTGTAGGGATGCTTGCGGTCGGCAAACTCCTCTCCCCCATCCAGGCCCTCCAGCTTGTGGTCCAGCCGGTCGAGTTCCTCCTGGTTGATCCGCTTGAGCTCCAATTGGTACTGCTTGATCCGGTCGATCCGCTGGTACCACTTGACCACCAGGCCAAACGCCAGCAAAAACAGCGCAATCACCAGCAGCCACCAGAGTCCCCCCCAGCGCCAGGACATGATTTCCAGGGTGAGGGCCAGGGCAAATAGGCCCAAGCGGGTCCACGCGATGCGCACCAGCTGGGCCTCAGTCGCCCGGGCTTCAGCGGTGTAGCGGTCGATTTGTTGCGCAAATATCGCTTGCGGTTGCTGCTCCATGCTGCGATATTACGGAAAGCCGGGGGATTGTGGGCGACGGCTACCGATCCCCCCACCTTTCCCCCACAAGAGGCACCTAAGCTGATTTCCTCGTTGCCCTTCGTCGCCACAGGCTACCCAAAACTCAGGATGGAAATCGGACCCGTACCCCCTCCTCCGCCACCGCCCACTCCCGGACTGCCATTGCCCCCAAAATTTCCGCCGGATCCACCGCCCGGACCGCCCTTGCCATTGGGGTAATGCGCCACTACGGGCGTCATCGTAACCGCCACCACGGGGGCGACCGCGTTGCGATTGATAAAGTTCCGCAACTCGGTAAATAGGTGCTGATAATTGTGCGCCCCAGCAACGGAATCCAAGTATTCCAGGGAAATGCGCCCATCCGGGAATCGGACCAGCCGGACCGCAATCCAGTGAACTCCCCCCCTGAACGCGTGCGCTTGCGTATTGATGATGATGTTGATGTTGTCGGTCCGTCCGTACAAGAAGTGCATCAGGTTGTCGATTCCCTGGCGCTCCTGATTGTGAACCCCGAGTGCGTGCAAGGCCTGGGCACCGGCCTGCGGCAGATTAAACAATCCCCCGAGTGCGTTGGCCATGTTGTAGCGCTGGATAAATCCTTCGAGCTGACCGAGGTTGCCGACCACCGGAATGCCCTGCTGCCCGGCCCGCGCCAGCATCGCCCGCAACTGGTTTTCATCCAAATCTTCCTGGAAGTTATCCTGCGGTCGGGGGCCACCGAGCTGGTTGAGCACGGCATGGTCCTGCACCATCGCCATGAAATTCCCCCCATTGCGGGACCACTGCTCAAGGGCCAACACGTTGTGGACCGCCATCTGCCCGCATTCATTGAAATACTGCTCCAGGGCAGCAAAACGCCTTCCTTGATTGGTAAAGCGATTGGCGACCGGGTCGTTCCCCTGCGTGAGTCGCCGCCGCAGGCTGCCCGCCAGCGCGCGGTAATTTTGGTACAACTCCTGGTAGATCGCCCGCAGCACCCGTCCACCTTCTACCGTGTAACTGTACTCGGCCATCGCTTTTTGATAGGTGGTGTCGAATCTGCCCTTGGCGTCCTGCTTGTCGGCCGGGACCCGGGTCCGGATCAGGTCCGCCATGGTCTGAACGTAGCGGTTCATGGCCACTTCGTCGGCGTTGGTATTGTACAACTGGCCGCGCTCGGCGGCACGCCGGATGTCCGCCATTTCTTTGGGCGTCACCACCTGAATTGTATACGTGGGTACGAAGAAAACCGGAACCAAGGTCGCAAAGCCCGTCAGCGGAGTTCCCATGGGGACCGTGCCCGTCAGGGTCCCCATGGTTTGCGGAACTTGGGGCTGGGGCTGGGTTGCAGTTTGTGGGGGCGGCTGATGGATTTGGGTGGGGGGTTTCGGTTGCGGCGGCACTTGCGAAACGTTGGGTACGGGCGGCGGGGGCGGCGGCTTCTTCAGGTGCGGAAAAGGTTGGAATCCGTACTTGTTTCCGAGGGTTGTCGTCGGAGCCTTGCCCGTCTGGGAGGGTGGGATTCCGGTAATCGTGCCGGTCTTTCCCGGATTCAGGGGCTTCAATGGAAGCGGCGTAACCTTGGGAAAGGTCTGCTTGGCGGGAATGGGGGGCATTTTTGCTGGGTCAAAGAGCTTCGTAAAGTCGAGCGGCTTGCTCGCGGAAAACTGAGGCTTGGGGGGCTTGTTTGCCCGGCTCAGATCCGGCACCGAGGCGCGCTTCTTGGTCCCCACGTGCTTGGGCAGTTGGAACACGGGGATATCGTCCTCCGAATCGTACTCGGATTGCGCCCCCGAGTCATCGATGATTTCCACGTCGGAATCTTGATCATCAAACCGCATGGGCGATGCGGCCCGGTGGGGATACTTGACCACGGGGGCACTCATGCGCCGCGACCGCTTTTTGGGCGGCGGCTCATCGTAAGCGTGCGATTTGATGGACTGATCTTGCGCCGTTCCCGAGCTTTGCGGGGGAGACTGACCTTGCTCCAGCTTGATCTTCAAGAGTCCCGTTTGCATTTTCATCCGGCCCCGCTCGTTGTGTTGCGCGGCGGTCCGGCTGGTCTGAAAATCGGGGACATTCACGGCCGTATTGGGAAACGACATCGTGGACAAAGTGGAAACCAGGGCACTGAGCAAGTTTCCAACCACAAGCATTGTTGCACTGGTGCTCGGATCTTGTCCCAACTGATTGAACCCTTGAATCTGCTCAAGCACCCGCATGCGGTCGGCGTAGGAATGACCGGAACCGCCGCCCGGCAGTTTTTCTGTGCCCGAAGTAGGGTGCTGCTGCCCGGTCATTTGCCCATTGTGCATGATCGGGGCATTGATCGTGGCGGTGGGGGCCCGCAGGGAACTGAAGGCCCGCAAGGCTTGTTCCAAAAAGGCGCGATGCTGGTCCGACATCACACCCAGGCCCTGTTTCACCCCTCTAAAAAACTCGGTCGTGGAGCGAGATTGCGTGAGTTCGTCCTGGCCTGGGATCACCTTCCGGTAGTCAGAACCGGAAAAGTTCTTCTTGAGCAAATTCTTGATCTTCTGTTCGTGGTTTTGGGGTACAGAATTCCCCGCCATCAACTCCAGGCTCCGGGCCAGTTGTCGCATGGTCTCAATTTCCCGGGCGAGGTCGGGGCTGTTCCGAATTCTCCGCGCCAGCTCCTGCCCTTGGCGCAGGCGTTGCGCCTGCAATTTCTTGTGCCCGGGGAGCATTTTCTTATTGAAGGGGGTTATCTTGGCGTTGCCCTGCTCATCGATGGTGTGCAGCTTCTTTCCCCCGGCAAAGATCACTTGCGGGTGATGGGTAAACGGCGTTTCGTCGATTTCGTATTCGCCGTCCTGCAAGACGTAATCGTCGGGAACCCGGGTTGGTTTCCCCTTCCGCATGATGAGCTTTCGCTGCATGATTCCCCCCTCGTTTGCGACCGGGTCCGGAGGTGCCCCCCCAAGCAAAGTGGAACGCAGAAAAAACGCTTGATCCACTTGCTGCTGCAAGCGGTCGATTTGGCGGATCCGGGAGGAGTTCCGCACCACCAGGCGCATTTGGGCGACCGAATGGCTCCCCTGCCGCTCCGAATGCTGATGCATGCGGTCCACGTGGCGGTGCACCAAGGATTCCGGACCCGATTTCTTGATGCCCTCGGGATGCTTTTCCCCCGTGGGTGAACTCGTCCGTGGGCGTTTTGCCGGTTTTTTTTTCATGACAATGGCCAAATAAGGGTGGATCCAAGCGGCAAACTGATTGGTGCAACTTGAACATCAACGATAAATCAGCCATTTCTCCTCGCGGAGAGAGGTAGAAGCGAAATTATTCCCTAAAAAGCCAGTTAAAACAAATCGGAACTTGGGTCAGCCGCAACCGACTAGCCGAAACTTGAGATAGGCATCGGCCCGTGGTTGCCGCCACCGCCCCCGCCGCCAAATCCCGGACCATTATTGCCGCCGGGTCCACCGCCCGGGCCGCCTTTGTCGTGGGGCTTGTAAACCGCCACGGGAACCAGGGGGACAGCGGTCACCACGGGAGCAGCCGCATTGCGATCAATGAAGCGCCGCAACTCGGCAAATAGATCCTGGTAATCGTGCGCCCCATTTAGCGAATCCAGGTATTCCAGGGAGATGAATCCATCTCGCCGCCGCACCAGACGGACCGCGATCCAGTGCAATCCCTGCTGGTACTTATGGGATTCGGTATTAATGATGAAGTTGATACTGTTGGTTCGTCGGTACAGGAAGTTCATCATGTTATCGATTCCCTGGCGTTCCTGATTTTGCACGCCAAACCCTTGTAAGATCTGAGCGCCGTTGTTGGGCAGGTTAAACAGGTGGCCGATTGCATTTCCGATGTTGTAATGCTGGATAAATCCTTCGAGCTGACCGAGGTTACCGATCACCGGTATGCCCTGTTGCCCCGCCCGCGCCAGCATCGCCCGCAACTCGCCTTCACCCAAATCGTCCCGAAAGTTTTCCTCCGCTTGGGGTCCACCGAGGTGATTGAGCGCATTGTGATCCTGCAGCATCGCCCCGAGGTCCCCTCTATTCCTGTTCCAACGGTCCAGGGCCAATACGTTGTGGACCGCCATCTGCCCACACTCGTGGAAATACTGCTCAAGCGCCGGTAGTCGCCTGCCCTGATTGGAAAAACGATTCTCCATCGGTTCATTTCCTTGCGTAAATTGGCGCCGCAAGCTACCCGCCATCGCGCGATAATTACGCTGCAATTCCTCGAAGATTTGACTCAGAGCATTTACCCCTTCTACGGTGTGGGCCGCTTGACCCATCGCTTTTTTGTGCGTCTCGTCAAATTTGGCTTTGTCCGTCTGCTTATCGTTGCGTACCCGGCTCCGAATCAGGTTCGTCATATCCTGGATGTAGCGGTTATGAATCACTTGCTCCGTACTTGCGAGTTGCACCAATTTTACTGGTATCAATTGCACCGGAACCAATTGAAGTGGGTAGAAACCCGACAAGGTATAAAGCGGCCCCACTAGCCCAGAAACTGTCATGGGAGGCCCCAGGAGGATCGGATTGGTCACGGGCGTGAAAGTCGTTTGCGGAGCTTGGGTCTGGGTCTGGGTCTGGGTCTGGGGCTGGGGCTTAGGGGGAGCTTGAATTTGTGGCTGCGTCTGAGGCTGGGCCTTAGGTGGGCTTTGGATCTGGGGCTGAGGCGCATTGGGGATTTTCGGCTGGGGCACAGTTTGCCGGGGCGGCTGCGTCGTTTGGGCAAATGGATTGCTCGGAGCAACCGAGTTCGATTCCGAAGAATCCTGAACCGGAGGTTCGAATTCTGTCTGGGTTGAAGGAAGGGTAAGGCTGTGCTTCTCACTGAACAGAACTTGCCCGGTCTTTTCTGAGACTTTACTGAAATCCGATGCCCGAAAGTGCTGGGCGTTTCTGGGAAGGCGCAAGCTGAATCCCAGTTGTCTGAGGCGTTCCACCAATGGGGACTGCCGGGCAGGAGGCGGCACTCGCGGAATGTTGGCGACGTTCGGAGGGGGCGGCATTTTCCGCAGGTTCGGGAAGGGGGTGAACCCGTGCTGGTTTCCAAAATTTGTGTTCGGAGCCTGGGCGGTCTGCGACGAGGGCATCCCGGTGATCGGGATCGGCTTGGCCGGTTTCCGCGATTTTTTCTTCAACTTGGACCTCAACTTAGACGTGGACGTCAACTTGGATTTTGAAGTCTTTTTCAAGCGCTTGGACCGGGAGGTCTTCGGCGTTTTTGTCGAGTTGACATACTTCGTCAAGTCCAGTGGCTTGCTCAGAACTGGTTGAGGTACCGGAGGTTGATTTATCCGGTGAAGATTCGGCACCGAAGGTCGCCTCGGGGGAGCAAAATTCTTCGATGGTGGCATTATCGGAGTATTGTCCTCCGAATCGTACTCGGATTGCGCTCCGGAGTGGCCGATGATTTCCAGGTCAGAATCTTCGTCGTCGATCCGGATGGGAGATGCGGCGCGATAAGGATGTCTAATGACGGGCTCACTCATGCGCCGCGACATTTTTTGCCGCTTTTTGGGCGGCGGCTGATCGGCAGCGTGCGGTTTGATCGATTGATCCAGTGCCGTCGCCTGACTTTGCGTAGGGGACGCATCCAGCTCCATTTTGATTCCGATGAGTCCGGTTTGCATTTTCATCCGGCCCCGTTCATCGTGTTGGGCCGAGGCCCGGCTGGTTTGCAAATCGGGGACATTGTCGGCGGTATTGGGGAAAGACATCGTCGACAGGGTGGAAACCAGGGCACTGAGCAAGTTTCCCATTACGAGCAGCATCGGGCTGGTGCTAGGATCTTGCTCTAACTGATTGAAGCCTTGGATCTGCTCAAACACCCGCATTCGGTCGGCGTAGGAATGGCCGGAACCGCCTCCCTTTAGCTTTTCGGGGTTTGGGTTGGGGTGCTGCTGCCCAGTCATTTGACCATTGTGCATGATTGGGGCATTGACCGTGGAGGTAGGGGTACGCAGCGCGCTGAAGGCCCGCAAGGCCTGTTCCACAAAGGCCCGCTGCTGAGTGGTCATCCCACCCAGTGCTTGCCTCACCCCGGCAAAGAACTCCGTCGTGGCGCGCGACTGGGTGAGTTCATCCTGGCCCAGGATCACCTTTCGGTAATCTGAACCGGTGAAATTTTTCTTGAGCAAGTCCTTGATCTTTTGTTCGTGGTTCGAGGGCACAGAATTCCCGGCGTACAACTCCAAGCTCTCGGCCATGTTCCGCATTCTGAGGGTTTCGTTTACGAGGTCGTGGCTATTCCGTATCCGCCGCCCCAGTTCCTGCCCTTGCTGGTAGCGTTGCGATTGCAAATTTTTGTGCGTCGGAACGGTCTTTTTATTGAAGTCGCTCACTTTCGAGTTGCCATGCTCGTCGATGGTGTATAGCATTTTTCCCCGGTTAAAAATCACCTGCGGATGGTGGGTAAATGATTTTTCGTCGACGGGAAATTCGCCCGGTTTCAAAACGTATTTGAGCGGTACGCGAATCAACTTACCTTGCCGCAAGATACGCTTGCTCGGAACGACTGCACTCCCGTTAGGAGCCGAGGCCCGATTTGAGCTTTGGGACAGATTGGTGCGTAGAGAAGACGTTTGGGCTTGGGCCTGCTGCTGGGAAGGACCGGAATTTCCCGTCCCCGAGGGATTTTGGGCGCCGGTGCCCGAATTGCCTCCTGAATTGCTCCCCGAATTTTGACCGGTGCGATTCGCAATGCGGTGCGCCACCGAGTTGGGTCCCGAGCTTGCCGTCTGGTTGGGGGTATTTTGTGGGGTATTGGGGTTATTCTTTTTCGGAGGTTGCTTAGAGGGGGTTCTCATGGTGAGGATAAATGTAGGATGCCTTCGAGTCGCTTGCGCAAAGGCGCAACTCAAAATTCAATTTTTAACTAGCTGCTTCCGTGTGGTCAACGGAACAACAAGCAATTGTCGCGTGATACTTATTTTCCCAAACACCTACATTTCAACAAATAATATACGCATTTTTTCCGGCAATCGCAATCGCCAAGCATCGGCGAGTGGACGATAATAAGGCAAAGCTTGGAAATTTCTCGGTGCTCCCAGACTGGGCCAAATGCAGCAAAGTATACAACCGCACGCGGGGCTTTGTACAATATCAGCCGGATATTTTCATCCGAACGACCGGACAATGCAAAATATCGGAACGCGACCAACCACCGTCCCGTCAATGAGGTACGCAAATCCCGCCCCCACCAAAAGCAAACCGCCGCTCCCGGACCGGTGGACGGGGGCGGCGGCAGGTAGGCAGTTCCTGCGATTCGAAAAATTACTCCTGAATCAACTGAAGGAACTCATTGCGGTAGCGATCTTCTTTGAAACGGCCGGAATACTCCGAAGTAATCGTGGAAGATCCGTGGTCTTCTACGCCCCGCATGGAGACGCAGAGGTGTTGTGCATCGATCATAACCGCGACATCGTCGGTACCGAGCACCTCGCGGAGGTGGTTGGCAATTTGCATGGTCATACGCTCTTGCACCTGCGGGCGCTTGGCGTAATAATGCACTACGCGGTTGATTTTCGACAGCCCGACCACCTTGCCATTTGAAATGTAGGCAACGTGGGCGACGCCGATGATGGGGACAAAGTGGTGCTCACAATTGGAG
This sequence comes from Bacteroidota bacterium, assembly GCA_039024435.1. Lineage (GTDB taxonomy): Bacteria > Bacteroidota > Bacteroidia > J057 > JADKCL01 > JBCCQH01. Next base: position 79,383 of record JBCCQH010000011.1, read on the forward strand.
TAAAACGGGATGTTCTTCTCCACAAGCATCTCATTGTACTTGTATTTATTGTCGAACAACTTGATGGCCGGCGCATTGTCCGGGTTCAAGCCGCTGAAGATCTCTTTGACGTACATCTTAGCTACGCGGCGAGGGGTGCCGCTGAGGCTGTCATCGGTGAGATCTAAACCGAGGATGTTCATAATTTCGCGAAAATGCTTTGCGATCAACTCGATCTTCAGATCGTCATCTTTCTCAAATGCATCCGGTCGCAGCGGGGTGTCGAAAGAAGTGCCGACGTGCATGTCACCCAATTCCTCGGGATCAATTCCATTTATCGCCGGAGCATCATTCTCCGCTATACTCAACAAAGTTTCTTGGGGTTTCATACAATACTACGCTTAAATTCTTGTGCTCGTCAATTTTTGGCCGGAGCAGATTCCAACAAACTACAACGATGTTTTCCGCTGTAGGGTTCAGAGACTTGAATTCTTCCGTATCAAGATTCAGGTTCTTGTGATCGAAGCGTTTTTCGATCTGCTCTTTAATGAGGTCAGAGAGTACCTTCATATCTATCACATAACCCGTTTCAGGATCGATCTCACCGGTGACTTTCACGATCATGTCGTAGTTGTGGCCATGATAATGGGTATTGTTACACTTTCCAAACACAGCGGTGTTTTTTTCTTCGCTCCAGATAGGATTGTGAAGCCTGTGGGCTGCGTTGAAGTGTGCTTTTCTGGCTACGGTTACTTTCATATCAACCAAATAACATTACGAGAATATTTTTGTTTTAGTTTCATGACCCAAAGTCTACACAAAGAGCCCTCAAATGCATGATGTTGTGATCGTCGGTGCGGGTATGGCTGGTATGTCCGCCGCCGCACTGCTGGCCCAGAAAGGGCTGCGCGTATTGATCCTGGAACAGAACTGGATACCAGGCGGTTGCGTGAGTTCCTACCCCCGGCACGGATATGTCTTCGAAGCCGGAGCCACCACGCTTGTCGGATTGGATGAAGGGATGCCTTTGCACCATGTAATAAAAAAAACCAAAATTCAAATTCCTGCCCTCAAATTAAAGGTCCCAATGAAGGTGCACCTCAAGGAGGGGAAAATTCTTACCCGCCACGAAAATCTGGATGCCTGGATTGCCGAAGCCGAGCGCCACTTCGGACCCGAGGGGCAGCGGCCCTTCTGGGAATATGCCTACCGCGTAAGCCAAAAAGTGTGGAATTCTTCCCTCAAGCAGCGCCTCTTCCCTCCCACCCGATTCGGCGATTTGCTCAACGCCGCCCGCAACGTGAGCTTGGGGCAGGTAAGCACCTTGCCGCTGGCCTTCCGCTCCACCGAACGCATGCTGAAGCGCTTTGGTCTCCACAGAAATGCCTCGTTTCGGGCCTTCGTCGATGAACAACTGCTCATTACTGCGCAAAATTTTGCCCCCGAAGTCAATGTCCTCTTCGGGGCCACCGCCCTCTGCTACACCAATTACGGCAATTACTACTGTGTGGGAGGCATGCTCAAATTGATCGAACCCCTGGTTCAGTACGTGACCGACCACGGCGGGGAGCTCAAGTTACGCCACCGGGTCACCCACATCCACCGCGAAAACGGGCATTACCGCCTCAGCACGAAAAAGCACGGCGACTTCCGGGCAAAGTACCTCCTCTCCGCCATCCCCTTGAACAATACCCTCCCCCTGTTCAGCAACGGCATCGCCACCAAGTGGGAACGGTCTGTCCTGCCACCGGAGCGCCTCCGCAGCGCCTTTCAGATGGGCATCGCCTTCCGGCGCCACCGCGATCCCGCGTGCATCCACCACCAGATCCACCTGGAAACTCCCCTGCCCTACATCAACGCCAAATCCATCTTCCTCAGCCTCAGTCATCCGGATGACCACGCACGCTGTGCCCCCGACCAGACCGTCGCCTCGGTCAGCACCCACGTTTTTGGACCGCAAGACCCCGTCATCGAAGACAAATCCGTACTCGAAGCCCTCGTCGTGGAGGAACTCGAGCGCAGAGGCTTCCTCAAGCGCGAAAACATACTCTACCAGCACTCCTCCACCCCGTTTGCCTGGGAAAAGTGGACCGCCCGCGCCCACGGATTCGTCGGGGGCTACCCGCAATACATGTCCATCAAGCCCTGGCAGATGAAAGACGCCCGCCTCGACGGCAAAGGCGCTTACATCTGCGGTGACTCCACCTACCCCGGACAAGGCATCCCCGGTGCCTGCCTGAGCGGCGTCATCGCCGTAGAAAAAATGGCCCACGACCACCGGCTGCGGGGATAATTGGGTTTTCGCCGGCACCCGCAACGGAAAAGTCATGCCCAGGAAAACAACCGCGCCCCAAAAGCGTATAGATTACTGCACACCTCCTGTGCAAAGGAGCACTAGTTTCCCGATGAATTAGACTAGATTTACCCATCACGGTACTAAATGATTTGAGCTGATGAGGAAGCATAACTTGCTGATGCAAGCCCTGGTGGCCATTATACTGTTGCCCGTTCTGTCCTTTGCCTGGCCGAGTAAGCCGGCCTTCCCCGCGGAATACACCCCACCGAAAAAACTCGGGGAGTGGGCCCGCACCGCTTTGGATTCGATGTCGCTGGACGAAAAAATCGGGCAGTTGTTCATGATTGCCGCCTACTCAAACAAAGACGAAAAACACTACCAACGCATCGAAAAGCTCGTCCGGGAAGAAAAAATCGGCGGACTCATCTTTATGCAGGGCGGTCCCGGCCGACAGATTTCCCTCGCCAACCGCTACCAAGAAGCCGCGCATTTTCCCCTGCTCATCGCCCAGGACAGCGAGTGGGGACTTTCCATGCGCCTCGACAGCACCGTCCGCTTTCCCCGCAACATGACCCTCGGGGCCATCCGCGATAGCCTCATCATCTTTGAATTGGGCATGGAAATCGGCCGTGAGTGCCGCCGGGTCGGCGTCCAGGTAAACTTTGCCCCGGTCGTCGACGTGAACAACAATCCCCTCAACCCCGTGATCAACGACCGGTCCTTCGGAGAAAACCCGGTCAATGTCGCCACCAAAGGTGTCTACATCTACAAAGGGATGGAATACGCTGGCACCATTGGGTGCGCCAAGCACTTTCCCGGCCATGGCGACACCGATACCGATTCCCACAAAGATCTTCCCATCATTCCCTTCAGCCGAACGCGGCTCGATTCCCTGGAACTGTATCCTTTCCGGAAGATGTTTGAGCAGGGCGTGGCCAGCGTCATGGTCGCCCACCTCTACATCCCTGCACTGGACAGCACCGCCAACCTCGCCTCCACCCTCAGTCCAAAAATCGTCACCGATCTGCTCAAAGAAGAACTGGGCTTCAAAGGACTCATTTTCACCGATGCCCTCGGCATGAAAGGCGTGACCAAATTTTGGGAGGAAGGCGAAACCGACCTAAAAGCTTTTCTGGCCGGCAACGACGTGCTCCTGTTTTCCGGAAACGTACCCAAGGCAAAACAGCTCATCCGCGAGGCCATTGAGAACGGTGACGTCAGCGAAGCCGAACTCGACTACCGCGTGCTCAAAATCCTCATCGCCAAAGAGTGGGCCGGGCTGCATCAGCACCGCAAAGTTCCCCAGGTCATTCCCGGGGAAATGGATGCGCCCACTGCCCGCAGCCTCGCCAAACGCCTCTACCAGCAGGCGATCACCCTGGTCAAAAATGACCGGGCCCTCGTGCCGCTGACCAAACTGGACCAACGCAGCATCGCCGTCGTAGAAATCGGCGGCCAGCAGCAGTCCCCCTTCTACCGCCACCTGCGCACCTACGCCGCCACCGAGTACTTCTATCTGTCCAGCAACGCTGACCCCACAAGCCGCAACCGCGTACTCGAAAAGCTCAAGGAGTACAACACCGTTGTCATCGGGATCGACGGCATGAGCAAATCGGCGCGCAAAGCCTACGGCATTTCCGCCGGAACCAAAGCCTTCCTCAAGGCCCTCCACGCCCGTGAAAAGGTAGCGACCGCCACCGTGCTGTTCGGCAGTCCCTACGCACTGAAATACTTCGGGCAAAACGAAGACGCCCTGCTCGTGGCCTACGAAAAAGGCGACCAAGCCAAAATCGCCGCTGCCGAAGCCATTTTTGGCGGCATCCGCATCGACGGGGTACTGCCGGTCACCGCTTCGGCCCAATTCCCGGAAGGCACCAGCATCGTCCGGCCCCCCACTGGCCGCTTCCAGTTCTCGCTGCCCGAAGGCGCCGGGATGCAGGGCAATGTCCTCAAACGGATCGACTCCATCGCCCACGCCGCCATCCAGATGGAAGCCACCCCCGGCCTGGCCGTCCTCGTGATGCGCGGCAACCAGATCGTATTCGATAAAGGCTACGGACGCACCGAATACGGCCAAGCGGGCCAGCACATTGATCCCTTCCGGGCCACCTACGATCTGGCTTCCGTGACCAAAATTGCGGCCACCACCGTCACCGCCATGAAGCTCGTGGAGGACGGCAAGCTGCGCCTCGAAGACCCCGTTTCAGCCTACCTCTCCGATTTTCGGGGCCGCAACCTTACCCACATTAAGGTGCGCAATCTCCTGCAACACAATGCTGGCTTCAAGTCCTGGATCCCGTTTTACCGGCAGACCTTTGACTCGACCGGAGCCCTGCGCCGCGACCTCTACCGCCCCACCGCGACCGATACCTTCTGTGTGCCGGTCGTGGATGGACTGTACATGTGTACCGACTTTCAGGATTCGATCTGGGTCAAAATCGTCAACAGCAAAGTCCGCACCGATGGCCGGGTCCGTTATTCCGATTTGAGCATGATCGTGCTGCGCCGGGTCCTGGAATCCGCCTCGGGCGTCCCCTTTGAACAATTTGTCGACTCCGTGTTCTACCGCCCGATCGGGATGGACCACACCTGCTTCAACCCAGCCCTCAACCGCCCCGGAGTGCTGTGCCCCCCCACCGAAATCGACAATTATTGGCGGATGAAAAAAGTCCAGGGCTACGTCCACGATCAAGCCTCGGCGATGCTCGGCGGCGTCTCGGGCCACGCCGGTCTCTTCTCCAATGTCTACGACCTCGCGAAAATGATGCTCATGGTCAAAAACGGAGGCACCTACGGCGACGTCACTTGGTTTGCCCCCAAAACCGTGCAAAAATTTACCGCCAAGCAACTGAGCAACAGCCGTAAGGCCCTGGGTTGGGACCGCCCCGAGCCCGTCGACGGCGGCCCAACTTCGAACTATGCCTCCCAAAAAAGCTTTGGTCACACCGGCTTTACCGGCATCAGTGTATGGGTGGACCCCCAATACGATTTGGTGTACATCTTTCTCAGCAACCGGACCTTCCCTTCCGCGGAGAACAAGAAACTCATTCGCCAAAACATCCGCCCCGCCATCCACGACGTGATCTACGAAAGCATCTTCGCCTACGAAAAGCGGCACAAAGACGGCAAAGCCATTTTTTAGATTTTCGATTGGCCGATTTCCGATTTTTGACGGCTGAACTTCCCCGTGCGCTTGCGCCAAATTCCTGATGGAGTTGACCCATTGCAAAGCGAATAGTGGAATGCTCGCACTTGGGCACATCCCGGCACCGGCGCGAAGTATCTTCTGCCACTCAGATCGGCATTCTTCCTGTGTATGTGGGGGCCAATGTTTTCGAGCGGGGCGGCTACCTCAGCCTCACCGACGCATCGGCACCAGGCTGTTCCGGGAGTTCGCCGTGCTCCGTCCCCCCGGTCCCAACGACCGGCGCGACCAAAGTCCCTCCCATCCTTGCCGCAACCCATTGGGAATTTTTAGTTTCGGATGGGAAAATTGTCAAGTGAAAATTGAGCGAAGCGCCCATTGGAAATTGAAAACCTCATCCATGCATCTCGGCGAAATACTTGTGGAACAAGGGAATGGTTTCGATGCCTTTGAAGTAATTAAAGATGCCGTAGTGCTCGTTCGGGCTGTGGATGGCGTCAGAATCAAGGCCGAAACCCATCAAGACAGTATTTGCTCCGAGAACCTCCTTGAACATGGCGACGATGGGAATGGAACCCCCTTCCCGTGTGGGGATCGGCTCCTCGCCGAAAGCATCGCGCATGGCCGCGCTGGCCGCGCGGAAACCAACGGAATCAATCGGCGTCACGGCGGGCTGTCCCCCGTGGTGCGGCATCACTTTGACTTTTACGCTGGAGGGCGCAATTGCATTGAAATGATCGGCAAACAGTTGCGTGATCTTGTCCGGGTCTTGATTCGGCACCAGACGCATTGAGATTTTTGCGTAAGCTTTCGAAGGCAATACCGTTTTGGCCCCTTCTCCCGTGTAGCCCCCCCAGATACCATTCACGTCCAAAGTGGGACGAATGGAGGTCTGCTCGGTTACACTGTAGCCCGCTTCCCCCCGGGTGGCGTCGATGTCGAGGTGTTCCCGGTAGTCGCCAATGTCAAAGGGCCGGCGGCCCAACTTTTCCCGCTCTTCTTCGGTCACGATTACCACATCGTCGTAGAAACCAGGAATGGCAATCGAGCGTTTCTCGTCTTTGAGCGAGGCGATCATTTCGCAGAGCACATTGAGTGGGTTGTCGACCGCACCGCCATAAGTCCCGGAGTGCAAGTCTCGGTTTGGGCCGGTCACTTCCACTTCCACATAAGAAAGTCCCCGCAGCCCGGTGGTCAAGGAGGGCGTATCGTTGGCGATCATGGACGTATCCGAAATCAGGATCACATCGCAAGCCAACATCTCCGCGTGTTCCCGGATGAATTTCTCCAGGTTTTCGCTGCCGACTTCTTCTTCGCCCTCAATCATGAATTTGACGTTGCACGGGATCATGTCGAGTTCGCGCATCACTTCAAATGCCTTGACGTGCATGTAGGCCTGCCCTTTGTCGTCACAAGCTCCGCGGGCATAAATTTTTTCGTCTTTGATGACCGGCTCAAAGGGCGGACTGTCCCACAGATCGAGGGGATCCGGCGGCTGCACATCGTAGTGACCGTACACCAATACCGTAGGCCGGTTGGGATGCTGCTCGGTCTCTCCGTACACAATCGGGAAACCGGGGGTTGGAAAAGCCTTTACATTGCTGAGGCCGAGACGGTTAAATTGTCCGATGAGAAAATCGGCGGCGCGCCTCATGTCTTCGGCGTGGGCGGGATTGGCACTGACACTCGGAATCCGAAGAAACTCAAGGAGTTCATTCAAAAACTGATCCCTGCGTTCTTCAAGGATTGCTCTGATACTTTCCATTCAATCGTTCAATTACAAAGTTTTGCATCATCAGCGCCGGGCGCCGGTAACGTTAGCTGATCTTCTGTTGGAAGGTAAAATTAATCAATTTTTGATGGGAAGAAAAAAAATTGAGCATCGGAACGTACCGGCTACAATCTTGGAAAAGTCCCCGTGAAATTCAACGCACAAATCCTTGGTACCGGGGCGACTGACCCACGACTGCCCGCGCGTCGTCCCTTACCGTCCCCCCACGCCGGCAGCCATGCCCTCACCGCAGTCTCACCGTGCCGCGTTGTTCGGCAAAAAATCCGGCATTGCCGCGAAATACATGGCAAACTTGTACACTATTCGTTGATAATTTGCGTTGATTTTGCCGGAAGATTATCGGCAATTTGCGGAAAGGTACGGTGCATTTTTTTTAATTTGCTACGGAATTGATGGCCAAAACCAAGACCAAAAAATCGAGAAAGCGGAAGGAGACCCCACTGATGGGGCAGTACAATGCAATCAAGCAGGAATACCCCGGTACCATTCTGCTGTTTCGCGTCGGTGATTTTTACGAAACCTTCGGCGAAGATGCCGTGCGGGTCGCGGAAATCCTCGGCATTGTCCTGACCAGTCGCAACAATGGCGGCTCCAATGTCGAATTGGCGGGATTTCCCCACCATTCTCTCGACACCTACCTGCCCAAATTGGTGCGGGCCGGACAGCGCGTGGCCGTCTGTGACCAACTCGAGGACCCCAAACAAGCCAAAGGCATCGTCAAGCGCGGGGTCACCGAACTGGTCACGCCCGGAGTCGCCATCAACGACAAAATACTCGATACCAAGCGCGCCAATTACCTCGCCGCCATCCATTTTGACCGCAAATCCGCCGGACTTTCCCTCATCGAAGTGTCGACCGGAGAGTTTTTTGTTTGGTCGGGCAGCTCCGACGAAGCCCACAAACTGCTCGGAACCCTGGAACCCGCAGAAGTTCTGGTGCCCCGGCAAGACCTCCGCAAATTCCGCCACGAGTTCGGCGACAAATACTACGTCACCCGGCAGGACGACTGGGTATTTCAAGCGGACTACGCCCGCGAGACCCTGTTGAAACATTTCAAGACGAAATCTTTGAAAGGATTCGGAGTGGAAGATGAAGAGGCGGGTCTGGTCTCGGCGGGCGCCATTTTGCACTATTTGCGCGAAAACCAGCAAAACGATCTCGGACACGTCGCGACCATCACGCGCTTCGATGACCGCGAATTCGTCTGGCTCGATCAATTTACCATCCGCAACCTGGAGCTGCTCCAGCCCAATCACCCGGACGGGAAAAGCCTGATCGATGTATTGGATCGCACCCACACCGCGATGGGCGCCCGCTTGATGCGCCGCTGGCTGCTCTTCCCCCTGAAGGACCCCAAAGCCATCGGTCGGCGCCTGGAAGTCGTGGAGACCTTCCTCAAGGACCAGACAAACCTCCGCCGACTGACCGATCTGTTGGGACACATGGGGGATTTGGAGCGACTTGTCTCCAAATTGGCGACACGCAAGATGCAACCGCGCGAAGCGGCCTTGCTCCGCACTTCCCTGCAACTGATCGCCCCCCTACTGGAATTGCTCGACGATTTTGGAGCCGCCGGCATTGACCGGATCTCCGGGGGCTTTGCCGATGTCTCCGGCGCCTTGCAGGTATTGGGGCACTACCTGGAAGATGAGCCGAACAGTAACCTCAACCACGGGGGTGTCGTGCGCTCCGGCGTCAACGCCGAACTGGACGAATTGCGCGACATTTCCCAGAATGGCAAAGATCTCCTCCTGGAAATGCAACGCCGCGAAGTGGAACGCACCGGGATCACCTCCCTGAAAATCGGCTACAATAAGGTGTTTGGGTACTACCTTGAGGTCACCAATGCCCACAAGGACAAGGCCCCCGACGACTGGACCCGTAAGCAGACCCTCACCAATGCCGAGCGCTACATCACCGAGGAACTCAAAGAGTACGAGGACAAGATCCTGTCCGCAGAGGAGCGCATCATCACTCTGGAGCAACGCTTCTACCAAGAGTTGCTGGATCGCCTGCAGGTACACCTGGGCAGCATCCAAACCAATGCCCTCCAAGTGGCTTCCCTCGATGTATTTGCCGGATTCTCGGAAGCAGCCCGCATTCTGAACTATTGCCCACCGGAAGTCAACTCCGGCGACGTGATCGACATCAAAGCCGGCCGGCATCCGGTCATCGAGCGGTCCTTGCCCCGGGGCGAGGAGTACATCCCCAACGATGTTTTCCTTGATCGCGAGGAACAGCAGATCATCATCATCACCGGTCCCAATATGGCGGGTAAATCGGCGCTCTTGCGGCAAACTGCGCTGATTGTCCTCCTCGCGCAGGTGGGCAGCTTTGTCCCGGCCGATGCGGCGAAAATCGGACTGGTCGATAAAATATTTACCCGCGTTGGGGCCAGCGACAACATCTCTAGCGGGGAGTCCACCTTTATGGTGGAGATGAACGAAACGGCACGCATCGTCAACAATGCCACCGCCAAAAGCTTGATTTTACTGGATGAAATCGGGCGAGGCACCAGCACCTACGACGGGGTTTCCATCGCCTGGGCCTTGGTCGAGCACCTGCACGAGGCCAAAGGCAAAACGGCCAAAACCCTGTTTGCCACCCACTACCACGAGCTGAATGAGATCAGCAATCGCATGCCCCGGGTCAAAAATTTCAACGTCTCGGTGCAAGAGATCAACGGCAAGATCATTTTCATGCGCAAGCTGGTGCCGGGTGGCAGCAACCACAGCTTTGGGATTCACGTTGCGGACATGGCCGGCATGCCCCACCGCATCGTCAAACGCGCCGAAGCATTGTTGCAACACTTCGAGAAAAACCGCTTGCAGGACCAGGAGGCCGCGCAAAACATTAAGTTTTCTCCCCAACAATCCTTTCAACTGAACATGTTTGAATTGAAGGACGAAGACACGGTAAAAATCCGCCAGATTTTGGCCGGAGTAGACATCAACCGCATGACCCCGGTGGAAGCCCTCCTGAAGTTGCAAGAAATCAAGAAAGCGCTCCTGGATTAAAAGGTACACTTGGTCGGCAAACCGATGACAGAGGCTCCAATTCGGGAGGATGAATCCGTACGGTTTTCTTATTTTTGTGCCACATTTGTTTCTCTATGGGAAGAGTCTTCGACATTCACGCGGTGAAATCGCCCAACATGCTGGCGATGAAGTTTGAGTTGCCCTCCCTCCTGTTGACGAAGGGCGCTTACACGTTTTCTTCGCGGGGAGAGGCCCAAGAGCAGTCGCCGCTTGCCACGAAACTATTTGGCTTTGATTACGTGGAATCCGTTTTCATCGCGAAGAACTTTGTCACGGTGACCAAAAAGGCGGAAGAGCCTACTTGGGATGAGATCATGATCGATATTCGAATCGTGATCAAGAAGCACTTGGAGGACGGTGAAGCCCTCTTCAACTTTGACGCGGACGCATTTGCCCACAGCGAACCGCTAGAAGGCAAGGCGGGAAAAATCCAGGATCTGATCAAGCGGCACATCCAGCCGGCGACCTGGAGTGATGGTGGCGAGATCAATTTTGATTCCTACGCCGATGGCAAAGTCAAAGTCAAGCTTGCCGGAGCCTGCATTACCTGTCCTTTTGCACCGCGAACCCTCAAACACGGCGTGCAGGTAATTCTGGACCGCGCCTTTCCGGACGAAAAGCTGGAAGTTACTTCCGACGACATCGACTGGACCAAAACCCAAGCCCAATGAGCGCCGAGCGCTCCGCCAGCCCCGCCAAAGTCGTCCCGCGGGTGCGTTTTCGCGATCTGAAACAGATGCGCTACCAAGAGGCCTGGGACCTACAGGAACGCCTGCTTGGGGAAAACGTCCGCATCAAAACCGAGAATCGCCGCCACCCAGAACGGACCCCGGAATCCACCCAGAACCACCTGTTTTTCGTGGAGCATCCGCCGGTCTACACGCTGGGCAAAAGCGGTAACCTGGAAAACTTACTCCTCAATGAGGCAGAGATGAAAGCCCGCGACATCGAATTCTTCAAGATCAACCGGGGCGGAGACATCACTTTTCACGGTCCGGGACAGATCGTCGGCTACCCGATTTTAGATCTGGAGATGTTCCGACCGGACATCAATTGGTACTTGCGCAACCTGGAAGAGGCGTGTATTCTGACGCTGGCCGAGTACGGCATCGCCGGAGGCCGCATCGAGAAGCTGACCGGAGTGTGGCTGGACACAGAGAGCGCCGACCCTCGCAAAATCATGGCCATTGGGGTGCGCTGTAGCCGTTGGGTCACCATGCACGGATTTGCCTTCAATGTAAATACGGACCTGGACTATTTCAGACACATCATTCCCTGTGGCATCGATGACAAAGGTGTAACCAGTCTGGCCCAGGAATTGGGACACCCCGTCGATTACGGGGAAGTCAAGGGCAGAATGCGCCAGCACTTGGCGGATTTGTTTGGCTATCGGGAAGACGTCTACGAGGCTGTTTAAAATTGATTTGTGAAATTTGTTATCGCAGATTTTTTTGTCAATCGAAGCTCATTTTGGAGTGCGCAGCCCAAGCTGCGGACGAGAAAATAGCTGAAGAGTGGCAGAAAAAGGTGCCATAACAAAATCGCA
>JBCCQH010000012.1:0-91085 GCA_039024435.1 Bacteroidota bacterium
AAATTTGCTATCGCAGATTTTTTTGTCTCTCAAAGCTCATTTTGGAGTCCATAGCCAAAGCTATGGGCGAGAAAATAGCTGAAGAGAGGCGGAAAAAGATGCCATAGCAAAATCACAGGATTAAATTTAAACAGCCTCTAAAATTTGCTAGCACAGATTTTTTGTCCATCGAAGCTCATATTGGAGTCCATAGTCCGAGCTATGGGCGAGAAAATAGCGGAAGAGGGGCAGAAAAAGATGTCCTATAAAGATCGCAGAATTAAATTTCTGCGACCGCTTAGTGGAAACCAAAGCCACTTTCACTTTACCGCAAACCCTGACATGGTCAGCGCACCACCTGGGCATCTGTTTTCCGCAATGCCCGCAAATTTCTCTTTAACTGCGATTTGTACGATGAAAAAATTTACGCTTTTTGCGCTCTGGATCATGGTGCTGGGGAAAGAAATTACCGTTGCCCAAAACCTGAACGATAGCCTGTTGCTACATTATCCACTCAATGGCAATGCGGTGGACATCAGCGGGAACAATTACAATGGGACCGCCTCGGGAACTTTGGTCTATACCGCGGACCGGGCGGGAAATCCTGGTTATGCCGCGCTTTTTAATGGCAGCAACACTTTCATTGACCTGCCCAATATCGCCGCGCTCAAACCCCAACTACCGGTTTCCGTATCGATGTGGATACGGCCGGACACCCTAAATGTACCATCGGTCATCTTCACCAACGATTTTCAAAATAACAATTACCACGGCTTTTGGATCAACTACAATGTGGGTTCGGGAACCGTGAGCTGCAGCTTTGGGGATGGCTCCGGTACGACTGGCGCCTCCAGTCGCCGTACCAAAACGGGAACCATTGCCCTCACCAAGGGAGTTTGGAGCCACGTTGTGGTTGTGATTCGGGGATCCCAGGACATGGACATTTACATCGATTGTGTCAAGGATCAGGGAACCTATTCCGGGTCTGGGGGAACTCTCGCCTATTCGAATGTCGCCGGTTCGGTGGGGCGCCACGACACCGATCAAGGTTTACCGCCGTGGTACTTTCGGGGAGCCATTGATGACCTTCGTTTTTGGGATCGTTCGCTGCAGGAGAGTGAGGTCACTTTACTTTGTGAGCAAGTTCCGACCGCCGGAGAGCCTCCTCAGACCGATAAAATCGTGATTTTCCCCAACCCTGCCTCCGGGGATGCGGTACGTCTGCGGGCCGGCGCAACGGAAATCACCTCGCTGACCTTGTGCAACCTCACCGGCCAAGCCCTCCGCCACAGCCGGGACGGGCAGACCCTCGACCTCACCGGCCTGGCAGCGGGTTATTACGTGGTCATCCTCGAAGACGTAGAGGGCCAGACCCACCGAGAGCAACTCATCCGCCAACGCTAGCGGATTGCTGTACACTCCTCGATTCCAGCCGCCACGGTTGGGCCCTTGCTTCGCGTACGTTGCGGTTAGGACCGGCTGGAATTGGGCCTGGATGACCAAAGCTCCGACTGGGGTCCTGGGGTGCAAAGCGGGCCATTTTGGCGTCAACCTCGGCCATTGCCCCGGGAAAATTCCCGTCGCCTAATACTGGTTTATGATTTATATTTGTGGAGCATGGGCCTCAAGCAATTCATATTGCGGCAAGTCGCCGCTCCGGTGCTTCACAACTCGGGTTGGTTCCGGCGTACTCCCCGGAACAGTTTGCCGCAAAAGCTCATATTGAACTACCACGGAGTGCTTGATCGGGAGCCGCTACGGATCAATAACCGGCACCTGCCCGTTGCTCAGTTTGAAGCAGATCTACAGTACCTGAAGCAGCATTACGAAGTCGTGCCCCTCAAAGAAATGTTTTGGCCGGATTCTGCACGCAGATCGGAGAGGCCCTGGGTTGCCCTGACTTTTGATGATGGTTACCGAAACAATTTGGAATTTGCGGTGCCGTTGCTGGCGAAGTATGCGGTACCCGCGACGTTTTATATCGTAACCGCCGCCCTGGAAGATCCCGAGTTTCGTTTGTGGGCGGACACACTGGACATAGTCCTGGCCCATCACCAGCCCACCGAGATCGCGCTTGCGGAGCAAACATTTGTCCGCGATCCGGGCGGGCACTACCGCTCCGGTGACCAGACCCTTTGGGAGGCGATCAAATCGATGGGAATGGCCCGCGATGTCTGGATTGAAGAATTCACCGCTCAATTTGGCGATTTTTCGGCCCGAGTCCAGCAGCACCAGGCCCAGTGGAAAATGATGTCCGGCGATGAAGTGCGGCGGTGCTACGATTCCGGCTGGGTGGAAATCGGGAGCCATACCCACCGCCACTACAACCTGGGGCGGATTCCGGCGGCATTGGTGCAATCTGAGCTGGAACAGTCGCGCCGGATCCTGGAAGATTTGATCCAGGATGCGGTAACCGGAATCGGCTATCCCGACGGTGACTACACCGAAGCGGTGAAGGACCTGGCCGAGCGGGCCGGTTACCGCGAGCAGGTTGCGGTGGGATTTCGCTTGCCGGGCGACCCCCAAGATCCCCGCATTCGTCGGCGCTTCAGTTACAGCAACAGCACCACCCACGCTTCCAATATGATCCGCATGGAGCGCAAGTGGACCAATTACGCCTTTCTATGACCGAGACTCTTCCCGCTCCCGATTACGAATTTAAGCGACTGGATGCCGGGCGGCTTACGGACATGCAGCGCTTACTGCAACGGTCATTTGGCCTCAAGATACCCCTGAATGACATCGCGGCGAAGTACGCCACGCAACCGTTTGGGAAGCAGTACGTCGGATACCTTGCTTATCAAGTGGGAGACCCGCAACCGGCGGCTTATTACGGGGTATTTCCCCTTCGTTTCTGGGTGGGAGACCGTACAATCCTGGTCGCGCAAAGTGGAGATACCATGACCGATCCGGATCACCGCAAGCGCGGTCTGTTTACCCGCACCGCTGAACGTGCCTATACCCTTGCGGAAAAAGAAGGCGTGCAGTTTGTGTTTGGCTTCCCCAACCAATACAGCTATCCTGGTTTCAAGCGCAAGCTCGCGTGGGAATTCACGGGCCACATGCGCGATTTCAGTTTCAAAACACAAGCCATCCCCGTGGCGGGTTTGGCTGGCCGATTTGCGGCTCTGCGGGGTCTGTACCGCCGCTGGGTGGATCGGAAGTTGCGGCAATACGCGATGGACTTTGCCGAGGCCGAGCGGGCATTTGCCGCGCCCGAAATTCCGCAGGTCCACAAGGACGCTGAATTTTTCCGCTACAAGGCGTTTTCCGGTGCGGTTCCCATCCGCTTTCGGGAATTCGTCCTTTACGTGAAAGTGGATGGACAGTTGATCGTAGGCGCAGTGGCCCCTTTTCCTGAAAACAAAACGGCCGATTTTCTGAGCGGCATTCGGCAGCTCGCCCAGCGTCTGGGCTGCCAAAAATGTCTTTTTTCGGTCAGTGAGAACCACTGGCTTTGCGCTCGTTTGGCGGGACACTTGGAAAGCGAGGAAGGATTGCCGATTGGGTTTCGTGACTTTGGGAGTGGACTGGACCTGAGCCGCTTCGTTTTTTCCCGCGCGGATTTCGATACCTTTTGATTCTTGGGGCCGCGCGATCAGCGCATGAATTGATCGAGAAAAGCGTCTTTGCGTTCGCGTGAAATGGGAATTCGGTCCCCATTGATCATTTCGATTTCCGCCTGCTTGCCCCGGGAAATATGCCGGACCCCGTTCAAAGAGATGAGGTGCGATTTGTGGACCCGAAAAAAGCCGTATTCCAGGAGAATTTCTTCGTAGTCCTTGAGCGTCTTTGCGACCACGCGTTGGGTAGCATTGGACAAGTGAAAAATCGTGTAGTTGCGGGCACTTTCACAGCGGATGATTTCCTCCACGTTCACGATAAAAAACCCATTTGATTCGGGGAGGATGAGCTTGGCGCCGGGAGCGGGATCAAAGAATTCTTCACGCACCTTGCGGTAGGCCGATCCGGGAAAATGGCTTGCCGTTCGTTCCCGAAATCGGGCAATGGCTTCTTTCATTTCGCTGATTCGGACCGGTTTGAGGAGATAGTCGAGGGCGGCAACCCGAAAAGACCGCCGCGCGTATTGCTCGTAAGCCGTAACAAATATGACCTGAAAGTTGACTTCGGGGAGTTGTTCCAGTACGTCAAATCCCGTCCCGTATTGCAGTTCTACATCGAGAAAAACGAGGTCTGGGGCATGCTTGCGGATGACCTGGACGCCTTCCCGGGGCGATTCGGCCTCGGCAACCACCCGCAATTCCGGAAAAAATTCCCGAATAATTGATTTGAGGGTTTTTCGCGCACTTGACTCATCATCGATGAAAATACAATTGATGGGATTCATAACTTTTGGGTGGGAATTTTGAGAATCACAACGGTTCCTTGCCGCCGGCCATCTGCGGTGGTGCCATCGCGAACTTCCAGTTGGGTCCGGGAATCGAGGGCCTGAAGACGGTCGCGAGAAATTTGCATGGCGAGAGATTTGTGTTGTTTGCCCCGGGAAATTTTCGATGCGGTGGACTGCTCGCGTCCGATACCGTTGTCTCGGATTTCGCAAATCAATTGCTTCTCGTTTTGGCGGAGGTCGAGGGTGACCCGACCGCGGCGGTCTTTGAGCGGGGCGATGCCGTGCCAGATGGCATTTTCCAGAAAAGGCTGAATCAGCATCGGAGGTACCGCAAGCTTACCCGTCGCCATTCCCGGCTGTACCCGGATGTCAATGTCAAACCGGTCGGACAAGCGGAGTTTTTCCATGCGCAGATACAACCGGACAAATCGCAATTCTTGGGCGAGCGAAATCCGGGTCGTCCGCACGTGTTCCAGAATGAGCCTTACCATCGAACTGAAATCGGCGAGGTAATCGTTTGCGACTTCTTTTTTGTTTTCGAGAAAAAGCTGTTGGATCGAATTGAGGGAGTTGAAGATGAAATGCGGGTTCATCTGCGCTTGCAGCAGTTTTTGTTCTGCGGTCAGACTCCGATTGATGAGCTCTAGGCGGCGGCGGTGACTGCGCAAGGTGGCGTAAAGGATGGCCCCGAAGAGGATTGCGATCAGCCAAATCACGCCTAGAATGAATCCGGTCCGTTTCCAGTAGGGCGCAATGACCGTGATGCCGAGGGTGGCTGCTTCCGAAAATGCTCCTCCGTTGGGATCCCGGCTGCGCACCTCAAAGGTGTATTTTCCCGGCGGTAAAGCGGGAAACTCGACGCTGGTATTTTGGGTCTTTTGCCAGGCAGAGTCATTTTCCCGGAGTCGGTAGCTATACTCCAGTTGTTGTTGCCCTCGGTAGACAATTCCCCTATATGAGATCTGAAGATTGTTTTTCTGGGGAGGAACTTCGATTTGCGATGCGGGCAGCGGGAGGGTTGTCTCGTCCAGGCGGACTTCCCTGAGGCGGATTTCCGGACGGATGGGATGCAGGTTGATATTTTGGGGCAAAATGGTCAGCCCCATGTCCGTCGCGATAAAAAGTTCGTCACCGCTCGCGGCAATGGCATTGATATTCTGACCGGGGATGCTGCTACTTTCGGGGATATTTTTAAAATGAGGTGCTGCTCCCGGGGCATGGGCATCCCCGACGGCCAACCCTTGATCGGTGCCGACCCAGACGCGGCTCTCCGGGTCGATGTACAAGGAAGAGATGATGCGGCTGGGTACACCATGGGCTAGAGAGTAGTGGGTGAGCCGATGACCGTCAAAGCGGAACAACCCGGCGCCAACCGTACCGATCCACATGGCATCGTGCGATGGGCGCATCACGGAGATCCGAAAGGCATTGCCCACAATTTCCCGGAAATCGATGCGGTGGATTTTTTTGGCAGCGACAATGAACAAGCGATTGATTTCGGCCACCCAAAGTTTGCCCCAGGGACCATAAGCAGCAGCGTGGCACCGGGAATTTCGCTGTGCGTCGGCGATTTCCCGTGGGGAAATAACCGTTCCCGAACCGCCACATCGGGACAGATCGGTCAGGTCGTACCCTCCATAATGGCACAGGCAGTCAGGTTGGTCCGGTGAGGAAGCAATTTGGTGAACGGCAAAGGCAATGCAGGAGTGCAGACGCCCCTGCGAAAAACGGGCAATTCCACCGTGGCCATTGACCACCAAGCTGCCATCTACGGGATCTGGAGAAATTTGGGTGATGCGGTGACTGCTGCTGACCGTCCCCAGCATTTGGAACAAAGGCTCCTCCGTCCGGTCTACCGTCTGAACTTGCGTTACTGTTCCGTTTTCGTAGCCCGCGAATACCTGGGTGACATTGCCCACCATGCGCGTCCCCAGGGTACTGACTTTACGGCGAGGCCCCGAGAAGGGGGTTCGATTCGTCGCAATTTCCAAAATGGGGCAGTAGAGGACGCCTTGCGGGGTTGAGAACCAAAGCCCCCCTTCGTGGTCGCGCATGACCGCATGGATTGGTAGACCGGCGAAGTACCTCGCGGAGTGGACCACGCGCCCCGCTTTCAGGCGCAATCGGTAGGCACCCTGCGAGGTCGCCACCCAAATTTCCTCTGGCCCCATCGTGCATACGGCCAGAACAATGCCCTCGTGGATCTGGTGGACATCTTCAGGTATGGGCGTGACCTCACCTCCGCTCCCGACCTGATAAAGCTCATTGCCGGTGGCAACCAGCAGGTCTTGTCCGGCGGCAGCCCCCGCCCGCGGACTGCCTTTCGGCTTGGTTCGGGGCAAAAATTGGCAGGAAGTAAACCCCTCGCCTCGCGGAATGCCCAGGGTCAAATGATCCAGGAGCAGACAGTGCTGGCCCAAGGCATTTCGGTATTGGTGATAAATCGAATGGGCTTTGGAGTCCAGGATCAGCGTGACCTCATTATCGGGCCCGACGCGATAGAGCTTACCGTCTTTGCCCCCTAGAAAAATATTGCCCCGATCATCTTCCAGGAATGATGCCAGGTAACTCTCAAATGAAAGTCTGCCGAGAAACGGCGTATTTCCGGGGTTGTGCATGCGCCCGCTGTGGAAAAAGCAAGGGACTCCCGAGTAGGTCAAAAACCAGATACGGCCTTTGCGGTCCTCATAGATGGAGAACACCGAATTGTCGGTGAGCCCTTCGTTGAGGGTGAAGTTTTGGAAAAGGGAGCCATCGTAACGGGCCACGCCCGATTGTGTCGCTACCCAGATGTAGTGTTCCGAATCCTGAAAGGTGCAGAAGACGTGGCTGCTGGGCAGGCCTTCTTTTTCGGTATACTCCCGAAACGTAGGATTGAAATCTTGGGCCAAACCGGGGACGGCCCCTATCCCGGCTAGCACCGCCAAGAGGAAAGTGGGGAGGATTCCCGGTATCCCCCAACCAATGGAAGCGATCTTTTGGCGGACCGCGCGCATGCTTGGTGTGGGTGAGGCATGATTGTGGGCGAAAGGCCACTCGGGGCTTTTAGGGACGGCTTCAAGATGCGTCGTAAAATGTACGATCATCGGTTTTTTCATCAATTGAGCCTTTTGGGGGGAGTGCGCCGCCCACGTTTTGCGTCGCATACGCTCGCTTAGAAAATAGACGAGGGCACAGCCAAAAAGTAGCAAGAAGAGATGCATAGCAACGTTGCACGATTAAATTCAAACCGCCTCTTTCGAATCAAAATCGAAAATCCCGGCACTTTAGTCAAGCACCGAACCCTTCACCTTGCCCAATCGACCCCCTGCTAGGATGATCCGGGCACCTGGGCGAATGTACGGATGCCGGACCGCACTTTACTTGTACCGGTCAAAGTCCCGGAAGAGTACGACATTGAACCCAATCGATCCCACAAATCCCTGGTGGCTGTAGGCGGGATCACCCAGCTCAAAGGAATAGCCGGTCTGGAGTTGAAACTTGATTTGCTCCCAGCCGCCGCGAAAAGTCAGGAAGGGTTCCAGGTACATCGAACTTTGGTCTTGCTCGATGACCCCGCCCGGCGTGCGGTTTTCAAAATGATTGACCCAGGCCACCCGCGGAGTAAATGCCATGTCGACGTAGGGACCGGAAATCCCGATACTGGGCTGGAAAAATACCCGGTTGTAAAGCCCGCGGTCATTGGAGAGACCGGTCGATCCCGTGCCGTAGCCCGCCAGGATCTCCAGGCGCCCGAGCCGGTTCAGGCGAGTATAGTAGCCTGTGGCCACCTCACCGTAGATGTGCCGGTCGCGAATGACAAAATTGCTGTCCGCCACGAAAGAGTAGACATTGCCTGAAGCCGCCAGCACCCAGTGGTAGTAAGGACTGTATCCGAGTTGCAGGCCGTAGCCATTTGATCCCACTTGCATCCCAATTTGAGTTTCGTCGCCGTCACTCATCAGCAGGACGTTGGGCTGGTTGGGAATGTAAAGTGGCGAACAACTGAGGGCGAAGCACACCACGAGCAGGATCAACAGGGAATGCAGCAATTTCATTGGGTTGAATTTCGCGGATGCCCCGCTAAATGGCAAACGATCCTGGGTGGGGGCGCAATTTTTACCCTCCAATGGAAAGTAAAAAGGCCGGAACCTATCGGCTCCGGCCTTTTTAAAGTACGCCCGGGCAAGATTACTGCTGCAGGACGAGTTTCTTCACGACGCTCTTGTCGCCGGCTTTCAGGGATACGAAGTACATCGCATTCGGGAGGTCAGAGATGTCGAGGGCGACCTGGGTGCGTCCCCGGCCGATCTCGGTTTCGCGGACCACCCGCCCGTCGAGGGTGATGACCTGCACCTCAATCGCTTTCTTCGCCGCTTGGGTCAGCAAGAGATTGGCGAGACCGGTCGTCGGGTTCGGCAGCAAGGTGACCGAGGCCGGATCGTTGAGGTCTTCCTCGACCCCAACCACAAATACTTCCAGGGTATCGGTGACGATGCAAGTACCGCCGTTGATGCTCAGGGTCACGACGTAAGTGCCGTTTTGCGTATAGGTGTGCGTGGGGCTTTGCGTGGTGGAACTGTTGCCGTCGCCGAAATCCCAGGACCAGGACGTTGCCCCGGTAGAACCGTCGGTAAAGGCGACATTGCCGAGCGTGGCATTGTAGGTAAATGCGGCGTCGGCTACCGTAGCATTGACCGGGGTGGGATCACTCACGCAGGAATCGCGCTGAACCTCCAGGTCGTACAGGTAGTAGTAGAAGTCCGGGCCGGCCGAGGAACCCGTGAGCGTGATCAAACTGCTGATCGTGTAGGGATAGCTGGCCCCATCGTTGTTTCGGAACATATTTACACCGGTACCCCCGATGGAGTAATCGCCCGGACCCGGAACCTGGAAGCCGAGCTGGACGCGGCTGATCCCGTTCGGGATGTTGACTGTGACCTGCTGCACGACGGTGCCAGTACCATTGTCTCCATTCCAGAGGAAGAGGTCACGGTTGCCAGCGCCGTCCGCATCGACCCAAGCCGAGATGATGGTCAGGCCGTCGTTGGCAGTGAAGTTGACCGTGCCGGTAAAGGTGGTACCGTGGTAACCGCCACCGCCGAAGTTGCTGTTCGTCGGACCCACATTTTGGGCGGGAAAAGAAATGATATTGACCGCTTGGTAGCTGGTGCTTTGGGCCAGCGGTGGCGTGGTGTAAGTCAGACCGGTAGCAATCGGGTTGCCGTTGAGGTCTTGCCACTGCAAGTAGCCGGAGCCATTGACCGTTCCGGACAGGGTGACCGGAGAGTTTACGCAGGCACCGCCGTCGACCATGATGGGCGGATCCGGCAGAGAAACGGTCACGAGTTGGGTGACGGTATCGTTGCCAATGGTGTTGCCTACGATCAAGATCACCGTGTAGGTACCGCTAGCGGTGTAGGTATGGGAAGGATTCTGCATGGTGGAGGAACCGCCATCGCCAAAGTCCCAATTCCAGTTTTGCGGCACCTGAGTGGACTGGTCGGTGAAGAACACCTGTCCACCACAAGGGCTGCCATTTTCCGAAGCAAATGCACCGATTGGCGCCTGCACTGGGGTCAAGCACTGGGGCGGGAGGTCAAACGCCTCCGTCTGGTCGGTGCGGCTGTTGGCACTGCCTTGCGAGGCACTGAAGCCCAGGCCCCGATTGGCAAATGCTTCCCAGATGAGGCACTGGTTCGCGCCGTTGTTGTTGATCATGTCCGCCTGCAGGATAGCGTCGCGGCCGTCCACGAAGCCCGGGCTGCACGGCTGCAATTTACAACCGTCGATCACCAACTGCAGGGCGATGTTGTTGCCGCCGGTGCCATTGTAGATGTCGGGATCGAAGCCGTACTGGTTGATCAAGGCCCAGGTCATGTCCCAGATCATCGTACACCAAACAAATCCCACCCCGTGCGGCTGGGACACCTGCGCGGTGTTGTTGGTCGCCGCGTAGGTAAAGTTATTGATGTTAAAACTCGTGGAATAAGGCGCATTCCGGATGCCCTGGCCGGTCGTCGACTGGCCAGTCGCAAAGGTGCCGATGCCCCGGATATCAGAACCCTGGTCGCCTGGCTCGATGGTCATAATTAGACCGAAATAGTCGCTCCAACCTTCGCCCATCTGCTCTCCGTTGCCGAGGCAGCCGGACTGGCTCGGTCCGCCGGTGAGGCGGTTCGTGATGCCGTGTCCGTACTCGTGGACGATGACCCCGTTGTCGAAGTCTCCGTCGGTATCGAAGTTGCCCGAGCTATTGGAGATGGTCGCATTCACCGTCTGGTTGTTGTTCAACTGACCGACGATGGCCGCTCCGTCTCCCTGGGAGATCATGATCGAGGGAATGGTGATGGTGTTGGAAGCCCCGCCCATTGCGATGGGGGCGCCCGGCTGATTGTTGATCACAATGACAGCAACCGCGCCCGCGGTTTGGGCGGCTTCGACTTTGGCGACGAAGGTGCAATTTCCACGATTGAGCAGGGCGATTTTGCCATTGATGGCGGCGGCGTTTGTGATCGGGTCACAAGCGTCATTCGGATCGGGGTTGGTGTTGTCTTCGACCAGCACCACATCGGCGGTGATCGGGGTGGTGGGGATGCCCGGCCCAAAGGTGGCTTCGGTCGCGGAATAAGGACCGGCGATGCCGCTCGGGCTGTTCACGTTCAAGAAGTTACTTGAGGTGCTGCCGCTGGTCCAGAGGTACATCTGCATCCGTGGATTGCTTCCATCGGGTGGGGTGGCGAAGTTGGCGTTGTTGGTACCGCCGCCGTCCTGGGCTTCGGCGCGCACGTAGTCGCTGCCCGAACCGCCGTTGCCGTAATTGTTTTCCTGGAAGTTACCGCTCGGCTCGTCAAAGCCATACTCGTACATCACGT
Source organism: Bacteroidota bacterium (assembly GCA_039024435.1). Taxonomy (GTDB): domain Bacteria; phylum Bacteroidota; class Bacteroidia; order J057; family JADKCL01; genus JBCCQH01. The sequence continues at coordinate 11,185 of JBCCQH010000012.1, forward strand.
CGTGGATGACATTGTTCCAGTAGAACAGGTTGGTGATGGCGGCGTCTTGGTAGCCAGAGGGTGCCTGGTTGAAGTTGAGGGGAAAGTCAAAGATCAACATGTTGCCCCCGTCCGGGCTGTAACCGGGCTGGTTATCGTCGTCGCGGTCTTCGTAGGCGTGGACGTTGTTGCCGCGGGTGATCGTGTACTCGGCTCCGGCCTGGCCATTGTCGTCGTGCCAGCCGAAGGGCGATGCACCCAGGGTGGCTGGGTTGACTTCGAGGGTGCGCGCACCATGATTCGGGCTTTCGACCGGCATGGCATACACGCGGTAGTCGTCCGGTTGCTGCACGCGCGCCACACTTTCTTCCGACAGCGTGATCTCCGGATGGGCGTGGCCGGTGTGGTCCGCATCGTCAAAGTTGCATTCGGAAACCCAGTTGATCTGTTCCAGCACCGCTCCGGTGAGCGCATCGATGCGCAGACTCCACCACGCTTGCCCGCTCGGAACGTAGATCGAGAGGTCCCATGCGAGACGGACTTCGCCCTCAGCGCCCGGCTGGTAGCTGAGTTTCACCGGAATGTCTTCCAGGGAAATATTGCTTTTGCCGATGACAAACTGGGTCTGGCTTTCTGCCGTCTGAACCCGCAACGGTTCCCCGAGGCTGAGTTCCAAATGGGCAGCGGCGGCTTCCACCGCCTGAATCGGATTCAAGCTAGGCGAAGTTGCGTTGACCTTGCCCGCCAGGTCGGGGATGAAGCGGTTGCCCATGTTCAAAACCTGGCCCCGCCAGATGTTGAAGTTGTTAATTGCATTTACAACCGGGATCCCGCGGTGGGTCTGCTGGATATAGACATGCTCCACACTGTTGTGTTTGGTGGTGTAGCGATCAGTGACCTTCCAGTCGGCGATGTCTCCCTCCGATAAACCATATTGAGTGCTGTGTTCGCTCAAGTGATTGCGAACGAGTTCTTTGTACGATTGCGCATGCGCAATCGACACCCCGCAGAGCAGGGCAATGAGTAAAATTGTCCTCTTCATAGTGAGTAAATCAAACGAATCTTTCCTGTACTAAGCTAACTCCGAACCACATTGCACGGTAGCCGGATCTGAACCGTAAGGTACAAAATTTCGCCATAGGCGCATGTTTCGGCAAGACATTTTGTAAAAATGCGCTTTGGGAAAGGCAATTTGGTGTACGGCCAGATGTCCCGGCCGAATCAATTTTTCCGCCGGATACTTTGCGTCGTTTTTACTGCAAGCTGGGACTCCCGGATCAGCAATTTTGTTGGTAGTCAGTGGGAAGCCACCTCAATTTTCATCCTGGGCATTCGTTGCGTTTCCCCCGAGGGAAAAACCGATTCGGTTTTGTCTCCGGTCGAACAGGTCATCGTTGTCCGGACCAAATTCACGGACATCGTCGAGGGTCAGGAGATGGAGTACTTCCGGTGTACGCCGTTCGGAAGGCAGACTGGCGAGGCGCAAGTGCTGGTTTTTGACCGATTCTTCCACCACTTTGCGGACCGTGCGGGCATTGCCGAAGAATTTGTCTTTTTGCCGGTGCCGGAAGGCAAAATACTGCTTGAGGTGAAGCTCGGCTTCATAGTCGGGCTTGAGATTTTCGGCGTGCAGCATTTGCACACAAATCTCCCAGAGGTCCATTGGGCTGTAATCTTCGAAATGGAACGCCTTGTCGAAACGCGATTGCAGGCCGGGATTGGTTTCCAGGAAGACGCGCATGTTGTCCGGGTAGCCGGCGGCGATGACGATGAACTCTCCCCGCTTGTCTTCCATGCGTTTGAGCACGGTTTCGATGGCTTCCTGCCCGTAGTCTTTTTCGGAAGCATTGGAAAGGGCGTAGGCCTCGTCGATGAACAGGACGCCGCCCTTGGCCTCGTCGAGTCGCTGACTGGTTTTGATCGCGGTCTGCCCGATGAATCCCGCCACCAATGATCCCCGATCGACCTCTACGAGATGGCCCTTTTCCAGGATGCCGAGAGCCTTGTAAATGGTCGCGAGGATGCGGGCGACGGTGGTTTTTCCCGTACCCGGATTGCCGGTAAAGACCGAGTGCAGCGAGAAGGTATTCATCACGTCCTTGCCGATTTCCCGGTAGAACTTCACCAGTTTCACCAGTTCGTTGATCTCTACCTTGATCTTGCCCAGTCCGACCATATTGTTGAGTTCCTTGAGGGACTTGTTGAGCAGGTCTTCGTCGACCGGAATATCGGCCTTGCGGACCTTGCTTCCGCCAAAGATTTTCTCGACATCTCCCAACTGGATCAGGCTGAGTTCTTCTTCGGTGAGCTGAGTGGGATCGTCCGATTTCATGACGCGCAGCCCCATGTTCATTTTCCCCTCGTCGATGATCGAATTGACCAGCCGGGCATTGCCGAAGGTGCGGTCCCGGTTGCGGTAGCGCTCCACCAACTTTTCGTACAGGTAGGTTTTTGCTTCCTCGGTGAGCTGAACTTTGCGCTTTTGGGCGGAGTACAAGGCGATTTGCTGCAACTCTTGCGGAAGATAATCCGGGAACTCGTAGTACATGTTGAAGCGGGACTTGAGTCCGGGATTCGATTCGAGAAAGGTCTGCATCTCCTCGGGATACCCGGCGACCAGCACGGCAATGCCGGCTTTGCCGTCGCTCATCTCCTTTAGCAAAATTTCGATCACCTCGCGGCCGTAGTCCTTCGCATCTTCCTTCGAGCGGGCCAATGCGTACGCCTCATCGATGAACAAAATGCCGCCGGCGGCTTTCTTGATGGCTTCCTTGACTTTGGGGGCGGTCTGCCCGATGAATTCCCCGACGAGTTCGGCGCGGTCGACCTCGTGGACGTGGCCCTTGCGCAGCAAGCCCATCTTGTGGTAGATCTTACCGAGCATGTTGGCGACGGTGGTCTTTCCGGTACCGGGGTTTCCGGTGAATACGGCGTGCAGATTGATTCGTTCGGGCTCTTCGAAGCCCTTTTCCTGGCGCAATTTCAAAAAGCTGAGGTACTGGGTGTACTCCTTGACCTTGGTCTTAATGCTTTCCAAACCGATGAGTGCATTTAGCTCCTCCATCAGATCTTCCAGGGTTTGCTCCTCGGGAATGGTGCCCGGGGCGATCGGGGTGCCCGTCGTCGGGAGAACCGCCTGGGTGGTCCCTTCCTGGTTGCCCATACCCACTTCAAAGGGAACAATGGCGACCAGATTTTCCATGAAGACGATTTCCAGCGTGTAGTTGTCATTGAACCAGGTTCCGCGGTGGTCGGAGCCCCAGCCGGAACAAATTGTGACCATCTCCTCGCCTTTATTGACGTGCATGAGTTCCACCGTCCGGCCTTTCAACTGGCGGGCGTCGTTGTAGAAATTGAAGACCACCTCGCAGCACCAGTCTTCGGTCAGGTGCTTGTTTTGCAGGACAAATTCGCCCCAGACGTAGCGGGTTTCTTTCTGATCGAAGCGCGTGTAGTAGATCCGGGATTTGACCGTGGGAAGGGTCTTGGAACCTTCGAAAAGCTTAAGCGATTTCAGATTGAAGTAAGGATTGTTGTCGAGGGCCACCGGGCCGTGGCTCTCCACGTAAAAATTTTTTGACCCTACGACCTTGTCATCCAGGCGGGCTTCCCAGACAAATTTGCCCTTTTTCCAAAATATCCCGGCGGAGGCATTGCCCCAACCTTCGCGGATGTAGACGATGTTTTCCTGGGACTTTACATCCCGTTCAATGTTGATATTGCAGACTTCCCGCGAGCGGCTGTTGTCGGCGTCGAGCTCGAAGCATTTGAGCTGGACCTTCACCTTCCAATCTTCCTCATCGAAGTACTTGTTGTAGAAGGAGAATTCGGCGTAGATGTAGCTGGTTTCGCTGGATTCAAATACCTGCCGGTACTTTTTCTTGCCATCGGCCAACCATTCCGTTGAGCCGTAAACCTTCAGCTCTTTGAATTTATAGGGGATGAACCCGGGCTCTTTTTCCTGTACCATTGGGGTTGATATTCCGCATTGAGATAAGCGGCAAAGTTAAGGGTTTTTGCCAAGCAAAAGTACCGCTTGCGGCGCCGAGGCGGACGACAATTTCGTCGGGGGAACGGTTGGGCGGGAAAAAACCCTTCGGGCCTCCCGGGGTATCGGCACCAGAGGACACAAGAATTTGCCCAGTAAATGGGTCACGTAATCCGGCACACACGCGAGAATTTTCCAACTCGGAAAGGCGGCTGAAACTTGATCCTGCGCATTTGCTCGGGGAGATTTCCCGGTCAATTTTAAGCTGGCCTCGGGACAACTTAAAATTTGAGGTCACGGGAGACTTCATCGCCTTCTTCTAGGGTGATGCTGCCCTCCTTGGTCACGGGACCGGTCGGGGAGGTGTAGGTAGCACCGTAGAAATAGGTGATCGGCTCCAGCTCGGAGAACTTCACTTCGCCGACGGGATTTGAAGTGCCGGAAAAGAGGTAGACGCCATTGTCGCGGTCACCTTGGTTGGGGGAGATGCCGATGAATACCCCAGGCAGAAAAAATGAATCGTTTTGCAGGCAGACAAACTCGATGCTCGTTTCCGGTTCATTGGAAGTGCCGCCGCCTCCGGTCGGTTCAGGATCCTTGACACAGGAAGAAATGACCCAACAGAGGAACAGGGCCACAGAAAAGATCATGCGAGGATGCTTCATATCGATGCTTATTTCAAGCTTAAAAGTAGGGCTTCCCGCGCCGGGGCGCAAGGCACAATTTTTGGGACGGATGACACGGTTGGGAGATTTACAGCTCGTCGAGGGCCTTTTGTGCATCCTGGGCGTGCTTTCCACCGTCGCGGAGGATCTTTTCCAAAATGAGGCGGCCCATCTCGGTTTTGTTCATTTTGAGGTAGGCGAGCGCTTTGAACCACTCGGCGTCGGCGTAGTAGCTGTTGTTGGGGATGGCCAGGATGCGGTCCAGGTGATACAGGGCGGCACTCGGCTGCTCGATGTTCAGGAAGGAGGCCGCGGCGTAGTAATGTGCCTGAAGGTTGGCGGGGGTTGCATTGGCGGCATCGCGCAGGAGAGTGGCGCTGTTGGTGAATTCGCCATTGCGGTAGGCGGTCATGCCTTGTTCAAAGTTGTTGCTGACAATCGAATCGGTTTGGGCCAGCGTGTAGACCTCGCCCTGGGCCTTGCGCGATTTGTACGGAGCGACTTCTTTGAGCGTAGTCGGCGCCTGAGCGGGGCTGGGGCTTTCTTCTGCCTGTTTTTGCTTGCGGCGTTCTTCCTTGCGGCGGCGTTTTTCCGCGCGTACGTCCGGCTTCTGGTTGACCGACCGGGAAGAAATCGTCTTCATGCTTTGCGGGACAATCTTGGCATCTTTCCGGCGGTTTTGCCCGGTGATGACCACGTCACCGTACTCGGCGGGTACATTGCCGACCATGGCATCGGTCACTTTATCTTTGGTCGCAAGATCGACCGTTTTTTCCGTTTCTTCGGTAACGGAAACTTCGTCCAGGGACTCCAGATTGTTGCCGGGAGCAAAGTCATCCGGGAATTCCTCGCTTTCGGCATCTTCAAAATCGGTATCGGCGAAATTGCCCTCGGTGTTCGTCGCAGCATTTTGCTTGGCAGCATTGCGGTCAATCGCCGGTGGGGGCACCGGCCGGGATCCGGAGGTGTTGGTCGGGACGTTCATGTACAAGTCGAAATTGGTTTTCCCCCCAACCACCGATGCGTCCTCTTCGACGTCTTCCAGTTCGATTTCGGCTAGGGAGCGTTTGTCTTCCGGCCGGGAGAGCTCCGGAATTCCCGCGTCGACGTTGCCCAGCATTTCGTCCTCCTGCCGTTTCTGCTCGGCGCTTGTCTTGTCCCGATCTTCCTTCCGGGGTTCTTCAGCACTGGCCAGGTCCCGGGCTTTGCCGGTGGTGGTGGGCGGGGGCGCGGGAGGCTGCTCGTAGAACTTTTCGGCAATTTGTTTGGGGGTGATCTCGGCGTCGGGATTCCGGAAGACGACGACGCCTACCGTGACGAGCAAGGCCACCGCAGCGGCGGCGGACACCCAAATCCAGGCCCCGCGCCGGCGTTTTTTCTCCCGGGCGTGTACGCGCGCCCACGCCGCTTCCGCAATTGCCGCGGCGCCTGCGGCCACCGTTTCGGCCCCCACTTCCTCGACGCCTTCGTACGCCAATGCGGACAGCTCACTGTTCAGCAGCCGCCGTTCAATTGCGTGCTTTTCACTGGGCGAGAGCTTTCCTTCCTGGTACGCCTGCATTTCTTCCAGGGTCAGGGCTTTCTCTTCCTCAGAAAAGATATGGTCGCTATGTGGGGTGTCACTCATTTTGTCGTTGCATGCGGATTTTTAGGTTCCGCTTCCCGTTCTGGATGTAACTTTTGACCTGCTTGAAGGAATATCCGGTGAGGTCGGCCACTTCATCGTAGCTTTTCCCCTGGAGAAAGAACAATTCTACACAGGTCTTTTGTTCCGCTTTGAGCTCCTGAATTGCCGCTTCTAGTTTTTGCAATTCAATCTCTTTTTCCGGGAGTTCACCTTGGGGGTGCGGCTCCGAGCCGGATTCCATAAGGAGAGCTTCAGATTTTTTGAATTCGTCTTCCCGGGCCTCCGCCGTTTTGCGCTTGCGGATCCGCATGAGGCAGAAATTGGAGGTCGCCCGGGCCAGCCAGCTTTTGAATTTCTGAATTTCGTACTTTTTGAGTTCCGAGAGGAGGTATTCAAATACCTCCATGGCGGCGTCGCGGGTCTCCTCTTCGTTTTTCAGGTAGCGCTTGCAGATCGCGTAGATCTGGACGGAATAGCGTTCGTAAAGTACGCCCACATAGGTAGAATCATCTGTATCGCGGTAGGCCGCGATCAGTTCCTGGTCGCTCAGTTTAGCGCGTTTCTTACTGGACCGGATAAAAAACATCGTCCCTTTGGGGTAGCTGGGGGTACACTTTCCGTACCGTTGGAAATTTAACTAAAAAAAGGGAGGATTTATTGTGCGGCCTGGAGGTGGACCATTGGGCACCCAGTTGAACGATCCCAAACGCTCTCCCATCGCCGCCGCACCTACGGGAATCGCTTTACCTGTACCAAGACCGAATCCACAAAATCCACCCTCCCCAAAACTTTTTGAAAAAAAATTTCCCCGCCGTGTGGAATCCTCTTCCTCCCCGCACCTTCCAGGCAAATTCATCAGAAAACCCCGTTTGCGATCCATTTCAATACACGCATCATGAAATTCACCGCGAAAAACCTCCTCACCTTCGGCCTCAGTAGTTTGGGCGCAGTGACCCTCGTCTTTGCCCTGACCGCCGCGGGAGGCAATTTCCCCATCAAGCTCAATTCTTTCATCACCCAACTCAAAGAAAAAGTCCAGGCTTACCACGACTACAAGCCCGAGGACCGCGTCTACCTGCATTTCGACAAGCCCTTCTACAAGCCGGGCGACGACATCTGGTTTGCCGCTTACTTTCGCGAGGGACGCCACCTCAAAAAGTCGGAGAAGAGCGATATCCTCCACGTAGAACTCATCAATCCCAAGGGCAACGTCACCCAGCACATCAAGTTGCTCGACCAAAAGCAGAGTGGATTTGCCTTTGGAGATTTCCACTTGGACGAAGAAGTCGTCGGCGGACTCTGGAAGGTCAAAGCCTACACCAAATGGCAAGACAACGAATCCCAGCCTTTTACCTTTGAACGCGAGTTCCAGGTCCAAAAAGTCGTGCTGCCCAATCTCAAGATGAAGCTCGATTTTGACCGGAAAGCCTACGGGCCCGGGGACGAAGTGACCGCCAGCCTCGATCTTCAGACCAATGCCAACGCACCGCTGGCCCACCACGCATTTACCTACGTCGCCTCCCTCGATGGTGAAGCCCTGGTGACCCAGCAAGGCAAAACCGATGCCACCGGCAAGGCCCAGCTTACCCTCGATCTACCCGCCGAACTGACCACCAATGACGGCCTCGTCAACGTTATGATCGCTTATGAAGGACTCACCGAGTCGATTTCCCGGGCGGTCCCGATCGTCCTGAACCAGATCGACCTGAGCTTCTATCCCGAAGGCGGCGACCTCGTCGCAGGCCTGCCCAGCAAAGTTGCCTTCCGTGCCCGAAACGAATTCGGCAAGCCGGCCGACATCGAAGGTGAAATCATCGATCACCAGGGAGCTACCGTTGCCGAGTTCAAGTCTTTCCACCAGGGCATGGGCGCTTTTGCCTTTCATCCCAGCGAAAATGGCGAAACCTATCACGCTCGGATCACCCAACCCGAAGGGGTCAAGGGCACCTACCCACTCCCCGCCCCCCTGCCCCGCGGCTACCTGCTCAATGTCGACGGCAGCGACGACAAAGAACTGGCGGTCACCGTGCGCTCCACCGAAAACGAAGCCTTGAGCCTCGTGGCCCAGGTCCGGGGCGAAATTTACTGGGCCAGCGAGGTCAATGCTACCCGCGGCCGCACCCGCATCGGCATTCCGATCACCGATTTTCCGGCGGGGGTCTGTCAGCTTACGCTTTTCGACAGCAAGGGCATCCAGCGCGCCGAGCGCCTCGCCTTTGTGAACCGCGACAAGCAGATGAACATCTCCATTGAGACCAACCAGGAGAAGTATCTCCCCCGGGAAAAGGTCGAAATGACGGTCAAAGTCACCGATGAACGTGGGATGCCCATGCCGGCCCACCTGTCGCTGTCGGTTGTAAACGACCAGTTGTTGTCCTTTGCCGATGACAAGGAAGGCCATATCGTAAGCAAATTGCTCCTCGAACCCGACCTCAACGAAAAGGTCGAGGAACCCAAATTTTACTTTGATCAGGAAGAAGAAAAGTCCCTGGCGGCCCTCGATTACCTGATGCTGACCTCCGGCTGGCGCCGCTTCAAATGGGAAGAAGTGCTCACGGATCGCTTGCCGACGCTGGTTCACCAGGGGGAACGCGCGCTGATCGTGGGCTTCGTCAAAGACGCCTACAACGGGCAGCCCATCGCGAATGCCATCGTGACCGCTGCGGGCTCGGGCACCCAAGTCACGACCGACGAAAACGGCCGCTATGTACTTTCCGGAGTCAATCTGGCGGTGGACCGGAGCCTGTCGGTCACCGCAAACAATTACCACAATGCCACCCAGGGCCTAGTGGGCTACAGCCAAAACCAAAGTTTCGCCCTTTACCCCAATCGGAATGACATCCTGATCAACGGCGGAGTTGCCCCCCCGCAAGTGGGCGAAATCGCCGTCATCGGTCAGGTGCGGCGCAACGAGGTGGAAAATGCCGCGGTTGCCCTCGACAATGTTCAGATCAAAGGCCGCGCGGACCTCAACCGAAATCGGGTCCGCCGCAACAAGAAAGCCAAAGAGATGCCGCGCTCCGGTAAGGCAGAAATGCTGCCTCCTCCGCCCGCTCCCATAGCCGAAGAGGTTGAAGAAGTTCCCCTGGACGATGATGACTTTACCGATGTCGACGGGGAATTTGTGGATGAAATCGTGGCTATCGAGTTGGAAGATACGGAACTGGAAAAAGCCGCGGAAGAGCCGGCGGTGTTTCTGGATGGCATTGAACCGAAAGAAGACCGGCGGGACAAGGATCTCCCGGGCAAGCCGGAACGCGGTCAGATGGAGCAGATGGGGGGCAAAAAGCGGGCGGCGCCGGCGACGGTTGCCACCGGAAAAGTCCAGGACATGCGCTTTGCGGCCATCGCCGCGAATGACCGCGCCGCCCAGAAAGCCGGTCCGGCGGTCTTCTACCGCGCCCGCGAATTTGCCGCCCCGGTGTACACCGGAAAAGATGCCGAAGCGCCCCACGGTGGCCGCACCGACTTCCGTGAGACCGTTTACTGGAATCCAAACGTCGAGGTGGACCGGAGTGGCACGGCCGTCGTTACTTTCTATTGTTCCGATGAAATCAGCTCCTTCCGCACGACCGTCGAAGGCATCGCGGTGGATGGGGGTGTGGGCCACGCGGAGCACGTATACTTTACCCAGTTGCCCTTTAGCATGGCGGCGCGCGTCCCCTCTGAGGTGGCGATCCAGGACTACCTGATTGTGCCCGTGACCCTCAAAAACAATACCGATGCTGCCCTTTCCGGATCGCTGCACGTGATTCCACCGGCGGGATTGGAGCCGGTCAGTACAACCGGGAACATCATCACCATTCCCGCGGGCACCGCGAAGACCCTCAACCTTGAATACAAGGTCAAGGAAGTCGCCGTTGAGGAATTGTTCCACATCGCATTCAGCAGCCAGGGCCACACCGATGCCTTCAAACAACCGCTGAAAGTCGTTGCGGCGGGCTTTCCGGTGGGACTGTCGTTTTCCGGCAGCGAAAGCCTCAACACCCATACCTTTGCCCTGCGCGAGGCGATTTCCGGCTCGGTGTCCGCGACCCTGACCGCTTTTCCGAGTGTCGTATCTGATCTGGTAAAGGGCATCGAGTCCATCCTGCGGGAGCCGTACGGTTGCTTTGAGCAGACCTCCACCTCCTCCTATCCGAATGCGATGGTGATGAGCTACATGCAAGAGCAGGACGACATCGATCCGGAGTTGATGCGGCGCTCCCGCGCCTTGCTCGACAAAGGTTATAAGCGCCTGACGTCCTTCGAATGTTCGGAAAAGGGCTACGAATGGTTCGGGTCAAATCCGCCCCACGAGGCGCTGACCGCCTACGGTCTCATGCAGTTCAATGACTACCAGCAGGTCTACGAGGGCGTTGACAAGACGATGGTCGACCGCACCGCGGCCTGGCTCATGTCGCGCCGCGATGGCCAGGGCGGTTTCAAGCGCAATGGCCGCGCCCTGGACACCTTTGGCCGGGCCGACGAGGACATCACCAATGCTTACATCGTGTACGCACTGAGTGAAGCTGGCTACACCGATATCATGAAAGAAGCGGATTATGCCTACGAAAAAGCTTTGGGCAGCCGCGATCCGTACCACCTGGCCCTCGTCGCCAATGCCATGTTTAACCTCGGCCAAACGGAAAAGGGGCAGACCGCCCTGCAGGAAATGCTGGCCCTCCAAGCGGACAACGGCAGCTTTACCGGCACCAAAGGCTCCATCACCCGCAGCGGGGGCACCAGCCTGAAGGTCGAGACCACTTCGCTGGCGGTGCTGGCCCTGCTCAAGAGCGGAAAGCCGAGCCCGGTTGCCCTTACCGCAGCCGTCAAAAGCATCACCCAATCCCGCAGTGGCCACGGCGGCTTCGGCAGTACCCAAGGCACAATCCTCGGCCTCAAGGCCCTGGTGGAGTACAGCAAATTTTCCAAGAAAACCGACGAAGCCGGCCGGATTGAGGTCTACCTGGACGGGGAGAAGGTCGCCGAGGCCAGCTATGAAGCCGGCCACCGCGAGCCGATCACGATTGCCGGATTGGAAGCCTTCCTGACTGAGGGCCAGCACACCATTGAGGTGAAGTACCCCGGAGTGAAGACACCCCTGCCGTACGCATTGGCGATCGACTACCACACTTCCTTGCCCACTTCTTCCCCGGAATGCGTCGTACGCCTCAAGACGAAGCTGAACGCCACTGACATCAGGATGGGAGAGACGGTGCGCCTTTCCGCCCAGCTCATCAATCAAACTGAAGAAGGCCAGCCCATGACCATGGCGATCCTCGGACTGCCGGCGGGACTGAGTGCCCAGCCTTGGCAGCTCAAGCAGCACCAGGAAAAAGGCGTTTTTGATTTCTACGAGATCATCGGCAACAACGTCGTCTGCTACTACCGGCAGATGAAGCCCGGTGAGCGCCGGGATATCTTCCTCGACCTCAAGGCGGACCTCCCCGGCACCTACACCGCACCCGCATCTACGGCCTACCTCTACTACACCGCCGAGCATAAGGACTGGATCGGATTGCCCCAAATTAGAATTTCCAATTGACCCTCGGGGGCAGGCAGCCAACGGCGACCGCCATTGAAAAGCCCTCCATTGGAAATCATAAAGAAAAGCCCCAGGGACTGCTCCTGCCCACAGTTGGCGGTTGTAGCGGTCCCTACCCTCAGAGCGGCGCGGGTGGCCCACTTGCAACATCCCGCCACCGTAAACGCACCGCTCCAGATTGATCACGTTCTTTATCCACGGGAAAAAAGACCGCCCTACACTCAGGGCGGTCTTTTCTCGTAGAAAAGTACGGGGCACATTCGCGATCCAGCGAATGCCCCCCGGTTACAAAGGAACGCTATGATGATTCGTCCGCGGCCTCGTCAACGCACCAACGTCACGGGACCCACGTATTCCTGATCTCCGACCCGGACATTGTAATAGTATACTCCGGACGGGACGAAATTGCCTTGGGCATCTAGCCCGTCCCAACCCTGCAATTTGGTGGTGGTTTCGTGCAACAGCACGCCCCACCGGTCAAAGACCTGGATGCGGAAGGGCTGGGAACCGGAATATTCGACGAAGAACTGATCATTGATGTCGTCTTCGTTGGGGCTGAACACGTTCGGGATAAAGAGGTCCGGGGTCTGAACGATGATGGGTCCGTGGACCACCCGGCTCACACAGCCCTCCGCATTGGTGGTGAGCAAGGTGACGTAGTACTCGCCGGGGGTGCGGTATTGGTGAACCGGATGCTGGTCCTGAGAGACCCGATCGTCCCCAAAGTCCCAGCGCCAGGTCACAACTTCGCCCCGAGAAAGGTCGCGGAAGTTGACGCCGGTTGCGGGGAGTTGCAGGGAAAGTGGGGTGCCGGTCTGACCCGGATGGCTGACGGGAGCGAGATTGAAGTCGGCGGCAACGGGATCGGTGACGCGGACGGTGAGGTCCGGCGCTTGGGCCGCGCAACCCCCGGTATTCACCGCGGTGAGTGTGACGGGGAAACTGCCCGCCTGCGCGTAGATGTGGGTCGGGGTGGTTTCATTGGAGACCGGACTGCCATCCCCGAAGTTCCAGATGTACTGGATGGCATCGGTGGAGTTGTCGAGGAAACTGACCGTCAGGGGCGCGCATCCGCTCGGTGCCGAATGCAGGAAGGCCACGTCCGGCCGGGGGATGATTTCCAAACTGACTTGGCCTTGCGCGAGGCAGCCGGATTCATTCATCGTGACCGTGTAGACAGTGGTGCGATCCGGAGCAGCCCAAGGTTCAGCGGCGGTGGGATCGTCGAGTCCTTGGGCGGGGGACCAGGTAAAGGTCGCTCCGCCCAAACCGCCGTCAGCGTGCAACTGGACCGAATCGCCGGCGCAGGTCACGCTGGTATCGAGGCTGACGAGTGGCAGAATCTCGGGAATGACCACCACCAGAACCGAATCCTGGGTGTCGCAGGTATTGTGCTGGACATTGAGGTGGTACCAGCCCGACTGCTCGGGCCACACGAGGGGGGATTGGGCCGTCGGATCGTCGATGTCCTGGGCGGGTGTCCAGGTGTAGTAGATCTGGCTGGGATCGGCACTGTCGGTCGTGGTGTAGTAGTACCCACCGTTCAGGGCGAGGGAATCGCCCGCGCACAGCGTTTGTTCCGGACCTGCCTCCGCGATGGGGGTCGGCTTGACGGTGACTTGGACCGTGTCGACCGGGCTTTCGCAGCCCCAGCTCGAGGTCACGATCAGTTCGTACTGGGTGGTACTGACCGGACTCGCCTGGGGATTTTCGGCGGTTGAGTCGCTCAGGCTGGCTCCGGGCGACCACTGGTAGGTGTAAGAAGCGGTGCTGTCTCCCGCGCCGAAAGCATCCAGTTCCACCGATTCACCGAGGCAGATCTCGCGAATCGGGCCGGCCGAAGGGGTGGGCAGGGTGTGGACCCAGACGGTCGTGGTATCGCCGATGCTGGGGCAGCCATTGGACCAGACGGTGAGCGTGTACTGGTGGGTAAAGGGCAGGGTGGCGACCGGATTGGCGATGGTGGTGTCGCTCAGTCCGGTCGAGGGACTCCACTCAAAGCGGTAATCGGGGCCCGCGCCGGAGCCGACGCCCTGCAAGACGGTAGTGTCGCCCAGGCAAGTGTGGATTTCGGGGCCCGCTTCCGCGATGGGTTGGGGATGCACGGTCACGGTCACTGAACTGGTGGTATCGACGGTGGTGGCCTCGCTGGTGCAGCCGTTGCCCGCGGTGACCAGGGCCACGTAGATGGTGGTGGTATCGGGGCGCGCGTACGGTGTGAAGGTATTCGCATTGACCAATCCGGTGTTTGGGAGCCACTGCACCGTATACGGTCCCGGGACATCGTTTTGGTTGAGGACCGAGGCGCTGAGTACACTGCCGCCACTGGGGGGCGGGCAAATGCCTACATCGGGACCGGCATCGACGACAGGTTTGGGCAAGACTTCTACCAATGCGGAGTCGATTTCACTCAGGCAGCCATTGGCGTCCTGGATCTGCAGGTAATACCAAGTGGTAGAATCGGGGTTGGCGATGGGGTCATCGTCAAAGGTTGAGTCAAGTCCACAAAATGCCGTTGTGGTTGTATCGCACCACCAGGTGTAGTAGTAGGGCTGGGTGCCGCCGCTCGGCGTTGCGGCTTGCAATTGGGTGCCGCCTTCGCCCTCGCAGAAGGTGGTGAGAGGACCGGCATCCGCCGCGATGGCGATGACTTCCAGATCAATGTTGCCGCTGCTTTCGCAGCCGCCGCTGTCGGTGACGGTCAGCGTGTAGGTGGTCGTTTGCCCGGGAAAAGCCATCGGATTGGAAATGCCCGGATTTGAGAGGCCGGCGGGTGGCGTCCAGGCGTAGGTAGCCCCGGGAATGACCGGGGAAGTCAACTGGATCGAGTCGCCGAAGCAGAAGGTCGTGTCCTGGTCCAAGATAAGCGGTGGGGCGGCGGTGATCACCACTTGCAGGGTCGCGGTATCCGCGCCCGCGCAGGAACTGGAATCGGTCACAATTAAGGTCACCGTGTAGGTTCCCGCTTGTTGGTAGGTGTAGGTGGGGGTCATGGCGGTATCGGTGTCACCGGTGCCAAAATCCCAGAGGTAGTAGGTATTGGCGCCCTGGGAACTGTTGTTGGTGAAGGTCACCGGGAAAGGCGCGCAGCCATTGGTGGCCCCCGCCGAGGCAAATGCGGCCGCAATCCCAATAAAGTCAAAGTCAAATTTGAAGCAGACCACGTCCCAGGTCGAATTCGTGGAATTGGGGTAGACCGCACCGGGGGTGACCGGCCAGTTGGTGGAGTTGGAGCAGGAGGCTTCGTAGACGATGCCTTGCTTGTCGAAGCGGCTGGTGCCGCCGTCCACGTGTTCCCAGCCGGAGCCGCCGTACTTGGTGGCGTAGAGCAGACCGGAGGCATTGGGTTGCAGGGTCACGAGGTAGAAATCGTCGCTTCCGGTCGATTGAAAGGCGTTGGGGGTGACAGGAAGATTGCTGGTATTGCCCCAGGCCGCGGCGTAGATGTTCCCGCAGACATCGACCAAAAAAGCGGTCGGAGAGAGGTTTGAGGTGCCATCGCCGAGTACCGTGGAGAACTGAGAAGCGGAAATGGTAGAATTGAACTTGTGGATGAAGAGTTCACCGCCGGTTTGCGAGTAGACGCTGGGCGATACCGGATAGCCGGCGCTGCATTGGCCCAGAATATAAGGCTCGTCGCTGGCATCGATTTCGACAAAATAGCCCTGGTCGTCGCTGGCGGTGCCGACGTACGAGCCTTGGAGTACCGAGGCGCCACTGGCTGCGATTCGCAAAAGGTAGCCATCCGCCGAGCCGCCTTGGTAGGTTGTCTGGAAAGCCCCGGAAGTAGTGGGAAAATCGATGCCGCTGGACGTGCCGCCGGTGACGTAGACATCACCACTGGCGTTTAGCTTGAGCGAATTGGCGCACTCTTCGGCGGTGCCCCCAATGTAGCTGCTCCAAATCAGAGTGCTCAGGCTGGGATTGAGCTTTGCGATGACGCCGTCGGTTTGTCCTCCCCCAAATGCGCTTTGGAAAGCGCCGGTCGTGGTCGGGAAATCATTGGAGGAAGTCACCGAAGCGATGTAGATGTTCTGGGCCCCATCCACGATGACTTCGCCCCGGTAGGTGTCGCCGTAGTTAAAGGTCATCGGGAACTGATTGCGACCGTCGTCGCTGCTGCCGCCGAGGAAAGTCGACCCAATGATTCCGGTGGCGGTCGCGTTTAGGTGGGTGATCGCGATTTCGGAGGTTCCGGCGTAGACCTGGTCCACGGCATTGGTGGAAAGTGGGTAATCGTTGGAGCTGGTCGAGCCAAATACGGTCAGTTCGCCGAGGTCATTGACGATCATTGAATGCGGATAGTCGGAACCGGCGCTGCCTCCGATGTAGGTGGACCAGAGCAAAGCGGTTGCATCGGGGTTGTATTTATTGACCGCCATATCGATGGATCCTCCGGCAAAGTTGGTTTGGTAGGCCCCGGTCGTAGTTGGGAAGCCCACCCCGAAGCAGATGCCCGCCGCGTAGATATTGCCGGCGTCATCGTAGGTCGCCGAGTGCCCGTAACAACTGGCGGTAGATCCCGAATAGGTGGCCCCAACCAGGGTGGGATCGATCACCAGCTTGTGCGCCGGATCAAATCCTTCCGGCAAGGCAAAGGTCACCTCATTTCCGTTGAGCACGAAGTGTACCGGAACCTCGACCTGCCGTCCGTCGATCCTCTGGTAGGCGTAGGGTTTCATTTCGGCGAGGGCCCGCACGGAGGTCCGCAGGTGGAGGTCGCCATCCTTGAGAAACAACTCATCGGTGCCGGTGTAGATCAGGCGGATTTGGTGGGGATCGGCCCCCGGCTGGACGATCAGATCGTACTTGAAATGATTGCCCAGGCTGTAAACAGCCATGTCAATCCCGGCGTAGAGCCCACGGTAGTGGACCTGATCGTAAGCGCGGAGGCGGGCTTGCCAGCGGGAAGCGTCGTTGCCCAAGAAATAATTGTAATAAGCGGAAGAAGGACCGGTCGCTTGCAGGTCGGGATGCGGAGCCGTGCCAATGAAATCCAGGGCGAAAGCGTGGAGGTCCACCACTTCGTCGTCGATGCGGCGGTCGCGGGGGAAGTCTTCGCCGTGGTAATAGGTTTCGTGGATTTCGTCCAGTTGGGCGAGGTCGTGGTAGACAAAGGTGAAGCCGTCCGGGCGCAACCACACCCGACCCCCGATCAGATCTGAGCGGTATTGCACCGAGGTCGGAGTTTTCCACTGGCCTTGCTGGGGAATGAACTTCAGGTAAGGTGTTGCATCGGCCGGTGCTTTTTTGCGGTGCGCATGACCATCGGATTCGGCGATGACCTTACCGGAATGCAACAGAAAGAGACAACAGAGCAAGCGGAGGACAGCGGGTAAGCGCTTGGGTAGCAGGGTCATGTTTTGTTCGGCAAAAATCCTGATAAACGGGTGCCTCACGGACGGCACGAAAGCAGAGCGTGTTAATTGCTAACAAAATATAATCCTCGAAAGAGCGAATCTGGTATTCCGCCACCCGAATGGTTGCTTTGCTCGGCTGAATGGCGAAAATCCGGGGAGCGATCCGCAAACGTTTATTGGGAAAATGTCCTTTCTGGGGTACTAACGAGCGTTCGTAATTCCGGGCTTTGTTTCCTAAATTCGCTTCCGTCCAATTTGTACATCCTAATCCCACCGAACACCATGAAGGGAACGAAAAATATCGACATCAAGAAATTCAAGCACGAGGCGTTGTCGGAGAAGATCAAACAACTTTCGGCCATTCACGATGAATTCGATCAGATCCATGTCATTTTTGGCGGAACCGGGGCCGTCGGTGGGCAGGCCCTGATTGAGCTACTGGAGTTGTACGAGTACATGATTCGTCGGAAGGGACCCGACCAGCAACACCGTCCGCGGATCATCGCTACGGGGTACGCCACGGCGGAGATCGAAGACTTTGTGGGAAAGCTCAAGGCCCTGTTCAAAAAGACCCGGCGGAAAAGTCGGGACTTTACCCAAATCAAGCCGGCGGGCAGTACTGCTCACCTGGTGTTGCGCCGCCCTTCCGGGGTCATCCTGGAATTTTACCAGTTCGATGCTAGCCCCAAGTTACAGGTCAACCTGGATGATGTGATCTCGGCGGACGCCACCATTGCGGACAATGTCGCGGCGTTGAGCAAGGCGTTTGACCAATTGGAGCGGCCGTTTACGAACTTTTTGACCCAGCATATTCTCAAGGACAACCTGGCGGGGCAAAAGGTACGCTCGGTGGTCAGTGGTATTCCCATTCCCAGTGTGGCCGCTTACCGGATGCGGGATGTGGATACTGCTTTGAAGGCGATGGGCTCTACGGCAAAGGACAATGAGCGCGAGGTCAAGCGCACCGTGCTGGAAAAGATGGCGGACGATTTCGGCAACATCAAGGCCCATCTTGCCGAAGAGGTTTTGATTGCCCACACGACTTCGGTGGGTGGAATGTACGTGATCGAGGACGGAGAGCAGGTCATCAAACTCGGTTTTGCCCACAGTTCTTCGGGTGAGTTGCTGAAGGAGAAGCAGTTCTACGCGAATGTACTCACTGAGGTGTACTCGGCGCTGGGCATCAAAGCGCTGATTACTGCTGCGGCAATCGGCATCGACAACATTCGCTACAACCAAAAGCTGCCCATGGGCGGCGAAGTGCTTAAGAAATTTGAAGCCCGCAAAGAAGAAGGCACCCTGCCCTTTGACGGGAACCTGATCGACCGCCGATCCGGCCGCCGGTTCAACTACCATTTTGATGCGATTCGGGGGATCACTCCAAACTCAAATGTAGAGATTTCGGCGGAACCCCTGCAGTTCTTCAAGACCCGGGAGCCACACGAATTGGAGGTGAAGTACGCGGTAAAGAGTGGGGAGAATGGCTGGTTTTCCCTGGACAATACCTGGGCGCTCTACCTGAATATGAAGGTGGCCACCCAGGAGGAATTGGCCCACGTGCTGGTCTTCAATGCGCTGTTTGGTGACGATACCCAGATGCCATTCTTCGATGAAGATGGCATTTGCTATTACACCCAGACCGATAATTCTTCACTTGCCTTTGCCCTGCTGGGCAACAGTGAACCTTTCCGCCGCTACCAAACGTCGGGTTTTTCCCCCAAGGCGTACCAGGACCTCGGCTCGAACAAGCACCAGGGGGCACTGCACACCATCGGGCTGTACATGTTGCTGCACCGCTTGCGCCAGCTCAATCCGGTGGACATCTCCCGGATCAGTTCGAAGTATACCCTAGAAGAGACCATTGAGTACGTGGACCGCAACACGCCCGCGCTACTTATCGAAGATGTGGTGGAATGGGGACCGAAAAACACCGCTACCGACTTTGCCTCGTTGCTCAAGATCGAAAGCATCGACTGGTTGCGGAATTTCATTCATTATCGGGGCGATTGGACGCCGTTTGTCCAGCAATTTTTTCGCAACCTGCTCGAAGCGATCCACACCGCTTACCAAAGCATTACTTCCTTGGGTACGCCGATCATTTTCCGGCCTTCGGACGGTCCCGATCAGATTTTGTACGGGCCTTACCTCGCCCCGGTTGACCTGGTGGTGACCCACGAAAACTCCATTGGGAAGGAAATTGAGCGCATTGCCGGAGCTTATTCGGTGGATGCGGGCTTGCTGTTCGAGTGGTTTGTCGCAAACAACGGATTTGTGGACCTGCGTCCGGAAGCGACGCTGGTCACTGCGCGGTCCATTGACCAGATTTCGCCGCAGACGGTGCGCAAGATCGATGACCATGACCATTTTCGGGCGGAAATTCACGCCTTGGAGGTGGGATCCTATTTTGCGACCAGCGGCACGCTGGCCTTTATCGGACGGATGCAAGGCCTGTACGAACAATTGCAATCTTACGATGTCCGCTTTGGGACTTACAATGCTTGGAAATCGCTGTTTCCCATCGATGAGAACAACAACCATCCGGTGATTCCGGGCATTGTGGAGGCCATGCGCATGTATTCGGAAGGCTTGGGCAAGGTCACCGGGACTGACCTCCTCTACCCGATGCACGGGTACTTCATCAATGAATGATCGGGTTTATTTGCCGAACATCTTGCCGAGTTTACCCTTGAGCCCTTTCTTTTCTGGTTCGAGTTGTTCCTCTTGGGTTTCGCGCAGCTTGCCGTGCATGTCAAAGGTCAGCGTCGCCTGGGTCAACTCCTTGCGGACTTTGATTTTGTAGAGAACACCGTAGTTGCGGGTGGACAGCTTGTCGACTTGGTGGGCGTAGAAATCAGGGTATTTTTCCCGGCAGGTGCGGCGCGCGGCGTCGGGCAGTTGCTTGTAGGCGATGGCTTCGCGGGATTGGACCCATTGGCCGGAGGGGAGGTAGACCGCTTCTCCGGCTTGCTCGGCGACGGTGAAGCGGGCCCCAAAGTATTGTTCGCCTTCCTGGAGCCATTGGATGTTTTCTGCGTCGGCGTGGCGATGGGAAAAATCTTCTTGTACAGTGGGGGGGACTTGCTGGCGGCGTACGGGACTCTGGGCCGGCAGGGCCGCGGAAAGGGTGAGAAAAACAAGCACAATCGTCAGCGGGCGGATCATGGGCGGTGGGTTTGGGTGAAAGGTAAAGATAGCCGTCGGCGGGGTCCGATTGGGGGAGCAGCATCCACGGGGGGACGGAGAGTGTCGCGATTAGTGTACAGGCCGCGGCATCACCACCCCGGATCCTCGATCTCTTCCAGCATGTTTTGGTAGGTGTGGTAGCGGGTTTCGGGGACTTCGTCGGACTCCACGGCGGTTTTGATCGCACAGTGAGGCTCAGATAAATGGATGCAGTTGGCAAACTTACATTCGTGCAACCGCGCCCGCATTTCCGGGAAGTAGTGGCTCAGGTCCGCCCGCTCAAAATCAAAAATGACCATCTCTTTGAATCCCGGCGAATCAATGATGTGCCCCCCAAAGTTCAAATCGTGCATTTCGGCAAAGGTCGTCGTGTGCTTGCCCCGACCGGAAAAATCGGAAATGTTGCCCACCTTGAGTTGCAGATCCGGCTCGACGAGGTTGACGGTGGTGGATTTGCCCGCGCCGGAACGCCCCACCAAAAAGCTGACCTTGTCCCGCAACAACTCCCGCACCACGTCGGCGTACTGGGGATCGGTGGCGCTGATGGTGTGAGTAGGATAACCCACTTGCTCATAGATCCGGCGGAAATCGGCCAGCCGTTCCTGCCCGGTTGCGTCGAGGGCATCCACTTTGTTAAAGAGGATGACGGCAGGAATGTGGTAGGCTTCGCAGGTGACCAGCAAGCGGTCCACGTAGCCGAGTGTAGTCACCGGCTGGTCGACGGTAAAGAGGATGATTGCCTGGTCAATGTTGGCGCATAGGATGTGGGCCCGCCGCGCCAGGTTCACCGATTTGCGCAAGACATAATTGCGGCGGTCAGCGATTTCCCGGATAAAGCCGACATCTTCCTCAATGCTGATGCTGACCCGGTCTCCCACCGCGACCGGATTGGTGGTCTTGATGCCTTTGATGCGGAACTTGCCCCGGAGCTTGCACTCGTAAATTGATCCGTCCTCGGTGCGGACCCGGTACCAGGAGCCGGTGGAGCGGATGACCACCCCCGGGAGCAATACTACCGGCGGGGTGGGGGCGGTGGGTTTTTTCTTCTTCTTCTTTTTTGCCATGAATTATGCCTCGGGATCCCGGTAGCCCTCGATTTTGATCCAGGCCATCAAATTGCGCAACTGCTCGCGGGAGGGATGGCGACCGGGCGTGAGCATGTAAGCGGGAGTCGGAGATCCGCCGGGGATCAATTGTAATTTTTGCAGGCGTTCGTGCCGAAAGATGTGCAGTTCATGCTGTTGCCGCAGCATGAAGTGGCGGTAGACTGAAGTCAGATTGCCGCTGTTGACCCGCAGCCCATTGAGGGCGATGATTTCATCCCCGGGGTGAAGTCCCGCACGATCAGCAGGACTGTTTTCGTGGACCTGCTTCACGATGGCGGCGGTGCCACTGGCTTCCAGGCGGAACCCCAGAAACTTGCCGTAGCCGGTATGGGTTGAGCGGCGCTTCATTTCCAGCCCAAAATAGCGGGCTGCTTGCTGGAGTCGCTCCTCCAATGGGGCGGTTCCGGAGATGACTTCGGAAAAGTACTCGTCCAGATCGTGTCCGGCGTGGGCCTCGGCGATGGATTTGTAGTCCTCCCGGGTGTAGCCCCGCCGGATACCATCCGGACCCGGCTTGCCGAAGCGCGCGTACATTTCCCGTAAGACCGTATCGAGGGAGCGGGCATTTTCGCTGCCTTTCCGGATGAGGTAGTCCAGGATAAAAGCCGCCAGGGCTCCCTTGGTGTAAAAGGAGATTTTGCGGTTGGGCACCCCGCTTTTGTAGCCTACCAGCCAGGAATCGTAGCTCGCCTGTTCCAGCGAGACGTGGTCGCGGCCATTGTCGTTGTAGTGCCGTTTTAGGACCGAGTTGTTGAACACGCGCAAGTAAGTTTCCAGGTCCCAGACCCCGCTCTTCAGCAGCATCAGATCTCCGTAGTAGGTGGTCACGCCTTCGGTGACGTAGTGCAACTGCGAATAGTTCTCGCGGTCGTAATCGTAGGGCTGCATGTCCGCCGGGCGAATGGCCTTGACGTTCCAGGTATGAAACAGTTCGTGGCAGCTCACCCCCAGTAGCTCTTCGTACAGTTCTGGCTGCATGAGCCGATAGCCCGGCCCCAGAGCAATCGCAGTGGAGTTGTAGTGCTCGACCCCGTGGTAGAAATGCTTGTTGTGGACGATGAACAAGTAGTGGTATTCCGAAACGGGAAATCCACCGAACATGGCGGTTTGCGCTTCCCCGAAGCGGAGGAAATCGCTTTTGATTTGGGACCAATTGGGGCTGGTTTCGCCCTGGAACCAGAGGTGATGGATCACCCCGGAGACCCGGACGGTGTCGTGCTGCAAGGTGGCGGAGGCGATTAGCGGCGCGTCCACAAGCTGGTGAAAATTCTCCGCCATTAGCACCGTGCCGTCCTGGGGCAGGCCACAGGCGATCCGGTAGTTATCGGGGAGGTCCAGGTGGACTTCGCAGGCATCTTCAAAATGCCCTTCGCAATACATGAAGAAGTTGACCCCGTTGAAGTAGACAAAGCTTTCGGTGAACCAACTGGATCCGGCATTGCCGACGTTGGCGTAGTACTTGTAGGTAAAGGTAACCGCTTCTGGGCGGTGGGGAACCCACCAGCGGTTGTACGCCAGTTTCTCCAGGGGCACCTCCGCTCCGGCTGCGGTTTGGGCCCGGACCTCGACGATGTTTTCGGCGTACGGCGCGATTTCGTAGCGTCCGGGGCGCCATTTGGACAAGACCATTTCCCAATCGCCCTCCGCACGGACGGGAAGGTCGATCTCGATGCGGATCAGGTGGTGGGCCGGATCGTCGAAGTAAAGGCGGTAGATCATGGGGTTGCTCAGGGATTTCTTCAAGGCGCTAAAGTTACAAATTTTAAGGTGATATCGAGCGCAAAGCCCACCGCCATTCGCAGACTCCCACCGCGCTTCCACCCGCGCTGAATTGCATTGTATTCCCGGGCCTTTGTGTATCTTTGGCGGCACATGAATGTAGCACCGCAATACCTCACCCCGGGAACTTTTGTCGACAGTGACCACCCCGGCGTCTTGGCTTTCGCCCAGCAACATACTGATCCGGGCCAGAACTTGCGGGAGCGCGCTGTGGCCCTATTTTATGCCGTACGAGATGGATTCCGTTACAACCCCTACATCCTCCATTTCAAAGCTGAGGACATGAAGGCCAGTGCATTCCTGCACCGGACCGAGGGCCATTGTGTAGACAAAGCCAATCTCTACGCCGCAGTCTGCCGGGCAGTGGGGGTACCGAGCCGCCTGCATTTTGCCAACGTGCGCAACCACATTGGAACCGCTCGCCTCGAAGAATTTCTGAAATCGGACGTACTGGTGTTCCACGGCTACGCCGAGGTGTATTTGGACGGACGCTGGGTGGTGGCCACGCCGGCATTCAACCGGGAACTGTGTACGCGGGTCGGAGTGGCCCCCCTGGAATTTGATGGAGTACAAGATGCTCTCTTTCAGGAGTATACCGCAGCTCAGGACGATTCTGGTCCCCGGCGGTTCATGGAGTACCTGCACGACCATGGGCACTTCGCCGATTGGCCGCGGGAAAGGTTTCTGGCGACGATGAAAAAACACTACGGTCACCTCTTTACCCCAGAAAGAATGGAAGCGATGGGCTTGCGGGTGAGTTGGTAGCGCCTGCCCAATTTGTCGTATCTTCGCGGCATGGCATCCGACAAAACAAATCCTCTATCTCTCGTCATCAGTATTCTCTACGTCGTGATGGGAGCTTTCCTGGTATTGGCCTTTTTTCTGCCGCTCTACGGCAATGCTTTCTTGGACATCGGCGGACTGGACCTGCTCCGGGCGGCGACCCGCGATCCCAAGGCATTGTCCCGGCTCACCCAGGATTCGGCCACGTTTTTCATGGTGATTACGCCGTTCCTGTTTTGGCTGTTGGGAATTATCAGCCTGGTGATTGGAGCCTTGCGATTGGCGACCCAGTGGAATCGGTTCGGCATAGCGATCACGATTTTGGCGGGATTTATGGTGATAATCAGTGTGGTGACCATTTTTTCCATCAACAACCAAAGTACCGTTCCCGGGCTATTCGCAAAGATGTTCCCCAAACCGGGTACGACCTTTTACCTCACCATCTTGGCGGAAGTGGGCCTTTTGGTGGCCGGCATCCTATCGGTCGTCCAGCAACAAAGGGCCTCATAAAAAAAGCCTTTCCGGCTGCGGAAAGGCTAAGGCTTGTAGGTCAATTAGTCGTAAGCTGCGCAGCCGGAGTATGTCTTTTACTAGCGTTCCATTCAAGTAGGACTGCGCGTCAGGTTTGCATCATGGTAGGTCTGTCGTCGTTAGTGTCTGCTAGGGTTGTGTGATGGTAAATTGTTTGCTATTCGCTGTGATATTTGGTGATACTTTCTTGGATAATAGTTTTGCTTTTATTTACGGAGGTGGTAGTAAAAGGTTGGGTTTTCGGAAAAAAAATTTTAAATCGCTCCCTGAGAAGCTGATTAAATCTGATCCTGCAAGTTTGTTCTCCGTTTTTTTCTCTCCTTTTTCGGACTCTAACCGAGGCTAAGAGCGTTTGGAAGCGCTCTAACTGAAGAAAAAACCGGCAATTGCAATTGCATCCATCAATTTGAGACCGCTTTCTCGTGGACTGAAAACGCGGTTATGCAGGGCAATTCTTCCCATCGGCGACATCGAACAGCGTACGGGATCATCGGTCTCTCCGCTTTGGTGCTGGTCCTGGCGGTCTTGAACCACGGTCCGTGGCAAAGCACCAACTCGCTTTCCCGGCTGATTTCGGTCGAACGCCTGGTCGAAAAAGGGACCTGGGCCCACGTTACGCCCACCGATAGCACCCCGTTTCCCCGGTCCATCGATGTCATCAAGGTGGGGGACCGGATTTATTCCTCCAAGCCGCCGACTTACCCCTTGCTGATGGCGGGAGAGGCGATGGTGATGAAGGCGCTGACCGGGATGGAGTTTTTTCCCCACCGCAAAGATTATCTTCGGGTGCTGTTGATCCTGAATCAGGTGATTCCTTATCTGCTGTTGTTGTGGACGGCATTTTTGCTCCTCCGCGAATGGACCCAGGATGCGTGGACGATCAATTTCATGCTATTGGCGCTGGGCTTTGGGGTGCTGCCGTTTGCTTATGCGGCGACCCTGAATAACCATACGCTCTCCGCGGCGCTGTTTTTCATTGCCTACTATCTGGTCCACCGGATCGTTCACCGGGGAGATCGGCGCTGGTGGGTGGCCGCCCTGACTGGGTTTTTGTTGGGTTTTGCGGTGTGCATCGAATTGCCGGGTGGGGTTTTTGCGGTGGCATTTTTATTGTTGATTGCGCGCAAGAGCTACGCCCTGGCCGGTATCGCTTGCTTGGCGCTACTGTTGCCGTTTCTACCGACATTTTATGTGTACCACGAGATTTCCGGGAATTACAAACCGTTTTACCTACAGGGCCACCTCTACCGCTTTGAGGGAAGTTACTGGAGCAATCCGGCGGGGCTGGATGCCGCCCGCCCGGATCGCCTGACCTATGTAATCCATACCTTGTTTGGATTTCGGGGGCTGTTTCTGCTGTCGCCGCTGTTCCTGTTGGTGCCGGGGGGAATTCGGCGACTCTGGCGGATGTCGGATCGGGATCGGCGCGGAGACTGGGGGGCAATCCTGGCGGGTACGCTGGCAATCATGGTTTTCGTGTGGGCGCGCACCAACAATTATGGGGGGGCCTGCGTAGGGATGCGGTGGTTCTTTCCTTTCATGCCACTGTTGCTCTTACTCGCCTGGCCGACGGTCGAGCACCTGGGCCAAAGTACGCGCGGTCGCATCGCGGCGGGGTTGCTGGGGCTGGCCGGACTGGCCTGGAGCCTGGAAGTCCTGCTCAATGACGGTTTCATCGTCGGAACCCTGGAACACAATTGGGGATGGCTGTTCTGATTTCGGCGGCGCGGGCGGAGCCTGTTATTGTCGCGGTTGGGAAAGTCCTCGCCTCCGCCCGGGGTACGGTGGGTTTTGGATACGTCACGTAAACGGCAAATTTTTGTGTAGCGTAGCGCCACCCACACCACAGCACCCGGAAATTTTTCGGTACAACGCTAACTGAGAGGCGGTTTAAATTTAATTCTGCGATTTTGCTAGGGCCTCTTTTCCGCCCCTCTTTAGCTATTTTCTCGCCCATAGCTCGGGCTATGGACGCCAAAATGAGTTTCGATGGACAAAAAAATCTGCGCTAGCAAATTTCACCAACCAATTACAAAGCGCCTCTGAAGCAAAATTATCGGCCGTCCGGACGGCACGACTGGCTTTTTGATTGTGGTCAATTTTGGTAACTTTCCCGGCCTAAAAACTTTCCATGCTGCGAGGTGCCACGTGTTTTTTCCGGATCGATGCCAACAGGTGGGCGCACCTTATGTTCGCGCTGTGTTTTCTCTTGGGAGGGAACCCTGCCGCATTGGCCACAACTTTCACTCCGAGTGATTTGACCCGGGGCCTTTCCCCCGTGCTCGACCTTACCGGGGAGTGGATCGATCTGGATCAGGGGCGGATTCAAGTTCCCTTTTGTGATGCGGAAAGTGGACGCCGCGATTTGGGGCGCAATTTTGATCTGCAGGACTACGCGGCACTTCCGGATACCTTGTACTTATATTTCGGTGGTGTGGCCTGGACTGCCGAGTTGCGCCTGAATGATGCCCTGTTAAAGGTCACCGAAGATCCTTTTCGGGAACAGTTGATCCCGTTGCAAAAGGCGTTGCTGCGGCCTCGGGGAAATCGGATCACGGCGGTTTTGCGTCAGGAAGGCCCCGAGCGGCGGTTTGCTCCCCGGCACTTCGTCGGGATTTTTCGCGACGTATGGTTGCTGGCGATTGATCCCGCGGTGCCTCCACCCGTCCGACTGCAATTCGTGGACCAGGCTTCTCGGGCGGTAGTAATCGCCCCTTGGACTGCGGAGCGGGGGTTTCTGGCGGATACGGTGGCCTTGCACCGGAGCTTGGAGGGGCTGTTTGCTTATCCCTACGATGCCGCAATCTATCTGCCCTTTGCCCCCTCGGCGCGGGGGCGAGAAATATTGGCGGAGAGCGGACGGGCGGTGCTCACCGATCTGAGCGGAGCAGACAGCGTTTGTTTTTACAATGCCTATCCCATCGGGGCCAATGTCGGGGATTTTTCCCGGCGATTTTGGCGGGATACCGCGGGACGCCCGACTGCGATCTACGGAACCTATCTGGAGCCCTCGGTGCTCGAGATGCAGCAAATCCGCCCGCCGGACAAGTTGGCGCTGCTGATCCTATTGCTGATTCCGGTCGCCCTTCTGCTGTTGTTGAAGCTGGTGCTGCCGCGCGTCTACGGCACGCTGCCGGAATATTTGACCAAAACCAAAATCTACCTTGAACTGATCGCCGGGGCGAAATTCCTCAAGGATGAACAGCGCTTGCTCATGAATGGAATGCGGATGATCATGCTTGCGGTGATGGTCAGTCTCTACCTCTATTATGTGGGCCTGTTCGGCACCTGGGACAAGCTCAATCTGCTCTCCGATGAAAGCTTTCTGTACCATTATTTCAGCGGAAGCTCCCCGAGCTTATACGAAATTTTTCTGAAATCACTGCTGGTAGTATTCGGATTGAATTTTGTGAAGTACATTTTTTTAAACCTGACCGGGGGAATCTTTCGGGTGCTGGGATTCTCTTCCATGGTCCAAAATCTTGACATATTTTCCGCCTTTCCTTTGAACCTGTTGCCCCTGGCCCCGGCTGCAGTGATCTTTTTTGTCGATATCCGGGCGGGGACGGTACTGCTTTTGGTGTGGAACATTGTGATTCTGATCTACTTGTTCCGGCGTTTGGTGCTCATCTACGGCGGGTTGACGAAGCTTTTCCAATTTTCAACCGGCTTAAAATTTTTATATATTTGCAGCCTTGAAATCGCACCGTGGGTATTTCTGATCTAATCACCTCTCTCAATGGGCATAAGTATCGGAACCAGAGGCAGTAAATTGGCATTGTGGCAGACCAATCATGTGAAGTCGCTGCTCGAAGCCCAAGGACACCATGTGGAGGTTAGAATTTACAAGACCACGGGCGACATTCAGCAAGACCGTCCATTGCACCTGATCGGAGAAAAGGGACTTTTCACCAAAGCCCTCGATGAAGGATTGCTCAATGGCGAAGTCGACATCGCCGTTCACAGTTCCAAAGACATTCCTACCCGGCTTCCGGAGGCGCTGGAAATCTGCGCTTTCCTCGAGCGGGAAGATCCCCGAGACGTGCTGTTGGCTTTGGGGCCGGAAGTGGACCTCGACAACCACAGCCGGGAATTTACCGTGGGGACGAGTTCATTGCGTCGGATCGCCTTTGTCGGTCATTATGCGCCGCAGTTCAAGGCCAAAATTGTCCGGGGCAACGTGGACACCCGCATCCAAAAGATGGAGGACGGGCAGTACGATGCATTGATCCTGGCGTATGCGGGGGTCAAGCGGATGGGACGAATGGACCGCGTCGTGCGTAAACTCAACGTGAATACGTTTACCCCGGCGGTCGGTCAAGGGGCCATCGGTGTGATGGTACGTTCGGACAACCCGGTGGCCGCGGCAGTGCGCGAAACCCTCAATCACCAGGAAACGGAATGGGCGGTGCGGGCCGAGCGCTCGTTTTTGCGCAAGCTTGAAGGCGGATGCCACGCCCCGATATTTGCGTTGGGGACGGTGACGCTCGATACCTTGTCCCTGATGGGTGGGGTAGCGGCCGAAGACGGCAGTGTACTCTACCGGGAGAAGGTGCGCGGTCCGGTCACTTCGGCCGCCGAATTGGGCATCAATCTTGCTGAAATTGTATTAAACCAAGGAGCGAGACAGATTTTAAATGGGCAAAAAAGTTAAAACGATTCTGATATCCCAGCCTTATCCCACGGATGAGAACTCTCCTTATTTTAAGTTGAGGGATCGGTGGGGTTTGAAAATCGATTTTCGCAAGTTCATTCAGATTCAGGGTGTTACGACGAACGAATTTCGCAAGCAGGGCCTCAATCCGCTGGATTATTCCGCAACGATATTTACCAGCAAGTACTCGATTGACCACTATTTTCGACTTTTAAAAGACATCAAAGTCGAGATGCCGGCGGACATGAAGTACTTCTGCGTGAGTGAGGCAACGGCCAAGTACTTGCAGAAATACATCGTTATCCGCAAGCGCAAGCTGTACGTGGGCAACCGCACTTCGCGCGATCTGATCGACGTAGTGAAGAAGCACAAAAAGGAATCGTTCATCTTTCCTTGCAGCGCCATTCACACCCGGCACCTGACCGACTGGATGGAAGAGCACAACTTCAATCTGACCAAGGCGATCATCTACAACACGGTGCCGAGCGATCTTTCGGACCTGCGCGAGGTCAAGTACGACATGATCTGCTTTTACTCACCTTCCGGGGTGGACTCGCTGCTCAAAAACTTCCCTGACTTTGAGCAAAACGATACCGTCATTTCCGTATTTGGTCCGACGACCGCCAAGGCGGCAACCGATGCTGGTCTGCGCATCGATATTCAGGCTCCCAAGCCGAGCATGCCTTCTATGACGGCGGCCATCGAAGGCTACCTCAAGGCCAACAATTGACCAGCCTCACGTTTACCGATGTGGAGGAGCGAATTTCTGGTTGATTGAGCCGGGCCAGCACGCCCTTTGTGGGGGAAGATCCCGTTGCAAAAAACTGGTGGCTCCGTCACGTAAAACCCCCCTAATCAGGCCAAAAAACGGCACTTGTTACCCGGCGGAATTTGCCCTTTAGATAATGTGTTTCAGCGGTTTGAAAAGGCTGTGGGGGAACCAAAAAAATTTGTAACTTTAAATTATTATTCTCAACTTCAACACCTGAATTTACTCAAGGCATACATGAGGAGCTTACTTTTCGGGATCATCTTGTTTGTTATGATGGCGCCTGCCGCTTTCTCGCAACAGGACCCACAATACACAATGTACATGTTCGACCGCTTTGCTCTGAACCCAGCTTACGCAGGGGCATTGGAAGCGACCAATGTTACGTTGCATGGCCGGTCCCAGTGGGTAGGAATTCCCGGGGCTCCCAATACCATGATCGCGAGTATCAACGGTTACAGTCGGAAGTTGCACGGGGGGCTGGGCGCGTTTATCGTCGCCGATGAACTCGGACCACTTACGACTTTTGGGGTGAAAGGAGCGTACTCCTTTCATTTGAACTTTAATGACAAGGCTAAACTAAATATCGGGGTCCAAGGTGGTATCTACCAGAAGACGCTCGATGGCGATTGGCAATATAACCTCGATCAGGGGCCAGATCCTTCGCTGCCCTTAGGCGGCACCAGTTTTATCCTTCCGGATATCGATGCGGGGATCTATTTCCACGTTCCACTCAAGGGGACTACTTCCACTGCTTACCCGCAAGATGCATTCTACATCGGTGGTTCGGTTTCGCACCTCTTGGAGCCTTCAATCGAAGACCTCCTGGCGGTCGAAGATCAGGTAGCTTCCGTCTTGCCGCGCAACATTCATGCGACGGTTGGAGGTACGATCAAGCTAGATGAAAGTATTTTTCTCCAGCCAAGCGGAAGTTTCCGGATGGCTGGTCCTACAATGCAGTGGGACGTTACCGCTAATCTTTACGTGAGCCCGATGGTGTTCGGCTTGTCTTACCGCAATGCTGATTCATTTTCGGGAATCCTTGGTTTCAACGCATCCACATATTTGTTCATGGGGTACTCCTATGACTACACTGTTTCCAATTTGGGTTCGTTCACTACAGGATCTCACGAGATCATTTTGTCATACACCTTCCCTTCGAAATTCAAGAACTTGCCTCCGCGCAAGGGTACTCGTACGAATTACACCAACGAGATTTGATTTTGAAGATTGGTTGATACGGAATTAAAGCACCGCTCTCTGTCCGTACAGGTTTCAAGGTTTACAGACCGGATTGAGAGTGAACAGATTTGAAATTAAATAGGCGCATAAAGTTTGCATAATACTTAGAATTAGTCTGCTATGAAAAGGTTATTCTTTGTTCTCATTGCAGTTCTGACATTGGCGAGTGGTTGCGGTCTTTTCGGAGGCAAGCAGACTGGCAAGAACGGTGAATTGACGGGAGTTCTGGATCGTCCCGATTGGGATCAGCCAACTCCCTACGGCATGGTGCTGATTCCTCCGGGAAGTTTTCACATGGGTCAGAACGATCAGGACGTGAACTACTCACAGGTAGCTCACAACAAACAAATTACGATCAGTGCATTTTACATGGACGATACTGAGATCACCAACAACGAGTATCGTCAGTTTATCGAAACCGGAATGGATACGCTGGCTGCGGATATCGCTCAGTTGGTCTACCCGGATACGATGGTTTGGATGCGCGACTTCGTGTTTGCCTACAATGAGCCCCTCACCGAAAATTATTACTGGCATCCCGCATTCGATGAGTATCCCGTAGTTGGGGTCAATTGGTATGCAGCGAGCGAATTTTGCCGTTGGAGAACGGCTCATTACAACGCTTATCGCGAAACCATCGAAATGCCGCCGATGCCCCGTTTCCGTCTGCCAACTGAGGCAGAGTGGGAATATGCTTCCCGCGGGGGATTTGAACACAAAATTTATCCGTGGGAAAGCCCTTACATCCGCAATTCAAAAGGATGTTTCCTCGCGAACTACAAGCCGGGCCGTGGCGACTATATCGCCGACAACTTCGAATACACCTGCCCGGTGCGGTCTTACTGGCCGAATGACTACGGTCTCTGGTGTATGCCTGGCAACGTAGCCGAATGGGTTGAAGATGACTTTGAAGAGTCGGGCTACATTTACGCTCACGACCTGAACCCGGTCTACCGTGATCCTCGCTACAAAGCCGAAGAGCGCGTTCCGGGCGGTGCCACCATCCGGAAGGTTATTCGCGGTGGATCCTGGAAGGACATTGGTTACTTCCTCTCGTGCGGCACGCGTACTTACGAGTACGCAGATACCACCAAGTCATTCGTGGGTTT
Organism: Bacteroidota bacterium; assembly: GCA_039024435.1. Classification (GTDB taxonomy): domain Bacteria; phylum Bacteroidota; class Bacteroidia; order J057; family JADKCL01; genus JBCCQH01. Next base: position 43,487 of record JBCCQH010000012.1, read on the forward strand.
CCGTTGCGTCGTCACGCAGATTGGTCGCTCGGGTGCGGCCGCCTTCTAAGTATGGCCCCTAAGTAAAAATGCAATCTAACGCTTGTGCTTGGTAGGCATGCAGTATGCCTGGTGAGTGTAGAGTATCTGAAAGTTATACTGATTCTAGCATTGAAATCTGATAGTATTAATTCAAACACTAAGGAGAAGTAAATAATGGCTAAGAAGAAAAGTTTTCTGGAGTCGCGTGGGTTCAAGATCTTCATGAAATACCTTTATGGTATTGGAGCGGCGGTCGTGATCGGCGGCGCACTCTTTAAGATCATGCACTGGAATTATGCCAACGAAATGCTGATCGCAGGCATGGGTACCGAAGTACTGGTATTCTTTGTGTCGGCGTTCGAGCCATTGCATGAAGAACTTGATTGGGCGCGTGTCTACCCGCAGCTCGCCGACGAAAAAGCGGATCCCGATTGGGAAACGGGTATCGGTGAAGAAACCAATGAATTGAGCGCAGAAGAAGCTCTCGGTCTTGCCAGTGAAGGCATGAAAGACATTGAACTATCCCCGGAACTCTTTGAAGGACTCACGGGATCGCTGGAAGGTCTCAAAAACAACGTTGACAAGCTGGCGCAAATCGAAGACGCTACGGTCGCAACCAACCAGTATGCAGAGTCGGTGCGTTCGGCAACCGGTAAAATGGGTGAACTCAACGATGGTTACGAAAACACGGTCAGTGCCATGAACAGCTTGTCTTCGAGTGTCGGAGGGGCTGCCGAACAGGCCCACGCCTACCACGAAGAAGTTCAGAAAGTAACCAAGAACCTCGCTTCTCTGAATGCCGTTTACGAAATGGAGTTGAACGATGCGCAACAGCACATTGCGACGATCAATAAATTCTACGAAAGTCTGGGTGGAGCAATGACCAATATGGTCGAAGCATCCAAGGACGCAGAGTCGTATCGCAATGAAGTTGCGAACCTGACCAAAAACTTGCGTGACCTCAATGGAATCTACGGTGGCATGCTGGCCGCTATGGGTCGAGGAAACCAAGGATAATTGTCTGATTCATAAAAAATTCTTAGCGGTATTAACAAATAAAAAAAGACAATTATGGCAGGTGGAAAACTTAGTCCTCGCCAAAAAATGATCAACATGATGTATCTCGTGCTTACGGCGCTGCTGGCGCTCAACGTAAGTGCGGAGATCTTGGATGCTTTCAACAGCCTCCGTGAATCATTGAAGCAATCGGCGGACTCATTTGCAGATAAAAACCTAGAAACCAAAGGTCAAATCCTGGATAAGGTTCGGGAAGAGATGGAATCTGGGAATAATAAGAACGAAAACCTGATCGCCCTGACGAGACAAGTGGAAGGCGAAGTGGGTGAGGTCATCAAGTACATCGATAAGATTACGGCCGACCTGACCGATATGGCGGACTTCAACGAAGAAACCGGTGAACCCGACAACGCCAAGGAAACGGAGAAGAACTTTCAGTACTGGATGGGAATCGCCGGTGAAAACGAAAACGAAGGTCGGGGCAAAGGTGAAGCAATTAAGTTGAGATCAACCCTCAATGGTTTTGTCAAGTACGCGAATGATTTCATCGCCGAAAACGACACCAGCGGCACGTCGACGATTTCGTTCGAAAAGCTGGCCAAAGATCCGGGTGAAGATAAGAAGCCGGGCGATCCCAAGGGAGAGCACGATGGCGAAACCTGGGAATACTACACTTTCCATTCGAAGCCAGTCATCGCGGATCTGGCAATGATGCAGAAATTTAAGCTCGACGTTCAAGAAATTCATTCGGAACTGCTCAACTTCATCAAAGCCAAACTCGGTGCAGTGAAGTTCAAGATTGACTCACTGATCCTGGTGGATGCTCCCACCTCGCGGGTGGTGGCCGCCGGTATGAAGTTTGAGACGAAGCTTTTCGTAGCGGCAACATCGAAAGAAGCCATCCCGGAATTTTCCGGAACGGGTTCGGTACAGACGACAGATGGCGGTTACGCGGCCATCATGTCGATGACCGCTCCGGGTGGTTTCGGCAAAGGTAAAAATGAACGTGAATCAAGCTACTCCGCTAAGGCCGTGATCAACGACGCCGCGGGCGGTAAGCAAGAGCTTACGATGTCGGGAACTTACACCATCCGCAAGCCGGAAGTGGTGATTACCTCGGCCTCGGTGCAAAACCTGTACTACAAGTGTGGCAACACCATCAACGTAGACGTACCGGCACTCGGCGAGTTCTACAATCCCAAATTTACCGCCAGCCAAGCGAAGGTTCTTCCGAGCAAAAGCGACAAGCGGAAAGTAACGATTGTTCCCTCCGGTAAGAAGTGTGTGTTGGGCGTTTCCTCGCTCACCAACGGTCAAAATATCAAGATTGACGACGTGACCTACAAAGTGATCAAGCCGCCGAAGCCTTCGATCCAATTGCTCGTCAACAACAAAGAATACAATGGTGCGGCGGCGATCCCCAAAAAGAGCCGTTGCGTGGTCCGCCTCAAGGCAGATACGGACTTCCGCGCAGCCCTTCCCAAGGACGCTCGCTATATGGTTTCCAACATTGCACTGTTGTCTCAGCGTTCGCTGGGGGCACCGACGCGGGTCGGTTCTTACGGCGGAAGCGGCAAGGATGCTCTCAAAGGCATTCCGATTAATCTCGGCAATAAGTTGAAGTCCGATCCTCCCGGTACGAAGATTTACTTCAAGATCGACAAGATCTACCGGATCAACTTCCAGAACCAAAAGATTCCAGAAAAATTCGGGGATAGGGACCTGTATATCGGCGCAGTTATCAAGTAAAAATTAGCACACCTATCATGAAGAGAGTAGCTTTTATCGCGTTATTGACGATCTTAGGTGGGATGATGTCGGAGGTCGTAGCCCAAATTCCGGGCGCACGGATTCCTCCTCGGGTAGATGATCACTTTTGGAGAAGAAAAGTGGTCAATCGCCTCGACCTTACCGAAAAGATCAACGAACCGCTGACCTACGCTGAAAACCCGGGTCTCTATGGCAATCCGGCTTTTGGTGAGACGCAAGGCGTGATTGTTGCGTTGGTAAACGGGCTGAAGTCCGGTAAATACCTCGCCTATCACCCCGACTCGCTCAACAAGTCTTTGACCTACGAAGACGTCGTAAAGATTGCCCAGCAAATTGAAGGCAATGACGCCGGCGGGGATGATTGGGACGATGGTGGAGACGGATTCGACGACTTCGACGCCGGCGATGATTTTGGCAGTGACGACTTCGGCGATGATTTTGGTGACGACTTTGGCGATGGCTTCGAAGGGGATTCCGATCCTTTCGCGGCTGGTGCTGACGCCGCCGCAGCCGATGGAGACTTTGCCATCGCTCCGTACGAAACTGTCCTGGAGTTCATTGAAGATCGAATCTTTGACAAGAACCGGTCGGACATGGTGTACGACATTCAGTACCTCCGCTTGGTATGGGTCGATCCGGGAGAAACGCTTCCGGACAAAAACTTCATTTGCTTCCGCTACGCGGATGTATTGGAGACACTGGAAGATACTCAGTGGAAAAACAAGTACAACGATGCGGAGTACCGCAACATGCGCGAAATCTTCGAACTGCGCCTCTTCAGCAGCTACATCATCAACGTCTCCGGACGCGGTGTACGTACGCTGGAAGAATCAGATTTCCGCCGCAATCAGTTGGTTGAATTTGAACACCACCTCTGGAGCTACTAATTCGCAAGACTTTTTGAAATTAGCTATACAACGGGAAGGGGAACCTTCCCGTTTTTTACTTTTAACGGCCTGATTTCCGATGTCTTGTGACCACAATGCCGCAGTCGGCAACTTGGTATCACCCATCGGGAAATGAACTTCTACGGAATCGATATCGGACTCCTTTAAGCTATCCTATCCGAACGGGCAACGCCAAGCTGACCATCGATAATCGCAAATCGAGCAATCAGATATCGCCGGCTGCAATGGCGTCGCGGACGATTTTTGCGCGGTTGTTCCCAACGATCCGGGCGAGTTCCTCTTCGCTGGCGGCCTTGATTTTTTTGATCGAGCGGAAATGACTGAGCAGCTTTTTGGCCGAACCCTTGCCGATACCTTCCAGTTCGGTCAGTGAGGTTTGAAAGGTGCTCTTGCTGCGCAGGTTGCGGTGAAAGGTAATCGCAAAGCGGTGGGCTTCGTTGCGCAACTGCTGAATGAGCTTCAAGGAGGTGCTGCGTTTGTCCAGGTGCAGCGGCACCGGATCGTTCACGTGGTAGATTTCCTCCAACTTCTTCGCAATGCCAATGATCGGAAGCTTGCCCACCAACTTCAGTTCTTCCAGTGCCTTGACCGCCGAGCTGAGCTGGCCCTTGCCACCGTCCACAATGACGAGATCGGGCAGCGGTTGTTTCTCATCCAGGAGGCGCCGATAACGGCGATTTACAATCTCCTCCATCGAAGCAAAGTCATTGGCGCCGACCACAGTTTTGATCTTGAAGTGGCGGTAGTCCTTCTTCGCGGGCTTGCCCCCCTTGAATACGACCATGGAGGCCACGGGATGCTGGCCTTGGATATTGCTGTTGTCAAAGCACTCAATGTGCCGGGGCAGAGTCGGCAAACCCAGGTCTTTCTGCAATTGTTCCAGGATCGGTTCTTGAGGATTGCGCTTGCGGAGATTCTGCTTCCAGACTTTTTCTTCGAGTAGCACCCGGCAATTTTTCAGCGACAGGTCCACCAGCTTTTTTTTGTCCCCGCGCTGCGGCACCCGAACTTGCCATTCCTCCTGGGCCACCCCATCAATCTCGGGCTGCCATTGCAGGTGCGAAAGGATCTCCTTGCCAAAATCGTCCGATTCTTCCACCAGCTTGGCAAATACTGAGTTCAACAGCTCCTCATCGGTTTCCTCATTGCGCATGCGGACTTCAAAGCTGCGGGTAGAAATAATGGAGCCATTGACCACCTTGAAATGGTTGATGATAGCGAGGTCATTTAGCCGATCCGTGGTGAGCACTTCCACGTCGGTAATCGTCTCTGAGACGATGGTATTGCGGCGGCGGTAGACCTGAATCTGTTCGATGCGTTGCCGAATAATTTCTGCCTCCTCGAATTTATATTCTGCCGCGGCATCCAGCATTTCCTGGTGCAGTTGCTTGAGTAGGTCGCGCATATTGCCTTTGAGAATTTTGCGAATGGACTCGATGTTCGCGGCGTATTCGGGTTCGGGGTAACGGTCCTCGCAGGGACCAAAACAGTTTTGGATTTGGTATTCCAGGCAGACTTTGAACTTCTCCGCAGCAATGTTCTCCGTACTCAAGTTGTAATTGCAGGTCCGGAACTTGTAATTCTGCCGAATGAGGTCCAGAAAAGCATTCATCGTTTTCACCGAAGTGAAGGGCCCGAAGTACTCCGAGCCATCGGGAATGCGATTGCGGGTCGGAAATACCCGGGGGAACCGCTCGTTTTTGATGCAGATGTAAGGGTAGGTCTTGCCGTCCTTGAGGTTGATGTTGTACTTAGGCTGGTGCTCCTTGATCAAGGCATTTTCCAAGGTCAGGGCTTCCACCTCGCTGTTGGTGATGGTCAGGCGAATATCGGCGATCTTGCCGACCATGGTCGCGATCCGATAACTGTGACCTCGTCCGGCCATGAAGTAACTCTTGACCCGCTTTTTGAGGTTTTTCGCCTTCCCGATGTAGAGGACCTTCCCGTTCTTATCGTAGTACTGGTACACCCCAGGATCGGCGGGCAGTTGGGCGAGTTGTTGCTGTACGTGCTCGGAATGCGTATCAGAACTCATCGTCAACGTTCATGATGGACTCAAACTCCGGCGTGAGGCTGTCCGACCATACCGTCTTGCGCTTATAGTCAAACTTTTCGCAATCCAGTTCGACCTCGAAGCTTTGCGGCTTTTGGAAGGGATCTTTGGGCATGGCAATCGTTGAATCGGCGTAGACCTTCTGCATGTACTTGCCGAAAATCGGCAGAGCCAGGCTGGCCCCTTGCCCGTATTGCAGCGAACGAAAGCGCATGGTGCGGTCCGAACAGCCCACCCAGGTACCCGACACCAGGTAAGGCGTTACACCCATGAACCAGCCGTCTGAGTGGTTCTGGGTGGTGCCTGTTTTGCCCCCGATTTCATTGTTCAGCTTGAACCGGTAAATGAGCCGTCCGCCGGTGCCCCCCGGCTCCCGGACCACCCCTTTGAGCATGTCCAGCATCATGTAAGCGGTTTCTTCCGTGATCGCCTCCCGGCCTTCAGATTCGAATTCCTGCAAGATATTTCCGTTGCGGTCCTCGATTTTGGTGACGAAGACCGGCGGCAAATGGATGCCCCGATTCGCAAAGGTGCAGTAAGCCCCGGTCAATTCGTAGACACTCAGGTCAGTCGTGCCCAGGGCCAGCGACGGGACACACTCCAGATCCGTTTCGATGCCCATTTTCCGGGCCCATTCGCAGACCAAATTCGGACCCACCCGTTTCATGACCCGGGCGGTGATCATATTCGTCGAAGTCGCGAGACCACGCCGCAGGGTCATGAATCCGCCGATTTTGCCGTCCGCGTTCTTAGGTGACCAGATCATTTTGCCCTTCTCATTGTAGAAAAAAACCGGCTGATTCAACTCCAGCTCACAAGGGGAAGAGCCGTTGTCGAAGGCTGCGGTGTAGACGAAGGGCTTGAAGGTCGATCCCACTTGCCGCTTGCCCTGGAAGACGTGGTCGTACTTGAAGTACTTGTGGTTGATGCCACCGACCCAGGCCTTGACATGACCGTTGGAAGGATCGATGGACACGAAGCCCGTTTCCAGAAAGCGCGCGTAGTACTTCAAAGAATCCCAGGGAGTCAGCGTAGTATCCTTGACTTCACCCGCCCAATTGAACAGGTCCATTTGCGTGGGAGTATTGAACTCCGCGAGGATTTGCTTTTCGGTGAAGCCGTCATTTTTCCCGCGGATGTAGCGGTAAGACTTGCGCATCGCCCGCACGAGGAAAGTGCTGTCCGTGCGCCAGGGTTCCCGTCCGTCGATGTGTTTGTCAAAAATGGGCTGCAATTCGCTCAGGTGCTCCCGCATGGACTGCTCGGCGTAGTGCTGCATCCGCGAGTCAATCGTCGTGTAGACCTTGAGGCCATCCCGGTAAAGATCGTGGCCGGTCTTCTTGCACCATTCCTTCAGCCATTGGCGGAGGTGCTCGGTGAAGTAAGGCGCCAGCCCCAAATCCCGGTAATCACTTTTCGCTTCCAATCCGAGGGGGAGCGCCTTGAGGCTGTCCACCGGCAGATCGTCCAGGAAGCCATATTGATCCATCTGGGTCAGAATCGTATTGCGGCGGTTCATGGCCGCCTCCGGCTTGCTGCGCGGATTGTACTGGTAAGTGCCTTTGAGTAGGCCCACCAGCAGCGCGGCTTCCTGGACATCCAGGTCGGCGGCACTCTTCTGGAAGTACTCCATGGAGCCGTTCTGGATGCCGTAGGTATTGCCCACAAAAGAGACCGTGTTCAGGTAGGCGGCCACGATTTCATCTTTGGTGTAGCTGCGCTCAAGCAAGACCGCCACGACCATTTCCTTGAGCTTCCGGATGATGGTCCGCTCCCGCCCGATCTGATCGTACAAGTTCCTCGCCAACTGCATGGTGACCGTACTGCCCCCCCGGGCCTTTTTACCCCGGGCCATGTCTTTGACGATTGCAAAAAGCGCCTTGGGGTCGATGCCGGAATGTTGGTAAAAGCGGATGTCCTCCGCCGCGATCAGGGCGTTGAGGACATGGGGGGAAATCTCATTGAGCTTAACACTGATGCGGTGCTCTTCGCTGAACAAGTTGCGGATAAGTTTGCCGTCTGAGGTGTAAATCTGCGTGCTGAGATCGGTTTGGGGGTTTTCGATGACGTCCATCGGGGGGAGCGTCGTCGAGACATTCCAGATAAATAGGCCCACTACCGCAACGATGGCGAGGAAGAAACCCAAAAAGACCAACCGCATAACCAGAAATATGCGGGGCTTCTTGTAATGCTTGGGATCCTGGATGAAGACAGCGTCTACTTTCCGAGCGGGTGAATTCAAATCAGCACGATTATTTTCCTTCAAGTGCTTTCAGCACAACATTTTCGTAATATACGAAGTAATCTTCGAAACGCTTCTTTCCGTAAGCCGTGCGGAAGTTACTCGGACTGATGAATACCATCTTTTCGTTGACCCCGCCCAAAAGATCCCCGATGCCCGGTTCTTTCATCGCCATTTTAATGTAGTTCATGGCTTCCCGTTCATCGTTGAACTGGCTGATGTAGGGCATGTGGTACTTGTTTTGATAGAGGAAAATGCTCGCATTCAGGCGGCGTTCTGAATAGTTGTCCTTGTGGAACTGCCCGAGCTTCTGTTGCAGGATGTTGGCTTTGACCTTGGTGCGGTCCACGAGCATCACGATGTAGACCTTTTCGTGGGGTTTGCGCTCAGTGGTGAAGCCGGCGTAGCGCGGATCGTTTTCCGAATCTGGCTTTTCCTGAGCGCTGGTATTCGTCAGCCCAGGATTAGAAGGGCCGCCTTCCGGAACCCCAGTCGCAAACGCCAGCGTGCGGTTGACCTCCGGAATCAGTTCCGATTCAGGATAGTTCTGCTTGATGTACTTGTAGACCGAGATCAAACTGTCCTTTTTCCCGAGGTAGGCGTAGGACTTCCCACGGATCATGTAGGCCCGGGGCAAATCTTTTGCCGTGGGGAAACGGCTGGTAATGAAACCACTGAAATCAATGCAGGTCGCATAGTCCTCCGTTTTGAAGGTCGCGTAGAGCGCATTGTACGCAGAAAGGAAATCCTCGTACTCCGCGTCGGTTTCCACCTCGACCGCTTCGCCCTTGCACAACTTGCAATAGCGGCTGTTCGGGTAGCGGCCGCAAATTTCGATTTTGTATTGATCGGCTTTGCTGGGATTGTCCTCTTCATTGTAGAGCTTGAACAGGGCGTAGCGGCCTTTGAGTGCATACTCCGAGTCGGGATACCGGGAAATGAGCCGGTTGTACACCGCAATCGCGGAATCGGGGATGCTCAATTTGTTTTGGTAGACCTGACCCAAACCGTAGAGGGCTTCTTCCACCATTTTGTTCGCGTCGAGGCGGGCTTCCGGCGTGCGCGGCACATTCTTGATCATCTGCGCCTTCTCCTTGGAGCCGTACTTCTCGATGTCCTCGTCCGAAACTTCGACCACCTCCTCGACTTGGTCGTTGCTGGCGAGCTGAATTTGCTTGTTCTTGCGCCGCCAGTTGTCTTCGTTGCGCCGACTTCCCCAGATCTGCTGGAATTCCACCTTGCCATTGGTGACCATGTCGGGCGCATCGAAATAGAAATCCTGTTTTCGGCTGTTGCGATTTTCGCCAAACTGCTGGAACAGATTCGGGTCGTTTAGGCTGTTCAACTCTTCCAGTTCCCGGGCCTGGGCCTCTTCTTCGCGCCGTTTTTGCTCAACAAGATAATCGTCCACGTACTCCTCAAGTTTGGCGTCGCTCAGTCGCGAGAGCGCGAGGAGACTGTCTTGCAGTTGAATCGTATTCGTGTACGTGATGTATTCTTTCAGTGTCGCACTGATGGTGGAAATCTCCCGGTACTCCGGCGCATCCTTGTTGATCGAGGTGGAGGCACTGTCGAAATACGCCTGAGCGTTCGTGAAGTCCTGAAGATCGTAGAAATAGATCTGCCCGATTTTGTAGTAGGAGAGTGCCTTTTGCCGCTGGTTGTTGGTATTGGCGGAAATGGAGTTGCGCAAATTTTCAATCGCCCCGTTCAGATCGTTAATCTTGATGTCCAGCATGGCGATTTCGTAAAAGACGCGGTCTTTGTAGTCCACGTTTTTCTCGTCGCGGAGCATTTTCTTGAGCAGCCGGCGCAACTTTTTTGTTTGGTCGGTGCCCTCTTGTTCCTCGATGAACAACTTTGCGATGTTGAGTCGCGCATTGAAGATCAGTTCGTAATCGGTGTTGAGCTTGGTGACCTTTTTGAAGTTTTCGTAGGCCTGGGCAAAGTTGCCTTTGTCGGCGTAGATCTGGCCGAGCAGGTAGTGGGCGCGGGCGCGGTTGTTGGCGCCTTTGATGTTGGCCTTGTTCTTGTTGATGGTCCGGAGTACCTCGTCGTAGTCTTCCTCCTCAAGGTAGACCTGCGCTTGGATGAGGGCAAGTTGGCCTTGCTGGCGCTTGTTCAATTTCGCGCCGGGAATTTCCTCCTGCAGGAGCTTGACCGCCATGACATTGTTCCCGTCCATGAAGTAGGTTTTGACCATCCAGAGATAGACATCGGGCTTCAACTTGGTGTCGGGAAACGTCTTCAGGACGTACTCAAAATTCTTGAGTGCGAGGATGTAGTTGCGCTTGTAAAACCAACTCCGCCCAATCAGAAAGCGCAAGTCGTCGAAGTACTTGTTTTCCGGTTGGTTGTGCTTCTGCAGCGCAATTTCGCACTTTTCGATGGCCGATTCGAAATTGCTCGCAAAGCTGTTGGCGTCGTTTTCGGTGCCGGCCCACCAGACGGGGATGTAGCCTTCGGGGGGCACGCGGTAAGCGCCATTGATTTGCTTGACTCCTTCCCGCCAAATGATCTCCGCATTGTAGAGATAATTGAAGATCGTCGTCGTGCGGTGGAAGGTTTTTGAAACGACGTTTTTTCTCTTCACCCCGCAGGAAGAAATCCACAACAGGGTCAAAAGCATTGTTAGAAAATATGTAACTTTGGCTTTCAAGTTCCAGGATTAAAGAAGACATTTAAACTACGTTTGCCGCCCGGTACGGACAAGGCAAAAAAATAGTACCAGGGGTGCAATATACTGAAAAGCTCGGTGATGCTAAAAGAGACGACGACCAAGATATGGGCAAAATTGGTAAAGAAATACAGGCTGGTCCTGTACGACCATGAGTCCTTGTCCCAAACGCGTAATTTCTTGGTGCGTCCCCTCACCTTGTTGATCGGACTCAGCCTGTTTACCGTGGCCATGGTTGCGGGAACGACGCTACTGGTTTTCAAAACCCCGGCGATCCACCAGAATATTCCTGGCTTTAAAAAACCGCAACTGTCCGAAGACTACAAGCTCCTTCAGGCAAAAAACAATGAGCTGGAGCAGCGGGTGGAGGAAATGGACTCACTTTTGGCATCGTTTACCCGGGTGGCGGGCATGAACAACCCGACCCCGAACGACCGCGCGATCTGGGAAGCTGCCGCTCCCGAACCCGGCCCCGCGATTGTCGAGGATACCGCCCGTGAAACAAACGTGGGCCAAGAACTTGTACCCCCGGTTATTCCGGAAACCCTTCCCCCGGTTGCGGTGGAGCGCCGTCCACCGCCGACCACCATTAATCTCATCAAGCCCGTCGACGGCTTCGTTACGATGGACTTCAACATCGACGAGAAAGACCACTATGGAATCGATCTGGTTGCCAATGAAAATGCATTGATCCGTTCCGTCGCCGATGGCGTCGTGATCTTTAGTGAATACAGCAACACGACCGGTTATGTCATCGGCATTTGGCACAGCCAGTACAACCTCATTTCATTTTATAAGCACAACAGTAGGCTATATAAGTCTGTCGGTTCTTACGTCGTAGCCGGAGAAGCGATTGCCGTCATCGGCAATACCGGGATAAACTCTTCCGGGACGCACCTCCACTTTGAACTTTGGCACGATAAAAATCCAGTGAACCCGGCGGACTATCTCGATTTAAACTAAGGAACGGATAAAGTTTATGCTTGGATCAAATTCGAAAGAAAAAAAGAGTATGGCACATGACAATGTACTCAACACCATCGCTCGCGGCACCATCTTAGAAGGCAAAATTACCACCAAAGGCGACATTCGCGTCGAAGGAAAGGTTATCGGTACCATCACTTGTGATGCCAAACTCGTCATTGGTGAGCACGGTGAGGTCGAAGGTTTTGTGGATGCCCGCAACGCTTACATCGCCGGGCGGGTCGAAGGCGAGGTAGTGGTGCGCGAATTGTTGCAGCTACAGGAAAAAGGCCGCATCGAAGGCGACATCTACACCAAGAAGCTTTCGGTACAGGTCGGGGCGACCTTTACGGGCAACTGCCGGATGGGCGACGACGCGGAATCGGTGCTCGGCAAAGCCAAAGAACGCGCCGAGTAGTTGAAAAAGACGCAAGCCAGCCGCAATGGCGCCACCAAGCGTCCGATCTTCGGCGTGGGCAAGCGCGCCTCCGAACCGACCGCCGCCAAAGTAGCCAATGAGTGAGGATCGGGCATCCGATTATGCCCGTTACGGGAGCGCCGGTATACAAATGGTGCTGATCATCGGCCTGTTTGTCTTCATCGGTACCCGACTAGACCGGAAGTTCGCCACCGAAAAACCGTGGTGGACGCTCGGTCTTTCCATTTTTGGGGTGATCGTTGCCCTCATCTACATGGTGCGGTCATTTGACAAAATTACCCGCAAACGCCCTCCGAAAAATGGGGCTGCTCCGAACCGTCCGACTCCCCCCACCACCAAAAAAGAATAGTTTGTCCGTTCTGCGATTCGTCTTGATACAACTTGGGGTAGTGGCCGCCTTGATGGCCGCGGCCTGGTATCCGGCTACGGTCTTCCTGCCCCCGGGCTCGTTGACCTTCATTTACATCGCGATTTCCGTGGCCGCGCTGTCCGGAATCATCGCCTATATCATTGTGAACAATGGCCTCAAGCGTTCCATTCGCATGTTTACTTCCTATATCATCGGTAGCATGCTGGCCAAGATGATGATTGGGATTGCCATCGTCCTACTTATTGCCCTGAAATTCAAGGGGTTCGCGACGGTGTATGTCCTGTCTTACTTTTTCTGCTATTTTATATTCACCTCTTTTGAGGTTTATGCACTTATGCGTAACTTGCGCCCGATTTCAAAAACAGGTAAGCGCAGTACGCATGAGGAAGACCCTGGTAATTAAATCGTTAACGTTTTTCACCGCAATTTTCATTGTTTTCGGAATGGTGTCGCCATCCCTTCTGAAAGCATCCGGCGGGGGAGAAACGAACTCCGAACACGGCAAGCAGGTAGAACCCATCTCCGAAGTGATCATTCACCACGTGATGGACAACCACGACTGGCACCTCGCTGACATCGGAGAAGGAGAAGACCAAATCTCCATTGCCCTCCACCTCCCTTGGATCATCTACAACTCGGAAAAAGGTCTGGATTTCTTCTTGAGCACCCACAAAATGCAAGAAGAAGATCACCATTACCTTTTTGCCCACGAGAATCTCTACTATGTGGAGGACGCTCATGAGCCGACCTGGGAAGGCGATGTCCACGACCCCGAGGCCGCACAGTACGAAGAAGACGCCGCCAACTACGTGCTCATCAAGCACCTTTACGAGAAAGAAGGTGTCGACGGCGAGAAAGAGGAACACGAAATTTTGGCCGCATACAAGAAAGTCGAGGGCGTCACCGTCATCGACTTTTCTATGACCAAGACCGCCCTGCACATCCTGCTGATCGCGATTTTGATGTTGTGGTTATTTACCCGTGTGGCCAAAGCCTACCGCAAACGCGACGGCCTGGCCCCCAAGGGCATGCAAAACCTGATCGAAACGCTGGTCATTTTTGTGCGGGAAGACATCGCGCGGCCTTATCTGCATGGGAAGCACGATAAGTTTCTTCCCTACCTGCTAACGCTGTTCTTCTTCATCTGGTTGTCCAACCTGTTCGGCTTGACCCCGCTGTCGTCGAACATCGCCGGCAACACCACGATCACGGTCATGCTGGCCATGATCACCTTGATTCTGATCATCACTTCTTCCACGAAAGACTTTTGGCTGCACATCCTCTGGTTCCCCGGCGTTCCCGTCTGGATGAAGCCGCTGATGTTTGTGGTGGAATTGATGGGCTTCGTGACGAAGCCGGTCGCCTTGGCGATTCGGCTCTTCGCCAACATCTCGGCGGGTCACTTTATGGTGCTCTCGCTCATCTCTTTGATCTTCATTTTGGGGAACAATGGGGAAAGCGTTGGTGGTGCGGTCGGCATCATGCCGCTGTCGATTGGGTTTGGTTTGTTCATCTTCGCGGTCGAACTGATCGTGGCGGCGGTTCAGGCATTTGTATTCTGCTTGTTGACCGCAGTGTTCATCGGGCAGGCCATGGAAACCCACGAGCACCACGATGAGCATCACACCGAACACGCAGCAGAAGCCCACGCGGTTCCTGCTTGAATTGAAACTATTTTAATCACATTAATACTATTTAGCTATGCAAGGACTTGTAGGAATTGGTGCCGGACTGGCCGTTATCGGAGCCGGTATTGGCATTGGACAACTTGCTGGTAAAGCAATGGAGTCGATAGCACGTCAGCCGGAAGCGGCCGGCGAGATCCGGTCCAACATGATCCTCACCGCCGCTTTCGTTGAAGGGGTTGCCCTCTTCGGTGAAGTGATCTGTCTTCTGGCTGTACTTAACGGCTAAGAAGTCACAAAAACTCAAGATGGAAACGGGTCGAGGGAATGCCTCGACCCCCCATCTCACCCCCAAGAATTGATAAAATAGAACTACTCTAATATGGATCTCCTCTTACCAAAACTGGGTCTTTTTTTCTGGTCACTGGTGATTTTTGTAATTCTGGTGATCCTGCTGCGCCGCTACGCCTGGAAGCCCATTCTGGAATCCCTCAACAAGCGGGAAGCCAGCATCCAGGACGCCATCGACGAAGCCAAAAAGGCCCGCGAAGAAATGGCAAACCTGAAAGCGGCGAATGACGATCTGCTTCGCCAAGCCCGCGTCGAGCGTGACGCGATGCTCAAAGAGGCCCGGGACATGGCGACCAAAATCAGAAACGAGGCCAATGCCACCGCTCAGGAAGAAGCCAGCCGCATAATCGAGAAGGCCCGGGAAGACATCCGGGCCGAAAAAATGCAGGCCCTGACCGAGGTAAAAAACCAGGTTGCCCAGCTTTCCCTCCAGATTGCCGAGAAGGTGCTGCGCCACGAAATGAAAGACCAATCCGCCCAATCGGAAGTGGTCGATAAACTGGTCTCCGAGTTGACCCTCAATTAATCCGCTATGATTGAAATCAAACTGGGCGACCGTTACGCGAAATCGGTTCTTGAACTCGCCAAAGAAATGGACCGGGTCGAGGAAGTACGCGCGGACTTCAATCTGATCGAAACGATCTGCGATACCAGCCGCGATTTCGTGAACATGCTCAAAAGCCCGCTTATCAAAGCGGACAAAAAACAGGAAATCCTGGATGCCATCCTAGGCGGAAAGCTGTCGAAGATCACGGCGACTTTCATTCGGATCATCGTCAGCCGGGGCCGTGAGCCCTATCTGCGCGACATTGCAATCCGCTTCCAGCGCCAGTACGACCTGTACAAAAACATTTCCCGCGGCACCATTACCAGTGCGGCCCCCCTTTCACCGGCCCAGAGTGAAGCCATTCAAAAGCTGGTGGCCACCGAAAGCAAAACTGAGTTTGTGCTGACCGAGCAGGTAGATCCCAAATTGATCGGGGGATTCACCCTGCGGATCGACGACTTCCTCTTCGATGGAAGCCTCGCTTCCCGCCTGCGCGAACTCAAACAAGAATTTGACAATAATCCTTACGTAAAACAGATATAACAATGGTAGAAGTAAGACCGGACGAAGTATCTGCGATCCTGCGACAGCAGTTGAGCAACTTCAAAGACGAGGTAGAACTGCAAGAAGTCGGCACCGTACTCCAAATCGGTGACGGCATTGCGCGTATCTATGGTCTTTCCAAAGTCCAGGCGGGTGAGCTGATCGAGTTTGAAAACGGTCTGCTCGGGATGGTTCTAAACCTGGAAGAAGACAACGTGGGGGCGGTACTGTTTGGCGACTCCGAGGGCATTAAAGAAGGTGACACGGTCAAACGTACCAATCGCATTGCATCTCTCGGTGTGGGTGACGGGCTGATCGGTCGCGTCGTCAATCCGCTGGGTGAACCCATCGACGGCAAAGGCGAAATGGGCGGTGAGTTTTACGATTCGCCGTTTGAGCGGAAAGCCCCGGGGGTGATTTACCGCCAGCCCGTATCGCAGCCGCTGCAAACTGGGATCAAGGCCATCGACTCGATGGTCCCCATCGGTCGGGGCCAGCGTGAGCTGATCATTGGTGACCGTCAGACGGGTAAAACCGCCGTCGCGCTGGACACCATTATCAATCAGAAAGAATTTTACGACAAAGGCGAGCCGGTCTTCTGCATTTACGTCGCTTGTGGCCAGAAAGGCTCCACGATTGCTCAGGTGGTCAAGACCCTCGAAAAATACGGCGCCATGGACTACACGGTCGTCGTCGCAGCGGCCGCTTCTTCGCCGGCTCCGTTGCAGTACTTTGCTCCGTTTGCCGGTGCCGCCATCGGGGAATACTTCCGCGACTCGGGTCGCCACGCATTGGTGATCTACGATGACCTTTCGAAGCAGGCGGTTGCCTACCGCGAGGTATCGCTGCTGCTGCGCCGTCCTCCGGGACGAGAAGCTTACCCGGGTGACGTTTTCTACCTGCACTCCCGCCTTCTGGAGCGCGCGGCAAAAATCATCGAGAACGATGATATCGCCCGCGATATGAACGATCTTCCGGAATCGTTCAAGCCGTTTGTCAAGGGCGGCGGCTCTCTGACCGCCTTGCCCTTCATCGAAACCCAGGCCGGCGACGTATCCGCCTACATCCCAACCAACGTGATCTCAATCACCGACGGTCAGATCTTCTTGGAGTCGAACCTGTTCAACTCTGGGGTACGCCCGGCCATCAACGTCGGTATTTCGGTATCGCGGGTCGGGGGATCGGCCCAGATCAAGTCCATGAAGGCAGTCGCAGGTACCCTGAAACTGGACCTCGCCCAGTACCGGGAGCTGGAAGCTTTCGCTAAGTTTGGTTCGGACCTCGACGACACGACCAAAGCGACCCTGGAAAATGGTAAGCGCCTGGTCGAAATCCTCAAGCAGGGCCAATACG
Organism: Bacteroidota bacterium; assembly: GCA_039024435.1. Classification (GTDB taxonomy): domain Bacteria; phylum Bacteroidota; class Bacteroidia; order J057; family JADKCL01; genus JBCCQH01. Next base: position 60,366 of record JBCCQH010000012.1, read on the forward strand.
CCCCGGTTCCGGTCGAGGAACAGGTGGCGATCATCTTTGCCGGAGTAAACGGCTTGCTCAAAGACGTTCCGGTGAACAAGATCAAAGAATTTGAGAAGGCTTACGTCGAAAACCTCAAGTTGAACCACGCGGAACTGATGCAAAAGCTTTCTACGCCCAAGTTCAACCTCAAGAAAGAAGCCGAAGCCCAAGCTACTCTGACCGAAACGGCGCACGAGGTAGCAAAAAGCTTTGCGAATTAATTGTTGACCTAAAACCCCTGCCGCAATGGCGAATCTCAAGGAAATACGGGAACGCATCCGTAGCGTCAAGACCACCAAGCAGATGACCAGTGCCATGAAAATGGTGGCCGCTGCCAAGCTCGGTCGGGCGCAGAAAAACATCGAACGTCTGCGTCCCTATGCCACGAAGCTCCAGGAAATCATGGGCGATATCGCCGGAAATGTCTCCGAGCCGCTCGAAAGCCCTTACGCGGAAGAGCGGACCCAGGAGAAAGTGATGCTGGTAATTATCACCTCGAACCGTGGGCTCTGCGGTGCATTCAACGCGAATGTCGCCAAAGAAGGGGTCGCGGCGGCGAACGGCGACTACCAAGATCAGTACGCTGCCGGAAACCTCGGCATTTTGGCCATCGGTAAGAAAGGCTTCGAGTTTTTCGAGCGCCGGGAATTCAATATGGTGGGCGGGAAAAACCACGACGTATTTGCCGATCTTCGTTTCGAAACGGTGAATGCGGTGGCCCAGTCAATCATGGATGCCTTTGTCGAAGGCGAATGGGATCGGGTCGAGTTGGTGTACAATACGTTTAAAAATGCCGCCACCCAAGTGCTGACCCGCGAGCAATTTTTGCCCCTCCGTGGGGTCGAAGAGCATCCTGAGGAAGCCGAAGCGAGCGGCGTAGCTGCCGACTACATCTTTGAGCCCGACCAGTACGAAATCCTGAGTGAACTTATTCCCAAGTCCCTGCGGATTCAACTCTACCGCGCCATCTTGGAATCCAATGCCGGCGAGCAAGGAGCCCGAATGGTCGCCATGGACAATGCTACCGAAAACGCGGAGGAATTGCTCAAGTCCCTTCGCCTGTCCTACAACAAAGCGCGTCAGGCCGCCATCACCACCGAGATCCTCGAGATCGTGGCGGGTGCGGAGGCCCTGGAGTCAGCTTAATCAGCAATCTGAAGTACATTTTGATACTTGCCCCGTGGAAACACGGGGCTTTTTCTTTATCTGCAACGGGAGGAGGCATCTTTCCCACCGCTCATTTTCCCCGAATGCGTATCATACCTCCATGCCCCGCAAATACGACATCTCCTTTCGGACCCAGCTGGTGCTGCTGCTGATCAAGCCCTTTTGTTGGCGGTGATTTTATGAGATGGAATTGAAGCACATCCGGCGACCCCGCCCGGATTGCAGTGACCGGCGACAGCGCCGGGGGCAACCTGTCCGCGGCAATCAGCTTGATGGCCCGCGACCAAAATGGCTCGCAGATGCCTTTCAAGCCTTGCTTTACCCCGCGACCAACGCCTCGCTTGACGACCCCAGCATAGAGGAGTTTGCCGACGCGCCGATCCGGAGCAAAGCCGGCATTATCGCTTTTCGCCGCCACTACGAACGCAGCCCCAAAGACCGCAAGGATCCCTATTTTTCCCCGATGCGCGCGGAATCCCTGGCGGATCTCCCCCCGGCGCTGGTGGTCACCGCCAATTTTGATCCGCTGCGGGACGACGGCCGCAACTACGCCGAGCGTTTGCGCGCCGAAGGCACCCCGGCCGAGTGGATCAATTATCCGCGTGCGATCCACGGCATGTTTTCCCGGCCCAACCACGTGGAGCACGCCCAGGAAGCCTACCGCCTGGTCATCGACCAGTTTCAGCACCATTTGGGCGCAGCAGATTGAGTCCGGTGATTTTTTCCCGGTGCAGCGGACATTCCCCGGAAAACCTGTAGTTTTGCACCATCCAAAATGGGAAGTGGGGAAAAGCTATGACCATTGAAAAGGCCAAACAGGCACTCAAAACGTATTTCGGTTACGACAGTTTCCGCCCGATGCAGGAGCAGGTTATCGCGCGGGTCCTGGACGGTAAAGATGCCGTGGTGCTCATGCCGACCGGCGGAGGCAAATCGATCTGCTTTCAGATTCCCGCTCTGGTGCGCCCTGGCGTGGGTTTGGTCATTTCGCCCCTGATCGCATTGATGAAGGACCAGGTGGAAGGACTCCGCGCCAACGGTGTCCGCGCTGCTTTTATGAATTCCAGTCGTTCGGGAATTGACAATTTGCGGGTCGAAAATGCGGCTCTCAACGGGGAGATCGACCTGCTGTACGTCTCCCCGGAAAAGGCATTGTCCAATGATTTTTCCAATGTTCTCAGTGCGTTGTCCTTGTCGCTGATTGCGGTCGATGAAGCGCACTGCATTTCCCAGTGGGGCCATGATTTTCGCCCGGAATACACCCAGATGCACGCACTCAAGGAGCGTTTTCCTCAGATTCCAATGGTGGCACTGACCGCAACCGCGGACAAATTGACCCGGAAAGACATCGTCACGAACCTGAAGTTGCACGATCCGGAAGTATTTCTGGCCTCTTTTGACCGGCCCAATCTGAGTCTGAATGTCTTGCCGGGGCGCAACCGCTACCGGGTCATCAAGCAGTGGATCGAGGACCGGCCGGGCCAGTCGGGGATTATTTATTGCCTCAGCCGCCGCTCGACTGAGGACATCGCCGCCAAATTGAAGGCCGACGGCATCAATGCGGCTTTTTACCATGCGGGAATGGGCCCACAGATCCGGGCGCGCACCCAGGAACGGTTCATTCGCGATGACATCCCCATTGTGTGCGCGACGATTGCTTTCGGGATGGGAATCGACAAACCCAACGTGCGCTGGATCATTCACTACAACCTCCCCAAGAATATCGAAAGCTATTACCAGGAAATCGGGCGGGCCGGTCGGGATGGTTTGCCGGGAGAGACGCTGCTGTTTTACAGCTATGCGGATGTGGTACAGTTGCAGCAATTCATCGCCGAAAGTGGGCAGCGGGAGATCCTGGAAACCAAGTTGGGGCGGATCGAGCAGTACGCTAATGCTCAGGTTTGCCGCCGCCAGGTATTGCTGGCCTATTTTGGGGAGCACACGGATGAGAACTGCGGCAATTGTGACATCTGCGAAGATCCTCCGGAGAAGCTGGACGGGACCGTATTGGCCCAAAAGGCCCTTTCGGCGCTGATCCGCATGAAGGAAGCAGTGGGGATGAACCTGGTCGTGGATGTGCTGCGGGGATCGGCCCGGCAGGAAATTGTGGCCCGGGGATTTGATCGGATTAAGACTTACGGCGCCGGCGCCGACATTTCCCGGAACGACTGGCAGCAATTTATCCTGCAAATGCTCAATATCGGGCTCCTGGAGATCGCCTACGATGAAGGGAATACGCTCAAAGTAACCGCTCCGGGCCGCGAGGTGCTGTTCGATGGGCGTCCGGTGGAATTGGTGCGGATCGTGAAGCGCAAACCAGCAAAAGCCAAGGCCGCTTCCCCCCCCAATTCGGCCGCTTTGAAGCCCAATGAGGCCCTGTTTGAACGCCTGCGACGGCTGCGAAAAAAACTGGCCGACAAGCAGGGCGTGCCGCCTTATATCGTCTTTGGGGATGCGCCTTTGAAAGAGATGTCGGCCCAGATGCCCACCAATGAGATCCAGATGCGGCGGATCAGCGGAGTGGGGGACAAGAAGCTGCGGGTCTACGGACCGGATTTTATCAACGAGATCTTGCGCTTTGTCCAGGAAAATGGCATTCAATCGACGCCGGCTAGCAATTACCGGGAACCGGCGCCCAAGTCCCGGAGCCGGACTTCCGCCCAAGGAAAAGCCCCCAAAGTGCCGAAAAAGCCCACGGAGCGGGTCAGCTACGAGCTGTGGAAGAGTGGGCGCTCGGTGGAAGCCATCGGGGTGGAGCGGGAGCTGCGCACCGAAACGATCTACAGCCACCTGATCAAACTCTATGCGACCGGGAAGTATCCGGACATCGACCTGTTTTCCTTCATGAATGTCGATGAGTTGCAGCGGGTATTGCGGGCAGTGGTGGAAGTCGGAGAGGCAAAGCTCGGTCCGATTTTCCAGCATTTAAATGAGGAAATCCCGTACTACAAGATCAAGTTTGCATTGGCGTACAAGAAGCGCCAAGGTAAAAACGGGTGAAAATAGCTGGGGAGGGGCGCCGTCGGTACAGAGAAAGCCTGGTTCAACTCAATTTTCCCGGACTTCGACCCCAGCGGGAGGATCCGCCGAGCCGTCGTTGGGAATCAGGACCTGCTTCTTGTATTTGGGGAGGTTGATTTCGTCTTCCACAATGAAAGCGTCGGGAAATACCTGGCGGAAGCCGGCCATTTCCCGCATGGCTTCTTCCCGGGAGAGGAAATCGCCCACACGGACCCGGAAGTGGGGTGGTTGCCATTTTTGGTAGATGGGATAATCAAAATCGCCAAACGCCTGAATGAAGTCGGCTTTGGATTCATTGGCAAATTCGAGGCGGCTCCCAGCGTAGATCTGCACTCGGTAGCCGGGGCCGGTGATCATTGCATTGTTCTGGGAGACGTGTAGATTCAACAGGTCCTGCAGCCGCGGAGAAAAGATGTAGTTGACCAGGGCCGGGCCGGCCACGGTATCTTCTCCGGGATCGAATACGTGTACGGCGTCGCCCGTGGCGTCGACCGGTGGCAATGCAAAGTCATAGACTTTGCGAAAGCTGGCTACGCTTTGGGTTTCTCCCTGGGCAAAGATCGGTGCGACCGTTCCCGCAAGAACGATAAATGCTCCGAGGGCCAGTATCAGGTATGTTCTCAAATACAACATAGGGTTACGCAAGTCTGATCGTGGCAAAAGTACGCCAATTATTTCAAAATTCATCGGGCTGCCGGATGAAGGCAGAACAGAAATTGCTTTGGCTGAGGGAACGTCACGGAATTGCGTTCCCGGGAGAATCCTTGGGGCGGGGCTGGGGCACTGAATCGTGTTGGAAGAACTCACCGTCGGGCGAAAAACCCGGGGTACTGCAACAGTATACGGCAAACCGACGGTGGGGGTTATGTGGGTTCAGAGGCTTTAAAGGACGAAAATGGTGGTTTTCTCGGAAAAATCCGGATGAAGGGCAAAAAAAATTTCCTTTGGCACATCTGTCACATGTGGTGGCACACATTTGTCCATGTGGGGCAATGGAGCCGGATGTGGAGGACGGAGTCAGGGAAGGGAAGCAAAATTGTGTGGCAGAATTGTCCGGGAGGTTCGTCGAAAATGTTTATATTGTTATCTCAAACGAAACAAATACCCTGTTCAAAGAAAGTTGTTGCAGACGGTATAATCTTGACCCAGGGTTGATTATTCGTAATTTTTTCTATCTTTACGGAGTAGAAAAAGCTGGGCGGTATAGTTTTTTTTAAGTTTAAAAGGAAGCCATTTTTGGCACCGAATCATTAAACTTTGGCACTGTGTTTATGAAAAGAGGCATCTTCAGGATCGTGGTGTTGGGAGTCATCATCACTGCCGGCTACTGCTTGGGACACGCCCAAGACCCTCAGTACACGCAGTTTTATGCGAACCAACCAATGCTTAACCCAGCTTTTACGGGCGCTGCGCTCGGACCTCGGGTTTCTATGAATTATCGTGCACAGTGGGTATCGATCCCCGGTTCTTACCGGCAAACTGCCGTTGGGTACGATCAACCTCTCCTTTTTGGAAGATCTTTGCAAGGCATCGGTGGCTTGATTCAAACGGATCAGGCCGGCGAAGGAAACTTGAGTAAGATCAACGTCCAACTCAATTACTCATTTGCGGTCCAATTTGGCCGCCGTGGACACGAGCAATACCTGCGCTTTGGTCTCGGAGGTGGGCTTGAGCAGGCGAGCATTGATTTTGCAAAGCTCCGCTTCGGCGATCAGATTGATCCCCGCGAGGGTTTTGTCCGCGCCACGCAAGAACCAGGCACGCCGGAGCCGCGCTTCTCGCCGGATATCAATGCCGGTATCGCTTATTACAACCAGTACGCGTGGCTGGGCGTTTCGGTGCACCACCTTACGGAGCCGCACCAGACGTTTATCACATCGCTGCGAAACGAAAGCACACGATTGCCGCGTCGCATCACAGCTACAGCGGGTCTGCGTATTCCGGTCGGTCCGCCGAACAATCCCGAAAAAATCAGCATCTCCCCGGCGTTGTTGTTCATGACACAGCGCAACTTCAACCAGTTGAACATCGGTACCTACGTGAATATTGAACCGATGATCTTCGGGGTGTGGTGGAGATCGAATTACAACAATTTCAACGGTGATTTCATTTCGAGTGACATGGTCGCCGGTTTGGTGGGCTTCAAGAATGGCCCCTTCTCAATTGGATACTCTTACGACTACACCGTTTCTTCGCTGACCAACCAGATTTCCGGTGGTTCGCATGAATTGGCGTTGATCGTAGAATGGGAACGCGACAAGCCGAAAACATTCCGGCACCGAAAGCTTCCTTGTCCGCGGTTCTAAAAACATCTATATTTGTTACCTATCGGAATTAGTGAAAATAGGCACTGCTATTAATATTTTGTAATCCTTGAAAAACCCTACGAAACGATGAAAGAAAAAAGCTTGCTGAGTCTGCTGTGTGCATTAACAGTCGGACTCTTCTTCGGGTGCGGAGGTGGAAACAACATCAACTTTGTTGGTAAAGGTAGCACCAAAACCGGCCTCAAGTACAACGAAGAAGGTGGCTTTGAAGTGCAGAACTTCAAGGGGATGGAACCGGCTCCCGGCCTGGTATTCGTCCAGGGCGGTACGTACATCATGGGCGGCGGCGAAAAGGACATCGAGCATTCGATGGACAATCGCGAGCGCCAGGTGACGGTTCACTCGTTCTACATTGATGAAACCGAAGTCGCCAATGTCGACTACAAAGAATTTCTCTGGTACATCCTGAAGGATTCCGGGGAAGTGATGTACCGCCAGCTCTATCCGGATACCACGGTGTGGCTGCGTGACTTGGCCTTCAACGATCCTTACGCCCAATATTATTACTCTCACATTGCCTTCAACACTTACCCTGTGGTCGGTGTGAACTGGCACCAGGCAAATGAATATGCGAAGTGGCGGACGGCAATCGTGAACAAGACGCTGCTTGAGCGCGATGAGGAAGCGGTACTTTATCCCGCTTATCGTCTCCCGACGGAAGCCGAATGGGAGTACGCAGCACGCGGTCTCCTCGAACAAGAAAATTATCCCTGGGAAGGTAAGTCGCTCCGCGATGCGCAGGGTCGTTTCCGCGCCAACTTTAAGCGAGGCCGCGGTGACTACGCCGGTTGGGCCGGTGGTGACGGTCGCCATTACACGGATGGCTACATGATTACGGCTCCGGTACGCTCCTTCTACCCGAATGATTTTGGCGCCTACAACATGGCGGGCAATGTCGCCGAATGGACCATGGATACCTACCGGGTGCTCTCCGGCGAAGACGTCGAAGACCTCAACCCGAATCGCCGTCGCGGCCGCACCGAAATTCGTCCCGACCAGTGGTTGGATGACTTTACCTACAATGAAAAGAATTCGCTGCTGTTCAATCCGGACCCCAATACTCCGAACAACAGTGTCTTCGATAATATCAAGGTTTACCGTGGTGGTTCGTGGGCCGACATCGCCTACTTCCTGACTCCCGGATCCCGTCGTTTCCACAACGCGGACTCTTCGCACGCAACCATTGGGTTCCGTTGTGCCATGATCCGCTTGGGAAGCCCGTTCTAAGCCCCCAAGGAATTACAAAATAAAGAGCTCGGACCATATCATGGTTCGAGCTTTTTGCATAGTGGGGCAAGTATTGGAGCCGGGGGCTTGCCCGCTGTGGTACGAAAAAAAGAGTTGCCGGCAACTACTGCAAGGCCGAAACCGAGTGCTTATTGGCCGCGCCCAAATGCCTTTCTGATTCAATGAATCCTTTATAGATGCATTCCGATGTGTGCGGTCCCCCAATCGCAATCGCGGTGAAACCGCCGAGTTAGAAATGAGAATTGCGGGGTAAAGGAATCGGACCTTGGGGAAACTGACTCAGTGAGGGAGACCGTTCCCGACACGCGGCCTGGCTTAGGGGGGGACAGATGCATAACCGTGTTGCGATCAAAGCGATTGGCTTTATCAACGCGCGACGATTACGCGGCGGCTGAGGTGGAGATCGCGGCTGCGCACCTGCACGATGTACATGCCCTCGGCGAGGGAGTGCAGGTCGATTTCGGTTTTTGCGCCGGTCATGGGTTGCGCCAGAAGACGGCGTCCCGCCAGGTCCCAGATTTCGGCGCTGAGTTGGCCTCCGGACAATGGGCCGCTCAGGGCAAGGGTAAGGCGGTCACGTGCCGGATTGGGGAAGATCTTGAGGTCCACGGTTTCTGGAGGTGTCGGTGCGGATGCCCCCACAATACCGGTGTTGCGGAACAGCATTAAGCCCCCGCGTTGCGTACCGACCACGTAGGTCTTTTGGGCACTGTCCAAAACGGCGGCGGTGATCGTGGCGTACCCGCCGATGTCGGTGCCGAAGAGGTCGCCTTTATTGGTGAAAGCCACGCCGGGCACCAGGCTGAAATCCCCAAAGACCTCAATGGATCCGGCGAGGTTACCGACCAGCAATTCGGCTTTGCCATCTCCGTCAATGTCGTCCATGCGCGGCTTAGAGAAGCCGTTTGAGAAGGGGCTACCCGTAGCATCGTCGACTTTGATTTGGCCGAGGGTGTCATTTTCCTTGACGAAGTTGGGCAGGCTGGCACTGCCGGTATTGCGGTAGAACTGCACGTAGCCCCGGTGGTGCCCCAACAGCAGGTCAAGGTCGCCGTCGCCGTCCACGTCGTACAGTTCCGGGGCGCTGTACAGCCCCGCGTCAATGTTTTGGTAGGTGCCGGTTTGGTAATTGAATTGGGCGGGACTGCCCGGCGCTGCATCGTTGCGGAAGTAGTGCAGGCCACCATCGGCTTTGCCGAGGAGAAGATCGGGGTCGCCGTCGTTGTCGAGATCGCCGATGGCCGGACTCAGGTACTCATCGATGGCGACATCCGGGCTCGTGCTCAAGCCGAGGTAGTCGGCATCGACGAGGGTAAAAGCGGGCGCTTGGGCGGTACCGGTATTCTCAAAGAGCTGGAGGGAGCTGGTCTGCCCATCGAGCGAGTCCCAGCGTCCCAGATTTCCGACCAGAAGATCGGTTCGGCCGTCCCCGTTGTAATCAAAAAATAGGGGCGCGGCTCCGGTACCCGTTTCGATCATTTCCTCCTGAAAGATGCCGAACCGCTGCAACTGAAAGTCGGGAAAGTCGTCGGTATTTTGATTTCGGTAGTAGGCACTGCCGCGGATGTCCTCGATCTCCACGGTGCGGTTGGAGGCCGCGATCAGATCGCGGACGCCATCGTTGTTCACGTCGAGGTGGAAAGTGACGGGAAAGACGGGGATGTCAATGGTGCCGCCATTGGAGGGAAAGTCGTCTTCTTTGTAGTCGAAGTTCGCGATGGCGAGGCTTCCGGCGTTGCGCAGAGCGGTGATATTCGAACAGTCGACGTCCCCGACCAGCAGATCAGTCAGGGTATCACCGTTGAGGTTAAGTGCGGTCAATGTCGACCCGGAGTGCAATCCGGTCCGCAGGTTTTCTCTTGGATTGGCGGTGCGTTGACCGGGGCCACAGGGCGTATTTCCGATGATGATTTCACAGGTAAAGATGTCCTCGCGGGCGTGGCCGAAGCAATTGGACTGTACGGTATATTCAAATTGAAGAGGATTGCCGTAATTCTCCATTGACCAGTTGCGGTGCCACTCGATGTCGCGCCCCGCCAGGTCAAACACCAGGATATCGAGGTCGCCGTCCCGATCTACGTCCACAATGGCGGGAAAATCGGACCGCGCCGAGTAGAGCGGCACGTTGGGCGGGTAATCGGTGTAGAGGGTATCGGCGTAGATGCTGAACCCCAACTGCCCGTTGTTATCGCCGGTGGTATTGCGAAACACCCGAATGTTTGAAGTCCCGGGAAGATTGGTGAAGATATCCGCGTAGCCATCGGCATCAAAATCTTTCATCAATAGCCAGGCGGTAAGGTCCTCCGGAAATGCCGCCATGAATTCGGGAGCAAAGGTATAGTCGACTTCGCCGGGCGTGCCGCCATTGCGGAAGGTCAGCAGCATGTCATCCACCCGGTCAAACACGACGAGATCGAGGTGACCGTCCATGTCCAGATCGGCGGCGCTGTACTGGGGCGAGGTCAATCCGCCCGCCCAGGCCGCTTTCAGGGCTCGCCCTTGGACCGTGACCGGAATATCGTTGCGGAGTTCGTACAAAAATGAGGTTTGGGCCGACAAGCCGAGGCTTACCGAAAACAAGAGGGTCAACAGCAAAAACCGCAAGGCGGAAGCGTTCATCGTATTCATGTACGGAAGAAGCAGTTCAATTCGACAGGGATGATCAGGTATACGCAGGGGACCGCGCTTTGTGACGCACCGGGTCGAAAAGCAGGGGCTTCATCGGTTCACCGACAAACTCCCCAATGATTTGTGCCGGTTTTGGGGGATAGCAATTGTGGACCGTGAGGAATGAAAACCCGCACCAAGCGGTACAAAAAAAGCGACCGGCCGCAGCAGATCGCTTTTTTGAGGATTCACCGGGAAGATCAACCTTCTTTGCCCATGAGCTTGTCCAGCTCATTTTTGGCCGCCGGCTTGTAAGGCCCGTACATGGCTGCGCGGAAAGCGTTCTTGGCTTTTTCGATGTCGGTGTTTTTCGCGGCGAGACCGATGATAAATTGGTACTTGGCCTTGTTCCGGTTGTCCGAAGAAGCGGAGAGCAGCGACTCCAGCGTGCTGATCGAACTGTCGTACATTCCCAGTTGGAACTGCGAAAGGGCTTTGGTGTAGAGCACCCGCGGATTACCGGGCTGGGCCGAGAGGACATTGTTTGAGGTATTGAGGGCCCCTTGGTAGTCGCCCGCGTCCAATTGGAGCGAAGCCAGCATCGTTTGCAGTTTCGTTTTCTTGGCCGGATCGTTTTCAAAATTGGCCGCACTGGTGTAATGGTCAATGGCGCTGGTGAAATCGCCTTGCTTCTTTGCCATTTTGCCCATCAGCAGATAAGCCGCCGAGAAATTGCTTTGCAATTCGAGTGCTTTGTCGATCTGCTCTTTGCTCTGGTTGTAGGCACCGACCAGGTAGTAAGAAACCGCCATCCGGTAGAAGTAAGCCGGACTGTTTTTCGAACGCTCACGGTCGATGAGCCGCTTATAACGGCCAAAGTATGCCTTTTCCCAAGCTTTTTGTGCGCCCTGGTAGTCGTCGAGCTTGTTCAGCGCGTAGCCGTACTCGTACCAGTACTTCGCGGCATTCGCGGCGGGTTGGCCTTCGAGCTTGGCGGTGGCGACCTCCATGTTTGACTTCGCATTTGCGTAGTCGCCATTTTGGTTGCTGATCTTAGCGTCGAAGTAGAGAATATTGAGGTTGTCGGGGACGACCCGCTTCACCTCGGCAAGATGGGACTGCGCCTCTTCGGTTTTGCCCTGGCTGAGGAGCAGCTTTACCGCTTCCATTTTGTAGCCAACCTTGCGTTTGGGATCTTTTTCGTTCTTGAACGCAAGGTCATAGTAGTATACGGCGTTGGGGAGATCTTCCTTGCGGCGGTAGATCTTAGCGATCAGGGTATAGGCAAATACGTTCTCTTTGTTGTACTCGACTGACTCTTCGAACGACACGAGGGCCTGATCGAAGTCTTTCATTGCGTAATAGCACTTTCCGCGGGAGAAGAAGTAACGATAGTTGTTCGGCTCGAGATTGATGGCCTCATCGTACTTGGCAATTGCCTCCTGATAACGTTTCGATTTCCGCAGATTTTCCGCCTGAATGTACGCCCCTTTACCGGCACCTTGTGCCAGGCCATCCAGGCAGAGCATCGAGCAGAAAACCAGCATGAAAAAATAGTGGATCTTGTGAGCCCTCATAGTTCTTTGATAAAGTTCGATCACTTACTTTCCCCTGATATGCCTATGTAAGTTTTGATCAACAGTTAGTGTCTAATTTAATGAAAAAAACGAAACAACTCGTAAACTGAGACAAAATTACCCCGAAATTTCATGCCTGACAAATTGCGTAATTTGCGGCATTCACGGGGTTAAATCTCAATTCTACCTTACTGCGGTTGAGTTGCTTGTTGAACGGCCAAACGCGGTTCTAAAGTGCAAATTACGGAAATGTTTTTCGTGATTGCAAGCTAGCGTTCGTTTGGGGAAGGGCGCTTTCCCCACAACTGGCTTGATAAGATTGAGAAAAATTTGTCCCGTGGGACCGCCTCTGGAAGCATTTGGGGGCCGATTTCGCCCTCGGTAGACAAGTAAAATGGTGACCCCCGCATTCCGCGATGGTCACCATACTGAGGCGGAAGGGAATTCCACCCTGTATCAGGCTCCGGCCGGCGAGCGCTTAAGGGCCACTGCCTTCTTACCGATATCGGCGGAGAAATTGTAATTGTTTTCCTCCCCGTCGTAGCTGCCTTTGCCGATCAGGAGCACACCGCTCTCGGAAGGGGCGGCATTGGTCCACTCGATGCTCGTACCGTTGCGCGTGTAATGGGAGGCCCAGTAGCAGGCACTTTCGCTTTGGTAGCCGCCGTAAATCACGAGATGGGCGTTGGAGGGACGGGTATTGAAGTGGACGTAGAATGCGCGCCAGTTGTCCGGGCCGATGAGGTGCTGCTGGCCGCTTTGGACAAACTCCACCTCTTCCGGCATATCCGCCAGTACCTTCTGGGCAAACAGCACGATCGACTCACGCGACACGATGGCGTCCAACCATTCGGGAAATTTTTCTTCGCTTACGGTCAGATTGGGCGCCGTCGGCACCGTGACCTCCCCTTCTTCCCACTCGGCGGCCTTGCCGAATTCATCATCCGGGATCTTATTGACCGGGAAATCCTGTTCTTGCGGTTCCACCTTGACCACTTCGGTGTCATCGCTGGATTTGTCATCGCCTTTGGCCGTACCGCTTTCGCCGCAAGCCGTGAACATGATTGCCAACCCGAGCAGCAGATAAGTCAATCGAAGATTTTTCATGTGTTGGGAAAATTTTCTCGAAAATAATGCATTTCTGCGGCATTGTTGCCCTTTAGGTAAATTTTTTTCCTCATCACTTAAACCTCTTGCGGCCCGGCCGGTCGAAGGACCAAACAAAAGCAAAGCACATCTCGCAATTGATCATTTTTATTCCGGTTTGAATTTCGGTGCGCACGCAAATCAACCGATCACCATTGAACCCAATTCAATTACAATTTCAGCTTATGAAAAAGTACACGTTCAAAATGCTCGCCCTTGCCACTCTGACTTGCGTGCTGGTTTCCTGTCAAAAGGAGGGGATCGAAAGCGATACCGATATTTCAGCCGCCCAATCGGTGGCCGACGTCGAAAGCACCTTTGATGATGCCAGCGACCAAGCCCTGTTCTGCTTGGCCGAGACGCAACCCTCCACCAGTGGCTGTCCCACGGTGACCTACGCCCAGCCGGTCGGCACCTACCCCAATACGGTTACCCTCGACTACGGAACCGGTTGTACCGCCGCCAATGGTCGGGTACGCTCGGGGCAGATTGTCGTGCAAGTCACTGGCAGTTACACCACTCCGGGCATGGTGCGAACAATCACCCCGGTCAACTTTGCCGTCAATGACTGGACCCTGGAAGGGACGCGCACGGTCACCAATCTCGGCAACAACGAGTCCAGCCAGATGCAGTGGAGCGTCGAGGTTGAAAATGCCAAACTCACCCAACCTGGGGGCGATTTTGCGACTTGGAACGCCCTCCGCACCCGTACGCTGATCGCCGGCGCCGAAACGGATGGCTGCGAAGACGATGTCTACCAAATTACCGGTGGATCCAGCGGAGTGAGCTTTCGTGGCGTCGCGGTGACCGCCACGATTGTCACCCCAATCACAAAGGCCACGAACTGCCGCTGGCCGCAGAGTGGCGTGCGGGAAGTGCAATCGGAAAATCGGAACCAGCCCCGCCGCCTCGACTACGGTCCCGGTGAGTGCGACGACCAGGCGACCTTGACCCTCCCCAACGGCCAAGTGCGCCCGATCACCCTCCGCCGCTAAGTTCAACTTACCGGCAAAGAAAAGAGATCCCTTTTTCAATGTTGGATTCCCGGGTCACAGCGTGGCCCGGGGATTTCTGGGGTTCGATTGGGGCTCTCCTGGGCAATCACTCCACCTTTTCCAATTCCCAGGCGTTGCCGCGCCGTTCCCAGCGGAGTCCCCGGGGCTGACCTTGTGCATCGTACCGGATACGGAGGTTGCGGCTGAAGCGCAGATTGAAGAAGGTACTGTCCGAGGAAGGCGTGGCCCGCCATGGCTTGCCAAATTCTGCTTTGACCTTCAGTCCTCGCGCAGTGGCGCGGACCGTTGCCTTTTTGCCGACCAGGGTCGTATCCCCGTAATTTGACCGGCCAAAGGTGTAGGTGCCCTCCAGGGGCAGCAACTCCGCGCGCGGGAGGTCGGCTACTGGGGGCCGCGTTTTCAGCCCGGCTAGAAACTTGAACATGAGGTACCAGCGGACATTGAAATCGAGGCTATTGCCCAAGCGGACGATTACGGTTTTCTGTGCCGGGGCGACGTAGATGAATTGGCCGAGCAGGCCCTCGGCGTAGACATCTTCCTGTTCGGCGCTGGTATACCACCCGAACTGGTAGCTTTGGCGGGAGCCTTGGGCGGTGTCCAGGGAAAAGGACTTTCGCAGCCATTCCGGCGGGATCAACTGTTGATCCTGCCATTTTCCCCCAGCGAGGATCAACTGCCCGAAGCGGGCAAAATCGCGGGCGCGCGCATTCCAGCAACAAAATCCCTTCTCGACTTCCGTGTCCTCGTGCAGGCTCCAGCCGGCATCGGATTCGGTATTGAGGTGGCGCCAAATTTTCTCCTCAAAGTACTGCGCCAGGGGCCGCCCGGTCGCCTCCGCCACCACCATGCCCAGCAGTTGGTAATTGAGGTTAATGTACTGGAATTTGGTGCCGGGAGGATGGTCAGTCCGCAGGTCCGCCAGCAAATCGTACAAGCGGTCTCCGTAGTAGAGACGGGTACTGGTCGCCCAGGGATTGAGGTAGCCTTCCGTGGAATGTAACCCCGAGGTCATCTGCAACAGGTGGCGCACCGTGATTTGGCGCAGCGAGCTGTCCCGGCAAAAGTCCAGGTAGTCGCCGATGCTTTGGTCCAGGCTGTCGAGGTGGCCTTCCTCCAGGGCGATGCCGGTGAGGACGGAAATGACCGACTTGGACATGGAAAACGAGTTAAAGCGGCTTTCCGGCCCGAATTTTCGGTCGTAGTGCTCGTAGCGTAGGGTGTCGTCCCGGATGAGGAGAAAGGCCACGGTGCCGGTCGCCTGGAAGTAGTCCTCTGGAGTCATGCCTGGGCGGTACCATTTGCCCAAGGCCCAATCTTTCGTCGGGGGCAATGGAACCAGCCGTTCGGGTAGCCGCAAGGTATCGCCCGCCCGGTGGATCGGTCGTTCGGGGAACAGGCGGTGATCGGTGACTGCCGGTTGATTGTAGCGGATGGCCCGCCATGCGATTTTGCAGGAGGAAATTGCCAGCAGGCACCCCGCACCCACCGCCAACAATCGGATCCAGGAGGGCGAGCGGTCAGACATCTTCTTCGACTACGGGCGCGTTGGGAATTTCGACGATGAATTCGGTGCCGACGCCGACCTGGCTTTTGAGCCGGACCATGCCGCCCATCTTTTCCACGGAGTTCCGCACGATGTAGAGGCCCAGGCCGGAGCCCTTGGATTTGAGGCTCGCCCGGAAAAACATATCAAACAGGCGGTCGCGCGCTTCCACTGGGATGCCGGGACCGTTGTCCTCCACGGCGATGAAGGTCGTGCGGGCACTGCGGCTAGCGGAGATTTTTACCCATTTGTCATCCCCTTCTTCCCGGTGGTACTTGACTGCGTTAAAGATGAGATTTTGCAGGATCGAGTTCATCAGCTTCATGTCGGTTTTCACCACGAATCCCACGGGAATCTCCAGGGTGAACTTCACGCTTTCGTAGCCGGGAGCGTGGGAAATGGCACCCAGGACGAGTTCCACGAGGGTTTCCAGTTCCATTTCCACGTATTCCAGAGAGCCTTGCTTGATCCAGGTCACTTCCAGCAAACCCAGCAATACCTGGTCCATCTTGTCGATGGTGGTCATGATCAAATCCAGGTAGGTGCCGACGCTGTCGCCTTCGTTGGCTTCGCCTTTGGCGATGTCGGTCAGCCCGCGCAGGGAAGAAAGGGGCGCCTTGAGGTCATGGGACGCCTTGTAGACAAAGGTGTCCAGCTCGCGGTTCTTGTAGCGCAGGTCGGACTCGGTCTGCTTGAGGCGCGTGATGTCGGTGAAGATTGCGGTGATGCGTTTGCCCTGCCCCTCGGTATCGTCGATGGTGGAACTGACCAGGACCCAACGGTCTTTGCCTTCGCGGTCGACGAGGCGGATTTCCACCTGTTCTTCTTCTTCTGGCTCGAAGAGTTGGTTAGCGGCGGCTTTTTCCGCGGAGAGCCCGATGATGTCGTAGATGGACCGGTTGAGGACTTCGGACTCGGTGTAGGCAAACATCTTGCAGAAGCGGGGATTGGCGTAGGTGATCTTCATGCCGGGGCCGATCTGGACCAAGCCTTCGGTCATATTTTCGGCGAGGCTGCGGTATTGCAATTCGCTGCTGCGCAAGGCGGTGGTGAAGTTTTCGAGGTTTTGCAGCATTTGGTTGAAGCGGTCGGCGAGGATGCCGGTTTCATCGCGGGAGGCCACTGCGGCCCGCTGGGTGAAGTCGCCATCCCCGGTTTGGCGGATCACACTCACGATATTGCGCAGGTTGCGGGTAAGCACTTGGGTGACGAGAAAGACAAACAGGATGCCCAGCACGAGGAAGATCACGCTGATCACCGCGATCCAGGCTTGGCTGACGGCAATGGCTTTCTTCATTTCTGACAGCGAATGGGCCAGGTACAAGCGCCCGATCTCGCGGCCGTCGTGGGTGATCGGGACATCGAGCAAATAGTGCTGGCGGTCGGCGGACAAGCCGGGGGCCGCCGTGGCGTAGTGTTGTTCTTCCGCTTTTTCCTTGCCAAATCCCGCGAACTGCTGCCCGGCTTGATCGAGGACGATGGCGTAGACAAAGTTGGGGTTCTGGTGGGCGCCTTCCAGGGCCTCTTCGGCAGTTTCTGGGTCCTCAAAGACCAGGGTTGGGCTGAGGTTGAAGGCCATGAATTCCCCGAGGGTTTCTACCTTTTCCTCGATGGAATTGAGGGCCTGACTGCGCAGACGGGCGGGCAGATAGATCAGGATAAAGACGGAGAAAAATGCGACCAGCAGCGAAAAGGTGAGGAAAGACTTTCCCCGAATGGTCAGGTACCATTTTGATTTGCTGGCGGTATGTGATCGTCTGGCTGGCATTTCAGAATGTGTTGGCGATCTTGAGGAGTTGAGAGCTGAAGTTGCAGCCCTCAGCGCGGGCGGCTCGCAAGTGGATCAGCAGGCGAGCCCGGGAGCCCGACTGAACAAAGGACATGGTCAATCCCGCACGGCAATCTTCCGGGACCATCGCGACGCTCATGACATTGTTGGCGCGGGTGATGTCCCCCAATTCGTCGATGTCGACGCCTTTGAGCGAGGTGGCGTACATGATGGAACTGCTCTGGATTTGGATGCGGACGTCTTCACTGAGGCCCTCATCCACCGGGATGAGGCGGTAGGTGACCGGATATTTGGTGTGGTCGGCGTTTTCGAGGTCGAGGATCTCTTTGATCAGGGTCTCCTTTTCCCGGACCGAGCGCCGGAACTTTTCCTGGTAGACGATTCCGATGACCACCCGCTTGTTGTCCTCCAGTTTGTCGCTGAAGTTGCGGTCAAAGCTGATCGACTTGAGTAGGAGTGGGTATTGTTTTTCAATGGCGACCTCGACCGCTTGCCCAAACAGGTTTCCCGCGCCACTCAGAATGCAGAGCAGCAACGCCATCAGGGAAATATTGCGGATGCGTGCCGTCAAGTCGGATAAATCTCTTTCTGGATTCGGTAGGTTAGATCGGGTGGGGAATCGAATGGAAGGGACAAAGCAGGGTGGGGGGCCGCAAAAGGCCCGGGGATGCCATATCGCACCCCTTCAAACTGGTAATGAGTCCTAGCCAGTCGCATACTCAGATGGCACCTGGTCGCGGGGTTGATCCTGGACCCGGTGCATTACTGCGAATATCAGATGCTCTTGCTTGTCCCCCAATGAAATATTGGGGAAAACCTTACCTGCGGGTGATCTTTTTGGAAGGGAAATGAAGCACCGTGTGGATGGCCCGGGGACGGGTCAGGCTTCAAAATCGATCCAGTATCCGCTGAAGCGCCGCAAATTGATCACCCGGCCACCATCAAAAATGAGGTATTGGGCCCGGATTCCCTGCAATTCACCTTCGATCACGGGAGTCTTGTCCAGGTTTAGGCTTTTGATCTTTTGGGGATACTCGAGCACCGGATAATTGAATTCCAGTACCTCGTCGTCTTCGGAATAGTACTGGCCCAGTTCTTCGGGCAACTCGTTCAGGAGATCTTCCTTTTCGTCAATGAGGTCCACATCTTCCTTGCGCTCGTCCTTCAACATTCGCTGCCAGTTTGTTTTATCGGTTACGAAATCCTTGAGATAGACTTCAATGTCGCCGGCGAGCTTGCGGTAGGGCGTTTCGGCGAGGCGGATGACCTGCCAGGCTCCCTGGTTCATCCAGCGGTCCGGCGTGTTGGCGAACCGGGTTACCCCAACTTTCACCCCACTGGTCAACGCTAAGTATACATAGTGAGGCTGCACGTGCTTTTCCAGTTCCCATTCGGGGTCGCGGCCGCCACCTTCGTGTCCCCGACAAAGTTCGGGGCGCAAGATGCACTCGGAATTCCAGGGCGAATTGATGAAGTCCGGATAGCAAAGTCCCTGCCCGAAGGCTTTTTTGATTTTTTTGCCGCAAACGACACAATTGATGCGGCCTTCGTAGTTCAAGCGGATTTTTTGTCCGAGCAAATCGTTCATCGGGAGGGTAGTTTCGCCCAGGTGCAGGGTATATTGAATGGGATCCGCCTGGACCGCTTTCATTTTGGAGAGGTTGCCGGAAATTTTCATAGCTGCGAAAATAGGACAACCGCGGAGAGCGGGCAATTGTTGGGGCGCAGGGCCGGACCGGGCTGCCCAAATTCCTGGTTGCCTACCGGGTAGAGGATCTGCTGGCGACGGTCCGCGATTTGGCCTGCGTCCCCGCGGCTGAATAAGCGCCGCCGATGTCCGATGCAATGTGTAATTTCGCTCCTATGCGCCGAGCAATTTTCATTATGCTGCTGGTTTCCGGCTGGTTGCTTTTTGCGGCCGAGTTGCCCGGCCAGGCCTATCCGCGCTACACCAGCCTGTCGGATCACCTGAATTTTGCGGCCTACGACGATCCGGAAAATGGGCGCTACCGCTTCGACGAGCGCGGGATCATTCTGAGTGACAGTGGTTATCATCCAGTGCTGACCACGATTTATGGGTTGCTGTGCTACGATGAATTCCAGCGCACGGGGGACACAACCTATCGAACCAAGGTGGTGCGGCAGGCTGAGCACCTGCTGGATCCGGACTTCCGGACGCCTGCTTTTGGGAAAAAGGGCTGGGGCTTGTTTTACGAATTTGCTTTTCACGATTTGCAGCCGCGCTGGTACTCCGGTATGGCCCAAGGCATGGCCCTCAGCTTGCTGTTGCGCTACAAATCCCTGTTTCCGAACGACAAATCGTTGGGGAAGCGGGTGGACGGTGCTTGTCAGCGCATCGCTTATTTCCTGCTTCAGCCCGTGGCGCAAGGCGGGACCATGGGCGAGTTGGAAGATGGTCAGCCCTGGATCGAGGAGTACCCGGGTTCGGCGGAATCTCCCCACGTGCTCAATGGCTGCGTCAATGCCTGGATTGGGCTGCACGAATACGGGGAAGCCTACCCCAAGGACGCGCGGGCACGGTCGGTGGACGAGGCCGTCCGGAAGTCGCTGATTTCCCACCTGGATGACTTTACCCTGTCCGACTGGTGCCGCTACGATTTGGGCAAGCGCAAATGTTCTCCGAGCTACTTTCGCTACCACTTCTACCAGATGGGTCAGTTGTACGCGATCACCGGCGACCCGGCGTTTCGCGATCACCAAGCGCTGTACGCGGGGATTGCCCGGAAGCTGGACATTGCGGTTGACTCAAACCTCTTTCGGGATCCCCATGCGGCGGTTGCAGTGGTGGCCAAGCCCAGCGCCCAGGGCTGGAACCTGCCGGACTGGGGCATGGAGCCGGAGTTTCAGCGCCTGGGCATCCAGGTAGAGGGGTTTGATTTTACGGGCCTGGCAGGTTTGAACGCCTTCTTGCGCGACGGGCAGCCGGGGCCGTCGAATCCGGCGGCCCCAGACAAGTACACGCTGATGGTTTTTGCCGAGCCGATTCACGCGGACTATTTTACCTACTCGTTTCGGCCGATGGCGGCGGAGTTGGAATTC
This sequence comes from Bacteroidota bacterium, assembly GCA_039024435.1. Taxonomy (GTDB): domain Bacteria; phylum Bacteroidota; class Bacteroidia; order J057; family JADKCL01; genus JBCCQH01. The sequence goes on from JBCCQH010000012.1 coordinate 80,888, forward strand.
GGACTGTACCTCGTGGGGGAAAATGGCATCTTGCATCCCCTGCGCATTCGGGACGACCGGATATCGGAGGGATATTACCACGCGGTAATCCCTGCCGATGTCGCCGAAAAAGGGTACCGCCGCTTGGTTTTGGGAATCAAAGGTGACCGTGCCTCGTCCATTCAACAGGGGAAAATCGGACTGTACAACGGTCAGGTGCAATTGTTGCCCGAGTTCGGCACCTTCCGCACCGCACCGATCTCCCTGGAAGCGGGAAAACGCTACCGCATTCAGGTGCCCACCCGCAATGTCGATGACCTTTGGGTGTTTTACCGCCGTGGCCGGACCGTTCCCGAGACTGAACTTGAGGTTTTTGCCCGCGAAAACCAGGTCCCAAGCACCGAGTTTCAGCCCGCGGAAGACGCCACCTATCAATTTTTGGTGGTCTACCGCTGCCGCAGTCTCCTGTCGCTGGTGAGCATGTTGCGCTGGGAAGAAATCGACGAGGAATAAGCTCGATTTTCCGAACAAGCACCACCCGATTAGGGTTATTTTTGACAAAGAATCAAATCAGCACCAATTATCCCGGGCTATTTCCGCCCAAAGCGGCAAATCCTTTTGAAAACGCCCTCCGGAACGTTATCTTTAATTCTTGCTGAATGATTAAGCAATCGAATCGCGTGACGTATAATTTTTCCTGTCTGGTAGGCTTGCTCCTTTTGTTGCCGTTTTTCGGATCTCCAACGTTTGCCGCCCACAACCATCCTTCCTTGCACGACCACGAATCTGAGGCTCCGGCTGTGGTCAAGTTTGTGGAAAACAAAAATCAATGGGATGCGCACATTCAGTATGCGGCTGACATTCCCAGTGGCCGGGTGTTTTTTGAGCGGAATCGCTTGACTTACAAGTTTGCTGACCTTTCGAATCTGCACGATGAGTATTTTCATTCTCCCGGAAAGCGCAATGAAAAGAAAATTCCAATCCGCGGTCACGCCTTTCGGATGGAGTTTGCGGGGGGAAATGCAAATGCCCACCTCAGCGCGGAACACCGCTATCCCGAATACCACAACTATTACCTGGGCAATGATCCGTCCCGCTGGGCGGGGGAGGTAGGGCTGTTCGGGGAGCTGCACTACGCCGAGGTCTATCCCGGAATCGATCTGGTGTTTTACGGACAGGAAGCATCCCTCAAGTACGACGCAATCGTAGCGCCCGGGGCCGATCCGGGACAGATCGCCTTCCGCTACCCCGGGCTGGACGACATCTACCTCGAAGGGGGAGAACTGGTCATGGTCACCTCGCTGGGCAAGCACCTGGAAATGGCTCCGCTTGCCTACCAGATGATCGACGGGCAACGGCGAGAAGTGGCCTGTGCCTTTGTGCTGGAAGCGGGCACGGTGGGGTTTGCCCTGCCGGAAGGCTACGATGCCGATTACGAGCTGGTGATTGACCCCAGCATTGTCTTTGGGAGCTACACCGGATCCTTTGCCGACAACTTTGGGTTTACCGCGACCTACGACACGGCGGGAAACCTGTATGGCGGTGGAATCGTCTTCGGCAGCAATTACCCCACCACGATGGGGGCTTTTCAGACGATGTTTCAGGGGGGCAACCTGGCAAATCCCTTCGGCAATGGCTTTGACATCAGCATCAGCAAATTCAATCCCACCGGGACGGCGCTGGTCTGGTCGACCTACCTGGGCGGCACCGTCGACAATGAGCAACCGCAATCGCTGATCACCTCGGAGGCGGGCGAATTGTACGTGTACGGTCGGACCTTTTCCAGTGATTATCCGGTCACCGCCGGCGCTTTTCAGACGACCCTGGCCGGCGGCTCCGACATCGTCGTTACTCGCTTCAACGTTTCTGGGAGCCTCGCCCGCTCCACCTACGTCGGGGGCACGGGAAACGATGGCCTCAACATCCAAAACAATTTTTTTCAGAATTCCCTCTACTTCAACTACGGAGACGATGCCCGGGGGGAAGTCATGCTGGACGATCAGGTGAGTGTGTACATCGCCTCCTGTACCCAATCGCAGAATTTTCCGGTCACGGCCGGTGCGATTCAGACCACTTACGGTGGCGGTCTCCAGGACGGGTGCGTTTTCAAAATGGACTCCACCTTGGCGACCTTGACCTACTCGACTTTCCTTGGGGGCAATTCTGATGACGCCACTTATTCCGTTAAAGTCGATGCCAACCGCAACGCTTTTGTGGCCGGGGGCACTTCCAGCCCTGACTTTCCGACCACTCCGGGGGTGCTTCAGCCGGCCTACGGCGGGGCCATCGACGGATACATCGCCCAGATCAATCCCGCGGGGACAGTCCTGACCGCCTCCACCTTCCTGGGCACAAGCGATTACGACCAGTGTTTTTTTCTGGAACTGGACCAGTTTCGCAACGTCTACGTCGTAGGGCAAACGCTGGGAAGCTGGCCGGTGAGTCCGGGCGTCTACAGCAACGCCAACGGCAAGCAGTTCATCGGTCGCTACGATCCGGGATTGACCACCACGCAGTTGTCGACCGTCTTTGGCAAGGGCAATGCGACCATCGACATTTCACCGACCGCGTTTTTGGTGGATCGCTGTGGATTCATCTACGTGGCGGGCTGGGGCGGGAGCCAGGCCTTGGGGGGCGGAACGAATTACACCGGAACCACCAACGGTTTGGTCACTACCCCCGGGGCCTTTCAGACGACCACCGACGGGGCGGATGTGTATCTGATTGTCCTGGAACCGGATGCGGCGGGGTTGGAATACGCGACTTTTTATGGCGGGGCGACCAGCCAGGAACACGTGGACGGTGGCACGAGCCGCTTTGACCGGGATTTGATTGTTTACCACGCAGTGTGCGCTGGTTGCCAGGGCAGTTCCGACTTTCCCACTACTCCGGGAGCCGTCTCTCAGGTCAACAACAGCACGAATTGCAACCTCGGTGTCTTCAAGTTTGCTTTTGATCCGCAAGACGTTTTTGCCGCCTATATCGCGCAAACTATTGATTCCTGCGCGCCTTTCCCGGTCAATTTTACCAACAACAGTTCCGGCGGACAGCAGTACATCTGGAACTTCGGAGATGGCAGTCCCCCGGTTACGACCTTCAATGCTTCCCACATCTTCCAGAATCCCGGAACCTATACCGTAAGCTTGGTGGCCATCGATTCAAACAGTTGCAACTTCTCAGATACGGCGGTGCAAACGGTCACTGTCTTTGCGAATCCCCTCGCGGTGGCCGGCGGCTCGGATACGATCTGTGCCGGTGGCTCGATCACGCTGACCTCGGGGGGCGGACAATTTTACAACTGGAGTCCGGGAACGCTGCTGAACGATTCCACGATTGCTTCGCCGATTGCAAATCCTCCGGTCAATACGACTTTTTCGGTAATTGTCTCGGATACGAATGGTTGCGTGGATACGGCAACGGTGGATGTTTTTGTTACCTTTTTCCAAGCAGAGGCGGGACCACCGGCTTCGTTCTGCGAGGGCACGGGAGGGGCCCAACTCCAGGCCGGGGCCGTCACCGGGGGCACGGCGCCTTACTATTACATTTGGTGGTGTGATTCGACGAATACCTTCTGTGGACTGGATTCGACCTTTGACGACGATCCCATCGCGAATCCCACCGTGACGACGACCTACTACTTGCAGGTGCAGGACTCGCGGGGTTGTCTGAGCGAGATTGACTCGACCATCGTTGAGATATTGCAGGTGCCGATTGCCGATGCCGGTCCCGATCAATTTATCTGTCAGCCGCCGGGGCCCGGGGCGGTGCTCAATGGCAGTTTCAGCGGGGCGCCAGCGGTGATTTCTCAGTATTGGATACCGTCGACGGGCTTGAATGACAGTACCCTGCTGACACCATCTGCCCGACCGGATACCACCACGATTTATACGCTGATCGGCCTTTCTTCCAATGGCTGTTCCAGCAACCCGACGACCCTGGATACGCTCAGTACCGTAACCGTCCACGTCAATCCCCGACCGATCGCCGATGCAGGGCCGGACATCAATCTGTGCCTCGGCGATACGACGACACTGCAAGGACTGGGCTTCGGGGCCGGCCCGGATTACAAATACGAGTGGACGCCCAATGTGGGACTGAGCGATTCTTCCATCGCCAATCCCCGGGCCTCGCCCCCTTTTACCCACATCTACACGCTGGTGGTCTATTCGAATGGCTGCCCCAGCATCGGCGACAGCATGACGCTGAACATCCGAACGATTCCCACTCCGAGTGCGGGCAACATTGCGGAAATTTGCCTGGGTGACAGTGCGCAACTGGACGCATTTGGGGCGGGGGACAGCACGGCCACTTACACCTACCAGTGGTCCCCGGGCCTGGCGATGAACGATTCCACACTGGAAAATCCCAAAGCGAGCCCCGATACTTCCACGTGGTACTACCTCGTGGTGACTTCCTCCTGGGGCTGTGAGAGTCCCCTGGATTCGGTCTTGGTGCAGTTAAAGCCGACTCCGTTGGCGGAGGCTGGCCCCAATCTGGAAATTTGTGCCGGCGATACAACGACCCTGCTGGGCAGTTATTTCTACACGACGACGGACAGTGCGGATCCCACCCAGATCTACTATTCCTGGAATCCGGCGGCGACCATTTCCGATTCGACCCTGGCCCAGCCGCAAGCTTGGCCTCCGGCATCGACCTGGTACTATCTGGACGTGTTCCACAATACTTGCGTGACGACGGACAGTGTACTGGTCACCTTCTTTCCGGACATTGGGGCGACGGTGGGAGCGGATACGACGACGATTTGTGGAGGGGACTCGGTGCAATTGTTTGCGAGTGGTGGCCTCGGTGGGGTACTCTACGAATGGCTCCCCACCACGGGACTCAACGATCCGGCCAGCGCCAATCCCCGGGCTGCACCTTCCGACACGACGGTCTACCAGGCGATCCTGCTGGAAGGGGGCTGCCTGGACACGGTCGACATCCAGATCAATGTCATCCCCCGTCCAGACGTGGCCTACCTCAGTTCGGATCCGTCCGGTTGCCCACCACACACGGTCGATTTCCTTGACGATTCCGATGGCAGCATTCAGTACATCTGGGATTTTGGGGACGGTGCTCCGATTTGGAATGGCCGGCACGCAACGCATACTTATGATCGTCCCGGCACGTACAATGTGAGCCTGACCGGTGTCAACCTTGGGGGCTGTGCAACCACGGTCAATGACCTCACAGTGACGATCTTTGATACGGCTTCGGCAGACTTTGCGACCAATCCGGACTTTCCGGCGCAATTGACGCTGCCGGCAAGTACCGTCGATTTCCGGGACCGCTCGCAGAATGCCGTACGTTGGCTGTGGGACTTTGGCGACGGGATTCGCTCGGAGGCCAATAGTCCGCAGCATCAGTACACGAAACCGGGCGAATATTTCCCACAACTCACGATTTGGTCGCCAAATGGCTGCCAAAGCCGGGTCGTACACGGTCCGTTTACGCTGGTTTCTCCCGAACTATTTATCCCGAATGTATTTACCCCAAATGATGACGGCATCAACGATGGCTTTCTGGTAAATTACTCGGGAAGTCAGCCGTTTTTCCTGCAAATATTTGATCGCTGGGGAGTCCAGTATTTTGAGACGCGGGACAAATTGACGCCGTGGAGCGGCATGACCAACGATCAGGAGCGACTACCGGAAGGGGTGTACTATTACCGCTTGCGGATCGGGGACCAGGACTACGCGGGTGAGGTGACCTTAATGCGCTAAGGTGCTTTTGGGGACTTGCCTCGGCTCAATCCGACCTTTGTGTGCCTCGGGGCCGGCGGTCTGGATTTAGTTCCAGCAGGGAATCGGCATTTTCTTGCAGCAGTTTGCCGTAGGCGACCAGTCGGGTAATTGTGCCTCCGGTTTCGGTCAGTTCGGGATAGCCCGCCAATTCGATGCCGCGTTCCCGGGCGATTTCCTCGATCATGCGGTTTTTGGCGGAGCCATCCGCGGGGCGCCAGAAGCACTGGACCTGACCGATGTCCCAATAAAATGAAAGGGTGACGTCTTCGGTGCTGGCCCTGGTGACCTCATTGTCGCCGGAAATGGTAAGGCGTCCGTTGCTGACGAGTTCGCCGAGGGCTTCGGTGACTTGGGATTGGAATCGGGTATTGCGGGGCATCATGGCGGGAACAATTTTGCGTGGCTTCCTAGAGCTTCATCTCGTGGATGGAGGTAATCACGAGGCGTTCGCCATCTTCGTAATTGGTGATCAATTTCAGGCGGCGGCCGAACAGCTTGACGTAGCTGAAGGTCGGCGCGGTAATCTGCTGGTCTTTCCAGATCCGTTCGCATCGGCCCAGGGCATCAAAGGCGTGCCAGTCTTCCGGGAAGGGCTGCTGGGCAAACAGGTCAAACGCTACGGGAACTTGCGCAAGGGTGTCATTCTCGGTGGCTTCGGGGATCCATTGGCGGCGGGCTTCCGAGCCGGCGTATTCGTTCAGGGACAGGATGGAGGCCAGCAATTGGCGCAGTGCTTGCTGATCGGCCCGGTCAAATGACCCGATCAGCCGGTCGTGCACCCCTTCAGGGTAGAGTCCCAGGGCTTCCAGTTCGATTTTTAGGATGCGGCGTTTGGCCGAGGCCGAGGCAAGGTCTTGGGTCTTCCCCGAGGCGGACAGGGTCGAGAGTTCACGGGCGTAGCGCGTCACGAGATCGTAGTTCGGCTTGGGTTTTTGGGGGGCGGATTTGCCCGGACGGATCACTTTGGTGCGGCTGCCCTGGGCGACGGTCAGCAGGACCACCTGATCGGTTTCGCCTTGGGCCACGGCACGGGCCAGTTCCAGGATTTTCATCAGGCTGCTGTGCGGGATGAAGGCATTGGGCGCATTCCAGTTGACCATTGCCATCCAGAACGGTTCTTCAAGGGGACGGCCATTGGCGAGTTCCCAGGCGGCTTTCATTTCGATGCAGGCGGGAATTTGCACGATTTCGCTTTCTTCCAATGTATGCTGCGAATAGCCCACGCCCTGGTCGGAGCGGCCGATTCCATTTTGGAGATTGCTCCAGTTGACATGCGGCGGAGTTCGGCGATCCGGCTGGGTGACCTCACCGATGAGCACGTTGAGGGCTTGGTCGTAGCCCCCGTTGCCGTCAAATTGCAGGCTGTACCGATCTTCGCCGTACTCGTAGTAGGCGAGTCTGTAACCGTCGATGGTCACCGGTGTCTTTTTGTAGACCATGCCTCAATTTACAAAAGAATGCGGCCCGCAGGAAGCAAAAATCCCCGGCGCTCAGTCGGCGGGCGTGATGCGGGTAATTTCGGTGCGCTGGTCTTCTGAGTTGTAGATGTAGGAGACGTGCCAGTGAGTGCCTTGGGCGGGGAAGATTTGTGTGCCGGAAGCAAGAGGAAGTTTCCGGTCGGTGAGTTGCGATTCGATTTCAGCCAGGATCAGGAAAAGATTCGGGGCTGCCGTGAGTTCGGTAAAGGCGAGGAGATCGTAGCCGAAAGGTGCGTAGTCGATGTTGCTGTTGGGGGATGCCCCAGGGACGATTTTGTGCCGCACCTCAGAGCGTACGTAGGCGTGCAATTGATTGATCGACCGGGCGACTTCAAGTAAGTCATAGTATCCGTGGTACTCCAGTGAATAGAGATCCTCGGCTGACCAAGGGCGGAGATAACGTTCGTGTTCGTCGATGGCATCCATCAGTTCGGTGCGCACCGCTTCGAACTGGGGTTGTCCGGGTTGTTGGAGTGCTTTGTACTGGTTGGCCAGTTGCGCGATCGGTAAGTAATCAAAGTCGGAAAGCCGGGCGACCACGCTTTGGGAAGATCCGGTGGGTGCGACTTCATTTTCCTTCAATAATTTTTCAATGCTTTCCATTTCTCCGGTAAACACTTCACGCGCCAGGCGCAAAACCTTGAGCAAGGACGAATTGGGGATATAGGCCAGTCGGCCATCGTGTACGTAACCGATCCCCCACACCGTTTCTTGCAGTGTTCGTCCTGTGGATTGCTCCCAGGCATTCTGCATGTCCAAGTAGCCAGGTTCAGTTTCAATTTGTGCTTTCTCAATTGGCCGGCAACTGAATCCTTGGTTCAGAATGGGATTGCCGGCTTGCAATTTCCGCCAGTTGCGGTCCGACTCTTCACGGGCATCGGCCATTGTGACATGCTGGATCGCACCGCTGAGTGAGGAGCCATATTGTCCAGCAAATCGCACGGTAGCTTTTCCAGCTTGGGTCTGCAGATACAAAACGAAACCGTCGATCTCAAAATAACTTCGCATTGGCGGCATTGCTGCTTTTCTTTTTCCAAAAATAAAGCAGCGAATCAAGAAATGAGGATTGATTCGCTGCGGGAATAATTTTGTCTTGCGGATTAGAATGAGTTTGACATGATATATATGGAGCGGATGTCAAATGGCGGTGTTGCAGAGGGATTGATGCCGACAAATCCTTCCACCATCACCCCAGCCAGCGGCAATTGGAAGCGGTGATTATCGGCACTGGCTGGCAGGGTTGGTTTCACTGTGGTCTCAAAGAAATTACCAAGAATTGCAATCATCGCGGCTTCATCGTCAAAGGTCGTTTTTTGTACTCCTGAGGTCACGTAAGCCGCAGTGGCTGTATCCCACATCAATTGATCATATTTGTGGATCGCTGAGGTTGCGTCACCGACGCTGATATTGCTTGTACCTTGATGGACGAACTTATAGATGGGATTTCCGGTAGCCGAGTCGATGTGCGCAGTGGACAAAGCCAATAGATCGCTGGTAACGTGTCCACCTGATACTCCCATTGAAGTAAAGCTGGCGACCGTAGTATTTTTGAGTTCAGGAAAGCGCAAGTGGCCGATAACTTTCGGAGTCAATGAAGTACTTCCTCCATTCGCAATAGCGACCAAATTGCTGAAACCAAGGTTGGTGAGTGACCTTCGCGTTGCTGGAGTGAGATTGGCTTCACTGAGAAAGACAGCCATTCGCGGGTCACCCATTTCTTGGATTCCTGCTACCGTCATCAACCGATTCAATGATTGCTCAAGCTGTGTCAACCTTAGCTTGTCCGCATCTGTGCCCGGTCCATTGCGCAGAACGGTAATCTCTTCCGCTAGCACCGACATTTCTTTAACAAAAGCATGATCGTGCGCAGTCATCGCTGCAGCATCCGTGGCTCCTCCTTGTTTGAAGACAGAGGCTTGCTGTTGATTTTGGATGATTTGGTTGATGTTCCCTGCATTTTCCGGTTTGGCAACATTGGTGCTTTCGGAGCGAACAATAGCGCCAATTTCATTGAATTCGTGCCCAACCATCTTATTGATGTCACGAACATCGGCGTTACCTTTCAGGTAAATGGTCGCTTCCCACTTGCCAGTTGCTGGATTGTAGGTCAGATCGTTCATTGCTGGACCGGCATTGCCTGATCCGTGAACTGAAGGCAACGCATCGTATATGGTAGGCCTTTCAATTCTTACGGTCACGTTGACCTCGGTAGAGCCATCCACCGTGAGTTTATAAACATTGCCGGAGTCCTGAGCAACCTCAAAACCATCAATGAGATTTTCAGGATTGCCGTTGAACTGATCGTTGATCTCTTTGATTGAGTTATTGATGCTTTTGTCAACTCTTTTCCCTTTGGATGCAGCCGTATCATATACGTTGCTTCCAAGCATTCCGCCAGGGTTGACCGGCGTCGCTCCCGTATTCGGGACATTGGGATCGTAACCATCCCGGAAGACAACCGAACTTTCCTCGACGGCGGCGATTTCGTTGCCGGAATCATCGAGGAAGCGCAGCATACCCGAGCGGTCATCGATGCGGCCGGTGTCGGCCAGCAGGGTATCGAGGTGGCGGGGCTCCACCGCTTCGATCAGCTCGCTGAGTTGCTGGGCGTCGCGAATCTTGGGGTTGTTCAACAGGTTCTCTAGGCGCGCCGGATCGTCGATCCTGCGGCTGAGGGTCAGCAAGTCGTCACCACTGCCGGCCAGGGGGATCAACGACTCGAGTTGGGTGTCTTCAAAGCCCGCACCCCGGAGGGCATCCATGACTTCGACGGGGGTTTCGGCCGCCGTGGCCCGGGGCTGAAAGGCATTGCCCGAGCGGTTGTAGTAGTATTTACCGCCCGGAGCATTGGCTTGATCAAAGAGGAAATCGACCTCGCGCTGGAATACGCTGCCTTGGTTGTTGGCGGCGGCAAATGGATCGGAGACGAAGCGGAAGGTGTCGCCGTTCTCCATTGCGTTTTCGAGGTAGGGCTGGTTGTAGGTGTCCCAGAACTGA
>JBCCQH010000013.1:0-87131 GCA_039024435.1 Bacteroidota bacterium
AACCGTCGCCGGTTGCGCGTAGCCCACAAGGCACGTGGCGATGATCAGGAACAGGGCTCCTCCAAACCGGACCAGTAATTGCATAGGGTGAGAACGCTTGCGGGAAGGATATGTTTTTCGCGGACAAGACCAAACAATACTATGCAAAATGCGATGGAGGGACCATTTCCTCCGGTTGTGTTCCCAATTCCGTCGGGACGAACGGGTTTGGGGGACGCCCGGATCGTCGGGAGGGCTTGGAATTCCTTGGTTGGGGATGGGCTAATTTGGGGGGTGAGTGATGGCCTTTGGCGGGGCCGCATAAATCCCAGGGCCACTGGACAAGTTGCGGCGCCTCAAAACACCCGGACTTCCTTCACCAGTTGGGCGCCGAGTTCCTTGTTCAGCAGGTCGCGAATCTTAGAACGGGCCAGGCCCAACTCATTCTTCCAGATGGGATTGCCCATTTTTACGTAAAAAATTCCGTCCCGAAACCAGAGCTTTTCCGTGTTTTCCGCGATGGCATTGCCCATAATGCGGGGCCAATCGGAAATCACGCGCTCCACCAGGGACTGTTCTTTGAGCCCTCGGGATTCGAGGTAAGCATCAATTGCTTCCCCAATCGAAAATTCATTGTCTTTTCTTTTCATGTGCCTACGTCGACCATTGGCAAATCAAACCTGCCCAACTGTTCCATCTTCCACCCGGAAATAGCGGACGGTGCGCTGTTTTACGTGGGCAAATACGCTCTGGGTGCGCTCCAAGGTGGTATCGGTGACAAAGACCTGGCCGCTGACCAGGTCATCGAGAATTCCGGCAATCGCTTTTAGCCGGTAAATATCCAATTTATCGAAAATATCGTCCAGCAGCAATATCGGTGCGGTACCTTTTCGCGCGGCGAGAATTTCGTATTGAGCCAGTTTCAGAGCGATGGCAAAGGTCTTTTGCTGCCCCTGCGAGCCAAAGTTCTTCACCGCTTGCCCGTCAATCGTAAACACCAGGTCGTCTTTGTGGATGCCCTGCGTGGTGCGCTGGGCGTGGTAGTCCCGTTCGCGGTTCTGGATCAACCGCTCCTGCCATTCTTCTGCGGTGTTTTCCTGTAAGTGGCTTTTTAGCGTGATTTCTGGCTGTTCCTTGTCGGAGACGATCAGGTGAAAGTAGCGCAAAAAAATCCGGGCAAATTCGGTCAGGAAACCGTGTCGGGCTTGCCAGATCGCCCGCCCCGCTGGAACCAACTGGGCATCCCACAGTTCGAGTTGTTCCGGATCGCGGCGCCCTTGTTCGTTCAGCAGTGCGATGAGGGCATTGCGCTGGGACAACGCATGGTCGTAGCGGATCAGTTGTTGCAGGTAGGCCGGCGAATACTGGCTGATGAAGCTGTCCATGAACTTCCGCCGCAGCGCCGGCGCACCGTAGATCAGTTGGGTATCGTTGGGGAGAACTGTGATCAGGGGAATCTTGCCGATGTGACTGCTCAGACGCGCCAGGGGCTTTTTGTTGACGAGCATCTTTTTGCCTTTGGGCGGCATGTAGCTGCATTGGATGCGCTCGGAGGCGTCATCGTCGGTTTGGAGGAGGCCTTCGACCATGAAGTAGGGTGCCCGTTCTTGCAGGGTGTACTTTTCAGTATTGCGGGACCAGCCCCGCGTCAGAGCGAGGTAGTGGATCGCTTCCAGGACATTGGTTTTTCCGGCGCCATTGTTTCCGGTCAGGCAATTGATCCCCGGGGAAAACTCCAGCCGCTGGGCCAGGTAGTTCCGGAAATAACTCATTTGCAAGGCGGAAAAATGCATGCCGCAAATATAATGCAAACCCCCAGGGAGCGGGTGTTCCTGTTTTCGAAATTCAGCGTGCCGGATTCTCGGTTAGATTTCCTATTTTCCCTCGATAACCTGCGGACATGTTGCAACGCGTGCTTAGGCTGTACAGTACCACGATTGATTTCCGGGAGTTTTTGTTTCATCTGGCGATCACCACTCTGCTGTGCTTTGCGACGGCGGTGCTGTACCTCGCCCTTTCCCGCAACAAGATCAAGGCCTTGCGCTTTGCCCGGCTGTTTCCCTTGCTCGGCCTGGGCATGGCCCTGGTGGCGGCGGTGCTGGGTTCCTCGCTTACCATCGCCATCGGCTTGGTGGGGGCGGTTTCGGTGGTGCGGTTTCACGGAGTGTACCAAAATGACCGCCCGCTCACCTTTGCGTTCCTGGTTTTTGCGCTGGGGCTGGCCGGGGGGACCGGGCAACTGGGGGTGGCCCTGCTGGGCTGGCCGCTGATCGCCCTGGCTTTGCTTTTGCAACGGCGCTGGACAAATGGATCGGAGCGCCTGGAACTGCTGCTCGTAGGACCGCCGGCCGATCTGAACGCATTGCTGCCCCAATTGCAGCGTGAGTTTCCCCGCTTGCGCTTGCAAGATGTGCAACTGAATGCCCACGCTGCCACCTGGCGCTTCGCCTTGTCTCGGCCCCAACCGGGGGACGCCCTGGCCTTACAATCGCGCCTATCCACTACCGGATTGCGGGTTTCGCTGACGGAGGAGGCCGATGGCCAATAGCAATTTTCCCCGGGAAATCACCGGCCCGGCAGTGGGCCTGCTCCTCGGGCTGCTGCTGTTGCTCGGCGCGGCTCTGCTACCCCATAGGGCAGATTCCGGGGGGGCCACAACCGAGCGCTGGGCCGCCCACCATCCTCCCACCCGGCAGACCCTGAGCCTGGAAGTCGGGCGGGCCGGCGTCTGGGCCCTCCGCCTGAAGCGCACCCGGGCCCTGCGGGAAGGCGTACTCATCACCGAGGAAGATGACTGGGTACCCGCTACCCTCAAGGAAGGCGAGCAAATCTGGCCGGTCAAGGTCCGGCTCAAAGGCGACTGGACCGACCACCTGCGCCGCGGCAAGTGGTCCTTTCGGGTCAAAGTCCGCCGGGACAGTGCCTACCGCAGCATGACCGTTTTCTCGCTGCAAAATCCCAAGACCCGTGATTTCCTGAGCGAGTGGCTTTTCCACCAAGTGCTGCGGCAGGAGGGCATCCTCAGTCCGCGCTACGATTTCGTGCGCTTGTCCTTCAACGGCAGCGACCTGGGCGTCTACGCATTGGAAGAACACTTCACCCGGCAGATGGTCGAATTCCAGTCGCGCCGCGCCGGCATCCCGTTGAAATTTTCCGAATCCGGCATGTGGGAAGCCCGGCGGGAAGCCCTGCGCGACCCGCTGTTTCCCTACCTGGAATCGCCGTTCTACGAAGCCGCCCAGGCGGAAGCCTTCCAAACCCAGCGCTACCTGGGCGATGATTCCCTCGAAGCCCAACTCCGCGCCGGCCTCACCCTCATGCACCAGTACAAGCACGGTCTGCGCCCACCGGGAGAAATCTTCGACCTGGAGCAAGTCGCCCGCCAGTACGCCCTCACCGATCTCTTCCGGGGGCACCACAGCCTGATCTGGCACAATCGCCGCTTTGTCTACAATCCGCTGATCGTGCGCTTGGAGCCCGTGGTATTCGATGCCTTTGCCGGGGAAATCAGCGGCCTCTACCTCAACGGACCATTTACCGGCTACGCCGCCAATGGCCGGACCAGCTACGGGCGCCGCGAAGACCTCCTTGGGACGGGTTATTTTTCCGATCCACACTTCGTGGAGGCGTATTACCGCTATCTGTGGCGGTACAGCGATCCGGAATTCCTCCGCGATCTGGAACGGCGCTACCGCGAAGCCTGGACGGAACGGGAGCGTTTTCTCCGCCGGGAATTTTGGGGCTACCGCTACGATTTCACCGAAGTCGAGCGGCAGGCCAGGGTGATGCGGACCGCGCTGGAGACATTTTCCGGAGAGCAAGTCACCATCCAGCAAGTGGGCGACAGCTTGCTGTGCTTGCAGAATTACGCCCCCCTGGCGGTCCAGGCAAAAGTGATCGGCGCAGACAGCACCGCTGGGCCCTGGGAATTGCTCGGGGCCTACGATGGCATCGCCGGTGCGGAATGGGTGGAAGTTCCCGCCGCCCCGAATTGTTCGATCCGCCTCCGGGTTGCGGGCGCCCCCCAGGCCACGGTCATCCGGAGAGTCGGGGGTCCGCCGGCGGGGAAATCTCCTTTTTCTACCGAAGATTTAGTTCCTAAATGGGGACAGCAAGATTCTGCGTATCTACGCGAATACATCAACCGACTTGATGACCGTTCGTTATCGGATGCAGACTTTTTTGATCGAATAGTAGAGTTGAGCAATGTGTCTGGATTCGTGTTTGGCAATGTTGATTTTGCGCATGAAGATTGGACGGGGTTGTCCGCCAGGGAAAAGCAAAATTTTCGGAGCCATGTAGCTTGGGTCCATTCCTTGTATTCACAGAGTTCCCTGTTCATCCAAGAGGGCTCGTGGGACAACTCCCAAATCTTCCAGGATTGGTACCTCAACCGGTACGATTTGTACGCAAATTCCCTTCCCCTGCAAGATACTTTGCTGATATTGAAACACCTCGACGCAATTGCTCTAGGAAGATAACAATGCGGACAGGGAGAATCCTGACATCCAAGAGAGGAAGAAGCCAATGACCACGCTATCCCCCATTAATTTTTACTGCAATGGGGTTGGGTCACTGAGAACGGACCAATTCCATGCACGTTAACTGCATTTTCAAGGTGGATAAGCGAGTTTGAGTCTGCCCCCCAAAAGCAAAACGCCCGAAAGCATCCTTGAGATGCATTTCGGGCGTTTTTCGGTGCGGCCGGGCCGCAAATGAATCAGGTGAAGTGGGCCGATTGCCAGCCTTTGCTGCGGTAGTGGCGCTCGGGACGAATACTCATCACCGGACGCTGGGAGATATTGACCAGGCGGTCGGCCACCGAGCCGAGCAGCGTCGTCCGCAGACCCGCCTCGGATTCGGCTTGGGTCATGATGCAAATGAGATCCGCGTCCACCTTGTCGGCGTAGTCGAGGATGGCATCCGGAATGCTTTTTTCGGTGACTTGCTCGTGGGCATTGGCTTCGACGCCCTTGCTCTTGGCCATTTCCAGGGAACTGCGCAAGCGCCCTTCGAGTTTTTTGACCTCGCTAGGCGTGCCGCTGAGGACGCTGAAAAAGGTGAGGCTTGCGCTGTATTTAGCCGCCAGATTGATGCCCCAGCGCACCTTTTCACCCGCTTCCTGCGAAAGATCTACCGGAACCAAAATGTGCTTGAAACCGACGTACTCGGGCTTGTTGCGGATGGTGATGACCGGACAGGGAGCGTGGCGAATCACGTGATTCACGGCGCTCCCAAGCAGGGTGTCGCGCAGACCTGAACCCCCTTTGGTTCCGAAAATGACCAGACCCGCATCGATGTCTTTGGCGACTTCGACAATGGAATTTTCCGGCTCACCAATCGATACCATGGTCAGAATATCCAGTTCCCCGTTCGGATCAATTTGCTGCTTGTGCTTTTCCAGTTCACCCAACGCTTTTTTGCGGAGTTCGTCTTCGCTGACATTTGAGAAGAACTTTGTGATTCCCGAAGGAAGGTTGATGGCGTGGAGCAACACCAGCGTTGCGTCGTAAATTTTTGCCAGGTGGACCGCATTGTCCTTGGCTTTTTCGCCCAGTGGGCCGAATTCCGTGGGAAAAAGGATTTTCGTTTTCGAGCTCATCTTGAGTAATGTGTTCTAATTGTTTAGTGGACGTTTTGAATCGCGGTCAAATATAAGAATTTACAAGGTTTTTCAATTCTTGTAAGTGATGCATTTTGACGGCACTTCGCGTGTCCAGGGCGGTATCGGTAAAATAATCGTGACTTTCCAGGAAACTCACCTGCAACCGGTTCCAACTTTGCTCACCGTCGACGACCCCGTGCCGGAGGAATTCGCGGTAAAGTCGCTGTCCGATGGTGAAAAAATCATTGCGCCCGAGATAATCCAGGTCGGCATCGGCAATGATCCGGGCCAGTTCACTTTGCGGAGTCTGCGGTATGCGGGTGGCCATAATCATGACCTGAACCGCATCAATTTCCTCTGGAGTGTAATTGAACTGCGGAAGCCATTTGGCGGCAAGTTCGCAAGCTACCGGTTCATTGTTAAAATACTGAATGAGAAATCCCGCGTCGTGCAAAACGGCGGCGGTTTTCACGAGTTCAATCTCTTCATCGGTCCGCTGTTCGCGCTGGGCGATGCGGGCGGCCGCTTCGAGAACGTCGATGGTGTGCTCTACGGAGTGGTAAGACAGATTAGGATCTAGTTCCGCCTCTAGTCGCGTCAACACATAACTTTGCAACTTTTTGAAATCAGCCATGATACTATACTCTGAGCGTCTTTTTTGATCCGCCTCGAGGCTGCAAGAATCTACAAGACATGCTATTAAAAAATCCCTAAGTCTCCAAATATATGCGGGTTTTGGCGGCATAAATATCAACCGTGTGCCGAAAAGTGTAACAATTGTCCAAAGCCGATCACCACCGGACATTTTGGGCAATTTGCTGACAATCACGATGTTTGTCAGATCGAACCAAGGCCCCTTTTTTCGGTTTTATTAGCCGAAGCCGTGATCGACGGATCGGTCGCGGTTTAGGCATAATTTCACACGAAAGCACAGATATGTACGGCTACCCCCAAACCCATACGTTTACCTTTTCGTTCGGTGGATCGGAAAAAACCATCGAACTGCCGCTGGAGGCGGCGGTAAAGCAGAAATACGGAATTGCTCCCCACACCTACAGCTATACCGGCCGCTTGCCCAAGGATTGGCGGACCGATTATTACGCAATGTACCTGTCGCGGCGGGACGATGAAGGGGCCATCCGCCACATCGTTCAGGAATTGCGCCGCCTCGCGCCACGGGCTTCCGGCGATGGCCTCGCCGATCTTGCGGTAGCTTTTGTGCAGGGTGCCATCAGCTACGACTGGCAAACTTTTCACAACATCGATCAGGGACAGATCCGCTATCCCTACGAAACACTGTACGACGGCACTGGTGTCTGCGCGGACAAGTCCATGCTGCTCGCGAAGATCCTGAGCGAACTGGGCTACGATGTGGTCTTTTTTACTTTCGAACGCGCCAATCACATGGCCATTGGGCTTAAGGTCCCGGCCGGATTCGGACATTACCGCACCGATTACACCTTTGTTGAATCGACTTCCTATACGCCGATTGGCCGCATTCCGGACACCTACGCAGGGGGCATCAAGCTGGAACGCAACCCGCTGATTGTTCCGGTCAAGGGCGCCGGCCATACGGCCTACAACAAGATTGAGGACAACCGCCAACAGGAAGCGGCCCTGGAGCAGCAATACGGCAAGGAGTACCTGAGTATGAAGCCAGGTCAGCAAGGGTTACAGCAAAAAATGACCGTACTCAAGGCTGAGATGGACGAGCTCAAAAAGAAACTGCGCGGCTGCAAAGGCACGCTTTCCCAGGACAAATACTACGAGTGCATGCAACTGCAGAAGCAGCACAACCAGAAGGTCGAAGCCTACAATCAAATGGTCGCGGAATTCAACGGGATGAACTGAGGGTTTCCACCGCCGCTAAAACTTTAGCAGCTTCAGCCGGACTTCGGCATTGCTGCGGATCGCGTAAGTGAGGTCAGGATTGGGGCCGAGCTTCACCCACATCGCCACCGGTAATTCGTTTTCGAGGCGCAGTTCCAGGCGGCAAAGTGGGGAATAGCCGCGCGGATTGTTGCGAACGTGTCGAGGCAGTTGAAAATCACGCTGTCCGGCCAAGGCTTCCAGGTTGGGGGCAATAATCGTACCCGGAGGGGAATAGCGCGGAACGTCCCGCTTGCGGGACGAAACTTGCAAGGTGAGCTGGGCAGTCGCCGGATACGCGATCACGGCCAGCAACAGCCCCAAGGTCCAAGTGCGCCAGTTCATACATTAAAGATACGGCGAAAAGCCAGTCCCGGATGTCGGGAAGTGAGCAAATTTTCGGCCCGGTAACTCCTATCCCTTCCGAAACGCCTCTAAACCCGCCAGAAATTCCGATTTTCCACCGTAAGAGGGGTGGCGCACATAACCGTACGGCAAGGTCAGTTCTCCCAATTTACTTTCCGCTTTGCGCCCAATCGCGGCGATCCGCTGAATGGGGAACAGCCGCAAAAGATTCTCCAAGTGACCCCGCCCCGCGTCCAGTTCTGGGGCGCGGGGCGCGCGGTTGGAATTGCGGTTGCCCGGCCGGTGGGGATGAAACGGGTAAATGTTCCAGATCAGCGGTTTTTTCTCCCATTGGGTGAGGGCGCCCCATACGATGTCGCCGGATTGCTCAGATTGGGGCTGGCCCAATGTCCCGAGGACCGCATAGCCACTGTCCCGAAAAAACGGTTCCTGTCCCAGGGTCCGCTCGCTGGTGAAGGGGATCCCGGTACGGCCACAACCTTTGTAACCGGGGGCTTCCCCGAGCAAAAGTACAGTTGGGTGAAGGGCGTGCATCTGCCGGAAATACAGTTCGAGGTTACTCCGCCGTAGCCGGGCCGCCCAACTGCGGCCCCGGTACGGATTTTCGAGGTCCTCGGTGTGGGGCACGCGGGCAAGCCGCCGGATGTATTGCTCAATCGTCAGCATATTTCACCCGCAATTTAGGATAGATATGGTAAAGGTGATGGCGGGCCGTTGAGGGACCAGGAAGGAGGAGATCGCGATGAATAAGCCGCAATCGTTCCCCGTGCAGTTGTCCATCACCATTGATCAAAAACCAAGAGGCGGTTTAAACTTGGTTGTTGAAATTTGCGAGCGCAGATTTTTTTGTCCGTCGAAGCCCATGTTGGAGTCGATTGCTGAAGAGGGGCGGAAAAAGACGCCATGCAAAATCGCAGAATTAAATGTAAACCGCCGCTCAGAACAATCCGGAGGGAAAGATCCCGATCTCCCGTGCCTTCAACCCGTACCGTTTACCGCACTCCCCGTATGTGGCAATCGTCCCCTCCAGCGCGAGCGAAGACCGCGCGGTAACATTCATTGCCCGGACAATTGCGGGATAAATCTATATTTGTATTCCCGCATGAATTTACGCCGCTACATCCCGTTGCTCTCCTGGTTGCCCGGCTACCACCGCCGCCAATTCCGGGGTGATGTCACCGCCGGACTCACGGTGGGCGTCATGCTGATTCCGCAGGGAATGGCCTACGCCATGCTCGCCGGGATGCCCCCGATCTACGGACTGTACGCGTCCATCATCCCTCTGATTTTGTATGCGATTTTCGGCACGTCCCGACAGCTCGCGGTGGGACCGGTTGCGATGGTGGCCCTGCTGATTTCTTCCGGGGTAGGCAAGCTCGCCGAAACCGGAAGCGAGACCTTCATTGAATTGGCGATTTTACTGGCGCTCATGGTCGGGGTGCTCCAATTTATGCTCGGAGTATTTCGGCTCGGGTTTCTGGTCAATTTCCTCTCGCACCCGGTCATCAGCGGTTTCACTTCGGCGGCGGCGTTGATCATTGGCCTGAGCCAACTCAAGCACCTTTTGGGTGTAGACATTCCCCGCAGCCACCACATCCACAAAATCCTGATCGCCGCCGGAGAGCAAATCGCGGAGATCCACTTGCCGACCTTGATCCTCGGGGGAATCGCCATTGGGGTCATTTTGCTGATCAAGCGCTACTTAAAAAAGATTCCCGGCCCCCTGGTCGCGGTGGTGTTGGGGATCCTGGCCGTGGTGGGAATGGGGCTGGCCGAAGGCGGAATGAAAATCGTAGGTGAAGTACCGAGCGGTCTCCCGGTGCCGACCTTGCCCACGGTGGACGGCGATGCCCTCGCTTCGCTGGTGCCGATTGCCTTGACGATTGGCTTGGTGGGGTTCATGGAATCAATCGCGGTGGCGAAGGCCATTCAGGCCAAACACAAAGATTACGAAATCGACGCGAACCAGGAATTGATCGGTCTCGGCCTCGCCAATATCGGCGGCGCGCTGTTTCGGTCATTTCCCACTACGGGCGGTTTTTCCCGTACTGCGGTCAATGACCAAGCCGGAGCCCAAACCGGCCTGGCTTCGATCATCAGTGCGGGCTTCATCGCCTTGACCCTCCTGTTTTTAACGCCGCTGTTCTATTATTTGCCCAAAGCCATCCTCGCATCGGTGATCATGGTGGCGGTCTTTGGGTTGATCGATTTCAAAGAGATGCGCCACCTCTGGAAAACGGATCGGGTGGATTTGGGACTGCTGCTGGCGACTTTTCTGGCGACGCTGGTGCTGGGCATTGAGTTGGGAATCGGGGTTGGGGTGGCCCTGTCACTGATCATGGTGATTTACCGGAGTGCCTATCCCCACGTGGCCGAACTCGGGCGCTTGGCCGGTACGCCGTATTACCGCAACGTAGACCGTTTTCCCGACGCGGAACAACGAGCGGATGTCCTGGTGGTGCGGTTCGATGCCCAGATGTATTTTGCGAACGCCGGCTTTTTCCGGGACAAAATCGACCAACTCGCCCGCTCAAAGGGCGCCGCGCTGAAGCTGATCGTGCTCAATGCGGAATCCATCACGTTTATGGACAGTTCGGCGGTGGAGATGCTCAAAGAAATGGTCCGGGACTACCGCAACGCCGGGGTGAGCCTGGCGCTGGCGAGTGTAATCGGACCGGTGCGCGACATCCTGTTCCGCAGTGGCTTGGTCGAGGTCCTGGGGCCGGATGCGGTCTTTGTACACTGTTCGGATGCGGTGGACTACTACGACCGCAGGCGGCAAACGGATCCGGATCGGGCGGAAGCGATTGCGCGCAAGCCCTACGCAAAGGCCGCACTCCAAACGAATGTCTCCGCGCCGGCGGATCCCGGTTCAGATGCCGATTCCGGGCATTGAGTACATTTTTCTTCGGGCAATCTTTCTTCTAAATTGCCGGTATGCAGCAAGCAAAAACGGTCGACACCGTGATTGTCGGGTCGGGATTCTCCGGACTGTGTCTGGCGATTCGTCTGAAGACCGCCGGGTACGGGGACTTGGTGATTTTGGAAGCAGCGGCGGAGCTGGGCGGAACCTGGCGGGACAATACCTATCCCGGATGCGCCTGCGACATTCCCTCTCACCTGTACTGTTTTTCGTTTTTCCCGAATCCGGATTGGTCACGCAAGTACTCGGGCCACGCGGAGATTCAGGCTTATCTGAAAGCGTGTGCGAAACATTTCGGGCTGGGACCACATTTTAGGTTCAATCGCCGGGTGGATGCCGCAGTTTGGGACGAAGGTGCGGGTCGCTGGGAAGTGCGCACGCGGTCGGGGGAGGTGTACCGCGCGCGTTTCCTGGCGACGGGAACCGGGGGCCTGAGCCAGCCCAATGTTCCGGAAATCGCGGGGAAGGCCGATTTTGCCGGGCCGAAATTTCATTCGCAGCGCTGGGACCACCGCGTTGAATTGCGGGGCAAGCGGCTGGCGATCATTGGTACCGGGGCCAGTGCGGTGCAGATTGTGCCGGCGGTGGTGGACCAGGTGGCGCAATTGAACCTGTTTCAACGGACGCCGCCTTGGGTGTTGCCGCGCTACGACCGGGCCTATCGGCCGGCGGAAAAGCGCCGCTTTCGGAAGTGGGAGGCCTGGCGACGCCTGTACCGGCACTGGCTGTATTGGAAAGCAGAGGCGCGGTTTCTGGGGTTTCGGGACCTGAAATTTGTCGGTCGGCTGGCCGAGGGGATTGGGCGGCGGCACCTGCGCCGGTCGATTCCGGACGTGGATCTGCAGCGGGCGCTCACGCCGGATTACCGCCTCGGGTGCAAGCGGGGGCTGCTGTCGGATGATTACTACCCCGCGTTGGCGCGGGAAAATGCGGGGCTGGTGACCAGCGGAATTGATCGGATCACCGCCGAGGGCATATTGACCCAGGACGGGAAGCACCATCCCGCGGATGTCCTGGTGTTTGCGACGGGATTCAAGGCGGTGGAGTACCTCTCGCAGATTCGGATTGTGGGCCGGTCCGGCCGGGTACTGAATGAGGCGTGGGCCGATTCGGGGGGAGAAGCATACCTGGGAACGACGGTGCACGGATTTCCCAATTTGTTTCTGCTCACGGGACCGAACAGCGGGCTAGGGCACAATTCACTGATTCACATCATTGAGTCTCAGGCAAATTACGTACTCGATGCCGTGCGGCAATTGCCGGTGGAGGGCGACTGGGCGGAAGTGCGCGCTGAAATTCAAGCGGATTACAACCAAAAAATTCAAGCCCAACTGGCCCGGACGGTCTGGCAGATGGGAGGATGCCGGAGTTGGTATCAGATGGAGAGTGGTAAGAATACGGCGCTGTTGCCGACTTGGACCTTCGTTTACCGCCGCCAGACAAATCATTTCCGCGCAACGGATTACCGCGTAGAATCCCGTTAAAACGCCCGTTTTACGAATGTTTCGGTTTTGTTTCCCCCAACTTTACAAATGGTTGAGCACAATTGAATGAACGGTTTCTACGGCTTGTTCAACGGTATATCCGTTCGTTTAAACGGTTATACGGTTGGAATCAATGAAATAAATTGTTTAAATTTGTTTACATTGAAAGTGAATTCAATCAGCTGGCAACGCAACGTAATTAAGCAATAAGAGCAATGTTTGCCCGATGCTCCGGTACCTTGAGAGCAATGGGCTAAATTTTTTTTAACCTTATCAACGATAGACAGAGCAGATAAAAACTTGCAGATTTTTTTCGATAAAAATCTATTTTCCAGCTACTTACGAGAGTATAAGCAACACTATACAACAAATGTATTTGAGTATGAGAAAACTTCTTACGCTATTAACACTGATGGTTTTCGGCGTGGGTTTTGCCCAGGCGCAGATAACCATACCCTATGCGGAGGACCTGGAGGCCTTGCCCCAGGGTCCGACCGGATGCGGCAATGCCCAGGTACTTACGGCCATCCAGTGGGACAACACGACGGATGACGACGCCGACTGGGTCTCGGATCTCAACGGTACGGGTTCCTCCAACACGGGGCCGACGGCCAACGGCGGAGCGGACCACAACCCTGGTGTATCAGGGGGCCGCTATCTCTACATCGAAGCTTCCGGTTGCATTACTGATACCGCCAATCTGGTTTCCGAGGAAATTTACGCTCCGAGCACTTTGCCGAATATTCTATTCGAATTTTGGTATCACCAGTTTGGTGCCCAGATCAATATCAACATCCTACAGGCCCGTCGGGTGATCGGTGGTAATCCGCAGCCTTGGGTGGCCATTGATACGCTGTCTACGCCGGTCCCTGGAATTGACCAGTGGCAGCAAGGGTTTTATGACCTCTCGGCTTACATCGGTGACACCTTTCAATTGCGCTTCCGCGGGGTGACCGGAACCAGTTTTGGTTCGGACAATGCGCTGGATGACTTCTCGCTCTACTTTATTTTCCCGAACGATATCGGTGCCACGGCAATCGATGCGCCGATCTCGCCGACAACACCGGGGAACAATGCGGTAGAAGTCACCATCGAAAACTTTGGCTTTGATACCATTACCAATGCGAACATCAACTGGCAGTTGAATGGGGGAGCGACAAATACATTTGCTTACACAGGTTCTCTGATCAGTGGCCAGTCTCAATCAGGGATCAACATCGGTACGGCCAATATCACGACCCCGCTGTACACCATCACTGCTTGGACCAGCATGCCCAACATGTTGATGGACGACGACATCACCAACGATACGGCGTCGTACTTCGGTTGTACGGCTCCTCTGCGCGGCACGTACACTTGCGGGGGGTCGGGAGCCGATATTCCGGACATCTACGCGCTGGGCGAAGTGCTTTCCCAGTGCGGAATCGACTCCCACACGGTTATCAATATTAACCCAGGGGTATACCAGCAGGAGCTGATTTTGGATAACGTACCGGGGACTGACTCGACCGCGACGCTGTGCATCAACGGTGGCAGCCCGAGCCTGGTCACAATTTCCGGTGGCAGTGGTCCGACCATCTATCTGAACGGTACCGACTACACTACGATCAAAAATATGACCATCGAGGCCCTGGGTGTATCCGATGCTTACGGGGTCCAGTTGCGGGATACGGCTTCCTACAACACGATTGATTCTTGCGACATCGTCATGGATGACGTGGGCACAGGTCTGGTGGATGTCATCGGGGTAAGCGCTTCGAATACGATTGCTTCCTCGGCCAGTGAAGGTCAAAACGCTTTCTGGACCACGGTTTCGAACAACCACATCATCGGGGGTGAGAAAGGGATTCACTTTGAAGGTGCGGGTGCCGGCCGCAATGTGGGTAACCGCTTCATCAACAACGTGATCGAATCGGCCGAAGACTTTGGTATTTTTGTAGATGACCAAGATTCGATTGCGATCATCGACAACCAAATCATCGGCCTGCGCAATGCGGGTGCCGATGGGATCTCGATTGATGACTTCCAGATGTTCGACATTTCCGGCAACGAAGCATTTGATGTTCCGGACATCGGGATGGACCTGGACGATATGAACTTCACGCTGGACGCAACGCCGACCAGCCGGGGCCGAATCGTGAACAACATGATCTCCTCGATTAGTGACCACGCGGTGGAATTTGACGACATCGAACTCACCGATATCTTCCACAACACCTTTGCGAACACCTCTGGGGGCATCGAAGCGGCTCAGTTCAATGACTTTACGTTGCTGGACGTCCGCAACAATATCTTCTACTCGAACGGTAGTTTTGCGGTTGAAGCCGACGACGCGGTTACCGCTACTATGAATACCTGGGATTACAACCTGTACTTTGCGATCAACAGCGCAAACGTAGTCGAGGACGGCGGCGTAGGTTACGCTACCTTGGGTGCATGGCAGACCGCATCCCCTACGATCAATCTCAACTCGGTCTCGGGTGATCCGGTCTTCGTGGGTGGCCTGAGCGATCTGCACGTACTTTCTGCCGTGCCGAATGATGTCGGTGACAATACGGTTGGGGTAATGATGGACATCGACGGCGATGTGCGCCCGGCGGCTACGATCGTAGACATCGGAGCGGATGAATTCACCCCGCTGACCAATGACGTGGTGGGCGTAAGCTTCATCGGCCCGGACGGCGGTTGTGGTGACAGCAGCACGGTCATTACGGTAATCATTTCCAGCAATGGCCAAACCGATGCCACCAACTTCCCGATCACGGTGAACTTCACCGGCGGTGGGGGCGGTACACTGAACTTTACCTACCTCGATACCCTGAGTTTCAACGAGACGGATACCGTCATCGTGGGCACAGTGAATACCTACAACGGGGGCACCTTTACCTTCAGCGGTTTCACGGGCCTCACGGGCGATGTAGACGCTTCGAACGACACCTTCCCGCCGGTTACGGTTGAATTCGTTTCGACGCCGCCGGTCGGTATTGCGGGTGTCGGTTGTGGCGTAGATACGACCTTCCTGGTGGGCTTCCCCTACTCGGGTGTAGCCTACAACTGGTTTGCCAGCCCCACGGATACCGTGCCGATTTCCATGAGCGACAGCTTCCTGGTACCGTCGATTGCTACGCAGAACACTTACTACCTGGAGTACCGGGATGACCTGGGCCAACTCGCTACGCCTTTCAACAGCAACAACGGCTTCGGGGGCAACATGTGGAATGTCACGGCGACCAATACCACGACCATTACCAATCTCGCGGGTAACTTCGACACCGGTACCACGGTAGACGTGCAAGTTTACTGGCGTCCGAACGGTACTTTTGTGGGCAACGAGACGAATCAGAACAATGACTGGATTCTCCTTGGAACCGCGACCGGTATTACCAGTGCGGGTACGGACCAGCCGACCAATCTCAATTTGAACTTCGCCGCTACGATTCCGGCGGGTCAGACGGTCGGCTTCTACATGCAGCAGATCAACGCGACCACCAACGCGGTCAACTACACCAATGGTTCTTCGATCGGTACGGTACTGGCTTCGGACGCTAACATCACGATCTTCGAAGGGATTGGTAAGGGTGCGGGTGCCTTCAATGGCAGCAACTTTACCACGCGGAACTGGAACGGGATCATGTTCTACGGCAACGCTGGCTGCTCGACCATCCGCGTGCCGGTAACCGCCCTGTCTTCGCCGGGTGTCTCCGTGAACCTGGGCAACGACACGACGCTGTGTGGCAACTCAGTCACCTTGGATGCCGGTACGAACGCTACGTTCTACAACTGGTCGAATATGGACACCACGCAGACCTCTACGGTCACGATGAGTGGTACGTACTCGGTTGAAGTTTCGGATACGTTTGGTTGTACCGCCGACGATACCATCAACTTGACGCTGAACATTCCGCCGGTCGTGAACCTCGGTCCGGATGTCCTGCTCTGTGACGGAGCGACCGACACCCTGGATGCCGGTAACGCGGGTTCTAGCTACGTATGGTCTTCTTCGGCCAATACGGGACAGACAGAGCCGATCAGCGCCGCCGGTACGGTGAGCGTAGTGGTGACCGATACCAATGGTTGTACCGGAACGGATACGATCATCGTCAGCACAGGAGTAACGCCGACGGCAGCCTTCTCGCAAATGCAGATGGGTGGTCAGGGCCTCACTTACGCGTTTACCGATCAGTCGACAGGTACGCCGACGCAGTGGAGCTGGAACTTCGGTGACAACAATACCTCCACGATGCAGAGCCCGACGCACACTTACGCGGCGGGGGGCACCTACACGGTGACCCTGACGGTTACGAATGGCTGTGGCACGACGGATTCGACCTTCGTCATCACGGCGGTTGGCATCGAGCAAGGCCTAGCCGGTGGCTTGGTGAGCCTCTATCCGAATCCGAACGACGGTCGCTTCAACCTGGAATTCTCCGGCTTGAACTCGACCACCGGAATCGAGATGCGCGTCATGAACATGAACGGACAAATCATCCTTGAATCCAAGATCGAAGAGCAAGGCTCATTCGTGAAGGAAATCGACATGACCCGCTTCGCCAAAGGCATGTACCTCATGCAAATCAGCGCCGAAGATGAGCAAATCCTGCAACGCTTCGTTGTGGAATAAGCTGATCTTTTCGGATAAAAAACTTTTGAATCCGGGCCCGCGAGGGTCCGGATTCTTTTTGCAATTGGATTCCACAACGAATAAATTAGTTAAAACTATTAAAATAGTTGTATAACGATATAATTAGTTTTATAATTGAGGAGAAATTCTTGTAATCCATTTAACCACCAATTATGAAACGCTTATTTTTCTTTTTGCCTTTGCTTGCCTTTGTCATGTTGACCGCCTGCGGTAACCCTCCGGTCAAAACCCAGAACCAGTCTGAAACTGCACCGGCAGTCCAGGTAATCAATGATATTCCGGATGCAGAGCCGCCGACCTCGCCGGTGCTCACCCAAGCTAAATTTGCCGAGCTTGAATTCGATTTTGGAGAAATGTCGGTCACCGAGGACTTCACCCACACGTTTAAGCTGCGCAATACCGGTTCCGAGGAGTTGGTCATCGAGCAAGTTAAGCCTTCGTGCAGTTGTACTACCCCGGATTGGACGAAGGAGGCGATTGCGCCGGGCGAAGAGGGCTTCATCACCGCAAAATTCAGTCCCAAACCCGAGTACCGGGGTTCTTTTGTCAAGACGGTCACGGTGACCGCAAATACTGACCCGGCCTTGACCGTACTCAAAATTACCGGTGAGGTAGTGGACTGACGCTTGGGGCGCGTGCGCGGGAGAGTTAAGGGGCACCTTTTTCATCAATCCCGCATTGGGACGAATATTTCCAGCATTTTTTTGCTGGCCGTTAAAAGGCGGTTTAAATTTAATTCGGTGATTTTGCTAGGGCATCCTTTTCTGACCCTCTGCAGCTATTCTCTCGCCCCTAGCTCTGCTATGGACTCCAAAATGAGCTTCGATGGAAAAGAAAATCGGCGCTTGCAAATTTCACAAACCAATTTTAAACTGCCATTAAACCATGATCCCCATGTCCAGTCTATCTTCTAAGGAGAATGTTTATCACCTACGGTAGGTCTCACTAAGTCCATCCCAATGCTGAAATCAATGAAAATCTATGGGTGCCTGTTGACCCTGCTGGTCACCCACTCTTTCGCCCACGCCCAGGTCAATCCGCAGTACGTGCCGGTTCCCGCAAACTTTAACCTCACCAATCCCAATGCCGTGGTGGCCCCGGACATTCGGTACGATAATATCGATCCTTCGCGTCAGGCCTTTCACCTGTTTTTACCGGATACGACCGGTACTTATCCCCTGGTGGTATACTACCACGGAGGCGGATTTACGGGAGGGTCGCGCAGCACGGTCTTCAACAACCCAGATCGCCGGGCAAGAGTGAAATTTTTCCTTGATCGGGGCATCGCTTACGCCAGTGTTGGCTATCGCCTGCTCGACACTGTATCGGGAGATACTATCGGCGTACGAAAATGTATGGGCGACTCGAAAAGGGGTCTGCAATTCATCCGCTATTACGCGGGCGATCTTCACCTCGATCCCCAGAACATCGTTCTGTCCGGCAACTCGGCGGGCGCCGGGACCGCCCTTTGGCTGGCTACGCACCCTGACATGGCCGACCCAAGCTCCCCTGATCCGGTATTGCAGACTTCCACTCGGGTATGTGCCGTCGAAATGTGGGCCTCCCAATCCACCTACGATATCTACAAGTGGGAATCGTTGGTTTACGACAACTACGATGGTCAGGGCACCGACTTCACCATTGACAGCATCGTGGACCTGTTGGGCTTTCCCCTTTATTCCAGTTTCTACGGGGGGCTCGACTCGAATTACCATTTGCTGCACGATCCGCTGCTGATCCAATACCGTGAAGATATCGACATGCTCTACCACCTGTCCAGCGACGATCCGCCAATCTACTTTAGCAATTATTCCGGCGCGGTCTACCCTTCGCAAGACCTGTACCACCACTCATTGCACGGAAAAGCCATTCATGAGGCAGCCTTACAAGCCAATCTTCCCGAAGTCAAGGCCGACATCCCCGCCCTGGGCATCAATACCACCCAGGGCGAAACGCCGGATGATTTTCTGCTTCGCCACCTTACGAATGGCTGCACCTCCACGACCGAACGGGATCTCCCATCCAGGATTCCGAAGATGGTAGTCTATCCCAATCCGGCCCATTCCCAGCTGAGGGTTTCTCTCCATGGAGGCACTATTGCGGAAAGCGCATTGTTTTCCCTCACGGGAAAGCTGGTCCGGGAAAGTCGGAATCTGGGGACGGGCGAAGTGGTCTTTGAGGTCAGCATGCTGCGACCGGGCATCTATTTTCTCCGCCTGACCGATCAGGCAGGACAGGTGCAAAATGCCAGAATCATAATCGAATAATGGTCCGCTGAGTGCGTTGACCTGGTTGGATGGTGTAGTTAAGCATTGAATGAAGGTAAAAGGCTGTTTAAATTTGTTATCGCAGATTTTTTTGTCCATCGAAGCTCATTTTGGAGTCCATAGCCAAAGCTAGGGGCGAGAAAATAGCGGAAGAGGGGCGGAAAAAGATGCCATCGCAAAATCGCAGGTTGAAATTTAAACTGCCTCTAAGCGCGCAACCATTGGACTGGTCTGCACTACCGTTCACAAGCCGTAGGCTTCCCGCGCCCGTTCGATCTGGTCGGCCTCAGTTGTCTCCGGATAGAGGACATACCTGGGGGCGAGAATCGGTTTGGCCTGGGTGACTGTGATTTCAGTGATCGTACCAAAAGGGAAGGCACCCCCGGTCATCTGCAGCAATTTGGTTTCCATTTCCGGGTAGCTAGGATCTTTTTTCTCCCGGATGCACGCCGTCCCCTTGATCTGAAATCCTTTTTGCACCAAAACATCGATGAAACTGAGGCAGACATTGGGGGTGTGCCGCAGGTTGCGCACCGTTTGGGGCGAGGCAATGTTGGCCACAATGACCTTGTCCGATCCCCAATGGGTGAATATCTCCTTGGGAGAGACATTGGGGATGCCATCCGCCGAAACCGTAGCTAGCCAGCACAGTACACTTTTGTCAAGGTAAGCTTTGTGTTCCGGGGTAAGATCCATGGCGGCGTGAATTGAAGATTTTGGAGACGCAATTTATCACATTCTGCGGAGGAGTTTAGTTCTACTTTGTCGGGTTTGCATTTCTGCCCAATCTTCCTCATCTGTGTCTTCGCGACCCGCGACACCGGAGCAAGGAAAAAATCGCGAGGAATACGCAGTGATCTTGAGCGGGGCTGCTTTTCCGGCTCAACGCGGAACCGCCCAAGATCGCTACTTGTCCATCGCGATCTACTAACTGCGCCCTGGCGCGTTGGCGAAGACGGATTGGTGTTTTTTTAGCTAAGAAAGTAGAATTAGCAATGGTTTAAAATTGATTTGTGAAATTTGTTATCACAGATTTTTTCGTCCACCGAAGCTCATTTTGGAGTCCATAGCCCGGGCTATGAGCGAGAAAATAGCTAAAGAGGGGCGGAAAAAGATGCCCTAAGCAAAATCGCAGAATTAAATTTAAACCGCCTCTGAGCGGCCTTTAAATTTAATCGGTTCCTCAACGGTGCTTGATCTGGCTCCTCCCGGCACATTTTGATTTTTGCCAATCACATTGTTAATTAAAACTTTAGTTATAACCACCGTGCGCATGAAGCAAAACCAGAATAAGATGCTGACCGGACTGGAACTCAAGGTTATGAATCTGCTTTGGGATCGGGAAAAGGCATTTGTCAAAGAACTCATTGAGCAGTGGTCCGAGACCCCTGTCCCGGCCTACAACACCGTTTCTACGGTCGTGCGCATACTGCAAGAGAAAGGCTATGTCGGTCATGAAGCATTTGGCCGGTCGCACCGGTATTTTCCCAAGATAGAACGGCAAGTATATCAGAAACGCTTCCTGAAAAACGTTTTGAAAAATGTATTCTCGGGCTCCGTTACCAGCATGGTTTCCTCCCTGGTCGACAACGAGGAAATCTCGGATGAAGAACTGGGCGAGATCCGGAAATTGATCGACGACACCGAATGAGTTTTATCACCTACGTACTCTCCACCATCTTGCTGTCTTGGGTCGGTGGCTTGGTGTATCTGGGTTTCCGGCAGACGAATCCGGGCGCCAAAGCGCGCCGGGGGATGATCTGGTTGATTCTGGTGATCAGTTTATTGGCGCCGTTGACACCGCCCTTCTTTCAGACCCATTCGCCGGAGGCCTTGCATACCGCCTCCGCCGCCGGAACGGTGATCGCACCGATTCCCGTTGGCACGGAAAGCATCAATGATTTCTGCCATTGTGCCCAGCCCCACGCGGGCGATGTCCTGCTCTATCAAGCCAGTCGGGTGTACGATTGGTTGCTCGCCAACCGGACAGCGATTGCCTGGCTGCAAGCGGGCGTGACGCTGTTCGTTCTTCTGCGGCTCCTCCTGGGGCTGGGACGGCTCCTGCGCGTGACGCGGCGCCACCGGCGCGAACGCATCGAAGTGGATGGACACACGCTTTGGTTGGTGCGGGGTGTGCCCCGATTGACCGCCGGTTCCTTGCGCTTGGGCAGCAAATACATCTTCTGGCACGACTCCCTCGACGCCCTGGACCCAGCCGCCCGGCAGGCAATCCTTTGGCACGAGCACGCGCATATTCGCCAGTTCAATACCGCGGAAAAGCTGTTTTTCGGCTTGCTGCAATCGATCTGGTTGCTGAATCCGGTGTACTACTGGTTTGCGCGGGATTTAGAGCTGTTGAGCGAATACATGGCCGACGAGTTCGCAGCGCGGCGTTACGGCAACCGCAAGCAGTACGCCCAATTGCTGCTTACCGTAAAAAGCGAACGGCGCTTTGCTCCGGTCCATTTCTTTAAAGGCAGCCGCCTTAAATCCCGCATTCAAACGGTCCTGGCGCCCCAAAAGCAGTCGCGTCTGCATTATTTGCCCGCGTTTGTGATCGGCCTGGTATTTCTCTTCCCGGGCGAACTGTACACGCGCGACCTCATCCGCGAGCAGATCCGCGACATTGAAGTGTATCGGTTTCTTTCCGAACAAAATCACGAAACGGGCAAAACTGAATTCTGCCGCAAATGTACCTACGAAGCAGTGGAACAGAGTTGCTATTGATCACAAGGAAGCGGCCAGCGGGGCATCGTGTCCCTTTGCCGCTGAACTTTCCATCATTTCCCGGACTCCCTGGGCTTGCTGAAGGTGGCGTGCATTGTGGGCGGTCACGAAGCGGAAGGCATCGCCCAGGCGAAATTTGAGCCAGGATCCGATGGCACTCACGATCCGCGCCCGGTTCAGGTCGAGTTTTTCCGCGTCGGCGATGAAGCCGCTGAGTTGGGCGACTTGGGCGCGGAAATCGGTCAGGACGCGTGCGTGGTCTTCCGGCGAAACCTGGGGCTGGAAACGCGCCATGGTTTTCATTTTCCATTTGATGCGACCGGTCGACTTGGGTTGAAACATTTTGGGGAGGCGCTTGCCCCAGAATCCGGAGCGGAAAGTCGGGACGGAACCTTGCGGAGCCGTAGGCAGGACAGTGTTCATTTCCCGGAGATAAGGCGCCATCGCGAGGTTCAGGTGTTCGATGCATTCGAGGATGGACCATTTCCCCGGCGCCGGCTGCCAGGCAAGTTGCGCGGGTGTGAGGTCGCGGGTCAGTTGATCAAGGGTGTGAAGCTGCGCCTGGACGAGCTCAGATTGTTGCTGAAGGAGGGTGGAGGCGTTCATAATCGAGGTGTAAGTGATACCCGATAAAGAAAGGAAAATGGATCGGTTTCCGGATTGATTTACATCAAGATCGGCTGCGCTTCTTGCGGATGCGGCTGAAGGTTTCCGCGGTCATGCCCAAATAGCTGGCCAAGTGCTTCTGCGGGACAAATTGGAGAATGTGCGGGGCGTTGTTCATCAGCCGCTCGTAGCGTTCATCGGCAGAATAGGCCAGGACCGAAATTTCCCGCATCCCCAATCCCCACAGGATTTCCTCCATGAGCCGCCGGCCCCAGCGTTCGGCAAATTTGTGGCGGTCGTACAGGGCTTGCAGGTCATCGTAGTGGATGCGCAGACCGGTGACTGGGCTGAGGCATTGCAGGTAAAACGCGGTCGGCGCCCGGGAAATCCAGGAATCAATCGCACTCAGGAAGTCGCCGTGGTAGGCAAATCCCACCGACTTGTCCTGGCCACGGTGCAGAAAATAGCCCCGGGTGACACCGTGTTGGATGTAATAAAACCAGTTTTCGACCTGTCCCGGGCGGATGAGGTGCTGCTCTTTTTCGCAGTGAACCGGTCGCCAAGGCGCGGAAAAATCCTGCCATTCCGCTTCGCTAAACTCGGCTTTCGCGGCGACTTTGGTGCGCAAGCCCTGGCGGAGGGCGGCAAGGTCGATGGCGGCTTCGGGCATGTTTCAAGGTACGAAAAAACCCGCAGCCCCGGGGGAGCTGCGGCTTCGTCAAAGGGTACGCAACCGATGCGGATCGATTGGTTTAGGAATTGAAGGTCTCGTGAGCGCAGGACTGGAAACCGTAATTGGTTCCAGGCGCGATACACTGCCAGAAAATGGTATCGTTATCGGCATCCACCGAGAAATTCTGGTAGCTGTACGCCTCGTGCCCATATTGGGCCATGGGATTGATAGAAGTGTAACCAGTGGCCGGATCCAGTGCGGTACCGTCCACGGAATAAAACCAAAATGGAGCCGTCGAAGTCTTTGGGTCCCCGGGAACGGCGGTGTAGGTAACATCCCCGGCGCCGAAATTGACGGTAAACTCAGTAATAACCGGACCATCGTTGTAGGAAAGCGTGGCTTGGGTATCCAGTTGGGTATACCAGTTCGGGACATTTTGCATGACCTCAGAAATCGTATAGCTACCGGTACTCAAGGTCGCGGTACCGACGATATACGTGGCATAGGGCAAAAAACCCGGATTTCCAAAATACGGACCAAAATAGACTTTTACCGTAAAGGTTGTGGTGCCATCTCCGGCCTGGGCGTTCACGTGATTCGCCAGTACGGAACCCGAATGTACGTGCAGTACGTTTTGCAGTAGGCGCAAGGACCGGCGGTAGGAATTCAGGGAGCGGTGCAGCGACATGCCATTGGTCGCATTGTGGCTGATCCCGGCCAGGACCCGCCGGATCACCGAACGCTCGCCTTTGGTGAGCCCATTGTCGTCCTGGGCGTGGCGGATCGGGTCAATCAGGAATTTCTGCAATTCCTCGTCGCTCCCCATCAGTTTGGAGATGTACGCATCAATTCTACTCATGTCAAAATATTTATGGGTGAATAAAAATACTTGGCTGTGGCATGAGCACGGCGTGCAGCAATTCGCGCCAGGTCGCTTCGATGGTGTCCCACCCGAAGTAGGGATCGCGCATGCGCGCCTCCGCCCGAGTGCCCCAGGTATGCCGGAAATCGACATCGCGGTAGAGGCGTTCGAGGTGGACTACCGCCGCGGCGGGATCGATGGGACCGGCTTGCCAAACGCTCTGGGTATTGTCGCCGGCATATGAACCCGGCTCCAGGTAGAGGGCGGCATCGGCCCAGATTTCGGGGTGGGAGCTGTGGCGCGGAACAATTTGGGGAACCCCCGCGGCGCCATGCTCGCAACTGACCAGGCCCCAACCTTCGCCGGTGGTCGTATTGATCCCGACATCAGTGGCGTTGTAATAGTGGTTCAGTCGGCGGTCGTCCACGGGTCCCGCTTCCCGGGGCGGCCCCATGAGCAAGCGGTCTCCGATACCGAGTTTTTGGGCCTGTTTCCGAAATTGCTCCCGGCTTGTGGCATTGCCGGAGGACAAGTGCAGGTAGAGGTAGACATTTTCCGGCTTGCCGGCGGCAAATTGGGCAAAAGCGGCCAGGGTCAGATCGTGCCGTTTGCGGGCGTGTGGGCGATTGCCATTCATCACAATGAAAGCCAAATCGCGGTCGGGGAGATCGGGAAATACTTCCGACCGGGCTTGGGCGCGGGACGCAAATCGGGTGGAAGCCAGCGGATGGAACGCCGTGGTGTCGACCCCGTGGGGAATCACCGTTTGCCGGAGGGGCCGGCTCAAAAGGCTGGGCTGCTCGGTCAGGGCTTGCCGCACTTGGTCACGGGCAAATTCGGTAAACCACACGCAGGTGTGCAGGGGTTTGAGCGTGGAAATCAGCTTGCGGCGCTTGTAGATGTGCCCGTCCAGGGCGGGATAGGCAATGATGGGAATCCGGTTGCGAAACAGGCGCAGGCCTTCCAGTTGGAAGCGCAGGAAAGTCAGATCGTAAAAGACAAATAAGAGTTGCGGCTGGATTTCATTGGCGAGGTGGGCAAGGGCGTAGGCGCCGTGGCGGTCCCGCCGGGTGGATTTAGCGGGATGCAGGTGGACGCCCGGCGCTACGTAGGCGGGTTCGCCCGCGTAGCCGAGCGCGTACATGTGGACCTCAAAATCGGGGTTTGCCGCGCGGATCAGATGGCGGGCAACCCGGTCAAATCCGGTGCCATAGCGAAATTCTCCCAGAAGGAGAATCTTGGGACGAGGGTGGTGCATAGGACAAGTTTTGGGCCGCGGTGGGGCACAATGCCGGCCGGAGTAGCCGGTTCCCACGGGCGGATAAAGTTGGATATCACCGACAATCTATCTTCCGATTGTCGCCCAAACATGTACAAAATTGGCCGATTGTCCCTGGCAGATCGGGGGAAAATCGGATATTATCGCGTCTGATTCGTCGAGCAAGCCGAAAAAGCGTCCCTCGGATTTTTTACTCAATAAGGGAGCCAGCCCGGGAATTTCCCGGACTGGCTCCTACTCGTCCTCTATCATCTCAATTTACGCCGCTCGGTAGACCCGGGCGCCGGCTTGTAGCCGGACCCCGCTCGGGAATGTCACCATCCATCCGCGCAAAGCCAGTTGGATCCAGGCTTTGCCCCACTGCATCCACTGGACTTCCAGTTCGTGCATTCCGTTGTCATCTACGACGATGATCCGATCTCCGCTGCGCAGCGCGCCGTCCAGCAGCATGCTCGCCGCACCGTTTCCGATGTGATAAGCAGTGATCGTACCCAGGTATTCGCGCAGATCTACCAGTATGGTTGAATC
Organism: Bacteroidota bacterium; assembly: GCA_039024435.1. Taxonomy (GTDB): domain Bacteria; phylum Bacteroidota; class Bacteroidia; order J057; family JADKCL01; genus JBCCQH01. The sequence goes on from JBCCQH010000013.1 coordinate 25,811, forward strand.
GTCCTGCGCCAAGGCATTGTTTTCGACCGTGCCCCTTCCCTCACATTCACCGCATTCACTCTCACTTGAGAAGTAAATCTTAAAGGGCCAGCTGCTCCGAGGAGCAGGAATGTGCGGGATGGCGCTTGAGCCGGTGCCTTGACAAACAGGACAACGCATGTTCTATTCTTAATTTGGGGTCAATGAAAAATTGGGCGTGGGTACTTATTTCTCGATGCACTTACCGGAGTATACGCACTGCGAGGGCGCTGGTTGCGCGCATGTAAGAAGGCGCGATGTCTTGTCTCAGGGAAAATTTCCAAACCGATTTAGACGGAAAATCGGGAAATCAACCGCTAGGGAAGCGATGTAAATCAAACGCAAAAAAGGGAGCCTGAGCTCCCTCTTTCTATCGATTTGATCCCCGGGGCCGGGCCACCGGGATGTATTGTTCGGGTTTAAGCGTGTACCTTTTCGCCCACTAGGCTCAGGACCGTGTCCATGATACCGTCCTTGCCGTAGCCGCACTCATCGTAGAGTTGCCGTTGGGTACCGTGTTCGATGAACTTGTCCGGTACACCGAGTCGCTTGACCCGGGCAGCGTAGCCGTGTTCGGCCATGAACTCAATCACCGCCGATCCGAAGCCGCCTTGGATACAGCCGTCTTCGACGGTGATGACACGGTCAAACTTGCGGAATATCTCGTGCAGCAGGACTTCATCGAGCGGCTTCACGAAACGCATGTCGTAATGCGCCGGGTACACTTCCCGGAGATTCAATTCGGTGATGGCTTCTTGGACGATGTTGCCGTGGTGTCCGATACTAAGGACCGCAACGTCTTCGCCTTCGTTGATGATGCGGCCGGTGCCGATCTCCATGCGCTCCATTTTGTTCTCCCAATCGACCAGGACTCCCTTGCCGCGGGGGTAGCGGATGGAAAATGGCTGTTTGATTTCGTCGAGTTGGGCCGTGTACATCATGTTGCGCAACTCGTGCTCATTCATGGGCGCGGCCACAACCATGTTGGGGATGCACCGAAAATAGGCGAGGTCAAATGCGCCGTGGTGGGTCGGTCCATCCGCGCCGACCAATCCGCCCCGGTCGAGGCAGAAAATCACGGGTAGGCTCTGGATGGCAACATCGTGGACGACCTGATCGTAGGCGCGCTGCATGAAGGTCGAATAGATGTTGCAGAAGGGACGCAAACCCTGGGTGGCCAACCCGGCGGAGAAGGTCACTGCGTGCTGTTCGGCGATGCCCACGTCAAAGGCGCGGTCAGGCATCTCGGCCAGCATCATGTTCAGGCTGCAACCCGAAGGCATGGCCGGGGTGATCCCCATGATTTTTTCATTCTGCTGGGCCAGCTCGATGATCGTCTTGCCGAATACGTGCTGGTATTTCTGGGGTTGGGGCTCACTCACCTTCACGGCAAGGGAAGCTCCCGTGTTGCGGTCAAAAGGCGCCGATTGGGCGTGCCACTTTGTTTGGTCTTTTTCGGCGTGCTCGAATCCTTTTCCCTTGACGGTAACGCAGTGGAGAATTTTGGGTCCGGGAATTTGTTTTAGATCATCGAGGATGCGCACCAAATGGTTCACGTCGTGTCCGTCGATGGGGCCGAAATAGCGGAATTTAAACGACTCAAACAGCATGCCCGGCTTGGTGGCCTGGGCGGTAAAAAGATCCTCAACCCGGGAAGCAATTTTTTGCGCATTCGGACCAAACTTGCTCATTTTCCCGAGCAACTTCCACGCCTCGTCCCGGAATTTGTTGTAGGTCCGGGACGTCGTGATGTCGGTCAAATATTCTTTCAATGCCCCGACATTCGGGTCGATGGACATGCAGTTATCGTTCAGGATAACCGTGAAGTTGGCATTTTCCCAGCCGGCGTGGTTGAGCGCTTCAAATGCTTGTCCCCCAGTCATGGCCCCATCTCCGATCACGGCCACGACATTGCGGTCAGTTTCCCCTTTGTACTTGCTGGCGACCGCCATCCCGAGGCCCGCGCCGATTGAGGTAGAAGAATGGCCTACTCCGAAGGTATCGTACTCCGACTCGGTCCGCTTGGGAAACCCCGAGATCCCTTTGTAAATCCGATTGCTGCTGAATCGTTCCCGCCGCCCGGTAATGATCTTGTGACCGTAAGCCTGGTGACCGACGTCCCACACGATTTGATCGTAAGGCGTATTGAAAACGTAATGCAATGCTGTGGTGATTTCGACGACCCCGAGGCTGGCCCCGAAGTGACCACCAAAACGCGATCCGTGCTCAATGAGGTAGTCGCGCAATTCTTCGCAAAACTGGAACAACTGTTCCGGCTTCAACTTCTTCAGGTCTTCGGGATACTGGACCTGACTGAGTAATTCTCCCGCTTGAATCATAGTGATTGTGGTAGCCGTAATCGAGTGGTTTCTGTGTTGAATGAACGATGTTCCGCTCAAATTGTTCGGGAAGCCACGTTGAAAACGGTTTTTCAGACGGTTAAAGATAGGAATTTGGGCTTGAAAATCGAAAAGCAACGTTCGCTTATGAAGCGGTCCTATTTAGGGGGGTTATTGGGGTTATCCGAGCAGGAATACTTGGTAAACCAATGATTTTTGAATTCCCAACAATCGTTTTTAACGGGAATTGTCATACTTTTTCATTCCCTGCTTGAGGATTTGGAGGAATGTCGCGTTGCGGGCGTCAGCATCTTTAATCAGCGCGGCAAAGGAGATCATGTAGAAGCTTGCCGGAACCGTAAAATCTCTCTTGTCGGCAAATGGTCTTACGGATTGCTCTTGATAAAACACTTTGTCTTTTGAGAAAAGCTCGCTGAAACCATTGTCCAGGAGAGACACAATAATTTCGTCGTCAAAATCGATCACTCCATAAAACCAAACCCGATTGATGCGATTCGGAAAGTAGCGCAGTAGCTTACGAGCCCGCTGTTGGAGTTGCGTAAATACCGCTTGACGCTGGGCCAGAGGGAGCCCTTGCTTCTTGATTTCAACAACAACGACATCAACTTTCGCATCCTCGCTCTCGGGATCCCCCGAAAATACCAGCGAAATATCCGGACGGTTTTCGTCATCGCCGGTTGATTCACCATCCAGCACAATGTGTTTGAGCAGTTCTGACATCCGCTTATCGCTGAGCACGACCCGGTACGACATGTACTTATCGTCAAACAGCCAGACATTATTGGTATACAGGTCTTCCATTAGGTTTTCGCCCTGAAAAGCACGTTGCATGCGCGCAAAAAGATCGTGGAAGTCCCTTTCTTTGTTTTCGATGGTGAGTGCTCGCAAGCGCTCAATAATTTTTTGCCGGTAGAGGACATATTCGGTCAATGTCCGTGAGGAAATCTCCAGTGACTTTTCAAACGATTTGTCGTCAAGGGTCTCCGCATCCAAGATTTTTCGTTGATCCGCAAAGAAGCGTTTTTGAGCATGTTCAATCGCTTTTTTGCGGTCAATAAGGGCGATCGATTGGTTGGGAAAGTAGCCGACCAGGTGAGGATACCTCTGGCTCAAACCATTTCGTACCTGTTCATTTCTCTCTGCAATCTCCGGCAATTTTGTTTGTAAAATTTCTCCCACCTTCGCAGTGAGCAGCCTCCGCAAAGTCTGCATCTCATGATCTGGCAAGTCTAATTTTTGCCGAGACGGATTTGCTTTGCCATTGAAATATTCCGAGTAAAGCAAGAATATCGCTTCGTACTGACCGGGTAGCGACTCTCCCTTCAAAATATCAATCGGGATAGTTCTACCATCTGCGATGATTGAAGTAATCGGTTCGGGCTTTAATTCGTTGGCTCGTACAGAATAGTACAACACAAACTCCTGGTACAGGTCCAGGACTCGTGCATCAATTTCGGCTTTTTCGAGGTCCGGCATCTCGCTGACCTCAAATTCGATTTTGTCGCTGCTGAAATCATAGTCCCATGCTGGCTCCTCAACCAACACCTCAATGGCCAGTCGCAATTGATCACCGGCGATCTTTCGGCTGTGGAACTGCGGGAAAAAGTGAAGAATCAATTTATCTTTGATGGTCCTGGCCCGCACGTAATCATAAGATTTAATCTTTGATTTGCGGTATCCCTTGAAGGAAAGGGCCGTTGAACTCTCCACCTTGTTGGTTACGCCTTGATCCACCTTCTCACCGTCGAAATTATCGGAAAACGTGAACTGCCTGAAGGTGCGGTTAAACTGGCTTTCGACTTCTACTTCTTTGAAATAATGCAGATAAACGAGCCGGCCCAGTCCTTTGTGCAGTTGATCTTCATTTTCGAGCAGTCGGGCAAACTTTTCAAAACGGTCGTCGGTAAATCCGGCTCCATCATCTGTGATGATAATCTCTAGACTTTCCGAAGCTTGAAAGGAAGTCAGGTTGATCTTGATCTCAATATTGGATGCCCCAGCATCAATTGCGTTGGCAACGGCTTCAAAGTAAACTTGTTCCAATGCAGGGTCAGGAGAAAATTGTTTTACGGCATTCGTAATGTTTACTCTCATCGTAGATTTCCGCTTTCTCAGTAACAAAGGTATCGAAAAGCGGTTACAATTCTTCTCGCCCCAGCACCGCCAACAGCCACAAGCCCACAAACGTCACCCCACCATTGACCAGCAGGATCGCAAAGCCAAACCAGCCCCCCACCAACAGATTCAGAAGATAGCTCAGAATCGGAGAGGCAATACAGACGACCGGAATCAGGCGGTCAGCGGGACGCATTTTCGTAAACAGCCCGAAGGCGTACAGCCCCAGCAACGGCCCGTAGGTATAGCCCGCCGCGGTGAAAATCGCCGCGATGACTGCCTCGTTGTTGATTGCGTAAAACGTCAAAATCACGAAGAACAGCAGTACCGAAAAGCCTACGTGAACCAGGTTGCGGGTGCGCCGACGACCGGCATCGGGAGCTTTCTTTTCGAAGTCCAGGATGTCCACACAAAAAGAAGTCGTCAGTGCAGTCAAGGCCGAGTCCGCACTCGAATAGGCCGCCGCAATCAAACCCAATACAAACAGCACCCCAATCGCCGTCGGCAGGTGATTCAAGGCCAAATACGGGAACAGTATGTCCGTCCCACTCTTGACCATTTCCCCACTGCTGGAGAGCGTCATGAACGTATCCCCTTCCATGCTCACCAGGCCCTGCTGTGTGCCGTAGATGTACAGCAGGGCGCCGAGTGTAAGAAAGACCAGATTCACAAAAATCAGGACCACACTGAAGGTTTCCATGTTCTTCTGGGCATCCTTGAGCGTCTTGCAGGTGAGATTTTTTTGCATCATGTCTTGATCCAAACCCGTCATCACGATGGCGATGAACATCCCGGAGAGGAACTGTTTGGGAAAGAAGCGGACATTTGCCCAGTCCCAAACAAAGATGGACGAATACTCACTGTCAGTAACCGTTTGGACCATTTCCCCTAAGCTGAGGCCCATCTCCTCCTTGATTGCCCAGACCGCAAATCCGACCGCCAGCAGCATCGCCAGCGTTTGCAGCGTGTCCGTCCAGACCACCGTTTTGATGCCCCCCCGGAAGGTGTAGACCCAGATGAGCAGGATGGAAACCGCAACCGTCAGCCAGAAGGGTGCCCCATCCGGATAACCCCATTCCACCGCCAGCGCATCGATCACAAACAGGTCCAGGACCAAGGCCACCAGGTACAAGCGAAATGCCGCTCCGATCACCCGCGAGAGCAGAAAGAACACTGCGCCGGTGCGGTAAGCAGCCAGCCCATAACGTTCCTCCAGGTAGCCGTAAATCGAGGTCAGATTCATGCGGTAGTACATCGGCATGAGCACCCGCGAAATCACGATGTAGCCCGCCAGATAGCCAAATACCATCTGCATGTAGGCAAATTGCTGCGTCCCCACCCAACCGGGCACCGAAATAAAGGTCACTCCAGAAAGCGAGGCCCCGATCATCCCGAAGGCGACCAGGTACCAAGGCGAGGCCTTGTTCCCGCGAAAAAAAGTGGCTTCATCGGCGTTGCGTCCCGTGATCAGGGACACGACGAACAGCAGGCCAAAGTACCCTCCGATGATGGAAAGGATGAGCGTAGGTGACATAAGCGGCAATATGCGAAAAAAGGCGGAAGGGAAAATGAAAGTGGGCGAAGGAAGCGTCGCAAATGCTGAACGGATTTACCCCCAAAGCACCATCTGCTGGAACACCATGCCTGCGACTACCAGCACCAGACCCGCGATCGATCCGCGCCCCCAGTAATGCAGATAGATCCGCATCGGGAGATAGGCCAGGAGAAATGTCCCGAGCACGAGTGGCACGTGGCCGTCCACCTGGACCCGCAGCGTGACCATGACCACAATCGCCATCAACAGGTAAAACAGCACCGCCACCGCGAGCAGCACTTTCCCCACCGGGTGATACAGCCCTCGGTAAAGGGTGTCCAGCACCGGCTGAAACGTCCGCCCCAAAAAGACGGTGACGATGATCACCAGGAACACCGGCGTCAGCCCCGCCATGACTCCGACCAGCAGCCCTGCGTCCAGGGGATCCCCCGCCAGTGAAGGCATGCAAAATCCCATCGCCATGAACACCCCAAGGGGATACTGAAAAATCGCCTTGTGGATTTTGGCCGCCGGCCGGGTTGCAAGGTCACGCCCGATGGCCCCATCCTTCCGGGAAATCGTCAGCACAATCAGCGGCAAGATCAGACTGTTAAACGCCAGAAACAGATACCAAAATGAGGGATTGATTTCTACCAAGATCGGCCGGGTGAACGGCAGCGCATGGTTGTCCGGCAGAAGTGCATGTTCCGGGGTAAGCCCGACCGACAAACGCAAAATCGCCGACCCCAGAATCACCTCCACGACCAGCGTGGCCAATAGGTAAAGCGGGATCCATTTTTTGTCTTGCATGTTCTACTCGAGCACTGAAATGCGGTAACCGGAGGGCGGTAGATGAATGCTGCCCCCCAGGTTGTCGAGGCGGGCGCCGGTCACCGATGCAAAGATGTTCGGACGTCCCAGCAGCGTATGCAGGCCCAACAAAGCGAAGATAAGTGCTTCTTTGTAATCGACCACTGACTTTTGCAAGGTTTTCAAATCGATTTCGTGCGCGGCCACCGATTTTTGCAGTTCCTCCATGAGAAAGGTGTTGTGCGCTCCGCCCCCGGTGACGATCATCGGGCGCTGCTTCAACTTGAGCCGGCGCAGGGCATCGGTGATCCGGCTCACGATGTGGTACACACAGGTGTGGAGCCGGTTGGCGACCGGAATTTCCGGATTTGCAATCAAGGGCAGCACTTCCTGGTTGAACCACTCGGCGCCGAGGCTTTTGGGGGGCGGAAGCTGGAAGTAGGCCAACTTTTCCAGCGCTTCGTAGAGCTCACCGTCCAGTTCACCGCTGCGGGCTCGCCCCCCCTCGGCATCGAAGGGGAGCGGTTCGGGCAAGCTATTGGTGAGCCAGTTCAGGGCCATGTTGCAAACGGTGACGTCAAAGGCCAGCTTGCCGTAGCTCAGATTGGCGATGCCCCCCAGATTGAGGAACAGCTTGTGTTCGGGAAACAACAAATGCTCCCCAAATGGGACCAGCGGCGCTCCCTGTCCCTTCAGCGCCACGTCTTTATTTCGAAAATTGGTGACCAAGGGGCAGTTGAGGTAAGCGGCCATGGACTCTCCGTCACCGATCTGCGTCGTAAAATTTTTACCCGGCTGGTGAAAAATCGTGTGCCCGTGTGAGGCCACAAAGTGAGGCTTGAGCTCGTTGCGCTCAATAAAGTCCGCGACGATGCGCCCGAGGTAGTGCCCGTAGTAGACGTGGGTTTTGGCAAATACCTCGGCCGACTGCTCGTCCAGGCACCGCAAGCGGGCGTACCACTGCTCGTCGTAAGGAATGGTTTCGGCAGTCAGCAGGTCAAAACGCCAGTGGCGGTCTTCCGGGGTGAATTCGCAGTAGGCGAGGTCCACGCCGTCGAGCGAAGTGCCCGACATGAGACCGATTCCGCGGTAGTGTTTCATGGTTCCGGGTTCGGGATCAAGGCGTCGTACTGGTAGGTAAATTCTTTTTTCTGGCCTTTGTCGAGGGACAATTTCCACCGGAGCTGCTGGGCGTAGGCGCTGTCCCCGAGCCTGCGGGTCTTGGCGCGGGGAGCATCGGTTACTTCTCCAAAAATGGCGCGGTCGAGGTCCAGGCGAATGAATTTCTGTCCCACATTGTAGCACGCGACTTTGCCCTCCACGCTGATCCGGCGGTATTCCGTCCCGTCAATCGTCTCCGTCTTCTTCCCGCGCTTAGTGACCGTCTCCACAAGGGTGACCCGCATCGGCTTTTCCGTACCCAGGTTGATGGAGACCGTGCCGTCGGCGCTGGTAACGGTGCGGCCCAGGTTTGCGATGCTGCGGTTGTTTTCGTCGATGACGGCGTATTCCTGACAAGGGAAATTGTCGGGGTTCGGCGGCTTGAATTTAATGGTATTGTCCACGGAAAATGAGTGCGGCTCTCCATCGGTTTGCCGCACGTCCCAAGGAATCGCGCAGCGGTGCAGCCCAGTGTATTGCAGTTCTGCCTCGCGGACATTCAGGACGATTTGATCGCCCTGTTTCAGGCTCATTTTTCCCACGGAAAGCAGTTCCGCTTCGATTTGGCCTTCGCCGAGCAGGCTGGAGGGTGAGAGATCGGTTTCCACGTCGATCAGGTCGCCGGCTTCGTTGCGGATGATGGCCATGAGTTGCAGCCGCGCTTTGTCGCTGCCCAAGATGCGGATGCGGCATTGCGGTGACCAACTGAGTCCCTGGCGCACGGTGAACATTTCCAGCGGAACAAACGCAAGGTCCTGATTGATTTCGATGGCCAGCACGTCCTGCACGACCTTCCGGTCAATCCGGTAATCGCTGATCGTTTCTACGATGACCTGCTTGATTTGCCCCAGGGGAATGAAGTACTCCAGGTCATCGTCGCCGTGCAGGAGCAGCAACTTGTCCTCGGCATTGACCAGGCGGACCGTGCCGCTGACCTCATCGTACTCCGCCCCGAGGACGTAGAGGATGGACACCGGCTTGCTGATATTCGCCTTGAGGATGTCCTCCCAGTTCCGCACCAATCCCTTTTCGAGCACGGTGTCCTGCCGGAGGCGGTAGCTGGCCACCCGCACGTCCTCCGTGCCGGGGATCAGGTCCAGTCCCCGCGCGTCAATGGCCACGGGCAGGGGAACCTCGGCAAACCGGTTGTTAAACCGGACGATGCCCTTCCAGCCCACTTGGGCGGCGTCCCGGAAGACCGTAACCTTGTAGGGGGCCAAAGTGGTTTGCCCCTGGCCATAAATGGCAATGAAAAGCCCCCCGATCAAGAGGAGGCTTTTCATTGCTGCGGAGATGCGCATTTGATCTTGATTAGATGAAACCATTTTCAATCTCCTTTTGCCCGCAACCGCCGGAGCGGCACCCGGCGCTTATTTGATGCCGTGCATCATCCGTTTCAGGATCGGCGACAGCAACATCGCGATGAGTGCAAAGAACAGGGCGAAGAAGGTAATCTGCGAGAAGACCTTGACGTAATTCGACAGTCCTTTCACCTTACCAACGCTCTTTTTGAACGCACTGTATTTTTTCGCAAAGGCAAATGCATTGTTTGCCCACTCAGCGTTGTACTGGACCATTTTGTCCTTGGTGGCGTTGAAAACTTTGACCTTTTCCATGGCCTGGGCTTTGGCGGCCACCTGACCGAACTTTTCCAGTTTTTCGGTTTTTTCCGCGCCTTCATCCATGGCCAGTAGTTTTTGGGCATCCTTTTGGGTAGGACTGTTTTCGAAGGCGAAAAATTGGTCGTAGAATTCAAAGAAGTATTCCTTGGGCCGATTCGGATTGAGGGTATCGGTGTAGGACAATGCGGCGGCCATGGGCTTGAGTTCCTCGGCCAGTTTGACATTGCCCGGGGCGGCTTCGGCCCACTTATCGTTTACCGTAGCCATCGCTTGGGTGGCCCCGATCAACTGGTTCAGATCTTCCCCGCTGGGCAATTCCAGTTTGCTGTAGTCCATGCCGGTGACATTGCCTTCGCCATCCTTGATCTTGGATTGGTTGATCCAACTGGTATCGAGCACGGCCACCAAGGCTTTTTGGAAGTCGAAGTTGAAGCGGCCGACTTTGTTTTGGTCTTCTCCGGTGAATGCTTCCACGAAACCGTTGATCACGCCCGACTTTTCCACGTACTCGGTGGTCGCTTCCTCCACGGTGAGCTTGGCGATGACGCCCGAAATATGGTGAGCAAAGGCTGAGGACAAGAACCAGACGCCCATCATGAGCGAAACGATGGCCTTGGGCGATAGCTCAGTGACCTTGGACAAACCGATGGGCGAAATGAACATCTCCCCGGTAGTGATCAGGAAATAGCCCGCCGCGAGGTAGAAGAAGGGCACGCTACCGGTGCTGTCCATTTGGTGGGCACTGAAGGCAAATACTCCGAAGCCGAGGCCCAACTGCAAGATCCCCAAGGCAAACTTGATCGGGGTCGACGGATTGAGGCGCTTGGTGTCGAGGAAGGTCCACAGCAACGAAAACGGCACCGCCAGCACGATGATGTAGAAGGGATTGATGGCATTCGTCTGAGAAGCGTTCAGGAAAGTCAAATTCACATTCCGCTCGGCGAAGAGGGTCAGCGAACTGCCCGCTTGCTCAAAAAACGACCAGAATACCGTGATGAATACGGTGAGAACGAGGACGACGAACAGCCGTTGCCAGACGACCTTCTCGGATCGGCTCATGTAGTAAATCAGGTAACCGAGGATGATGATGCCGACGGCGATCAGCAACGCTTCCATCAATTCGCCCAGACCGGGGATGTGGAGATCATTGAAGTAGACCAGGAAAGAGGCAATCGGGACGAGCAGGGCCGCGCCGAAGTAGATGACGTTGGCGACGTTGGTGCCAAACACCTTTTCCTTTTGCCATTTTTCCGGTTGCAGTCCCACGTCGAGGAAGATGCCATTGCGGGAGCCGAGGGCAAATACTACCAAACCGATCAACATCCCGACCCCAGCCGCACCGAAGCCCCAGTGCCAGCCGTAGGTTTCCCCAAGCCAGCCGCAAACCAGCGGGGCCAGGAAGGCACCGGCATTGATCCCCATGTAAAAAATGGTGAAACCAGCGTCGCGGCGCTTGTCCCCGGGAGGATACAGGCTACCGACCATCGTGGAAATGTTCGGTTTGAAAAATCCGTTGCCCACAATCAGCAGACCGAGGGCGCCAAAGAAGAAAAACTCGCTTTCGAAGGCCATGATGAAATGGCCGAGGGCCATCAGAACCGCGCCGAGCATGATCGACTTGCGGTAGCCTAGGAACCGGTCCGCCATGTTCCCGCCGATGACCGGCGTGGCGTAAACGAGGGCGCCATAGGCGGCATAAATGCCGATGGAGATTTCCTCACCGTTGGACAATTCGCGGAATAGATTGTTGACCATGTAGAGGGTCAGCAGGGCGCGCATTCCGTAGAAGGAGAAGCGCTCCCAAAGCTCCGCAAAAAACAAGTAGAAGAGGCCGGACGGGTGGCCAAATGTTTGTGGACCGTTCTCCACCGACTGGGTACTGGTTGTAGACATGCTCTAATTCAGCTAAATTCCATAGAAAATGGGGGTTTGCCTCCCCGAAAGAGATCGTTTTCGAAGGATCGATGTTCGATTCTCAGCAACCTAATAATCAAACAAATCTATATGATCGGCTATCCTTTTCCAAAAAAAGTTAAGTCAACCAATCTGGAGAAGACACGGCCGTATGCTTTAGCAAAATGCCGCGATCCTGCATTTATTGAACCCTTTTGTGAGGGGCGTTTTCCCGCTCTGTTGCGGGATTTAACGCTCACAAGGTAGCCCCGGCGATCGCAGCGGAAAAAAATCGATACCGAAAGGCGTTTTTGGGGGAGTCAAGGGCGGTTTTCTCCCTCCCTCGGGTCGCAATTCGCGCCCACCGCCGGCCGTGCTCCCCCCCACCGCCGGGCAAGATCGGCACGCGCGCCTTCCCCCGCCGATTCCCCAGCCAGAAATGACAAGGCCGAGCTACTTGTAACAATGACACTATCCGGTTCCGGTCTCTGTCCGATTTTTCCTATTTTTGCTCCGATCACCGGTTGATTGCCCATGAATTTCATTTCGCATTTTTACGCAGATCGCGGCGTTCAGGACGCGCTGTTCATTGTCGGAACGGTGACGCCGGACTTGATGTCCATCTACAACGCGAAGTACCGGGTCAAAAATTCTCACCTCAATAAATTCGACCGTTTGGCCCATCCTGAGGTGCCACGCTCATTCTTAAAAGGATTGGAGCGGCATTTTTTTGTGGACCGCATCTTCCACGACTCGGACAACTTTCGGCGGGAAACCGAGCGGATCAGTCAGGAATTGCCGCTGCGGCTGCCCCAATATGATATCCAGCGCAAATTTTTCATCGGCCACCTGCTGCTGGAATTGCTCATGGATAAGATCATCATCGACCAGGATCCGCGCATCCTGGAAGAATTTTACGGCCATTTTGCGGACGCCGGACAGTACGCACCGCTGCAACAGTTTACCGGACTGGTGGCCGGCCACACGCTGGGCACTTACGTCTCGTTTTTGCGCAAATTTTACGAGAACAAGTACCTCTACAAGTACCAGGAATACGCGCACTTGATCTGGGTCTTGGGTCAATTGCTGCGCCGCGTGCGGGTAGAAAGCCGCGATTTTCTCCACGCACCAGCATTTTTGGACTACATGAAAGAGTACGAAACCGGTTTGGTGGACCGCTTTGAGATATTTTTTACCGAGATCCACAACGCCGAAGGATTTAGCTTCGATTGATCGTGCCGGGGGCTTATCTTTGCTCAACTTCTGAATCCATGTCTGTTTCCTTCCACTTTCGGCTCTGCTTCTTATTTTTTGTCGTTTGCGCGGTCGAGCTGCCGGCGACGGGTCAGATTGATCCCGCGCCGATCACCATCGCCCGGGATGCGTGGGGTGTACCTCACATCTTTGCCCCGACCGATCCCCAAGTCGCCTACGGACTCGCCTGGGCCCACGCCGAGGACGATTTCCCCACGATTCAAGAGCCGCTGCTCGCGGTGCAGGGCCGCCTCTCGGAGGTGAAGGGCAAAAACGGGGTGCTCCTGGATGCGATTGCCTTTTTTGCCGATGTGGAAGGCGCAGTGGAGACTCAGTTTGACTCGGTGTTTTCCCCGGAATACAAAGCTTTGCTAAATGGCTACGTACAGGGCCTCAATGCATTTGCCGCGGCTCACCCCGACGAGATCCGGGCCTCAGGGCTCTTTCCCACCTCGGAACGGGAGCTGGTCAAGGCCTACATCATGACGATGATGTTCATCAGCAATGTCCATTACGATCTGATTCGCATTCTGCAGAACACCATCGTGCACCAGGAAGCAGCCGGCTTTCACCGCGGCTCCAATGGCTGGGCCTTTGCCCCCCACAAAACGGAAACCGGGGAGACCTACCTGGTTTCAAATACCCACCAGCCCTTGCGGGGGCCGACCAGTTGGTACGAGGCGCACGTCCAGTCCGAGGAAGGTTGGGACATGCTGGGGGCTACTTTCCCGGCCGGCGTCACCCCGTTTTTGGGGACCAATCGCTACCTGGGCTGGACCCACACCACAAACTATGACGATTTCGACGATGTCTACAAACTGGTCATGCACCCGAAAAAGAAGTGGCACTACCGCTACGACGGCAAGTGGAAAGCATTGGAAAAGCGGGTGCTCAAGTTGAAGGTGAAGTTCGGCCCGGTCAAAATTCCGGTGAAGCGGACGTTTTATTGGAGCGTGTACGGTCCGGCCTTGAAGAACAAGCACGGTTTCTACGCGATCCGCTTTGTCTGCAACCAGGTGATCACCGCCGGTCAGCAGTGGTACGCCATGAACAAGGCGCGCAACTTCACGGAGTTTGAAGCCGCGCTCAAGCGGCAATCCCTCCCCAACCAAAATGTCATCTACGCCGACCGCGATGGCCGGATCGCGTTTCTGGGCAACGGTCTTTTCCCCTACCGTGCCACGGGCTACAACTGGCAAGGGGTGGTGCCGGGCGATACCTCGGCGACCAACTGGCCACTGAAGTTTTTGCCCTTGGACAGCCTGATTTACGTGCGGGATCCGGAGTGTGGGTACGTATTCAACTGCAACCACACCAGTTACAACTGTACCTGTCCGGCGGAAAATCCGCGGCCGGAGGACTACAATCCGCGCATCGGTTACCAGCCCAAGAATACTGCGCGGGCCATTCGGGTGGGCCAATTCATGGCGGAAACGGACAAAATCAGTTACGCACGGGTGAAGGAGATGAAATACGACTCGCGGATTCCGCTGCCGCTCTACACCCGCAGCATCGAGAACCTGGACCTGTTGCGGAGCTTGGACCCCGCGCGCTATCCCGATCTGCGCGAGGTTTTAGCGGTCCTGACCAAATGGGATGGGAGTGCCGAAGTGGACAATGAGCAGGCGGCGATCATCTCCTTGGCGATTCAGCACTTGCTCAAATACATTCGGGGACTCGGCATCGCCGAATACAACAATACCTTGCCGGAAGAAGAATTTGCCGAAGCCCTGCGGTTTGCCCAGAAGCACTTGCGGAAGCACTTTGGAACCCTGGAGGTGCCGTTGGGCGACTTACAAAAACACGTCCGCGGGGAGCAGGTCATGGGCATTTGGGGCATCCCGGAAGTTCTTACCCAGATGTACACCAAGCCCTGGGAAGATGGCCGCTACCAAAGTGAATTGGGGGATTCCTACACGCTATTTGTGACCTACGACGCCGCCGGAGTGAAGCGGATTGAGACTGTGGTACCTTATGGCGCGAGCAACCGGCCGGGTGATCCCCACTATGCCGATCAAATGTCCCTTTTCGTCAACAAACAACTCAAAACCATGTCCATGGACCGCACCCAAATCCTCGATTCCGCCACGCGCATTTATCACCCAAAGTAATTTTCGGTGAGCAAGCTTCTGACTGTCCGATTTCCGATGAGCGCTGCGCTCAACTTTCACTTGCGCTAAAGTGGCGCAAGTGAAAGTTGATTATTGGTTGGGAATGGAACATTCGCCGAGCGGAAATTCTTGTTTGCGGCAAGGATGGGAGGGACATTGGTCGCGCCGATCCGGCGGGACGGAGCACCGCGAACTCCCGGAACAGCCCGGTACGGACGCGTCGGTGGAGCGTCAGTAGCCGCCCCGGTGAAGATACAATCTACCCAATCCCACTTCAGTACGCGGATCGTAGACGCACGATAGGAGGATTTTTGATGGGTGGTGGAACGCAGCAGGACCGGCCGAATGGCGATTGAAATTCGGAAGTTGAGTCATTGCACATTTTTAAGGTCAAATCCTGCGCCGCGCGTGATCGCGCGGGTCTACGGGAATAATCGGAGTTGAGATCCGCTTCGTTGATTGTAGGCTGCGGGTTCAGGAACGCGCCCGTTGGAAATTGGAAATTCTCCCATCGAGAATCAGCCATTCTTTCCTAAATTGAAACGGATTATCATTTGCGCTATGCAGTACAAATTATTGGGATATACCGGGCTCCGGGTCTCAGAGCTTTCGCTGGGGACGATGACTTTCGGTGAAGAATGGGGCTGGGGGGCTTCGCGTGAAGTCAGCCAGCAGGTTTTTGATGCCTACGCGGAAGCGGGGGGCAATTTTATCGATACGGCCAATCGCTACACGGAGGGCACGAGTGAACGCTGGCTGGGGGATTTTCTGGCCGCCGACCGCGACCACTTCGTGCTGGCGACCAAGTACACCCTGTACGACCGCCTCAATGACCCCAACTTCAATGGCAACCACCGCCTGAATATGATGCGCTCGGTCGAAGCCAGTCTCAAGCGCCTCAAGACGGACCACCTCGATGTGCTGTACCTCCACGCCTGGGACGGCATGTCGCCCATCGAAGAAGTTCTGCGGGGGATCGACGACTTGGTGCGCCAGGGCAAGGTCATCTACGCGGGCATCTCGGATACGCCGGCCTGGATCGTCGCTCGGGCCAATACCATCGCCGACCTGCGGGGCTGGACCCGCTTCAACGCGTTGCAGATCGAGTACAGTTTGATCCAGCGCACGGTGGAGCGTGAACTGTTGCCGATGGCAAAATCGATGGACATCGCGGTGACGGCCTGGGCCGCTCTGGCCGGAGGGGCGCTCACCGGCAAATACCTCGACGGCAATGGGGCCGACAAACGCCTGAGTGAAGGCAGCACCCGCCTCAACGAGCGCAGCCAGAACATTACCCGCGAGGTGGTCGCCATCGCGAAGGAGCTCGGTTGTTCTCCGGCGCAAGTCGCCATCAATTGGGTCCGACAGAAAGACCAAGTGGTGATCCCAATTATCGGGGCGCGGAAGCTCAGTCAGATCCGAGACAGCCTTGGTTGCCTGGAACACCCCCTCGCCCCCGAACACCTGGCCCACCTCAACGAGGTCAGTCACATCGAGCTCGGTTTTCCCCACGATTTTCTGCGCTCGGACGGGGTCAAAAATGTCCTGTTCGGCGGCACTTACCCGCAAATTGATTCCCACAGATTATGAAAGAGCCAAGAGTCATCCTGGTGACCGGAGCCAATCGCGGCATTGGCAAAGAAATCGTCCGCCAGTTGGCGGCGGCCGGCCACGTGGCGATCCTGAGCAGCCGCGATACAACGCGAGGGGCACAAGCCGCCGAAGGCATGGCCGGGGAAGTTCACGTGCTGGGCTTGGATGTCGGGGATCCGGCTTCCATGGCAGCGGCGGCTGGATTCATTGCCCAAAAGTGGGGACGACTCGATGCGGTCATCAACAATGCCGGGGTGATGTCGGCCGAGGATGGTCCGGCAGTCCAATCGGTCGAGGAAGTGCGCCGGGTGCTTGATCCCAACTTTTTTGGAATCTACGCGCTGAATCAAGTGCTGTTGCCTCTTTTGCGCCAATCGGCCGATCCCCGGATCATCAACCTGTCGAGCAGCATGGGCAAGCGCTCTGGTTTGTCCCCTTTCCATGCTGCCTACCGCCTGAGCAAGTACCTGCTCAATGGCTACACCATTATGCTCGCCCGGGAGCTGAAATCCGAAGGCATCAAAGTCAATGCGATGTGTCCCGGCTGGGTGCGCACCGACATGGGCGGCGCCAATGCTGCCCGCAGTGTCGAACAAGGCGCGGACACCGCCGTCTGGCTGGCGACTGCGCCCGACACTCCGCACGGAGAGTTTGTCCGGGATCGGAAGGTGATTCCTTGGTGAGGGGGAGGCGGGATGTACTGGTTGAGGGGTTCGAAAGGTTCAGCCTCCAATTGAGGGTTTTTCCATTATCCTTTCCCAACTGCGTTTTGCCGAATGCCGATAACCATGAGAGAAATTAAGCTGATACAAACCGAAATTGTCCGGACAGTATGGTAAAAATCCCAACGGTCAAATGTCCTCAATGCCTCTTGCCCTTCAAGGGCGCCCGATTGCAAAGCTGGATTGTATACCCCACCGTACAACCCAAAATTAAATCCCTGGCAAACCAATAAGGTGGCCAAGGCCACACCCCACAAAGCCTTGTTTTTTCCCTTGATGTTAAAAATAAACGCGGCAACCATGGAAATGATAGATAAAAAATGGATGGGCACCATGATATTGGAAAATCGAGTGAAGGGACCGGACCACCAATCCTGAATTTCCGTACCGGACAATTCCTGCCAATAGGGAACCAAGGAGATGGCGATGAAGGCATAAATGAAGGCAACCGCGCTGACAAACGTAAACGCGAAGGTATAGGCAACGTGATTCTTTTGGATTTTCATGGTAAATCATTGATCACTCGAATCCTTTGAGGATAGGAGTCAATTGAACTCTGGATGTTGATGTATCCGATTGTGGGCAATGGGAATGCTCTCAATACGGTTGTGCTTGCGTATTGCAATGTTACGAGGTCAGTAACCCATATCCATTAATGATTATTAAGAGTTTTGTTTGTCATTTCTTTTTTTGATCCTGTCACTTTTGGCTTTGCTCAACGCTTCCGGAGTAATGCCCAGAAAAGAAGCGACCATCCTTTGGGGGACACGCTGCACAATATTGGGGTAGGTATCAAGAAAGTTGTCATATCGTTCAATGGCGGTCGTACTGATTAGATTGATGATTCTGTTTTGCATCACAAAAAACCGTTTCCTGAGCATCTGCTTGTTTGCAATGGTGATGTCAGGATCTTTGATATGGACTTGAACGATGGACTCTTCGATGGCATCGATCATCAATTGGGCGGGCTCTTCCGGACTGCAAACGTCGGCTATGATCCAAGTTTCTGGGGCAAACATAAAAATATGTTCTTTGCCATTGTTTCCGATGGTATAGCTCCTAAGCAATCCTGATTCCACCACAAATATCTTTGTGTTTTTGTCTCCGGTACTTTGGAGTATTTGTCCTCTTTTTACTTGGATCCTTCTTTGCATACCCAAATCCAATATACTTCTACTGCGCGGAAACCAAAATCTGAAAGCCGGAAGCGCAGGCAAAGGCAAGTATCATCTACGTGTGGTTGCAAACTGAAATTGAGATGAAAAAGAAGGATGGAAAAAATCTGGAGCGATTGGTTGAGGTGGAAATGAAAAGCTTGCTATCGTCAATCAGCCCGAAGTGGAATTGCCGGCTTTTTTATCCGAGAAAGGTAGGGCCAGCTTGAGCGGCGGTTTAAATTTAATTCTGCGATTTTGCTGAGGCATCTTTTTCTGCCGCTCTTCCGCTATGGACTCCAAAATGGGCTTCGATGGACAAAAAATCCGCGCTCGCAAATTTCACCAACCAAGTTTAAACTGCCTCCAAGGACTTAAAGATTTTGGGATCGTTTGATCCCCAAACCGGAACGTTTGAAAAAGCAGATGAATAATCTATTCGTTTGATGGATTGCTAGGGAAACAATTTCCAAAATGTTGGACCTATGTTGGACCAAACACTTGTTAGTCTATCTCCCCAGTCTGAAAAATCCCCCAAATTCAATCACAAAATTCCAGGAAACCATCACCGAATTCTCCCAAACAAAAAAACGCCCGAACTCATCTTATCGATGCATTTCGGGCGTTTGTCTTCGCTGTCTGTCCCGTCCACTGAGTAGCGTTGCCTTCCTCGGCGGCGGTGATGCTGGTCCGTTCCGCGGAGAATTGCCGAAGCAACTCTCCGCTAAAACCAGCATCCCGTAGGGGAATCTGTTTCGGTACTCAAATATGCCCAAACACCTTCTATTGCTCTGAATGAGCATGTCAAGAATTATGGTTGTGGTAATTGAGGGCATTGGGAAGTAGCTATATGTAGGGTTTGTTTTAACAGTGTTTTAACAGCAACACCGGCATAATAGAATGAAAACGGTGGCTCAGGTTCTTGCTCTGCCAGAGTTCCGATTTAGGAAGGAACTAACACGATCCCAAAAGCTTTCCGTTGAA
This sequence comes from Bacteroidota bacterium, assembly GCA_039024435.1. Lineage (GTDB taxonomy): Bacteria > Bacteroidota > Bacteroidia > J057 > JADKCL01 > JBCCQH01. The sequence continues at coordinate 45,142 of JBCCQH010000013.1, forward strand.
AAATTCGTCGGATCATTCAGCAAGTCATCCATGTCCTGATTGGCATTGAGGATGATCGCCTCCTTTGCCAAAACCTGCCTCGCCTCGATCACGGTATGATATTCCGTCACAGGAAGGAATAGCTTTACCAAGGCCGGGGAAACCTCTATCATCACGAAAAACAATCGCAAGGCCCAGGCCAATGCGTTTGCTGCTGGCGATTCCGACTTCAAGTTCTCAAGAGCCTCATATCGACTGAGAAAGTCGAATGATTGCTCTAGGAATGTCTCTGCTTTCAGTTGCTCAATGTACATGGAGTCCTTCTGGTAATCTTCTGTGCTCCCAACGACTTGCGACTCCAACTTGAGCAGCTGCAAGCTATCTTTTCCGATTTCAGCTTGATAGTACCTCCACTTCCGGCCTTTTCCGGCCACGCGATTTTCCATTCCTGATGACTCCGCGCTGCGAAGCCGACGGTTCTCCGAGAGGCGTGTTTCAATCGTTTGAATGTCTTCACTCAGCCGCTCCAGCTTTGTCTTGTATTCAATCCGAGCTTGGTTTGCCATTTCTACCAAATGGCTGTTTTCAGCCATACTTTCTTCCTGCAACTGCTTTTCAATACGTCCTTCCATGAACCGGAGCTCAAGAGGCACACTCACGATCACGCCGATTACCAGAGCAGGAATAAGTCTGATGTAGACGGCGCGTTTATTTGTTGCAGTAGCAAGTTGCCGATCAAAGTTGCTCAGGAAAAGGAACCAGATAGCCCCAGCCCCAATAGGGATGGCAGGATGCTCAAACATCAGTGAAACCGCATACCCAACTGAGATGGCCCCGATCAATGCCGTGATCAAGATCGCCAGTCCGAGAGATGCCAGGATCTGGACGCTGTGGTCAAAGCAAGCACGAATAACATGCTTGTCTGCCCCGGCCATAGAGCAAAGAAGAGTTTGAATGAAGCTCATTGAATAATCAATTGGGTATCGGGGCGAAGCGAAGAATTGGGCAAGAGGGTAGAGGCTGAACGCCCTGCGAATCTTCCCTGGCGACGACGTTGTTTTGTAGACAGCGCACCTTGAAGTGTTTTGATCCATTCAGGAATCGAGGGCCGCGCACGTGGATTGTCAGTTCCATCGTCAAAAGCACGAATCCACAGACGCCGCAATAAAGGGGGGAATTGGTCGATCCGAAGGTGAGGGGGAGCTGGTGGCCGTTCCAAAAATTGACCGCTCCTACCATTGGGATATAAGCCATGGGCGATGTGGCCTGGTATGTCCGGGGCCACTTTGGAATACTTCCCGGAAAAATATGCCCCGGCGAACGGATGAATGCCCAGAAGTATTTCGTAAACAATCACCGCAAAGCTGAAAACGGTCCAGGATTGATCGGTCGCTTGTTGGGTGAAATCGACTTTTCCTGTATGGAATTCTCTCGGCGCGTAATCCGGTGTAACGGCACCCGCAGGGAAGAGAAGCACTGAGTTCATAGCAACTTGCACGGAGTCCAAGTCGATCAGAGAAATTCCGCCATCTGGCATTACCAGGACATTGTCGGGTTTGAGATCCAGAAGGGTATATTGAGAGGTAAGTCCCTTGATCGCTTTTGCAAGATTCAGGCAAACCTCAAGCCGGTTTTTCCGGGATAAGGAGTTGGCTTGGTCATAATGTTGCCAGGCTTTGCCGAATTTTTTGGCGGGAGAAATTGGTAGTGTCAGAAAGCTAAGTGAAATTGCTTCAGGCTGCACACAGGACATCCAATACCCAACGAAAGTACCGTTTTCAAACAGCAATTCTTCAGGCCAGATCAGTTGAAATCGCCCTGTGATCATGGAACGAATGGGAGAGTTCTGACAAAGGTGATTCAGCTTGTCTTCCATTGCTACGGCTTTGCTTTGGTCATGGAATATCTTTGCAACCCGCAAGGGAGTAGCCGGTTGCTCGATACGATGGATCGCGCCTTCCCCGCCCTGGGCCATGGGTGTTGAATCGAGGATAACCTGTCTTCCGGATGCGCTGGTCAACTTCATGATAATGCTCCTATGATGATGGTCTTATCGTCTGGTTCGTACGCCAATGCATCGTTCCCATTCTTGAGAAACCCTTTCCAGAGGGTGTTGATCATGGATTGCGATTTCCTCTGTCCCCGTAGTCCAAGAAGCTGCTGACAAATAGGATCAAGGAATGGGGCATAAGGCTGGTTGGGATCGAAAATCTCGCCGCCATATTCCGATGCCGCAGCGATCCGAAAGGAAGCGGAAGCCCCTCCATCACTGCATAACATGAATCCCTTGATGGGATGATGAATCACGTTGGTGCGGAGGAAGCGCATCGGGTTTTCCTCCCACGGGGAGGTGATGAATACGGTTTCGTGCCGAAGGCCATTGAAAGGGCGCATTGCCGCGATCCAACCTTCATTCGCGGTTTTCACCGCTGCTCTACCATCGCCGATGTGGGCCAACATTGCACCAAATGGTGTTGCGATCATCACGATTATAGTGCAGGACAGTTCCTCAAGCCCGACGTTGTGGTCTTCTGCAAACGCTCTGAGGTCAGATCTTATCTGCCTGAGTAAAAAGGTAGCTTGTTTCCGCCAGGTGAGATCGTGGGGAAGTCGCGTGCGCTTATGCCAGTTCTTTCGATAAATCAGCTGCTTTGCATACTTTGCTGAGGTCGAGACGGCAAACTGTGCACCAAGGCCGGACTGTGAATATGAACCGGCACCATCGGCAAGGATTCCCAAAACCCAACCATTTCGAAGTCGTTCAATCCAGTTCGCGTCCTGGCATCCCACCCCGCCAGCGGCGAGGTGGGATGCGCCAGGTACGGATCCCGCAGCGATGGCCCACTCGGGAGCTTGATTCTGACTTTTCATTGCGCGGTCAGGATCTGAACAAGGTTGGAGTCATCACGCTGATCGCCTGCGGCCATACTTTGCGAAAGCCGCGCAAAGAACTGATCGAGGGTCAGCTTGTCCAGGTAGATTGGCGGGAGCGTCGGATGCGCCATTTTTTGAAGGATGGAAAGATCGCAACCCGGAATCCCCACGAACAGTGTCAGGAATTCACCTTGCTCGTAACCTTCCCTGATGAGTTCTGCCGCACCGATGAAGTCCTGGGCGACAGGATTGGGTTGTCCGTCGGTGAGTATGACCATCAATGCCCGCCCCGCGATGAGTTGATTGGTCTCACGATACCAGGCCATGCGCTGGCGCACAGTTGCAATGGCAAATTTGGTTCCTTCGACGATTCTGGTTTGGTCTTCCGTAGCCTGAAGGCTTGGAATGTTACCCTCTGCGATCAGGGCGAAATCTCGTACGCTTTTGGTTTTCGTTCCAAACGAGCCAATGGCAAGCTCGACACTGGCGGCTGCTTTGGGATTGTCCTCGCATTCCTTTTGCATTTTGGCCAATCCCTGGTTGACTTGGTTGATCGAAGTCCCGGACATTGAGGCGGAGACATCGCACATGACCAGGACGGGCTTTTTGGGTTCATAGTTCGCTGGCGATTCTGCTTTGAAGGGGTTTTCTTTAATAGAGTTTTCGTTCATGATTTGATGAGTTTTGAGTTTTGTGATGGCTCAAAATTCATCGGTTTGTGGCTGCATTCGAAGACAGAGTTCAGACAAGAAGCAAACACAGGATTCGGACCTAGGCGAACCTAAAGCCCAAATCCAGGCACACTCATCTCAATTTGGATTGCCAGTTATTGATTTCTTTTCTCGTTGTCAAAATCTCCCGTACGTGATCGTGAGCTGGAGGAAGTTTTAGCAACAGGTAGAGAATAAACATCGTCTGATCAGAAGTTGCTCCTCCAATCGGTATTCGATAGTTCCCTCCCGAAAGTCGATTATAACACCGTTCGAACGTTTTCCCTGACCTTAACCCCTCGCGGCTCCTTCGATCCACAGGAAATTCTATTTCTGCCCCTCCAACTTCAAACCATGTTCCTCTTCCAGAGCCATCCATTGCCCTAACTTTTAGCGGGAATTCTAACGGCCTATTCAGACCATCAAATACAATAGTTTTACGGTCGAAGTATTTAGGATCGAAAAAATCGTCATTCAGTCGAACAGAGATCCGCTCAAAGTCTTTGGGACGAATAATAGAGTAATAATCAAGTTTCAATACTTGGCGAAAGAAAAGGTATGTACGTAAGTACAGGATTTTGCGAGTAAGTTCGGTTTGCGATTTTTCAAGATGTAGGGTTTCTATAATCCGTATCAATCCTTCTTGTTCACCCTTTTTATTGACAAAAGTTTCCTTTTGGAATACAATGTTATTTGCTTCCATGATAAGTACCTCCGATACTTAATTGGGAGAAAATCGCCCCGTACTGTCGGCGGCTACCGACCAGTGTGGAGCTTAAGCCCTCAGTTACGACCGTGACTGAGGGACTTTTAGCACCAAACTTTGGGGATTCCCCTGGTTAATATTTACGTTTCGAAATCAAATCTTTAACATCCCAGGTTACCCACACCCGGAATATCAAGGTGCCGACTCATTTGGGTACGACGAATCTGGCATCAGACCGTTCTTCCCTTTTGTTCGGGGATTGTTTTAAGTTGGCTGGTGCAGATCTTTCAAATGAGTACAGATAGATATTGGGAACTTTTCGCCCAAAAAAAGCTCCCATGAATGATGATAAGTTCGCTTTTCCCATCTTTCTCCCTGAACTATTGACTAAAATTCTCGCATCTCAGATAAAGACAAATTGTTTTCTTGCGCCAAACCCGATTCCCTAATGAGTGATCTACCGATTCGAGAGAGACATTTTCGAGCCCTATTCGACCTATTCGAAAAAGCAATAGGGTTGATCCCCAATTCAAAGCCCAGTATCGAATCCGCATTCAACACAATGAACGATCGATTGAATCACGTTCATCGTTTCTATTCCAATGCAATCACGTTATTGGGCAACAAAGGCTACGGTGAAGGGAAGGAGGTCTATTACATCAGGGTGCATGTCAAGGATGACCGTTTCGACTACTCGAAAACCGGCGCAGAATCCAATCCCCCAGGAAAAGAATTGACTTGGGGATCAATTGCCACCATGACCCGCTGGGCAAAGGAAAAAGGCAAGTACCCTCCAAGGATGCAAATCCAAAAATTCCATCATGCAATCGCTCTTTTTTTGGGATTTGCAGGGTTTGATGGATTTGTGTCAGAACCGAGGCGCAAACTTGTCCCCCATTTACCATTGGAGACTTATGGGTACAAGGCATTGTGGCAGTCGCCTTCATTGGCGAGGATCAAACTGGATCGGAGGCTTTCCATACCGATTGCCCCCACTCCAGAAATCAAGCTGTTGAACCTGGTTGTACTCAACCCCAACCCAGATACTCAAGAGTACTCGATCTACTCTACTGCCTGGAGTTTACCTCAGATATTGAATGGAGGATTTCCAACGCCGGAGGAAGACCCAATACCTTCGGATGATTTTATTCCATCATCGGGAAGGTCAATTTCCTTCGATGCCAGAACTGGTTTGGCCATCATCATTGGATTGCTTCCTCGCCACCGCGAGATGTCTAAGCCAATATCGGTCTTTCGAGAATTGGAACCACATGGTTTCGAAGTAGAGTTCTGGTTTTCCGATGTCACTGTCAACCCTCTCGATCCTGTTTCGCAGATCGAAAACGTTATCAAGCGCGATGCCAGGAAGCTCAAGCCTGAATTCGCAGAATCGGATAGTTTTCCCCTTGCTGCCAATAAATTGATGGGTGTCATCTTTGAATTATACGCTGTACAGAGAGTAGGCGTGAAAATCGATTTTAAGAGCACTTGTCCACAAGATGTTCGTGACGCGATTTTATCCCTTGAAAACCAGCTTTCGGCAAAACTTTTCAAAATCGGCAAGGATTCGAATGGAATCACGATTGAAATCGATTTTCGCGAGCCATTCGTCATCGCTTACAGATTTGGAGCCATGAAACGTACGAGGAAAAACTCTCTGGAATTTGAAGTGGCTCCCCAAGGCGAACTCAACCCAACTAAAAATTCAAACGACTTCCTTCAAATCGAAATCGCTCAAAAAGCATTCGATACTCCCCATATACACGATAAATAACAATTCATATGCTAAGAGAATCAGCAAAAACATTAAGCATGAGTCCTCATGGTCATAGTTTTCTCATTGGAGATTTTGGCCATAACATTGGTGCCCTAACATTGTCTCCCCAAAATCAAGCGGTCGGTCAACCAATAATTGAGCAAGGGGAAGCCAATGAGGACAAGCATGAGGTTACAACCGTGAGGTGGAGTAACGATGGGAACTACGTTGCAATTGGCTTTCAAGGTGGGCGGAGAAAGAGAGGGTTTATCGTATGGGAAGCCAAAGATCCAATGAAATGGAGACCAGTAAAGACGATGTTTGGGTTTGGTGATGGGCTAAGAGATCTATGCTGGGGCCCAAATAACCGATACATCGCTGCGATTTTCTATCACAATCGTGAAATGCGGATATTCAACACTTCTGACTGGAAGGTAGCCAAAACCATTCAATGCTTCGCAGATTCGGATAAAGTCGGAAACACACAGGGAGGAAGACATGGTTGCGGCTCTTTGGATTGGAATCCGATTACGGGAATCATAGCGGTAGGCTGTGGAGATGGTATCGTCGAGCTATGGGACCCGGAGGATTCTACGATGCTTGGAAGGTTCAAAAGAGAGGCGAATCAAACTAAATACACCAACTTAACCCGAATTGTAAGGTTTGGCCCGTTGGGGCAAAGAATAGGTTCCATTGAAACAGAATTCGGGAACGAGATTCAGATTTGGGACTTCAACTCTGGGAATCTCATAAGAACAATCATTGCTCACAAAGACCCTGCAAAGAAGAAGCTCATACCGACTCCAATCAACAAACTAAAATGGCACCCGTCGGGTAAATACCTCGTGACAGCCTCATTCAACGACAATGCTGCGGAAATATATGATGTCGAAACTGGAGGTAGAGTTGAAAGAATAAGGATCAAAAAGCCGAAAGACATCGGAATTGATCGGCTATCTGGCGATATGCTCTTTGTTGGCGCAACCTTGAACACAAAAGAATACCAGCTTTAGAAATTATCGAATGGCAATTCATCCAGAAAAAGAAATCATTAAACTCATCGAAGAAGGCCAGCTTCTGAAAGCGAAGGAGCATATTGAGGAAGCTCTGCAAAAATCTGATTCACGAATATCCACGGATAAGGCTGAAATGTACTACCTCCTTTCGAAAGTGGAGATCAGAATCGGCGTTCAAAAGGCTATCCTGGTGTTGGAAGAAGCATTCACCAACCATCGGTACTCTTTCAAGGTTTGTTCAAATCTGTGTGATCTATACGCAAACGAGTTTCGGTTTAAGGATGCTATTAGAGCATCAAAACTTGGATTGAAAAATGGGCAAATACAAGACCATGGATGGTTCAAGCATTTTCAGGACAATCTCGAAATCGAATACTGGAAAGCACAAGGAGAAAATGCAAAACGGTCCCTGGACTGGATTATGGAAGCGGAAGGTCTGAATCGGAGTGGATTGTTTTCTGATGCGAGTAGGATGTATGAGAAGGCATATGCTACCGAGATTGCAAACCTAAAGATACCGCATCGCCTTGCCAGCATACAGTTTGAAGCGGGAAACAATTACTCAGCATGTTTTCAAAATGAAAATGCGATCACCTGCTATGAGGAAGCCCTTGCAATCGCAAAGGAGTACCGTCTTTCGGAATTGGAGGCTGATATACAGCACAATTATGAGGTTGTGCGAATGAGAGAATCCAAAGAGACGGCAAACGAACAAAAGGAGCATAACCAATCTATTATTTCAGAATTGCGCGACGTCATCCATAAAATCTCTGAAAAGAAGAAGACGTTCGGATCTTGGATTGCCTATAATAATCTGGGAAGTAGAGCTGTTGATGCCGAGCAGTTTGTCATCGCTAGAAATGCTTACCGGCGTAGCATTGAATTACTGCGAGCTCTCCCGAAGGTCACCCATGAAGAAATCTCTAGCCTTTCGACGAGCTACATGGGAATCGGCGCTATCGAGTTCAGGTTGGGAAACTATGAGATGGCGCTCGATTATTATGAAAAATCACGTGAAGTATGCCACAACAATAGACTCTATTTTGATGAAGTGAATGCCCTCATTGGGTTGAGTGACTTGTATCTTGCATTGGGGAACCGAGATTGGGCGCTTGAAAAAATAAAAGATGCGTGGCAAGTTGAAGTCGTCCAGCGTACCTCAAGACCTCAAATTCTAGCAGGAATTCTCCAGCGTCACGGCACAATATTGATTGGCCAACTCGACATAGCGGCTGGATTGGGGAAGTTTGAAAAGGCAATCAAATACCTTGAATCTAAGAATCACCACTCTCAGTTGGCAGATACGCTGAGCCAGATCGGAGAATGCTACCAGCGGATCGAGAATTTTGATCAAGCACGATCGGCATTTGAACGTGCCGCGCAAATCAATCGAGATCTTGATCGTGTGAATTCGTTGGCATCGGACCTGATTTCTCTGGCTTCGATTGACGTAGTACTTGCAGGGCCTGAGCAAGGGGCAGTTCGGAGTCGCCTTCAGGAAGCACTGGAACTCGTCGAACAAGTGTTCGAAATGACGGAGGGTGAATCTCGGTATACTTATATTGACCTTCGGATGAGGGCCTACGTTGCTATCGCAGAGACCTATCTCCAAGAAGGCCGATATGCGGAAGCGCTAAGTTGGATTGAAAAAAGCAAAGCCAAAGGGTTTCGGAAAAAACTGGAAGAGTTTTACGCTGTGGATCCTACCGACGTCGAATTGTCCTGGATCTTGAAAAACACAAAGTTCAGGTCTGCAACCCTCTACTACTACGGTCTCAACAGTGAATTTCCGCGTGCGGTTGTCATTACGAATGGCGAGGTGCATCATGTCAATTTGAATGTTCAAGGATTCCTTGAGCGCACCATCAAGAAGTACGAACCCATTATTTCTACGCTGAATAGGCAAAAAGCCGAAAAGTGCTTTTCCAAAGAAGAAGATAATTCTACCCCACACAGCTCAAACAACGATGTGTTTGCGTGCCTGGCGGATAGACTCGTTGCGAGCAAGGTTCATAATCCTCCCCAGGAGCTACCCTTCCTGATCCAGTTGATCGACCTTTCTCGGAAATCAGTTAGGTGGGATGCAATTCAAGGACCGAAAGCTCCGGTTAATTTCCGTGAACTTGCAAATGAATTGTTTCAGCTACTTTTCCCGGACGAGCTTCTTGATATCATAGATCAATGCAGAGATTTGCTTATCGTTCCAGATTATGCACTCCCCTATATCCCATTTGATATTCTAATTGACGAAGAGGATGATTATTTGATATCAAAATATGAGATTCATCAGGTGAACTCAATCAGTATCTGGAAATGGCTGGTGGATACGAAGCAACAACGATGGGAAAACGATACGACTGAAAATCAAAAATTCTTTCTTGGGATCACTATGCCCGACGGAGTCTATTTCTCGCCAAAAGTGGAATTAGAAGATTCAGAATTTGAGATTCAGGCTTACTCAATAGATACAGTCCTGAAAGACTCCATTACAATGGGTGAAGGATTTTCATTGGGGGGATTGAACTCGAATTTGGTTGAAGACTACCAAACCAATTTCCGTTCATTGTTTGGTGCTGACAACCATAAAATAATTCTTCAGCCCGACCGGAATCAAGTGATTGATCTGTATCGAAGGAATTTGATTTCCGAATATCGTGTCATCGACTTTATGCTTCACGGATCAATGTGTTGGGGATTCCCGGAATTTTCTGGATTACTTCTTGATGAGCCAGAAGAGTGCGAGTCGTTTACTGACTTTCTCCTTCGTCCGGAAGACATTGAAAAGATTAGATTTCAGGCAGATTTCGTTAATCTTGCAGCCTGCGAAACCATTGCTGGGAAAGCATTTGCTGGTGAAGGTGTCGTTGGATTTGAACAATCGCTTCTGCTTTCTGGGGCATTAAGTGTCTGCCTAACTCTGTGGGAAATCCCTCACGAATCATCGTTAAGGTTCTTCCATTCCGTGTATGGAGACATGTTTGTGAATCGAGCGTCAGTGGCGACGGCACTGCATACCACCAAAAAATACTTTGCCATGGGCCGATTTGGTCGCGAATATGCGCATCCCTACTATTGGGCAGGATTCTCACAATTTGGAATTTAGTTTCATGCGGCCAATTGCTTTCCTGGAATCGATTTCCAACATTTATGGATGCAAAAGCCTTCACTAATTGCAGAAATCCTTGAAAATACCGCGCCAAGAGCGTTGAAAAGGATGGGGCATGCAATCAGTAGCAAATATGATGGAAGCCAAGTCGAATCTGATTGGTCGAGAATTTTAGAGCATGTAGGCAGCGAACGCTTGCACGAGGTTATTCAGGGGATTTCAAAGAGGTCGAAGTATATGATCTTAACTGAGTTGAAATCCCAGGCTATTGCCCTCCATCTTGAAAATAACCCTCTGGAAAATTCTGTTCAGTTTTATTCCGCCATCCGCGATGAGATTTTGCCTCGCAACAAGCGGCTGGCCTTGGACAAGCTCGAAAAAGACAATGAAAAAGGCCCCCTAAGAGGCTACGATTTCTATCACCGAAAATATTTTCATTCGGTTGAGAAACTTCGGTTATTCGTGGCCCGCAGTCCAAGGAAGCAGCAAATTTTGGATCAATACGAAAAAGCTGAAGATGCACTTGAAATTTCATTTTTGGCAGCAAGGCTGCGGCTTCTCGCATTGAGACTGAATGCATCGCAAATTTTTAGGAACGAGGATCAAGAAACAGGCGATTCGTTTCTCAAAGAGGCAGATGGGATCATACAGCGCAATCTTCATATCCCAATTGTTAAATTGCTTTGCAATTGGGTATTGGTTCTAATTCAGCCTGGTGAACATCGCCTGGTAACCTTATCAACCTCATTTTGGAACCAATTCGATCAACTTGAAGCCGACTTGCAAGGCGACATCTTTGCCAATCTTCTCAACCGCTTGCTCATCATCAACAATCGGGAGGGAGGAAACCTATTGGCCTGCCTGTACATGTTTTACCGAACCGCGGAATTATCCGGACTGTTACCACCAGAGAAAAGCTACCCTGGTCTAGTCAAGAATTATGTAACAATTTGCCTTCGCTTAGGGCTCCGAGCCGAAGGTGAGCGTCTATTGGGTAAGTACCAATCGCGGCTGCCCGGACACTATTTGCAATTCGCGAAAGCGGAGCTGGCCTTCGCAAGAGGTGATTGGAAATCCGTTCTTCGCAATCTTACCATTCTACAGACCGGCTACCGTGAGTCCATGAAGGACGCCTTCTTCGCCCAAGGGGTGAGAATATTGGAGATCAAGGCAGGATACGAACAAATGATGGAAAGCAAAACGGTCCGGGACACAACATTTGTTGCGACCCGAACCCAGGCATACATCACTTACCTTAAGAAACAGAAGATCTTGAAGCCTGAGATCGTAGAAGGGAGTTTGGGCTTTGCCAATGGCTTATTGCGATTGATCAAGAGCAGCAAGAAGGCTACGATTCAAAAGCTTTGGAAAGACCTATTGCGGGGAGAAGTCAGGATGGATCAGCGCAAATGGTTGTTTCAGAAGGTGGAAGTACGTCTTGAAGAGGATTTCCGCTATCGGTGACATCAACCAATACGGTGAGGATACCGGAACCACAATTGAACGATTGGATTTCAACAGGCTCATCCGCATCCAACCGAACACGAATTTCGCTGGCTCCGACAATCACGACCTCCGCTGAAACACTAGCAGGAAGTTCCGCTGCCAATGTAAAAGAATTGATTTCATACTCGTTGGTAGTGTAAATCAATTCCATACTTCCGCCCGGATGGGAAAAGGCAGGAGTATAGAGTTCATAATGCCATTCGTCTGAACTGCCTTCGACGGGTGAAGTCAAGACGATTTCACCAGCCACTTCTTCATGTGCGTTGTGCGACGATATAGGAGCAAAGCTGGAAAGAGCAATGAGGCAAAGGACTTTTAAAATCATTTGGGTTACCATGAAAAAGGGATTTTCAAGGCACCCTGACGTCAGGTAGCCGGTTAACGATAGTGATTCCGTGTTGAATCATTCACAATAAACGGCGACGATAGGAGGTTGCCCAGCCACGATAGAGACACGAACCAGACAGTTCTCCGACACGTAAATTTCTTTCTGATTTCTGCTTCTAAAGGAGAGGAATCAAGGTTCTAACTCATTCCAGATCATCCACTATTTCAGTGTGATTCGCCCGGCCTTGTTTTGGGTGGGATGCAAAGATCGGCCCTGAACCCAATCGCCACCCGGAGTGTGCTCAGTCTTCACCGATTTCCTCCAGGTAGCGATCAGAACCCGGACCAGTCATCCTCGCATCCACCCTTAAACCGCGACCGAAGGCGAATCAGCCGAAAAAAAATGCCTCCTCTTCCCCTCAAATCCATCCCCTTGCCCACTCCCTCACGCAGAATGTCCGAAAAGAGATCCAACGCACCGGACTTAGTAATGTCCTTGATCGATGACTTTGACTGATCCCACCATCGTTTAATGATCATGCTGTCGCATCGAATGACCTGAAAATGATTCCTATGCCAAAAGGCTTGCCACCATCTCTGCTACCTCGCCATCTTCGTTGGCACTTGGGTGCCACTGCAGAATGGCGATCCGCTGAGATGAAGGCAGGGTATTTCCATCAGTAGCGAAAGATTCGCAACTGACTCATCAAGGCATGCGAAGTGCCGTGTTAGCAGGCAGAAGATCTATTTGTCTAAATTATTGCGAGCCCAACATGAAAAACGGCCCTTCCCAAAAGGAAAGGACCATTTTTCTATTTTGCCATTGATTGCGGTAGGGTCGCCGCTTATTCCTTATGGCTTTTGCGTTGATCTCGGCTAGAGGTTTCAATTGTGCAAAGATCTCAAGTCTGAAATGCTGGGCTGGCCCAGTTCAATTTAACGCTACTTCTTTTCCTTGATCTCGCCGGGAACTGCTATGATCGGATCAAATCCGTTCATTTCACGCTCGACCGTTTGGAAGTCGGAAAGTTGTAAGTACAAATCTCCTTCACCGCCAATTTTGTGAACGGATAGCACCCTTTTATCAGCAAGCAAGTAAACGTCAATTTCTCCGCGCTCTTTGATATTTGCAAGGTGGGTCGTCCCTGGCGAATCAAGTAGGATTTTAACTTCATCCTTCTCGATCAACAGGAATGGACAGACTTTTCCTTTTCCTGAGACAAAGGGGACAACTCTGCTATTGATCATTTGCAAGTCGGATTCTTCCGCGAGGAAAAAACCCAATCGCACACCAGGGAAGATTTGCAGAATATTACCATTGGGATTCTCATACAGTTCAAGATTCCATTTTCCGCTGAGTTTCTTTTCAAATTCCCAATTGCCTTGTGACAATTCCGATTTCACGGTTTCGGGATTCCAAACTTCAAATTGGAATTCCCCGCCTTTGGGAAATTTGATGATGAAGGTTTCTTTTGGAGAGGAATCAATCTGCATGGTTGCTCCAAATAAGTATAATACGGTTGCAAAAATATTGATCGCAAAAGCCATTGTAAATCAATGATAAGGTTAATTTCCTTAACGCGAAAAAATAATTTGAGTGGGTCTGCCCACAAGCTGATTATTGCCTTCCCCAGTGATATAGTTGTACGCTCCGATAACAGCATCGACAACTCTTTGTGGGAAGCTAGGATTTAGGTTTTCAGGCGGACTAAACATCATTTGTCCTTGCACTTCGGGATTCTCATATGGAACCATTTTGAAAACGGTTACCCCCATTTCGTTTGCATAGTCCACAATGTCCTCACTTATAGTTGATTCAAATGGGACGATGAGGAATAGAGCTGCTGGTCCTGTACCCAACTCTTCGGCGGTTTTGCTCGTGCCAGGGACGATGGTTTGCCCAAGATGGTGTATCATCGCCTTGATCTGTTTGTCATTTTTGTTAACCGTGATCGTGCTGCTGGTTTTGGCTTCCCAGAAGTCCAACTGTTCGTTGGGGAATTCCCCCATGTATGCCAAACCAGATCGGAACACTCCCATGTTCTCCGGGGCGAGATTCAAGGAGTTGGTTGCCAGGACATAATCGGGAATCACCGCGGACTTCTTTTCTCGTTTATTGGTTGGAAACGGAGTGCCATTTTTGGGAATATTGAACGATCGTGAAATGACTCCTTCGAATGATAAACCAACAACCTGATTGAATCCTACTCGACTTCCACCAACCATTTGCTGCACACCTGCCAAAAATGCCAGGCGCTGTAAACGACGGGTCGTCACAGGATTCCAATTGTCCGTCGTAGGCGGATCATTCCCGGAAGGATCGCTTGGGGCCATTCCGTCGGGATCAAATAAGTTGACCGGATTACCAAAGGCGAATCCGTAGGGTGAAGAAGAAAGAAACTCTTCTGCCTTGGGGTCTACACCAGCCCATTTGCCGAGTTGTGCGTCGTACCTTCTGGCTCCAAAATCTTGCCAGTTGAGCCCAAATTCATCTTCAATCTCCTTGCCGTTGAAGCTGAACCGATGAGCTGTCGCAACCAATGGAGTATTGAGCCCTTCAAGGACCATGCCTTGGGGGTAATAGTGCCACTCCTGCAAGATCTCGCTCACTTCTGCTACCCCATCTTCATCGAGATCTGAAAATCGCATGCGGGCATTTCCGAGATGATCCCGGTAGAAATACTCAAAGCGGTAGGATTGTGAGCCACCGGATACCGGGACAACTCTTCCTTCGGTGTTGTCGAAGTACTCCAACTGGGTTCCCTTGTACACAAACTCACCAATGTAATGTTGGATCGAGATCGGGGTCCCTCCCTGCTTCAAACGTCTGGCGAGCTTTGTTCCAGAAGCGTCATAGAGGTACAGCAGTTCGTTTCCGCCTCCCATGTCCACCTTGGTCGGCAGGTTCAGGTGGTTGTATTCGGCAGAAAGACCTTTGTTTCCGTCACTGGAAAGGTTCCCATTGTCGTCGTAAAGGAATTCGTTCGTACCAGTTGAACCGTTGTCCTGGAAATCATTTGGACCATTGCTGGGGGCATTGTCCAATGCCGAAGTGAGCTCGTTTCCGGAATAGGCATATTGTAGGTTGTCGATCAGGCCAAAGGAATTGCCTGTGATGAAACCGTTGCGTTTCGCCTCCGTGATATTGCCATTCACATCGTAACGAATCTTTGGAACCGTGTAATGATCTACTTCAGAGGTCCACTTCGTCGCGCCCGGGGTCATCGCTGCAAAATGCCCTTCACGCAATCGGCTGATGGCATCGTAACGGAAACCATAAGCGCGTTTCATGTTGTCGGATTTGCTCTTCCAGCAAATCCCTGAAATGTTGCCGGTATGCAAACGGTCACCTTTGAGCTTTTCCAGGCCATCTTCATAGTGGAAGTACATTCCGAACAGATCGTTGTCGTCGTCATTGCTCCAGGCAGGTGCTTCTTGCGATTCGATGGCCAGCCGTAGCAATGCGGTCATCGTTGCATACAACTCCGCTTCCTGAATCCCTTCATTCTGCAACTCGGCATTCAATTCCGAGACCGCTGACTGGATCGAATTGTCCAATTCGTCCGCGTACAGAGCCGCACCATTCATTTGCAGGGTCCAGACGGTGCCGACCAATTGTTCACCTTCATCAAAAGCGTGATCTTCTTCAGCTTCACTCAATAGGCGGTCGCCATAAACACCGGTCCGGGAAGTGTACTCCAATCCCTCTGCTGCATCAGAATGTTGATCCATCTCAACATCCATGCTCAGGAACCGGTAGCCCATGTCGTTGGTATCTACCCGCAATTCAACCCGTACATCGTCGAGGTTCCATAGGCGCTGCCCTGAGGCATAGCTATTCGAAAGCTCACAATTGTTGATCTGTTGCAACCATCCACGGATATGGTAGCGAAAATCGACCGACTGAATGAAGCTGCTGCCGTTGTTGGTGCTGTGCAGATTGTTTTCGGTCAGTTGGCCGAGCTGGTTGTAACCCTTATGGGAGACAAGAACCTCATCATCGCCGTCATTCTGCTGATAGGTATTTAACAACCGTCCAGAATGGTCGTAGGTGTATCGTTGGCGTATTTTGATCTCTCCGGGATCACCGTATTTGTGGATACGTTTTTGGTTCTCTACTTTTCCAACAAAGTCCGGGTTGACGAACAACAATTCAGTATCACCCAGATGATTGATCGCTTGCGTTTGCACAAGTTTCCCCCGCGCGTTATAGAATGAAGTCGATGTGACCCAATCCATCGGAGCTGATATCGCCGTCGAATTGAGGACACGAATTTGCGTTCGTGTAACGTTTCCGCGCTGCCTTGAAAAGCTGTCATCATCGAATTCGTTGTCCGGATCTTGCAGGTAGGGCATGTCTGCCAGTCCATCCTGGTCGAAGTCGTAGTCATCAAAGTATTTGATCGACATGTCTTCGTAGTAGGAAGAGGCATCACTGCTCCGTGGATAGGCTTGATCGGTGTAGCCATATTGCGTAGCGAAATTGTGCGGAGTACGCAGTTCGTGGTTCTCCACCGTCTGCCCGGAAAGCAAGCCGTCCACATGATTTTGCATCAGAACCCGGGTCAGCCGAATGTTGTCATTGAAGATTCCTGTCACGATCGCTCGACCAAGGCGATCGTACTTTTTGAAGTTCCATTTGTTCTGCGAACGGAGATTTCCGTCCTGGTGTAGGATGGCTTGGTCCAGGTTGTCATAGACCGTGTATTCCCATTCTTTGCCAGGGATTTTCTTCTCCACGAGTCGCTGCCGCTGGTCATAAACATATCGGTAGACCAGATCGGAACCGAGTGCGTTGACGTCGAAATTCGAATAGGCGACCATTTCGGCAATCGCTTTCGGAGGAATAACGTAAGCCACTTTTCCGAAATCATTGTACACCCAATACGTCTCCAGCCAGGAAAAGCCAAGTCCACCTTGGGTTTTGCCATCGGTATCATAGACTTTTACCTTCTTGTAGATTACACGCCCAAGCTTGTCCTTGAACACATAGTAATCTCCGTCTTCTTCATCTTCCACGCGGGTTCCAGTGAGTTCGCCGGTGGGATAGATTGAACTTGACGTGCAATTGGAAGCGGAAGGCGTCCACAACCGAATTGGATGGGAAGGCGTGTTGACCAAATAACTCGTCTCGGCGGTATGCCCATTGCCCAATTGCCAGCCCTGTCCAGGCGCACTGGTTTCACGTACCCGATTGAGAGGAGATCCGTCTAGGACTTTTTCCGAAAAAGGAAAGTTGCTTACCGCGACAGCATTCGTTTGCTGGTAAAATGCTGCCTGGTCGGCGGGCACGTTGGTTACAAATGCACCTTGGTTGCCTGATTTGGAGAAAGGAAGCCAATTTTTTACTTCATTTCCATAGGGATCATAATCCTGGATCTTGATCATGTCTCGACTCGCCGGACTCATCCCTACTGAAATCGTTTGGATCCCACGACCATAGCCATCCTGGTATTGGACTGTGGTGAACTTGTCGGTCACCGTAGCCGCATCAAACAACGTTTCTGTCGAAATTTCCGTTTGGGCACTTTCTTCTGTTACATTGTTGTGCGTAGCACCGTTCTGGCCAAAATATTCGTAACTGATCCGTTTTAGGATATGCCCGTTATGGTCACGTACCAACCGGAGTCGGAGGAAGTCATCGTATTCAAATGAAGTCAATAAATCGTTTGGCCCCATCTGATCGGTCATCCCGACCATTGGATCGAAAGCATGAGTGACCATCCGGGCGTCTTCAGGCTGAATGCGGAGGTCGTCCACCCAAAGTTTTTGGTTGGCATCCTGGTTAACCGGATAAGCCAAAATGCGTAAAAGAGTGGCCGAAGGAATGGCAGCAGCGTTGCGCACCCCGCCCAGGTCCAGAAGGACTTCAAGGTATTGCCACTCGCCATTAGTGGCAGGAATAGATACACTCTGATAAGAATCGTATTGACTGGATGAGGGGTAAACAGCATTGGAACCTCCATTTGCTTTCGAATGGATCACCAACTTGCCTCCGGAGTAACCCGAATTCGTCTTGACCCAACCAGAGAAAATGAATCGCTGGGCTTGATCATCCGGTCGCAATTCTCGGGTGGGGCCGTAGACTGTACTACCTGCTACGAGCTCACGGCAGGTATTGCCGCTTCGTGCACCAGCAGCAAATGCATTCCCGGATTTGAATTCCCAAAAGTCCTCGTCGGGATTTAACGCAGATGCGTCTGCTGATTCGAAGCCTGTGTATGCAGCCGAACCCTCAAGAATCGGTCCGGTTGGATTCGTACTTGCAGATGCATAAGCAGAAGCCCCATTCAGAATCTCAGCAACCGGCAGGGTGGCGTTGTGACCCCATTTATACGAAGCCTGGATACCATCCTTTCTTTGCACCTGCACGATGTGTCCATAGTCATCGTAGGCTTCGACTCTTTCACGCTCGATATACCGGCTGTCGATGGCAAAGCTTCCTCCGGTAACGGTTGAAGAATTGAAATTGGCAATCGGAGTCGCAACCTCAAGAATCATCAACTTCTCTGGCATGATAATTCCCGCCTGGAATTCCTTGTACATGGTCAGATGACCGGAAAGCAGTTCTTCCGTATTCCCCGGCTTTTTCTGCCATGTGGTCTTCTCAATGGTGGCCGCGTGCATGAACTTGTCCTGCTTGAGGAGAGAAAGTGCCAATGCATATTGATCATTTGCACCGACCGCGTAGTCTCCCGGATAGGTAAAGCGCTGGATGACCTCACGCCCTTCGCTGTCAGTCGTTCTTGATTCGGTCAGCTGAATGTGGACGGGATTCGCATATTCCGAGATGGCCTTGGTTTCGGTGTAGTTGATCCCGTTGTCGTCATAGGTCCGGGTGATGACCGTGTCTATGTAGGACCATTGGGAAACCTCCTCGTAAGGCCGTAGGACCATCGTATTCAATGAGATCGAATTGGGATCTTGTCCGGAATGTTTTTTGAACCCAATGTTGTAGCAGTCGATGATCGTCTCATTGGAAGAACTCTCGGTGAAGTGATGGAGCTCCTCAGAGATCAGCGTGCCTGAATTGTCATACACGATTTTATTCAGAAGCCTGCCACGTAAGTGATCAAGACTGGTGGTTGGCCCAAGCGGAAATGTATTGAGGCTGTTGGGGGCCTCCAGGGCCGTGGAAAAACGTCGAACGATTTTTCCATTTGCGCCACCCACGCCAATTTTTTCCGTGACCTCGGCATAGCCGACATGACTTCCCTGGGTTGTGCCGAGACCTTGGCGCGTGGTGGCTGATACCGCCAAAAATCCGCAATTGGTCCAAATAGTGGTTTGAGCGCTACTTTGGTCTCTTTCTTCGTTGTACCAAAATGAGTATCCCGGACGTGTTACGATCTGTCCCGAAGGCTGATTGGGATTTTCGCTGTAATTGTAATCGAATTCCCTTACCAGGTCATTTGCACTATCAAAACCATCATGCTCGATGATCCGGGCGATCCGGATCCCACCTCCAATGTGTTCCTGGATGGGAGACTCATTCGTATAATCGATTCGGATAGAAGCATTATCGTTCGGGAGATATGCCTTTGCTTCGATGAAGTAAGTTCCTGCGGTAAGATAAATGCTGGCGGATTGCGTACCTGAATTGGCACAGCTCCAACTTTGGATCACCTGGCCGCCCTGTCGGTATATTTTTGCTTCTGCATCACAGAAGCTTCCCGAATTCGACAGGTTCACGGTCATGTCCACGCACTGGTTGTGGTATATGATGATCTGTACTGTCTGACTGGGAACACAGGTGGAGCAAGCTGGACTACCGCATGGCCCCCCAAAGCAATAAGCATCCGCGTCTGCAAATGCCGGCACTTCCTCTTGCTCGTTGGGATTGGCAGTGTAAGAATGAGATTCGTACTCAAAGGTTGTCTTGCTTCCCCCGGGGCGTATCACTTCTTTCAAGCTCCCCGCCCGGCTGTAATTGAAATCCGGAGAGCGGTCAGCCGATCCGATCACCTTGCAATCCGGCAGTTCGGTTCTTGGTATTCCTGTTGTGTTTGGCTTTCCATTCGCAAAGCCCCAGTGATCTTGTGAAAAGGAACCTGTTGCCGGAAGTGAGTGGGTTTTATAATAATTGAAAGTAGTCGGAGGTAGTGTCGTAAAATTGGCGGATGTTTCTGTAACCGCATCCAGCATCAAGCGACCAGACCAGTAGCTGTGAGTAAGGACATATTCCTTTACCAGACTGGCATCCTTTCTTCGAATTTCGATCTCCTGAAGCGCAAAATCTCCACTCAGATCAGTTCTGTTTTGTGTATCGTAGACGAATTCTACACTTCCTTTTGCTGATCGGACCGCCGACAAGCGGACCATCGAAGTGTTCTTTGTGCCTCCGCAGATATCAGAAGCTTTTCCTACGCATTCAGAGGATGTTGAGCCCGAACCATATGGAGCATAGGCCGTCTCTGTCAATGGAAGTTGCTCCTGAATCAGACCAAGCCCCTGATATTCAAGGTCGATTTGGTCACCATTGGGGGATTTGATGGTTTTGAGATACCATGCCGTAATAACCCCCTGCGCATAAGAATCGCCACAATCAGATAGGGTGATTGAATTTTCACGCGCATCCTGACCGAAGGTATATTTGATACCATCAGGCGTGGTGATGTCCCAACCGTAATTGATCCAATCTACTTCGATTTTCAATTTGGCGTATGGGATCGGAATAGGGTTTCCACTGGCATCAAAAACTATCCGACCTGACCAGCCAGGCATATTGACGTGAAATGCATCGGGTTGGCCATCTTTGCCTCCTTGGGCGATGTCTAGCAAAAGCTCTTGCTCGGTATTGTTGTAGCCATTGTTGTCGACTTCATGCGCGCCGGAAAATGCAGGGCTAGGAATCTGCGAGGCAATTTGCAGCCAACCATTGGGCTTTTCATCGGGTTTGCCACGGACGGTTCGGGAGATCACTCCCCCGGCATTCATCGCCCAACCAAGCCCAATGCGAGAGGCAATTTGGTCGACTTTGATGCCACCTCCGTGGTAGGACAAGGAGATGGGAAGGCTCAGGTCACGGCTTTGCAGGGTCCAAAGGGGCAAGTTGAAGGATGGAGATCCTGTGTACCATGAGACAGGGGTCTCGACATATTGTGCCAATGCGGCTGCCTCAGGAGAAGGCGGAATCGCAATATTGGCGATACTGGGAGGATCATCGGCGAACTGCCCGTAAATCGGACTGCTAAGTCCCGTGATCCAAAAGAAGCTGATCAGTACGATCGCTCTTACAATTGAGGTTTGCATAAATAAAATTTGAAAATGTTAGTTCTATGAATCAAAAGGCATTCTCGGAATTGAAATCATTCAGGTAAATAATTCACCTGCATTTCATTCCGAGAAATCAATAAAAATTAGCTGTAATTGAGGCGGTTTGTTTGCTGCCCTATTCTTCCGAGGTTTTATCAAATATACGGAAATTCGAGGAAATATCCTTTCGTTCAGGGGAGGCATTTTCGTCGAACTATGATCCTATTGGGGGAGTAAGCCCGTTTTGAAATAAAATGGTAAAGAATGCACCCCTACGGGAAGCATGCCCCCCAAAATCGCATAACCCTCCGCCCCCGGCCACCAAAAGGAGACCGACCCTTCCAGCGTCTCCTTTTGGCTGGCAGTGAGCTGCGGGACATGCCTTCTGGTGCGATTTTCGCACCCATGACACAAACTGATTTTCGGTCAAGTCCAAGTCTCAATATTCACCTTGCCCGCCCTGTCCTCAATCGATACAATTTCCTCATAATCAGGTGAAAACATATTCACCCATGCCGCGGGGATGACCGATGGCCTGTCGTCAGGTTCATGCCCTGGAGCTTGCAGGTTCGATTCCTGCCCCCGCAACCAATATTTCCCAATAACATTTGACCGCTTTGCATGAAATGGAAACGAAGGCCCTGTGAACAACCGGGCGACTATACCTTTTCCGGCAAGCTGTATATCACCCGTGGCATCATCGACGCCCTTCCTGAGGAAGACATCGCAGAGATCGTGGAGGATCTTCGCCGTGTTATCCGCGAAAAAGGCATGGTCGATTACCTGCAGGTCTATCTCAACCAGGTCGGGGGCCTTCCCGGAAAGGTCTGGTGGATTGACAACCTCTCCGAATCCCGAAAGCGATCCCGGGAACTTAGCCCTGCTCAAATCCAGGACTACGATTACAGCACGATCCTCTTACCTGAAGAATATTAACCCAACATCATGTCTACCATACAAACTGCCTGGGAGCGGTGTCCTGATCGTGGCCCCCATGACCACGCTTTTCAAGGGCCGGTTCTAATCAGTACGCATCTCGCCGACCGGATCGTCCTTGACGAAGTAGCTCATCTGATATTCTCTCTTCGTCGTCACATTGCCGAGCATGGCCTGGTCGGACCTGTGCAGATCTTCGACAATCGCTATACCGGGGTGCGGGTCTACTGGGCCAATTACCTTTCCCAATCGGCCATCAAATCCGGCCTCTTTAGTCGCATGGAAATCCTCGAGAACAACCACAGTATGATGATGACCGAGGAAGACTTCCGGAACTACAAACGGGCTTCCCACAATTTCCAGTACCTCAAGCATGGTGTCCCACCACAAGAGAGCTGACAGAATTCAGACAGAGATGGGACATTGCAAAGACTCCCTTCTTAATGCTAGGTGATCCGGGTCTCATCCAATAATTTAGACCCGGATCCAACGCTTACCTGCGCACTACCGCCTTTGGGCGGCGCAAGTACGCGATCCTTCCGGAAGAACCGTCAGATCGCTTCCGCCAGTAGGCGGAACTTGCCCAAGTGGAACACCCCTTGGAGAACCCCTTATTGACTCAAAACTCGATATGCATGAAAGACCTGAAACATACCATTTTTGACCAGGCAGGAGCACTGCCGGATGAAAAGCCTGACCTGGAATCCTTCAAGCAAGACTTCCGGAAGAAGCAGAGAAAGGACTATCAGGAATCCTTTCGAAAATTGCACAAGCGACTTGAGATTGTGCTCAAACTTGCCGAGTGGAAATGGTTGGCAAAAAAGGCCCTCAGATACGGGATGAAACCAGGACCTTTTCTCAAGGCTGCTGGATGGAGCTACCTCAAGCGAAAGTATCTGCTTCCGGATAAGAAACGACTACACGATCTGGAGCTGAACTTGAGGCGCATAGGGAATAACATCAACCAACTGGTGCGTCGAGCCCATCAAGATCAGCAAGTGGAATTGGGCATGCTTAACCAAATGCAGGTACAATTGAATGACCTGGAGAATTGGGTGCGCCATGCATTTACATCGCCGCAACTGCTGATCGATATCGTGATACGTGAGATGCGGCGCTCCCATCATTTCCGGGAACTGGTCGCCGAGGCCCTTATCCAAGTAAGTGAAGAAGATGTTCATCAAGACGGTACGCTGGAAGAAGAAGAGAGTGGGGAAACTACTGAGGTACATAGACAATGATAAGGGCCGTGGACCAGCCGACGATGCATTCACCATTTATCACAACATCCCGATCCCAAGCCTTACGGGCGCAATCCTCGCTTTTGAGGAGAATGATGAATTTCGGAAGGTCCGCAAAAATGGTGTTAGCTGCTACCATGAAATCCTCAGCTTCCATCCCAAGGACAAGCATCTGCTTACCCGGGTCATTCTGGAAGACTGCTCCGAGAAGTACATCGAGACCCGTTGCCCCAATGCACTTGTGTATGCCCGCGCCCATCTACACGATGATCACTGGCATATCCATTTCGCCATCAGTGGAACCGAATACCGGAGCAGCAAAACCCTGCGTATGGATGATGCCACCTTCGAAAAGGTACGCTACGAGATCGAGTCTTATCAGGTCAGGAAATATCCTGAGCTTGAGCACTCGGTGGTCTACCTCAAGAAGGAGCGGAGAAAGCGGAAGGACCGACACCAGGAAGATCGGAACACCCGAAAAGAACGGGTTCGGCAAATGGAACGTCGAACCGGAAGCAAAGAAGGAGAAAAAACTCAAGCCATCACCTTGGTTCGTGAATGCCTTCAGCAAAGTCAGTCCTTCCTTGAATTCGAACACCGCTTACAATCAGTGGGCATGCAGCTCTACCAGTACCGTGGGAAAACTACCGGCATCCTTTTCGGCAAGCGAAAATACCGCTTCAAAACCCTGGACATGGACAAAGCCATCATCCGGGAATTGGAACGGAACAAGACCAACCGGGAGCAGTACCAGAACCGCATCCGCCAGCTCCGGATCATGCAGGATGCAAAAGCAAATCAACGAGATCGTTCACGCTAAACATTTCAGAAAATGACGAATCCCAATGACAACCTTTACCCCTTGACCATTCGCACGGAACTAGGGGAGAAGCCTACCCCTCAGGCGATCCATGTACTCAACGCGGACAAGCAACTCATCGCTACGATCAAGGCCCGCGAGATCAAGGAATCTGGTCAGCGCATGATCTATTATCAGCTTTACGACCGTGATGGCAAGACACAGGTCTCAGAACGATCCTTGGAATACCTGGTAGGAAAGCACCTGAGGGAACTCGCACCTCGGCTGCAGAAAATTGCCCAAGCCAAGGAGGTCACCCAACGTAAAGAGACGCTGGAACGGTCACAGCGTGACCGATCCGAGGACCGAACCAAAGAAAGGAGGCGATGAGTCATGTTCGAAAAAGAAGAGCTATACACCTTGAATGGAAACTTGCTCATTCAGGTACTATATCCGCACAATCCTAAACTAAGGCAAATACACATTCTTGATGGACAAGGAAAAGTGGTGGGAATGATTCGGAAAACAGACGAGCCAAACGGCAAAACGACCTATACGCTTGAAGTCGATGAAATCAATTTGAAAAAAAACGATCCACAAATTGCTCAGATCGAAGAGTTCATCATTTCAAAGCACTTCATGGAATATCAACGTGGCAAACGGATTAACTGGCTAAAGAAGATGCAAAAGCATCGCAAAAAGGATCGCCGCAAGCATAGAAATCGATAACGCAGCATCATGGAAGCAATCATTGGACTCATCATTCTCATCTTGGCCTTCGGGCTGATTATCAAGGCCACCATCAACAGTGGCAATCCTGTCGGGGCGATCTTTGCGATCCTTGGTGCGTTGTTTGGGGCAGTCGGTAGCGGGCTGTACCATCTGTTCATGATCAACCATGCGCGGAGGCGTGGAGTACATGGGACCGCACGTTTTATGAATTGGGTGGAGAAGCCTCAATTGCTCTCCCGGGCCAACAAAGGGCTGGTCATCGATGGGCACAGACGTTTATCAGAGAAGAGATCCTTTCAGCACATGGTGTGTATTGCGCCGACCGGGCTGGGAAAAACCACCAAGATCATCATTCCGAACTTGCTTCAAATGAAAAATGCCTCCGCCGTGGTGACTGATCCTTCTGGAGAAATCTACCAACGCACTGCGGGCTATTTGCAATCCCGGGGCTTTGTGACCAAGGAAGTCCGTTTCGAAGACTTGAGCCGGTCGCTTTGCTACAATCCCCTCTTCAGGGCGAAAAGCTACGCGGAAATGAAGCAGGTCGCGACCGTCCTTGTCAATACAGCTTTCCCCGATGCGAAGGGTGATGCGGCATTCTGGAATTCGTCCGCGGTGAACATCCTGAACATCTTCATTCGCTTATTGGCCCAGGAGGATGCTCGGTTTCAGAACCTGCACAACCTCCGCTACTTGCTCAATTCTTTTGGCCGTGATGGAGCCGCGCTCAATGATTTCGTCGCCCGCAATGCCGACCCATCCACCTTTGCGGAATACCAGGGATTCCTCGTACAGGACGACAAAGTGATCCAGGGCGCGCTTTCGACCGCTCGCAATGCGCTCGACAAGGTATCAGATCCGCGGATCGCAAAGCTGACCAGCATGGAATCATTGCATTTTGAGGAAATTCGTCAGCAACCCACTGTGATTTATCTGATCATGCCAGAGCACAAGGTCAGCTATTACAGTTTCCTGCTTCAATTGTTCTTTTCTCAGTTGATGGAATCGCTCATGCAGCATCCGGTCCCTAGCCAACCATTCCTTCCGGTGTATCTCCTGCTGGATGAATTTGGGAACATGGGCAAGTTCCCGGATTTCTCAGCCGTACTGACGACTCTGCGAAAGTACCAAGTGTCCTGCACCATGATCCTGCAAAGTACCCGGCAGTTGATCAATACTTACGGTGAGGCCGATGCTGGAACCATCCTGGAAGGGGGCGCGGCCAGTAAGGTCTTTTTTCCGGCTTTGGGCATTAAGACTACCGAAGAACTGGAAAGGGTCCTGGGCAAACAGACCCTTTGGTATGTGGAGCCAGGTATGAACAGATCGGAACGCGAAATCGCTCGTAGCTTATTGACCTCAGACGAAATCCGCAGAATGCGCGACGATCAGGCATTGTTCCTGCACACCAATAAACGTCCTGTTCGCCTCTCGATGACTCCGTACTACAAGGATGGACAGATGAGATCCCGGTCGGAAATGACCCCCTTGCAGCCTCCCATTACCAATCCCGGTCATTTGGATTTGCTGTCTCTGTCCTGATCCAATTGTTGGTCGATGTAGGCCACGAAGTCCGGGTTCTGAAATGGCTTGATCTCCTTCCAGACCTTCTTTGCTATTGGGCGAGAAAAGAAGCGACGAATATCCTTATCCATTCCGGCAAAGGGCTTGATTTGACCCATTCTTTCTGCCTGATGCGCAGTAAACAAATGAAGTACTGCAGAAAGGATGAAAAATCGTTCCTGATCGGTAATCGGCTGGGTGGACAAGCTCACGGCATTGCTTCGTATTCTTTTCAGGGCATCGGAATCCGTGTACAGGCCCCATATTTCCCGATGGTTGCGTACGATGGCCAGCAGGTTTTGAACCTTTCTCGCTTTGGCATCGTGGCGAAAACTAAAAGCTGCGACAATGAAGCCGCTGATCAATAACACAGATTGCAGAACTGTGAACCATTCTGTTTTGAGATAGTCAATCAAACCATTGGGTTACTGAGCTACCATCATAGCCCAGGCCCGAACAAAAGGAAAGGGGCCGAAGCCCCAAATTGATCCATCTGGCAATTGGTTCAATGATCAGGAATTTCTTGTTTGGCATTGGTGAATATGTAGCGCGGGACGATCACAATTTCTTCATCGGGACCACAGCCAGCGGATTCCGGGAGTTTGCCTTTTAGTTCCCCGGTCTTTCGAATTCCGATCACCACGAAATCTCCATTTTCCAATTCCCAAAGGTCTGGACAACCTTCCAGGGCAGCGGAGCCGCCTGCCTCGATTACTTCTGGCAAAGTGTGAGGATCAGGGCCGATCCTTTTCTTGAATTCTAGTTTTTCGTTCATATCGATTCATTTTGCGTGGATAATCCTTCTCTGGAAAATAGGAATGTAATACAATGATGTCAAATGTGACAGCACATATTTCATGAATCAAACTCTATTTGTTGCCTATGGGCAGCACTTCCAGTCAACTGAAAGACTATCGCAACCAGGTCAAAACCCGGTTTGCTGCTCATTTGAAGCAAGTGCGGGAAGCCAAAGGTTTGACCGGAACAGAGCTGGCCCGCCGCGCTGTACTTGATCGCGGGAATTATTATCGCTTGGAGGGAGGTAAAGTTAATCCGAGCTTGAGTATGCTGGTCCGACTGGCTGCGGCATTGGAAATGAGCTTGGAAGAATTTCTTGAAGGGCTTGTGATCGAGGTTGATCTAAATAGATTATAGAAATCCAAAGAATCGATTCACTTTTGTCGAGTATGCGAATTATTTGTGATACCAATGCGTGGTACAAGATTGGAGCCAAAGGGTTGCCCTCATTGCCAACAGGTTCTAGATTAATCGGAACCTACTGCTCTCTCGAGGAATTAACCTCTACAAACAATCTAGTTGGAGGCCCATCACGAAAAGAAGCTGCGGAAAATGCGATCAGATCATTCATTCGAGTTTGCAAGGGGCAACGACAAGAATACTTTTTCCATCCTTGGGATTTTATCAAATGGAAAGACAATGATATTGTGCCCTACAATCCTTTAGAGCATTTTAAGTCATTATTTCTATTTCTTTCTGCAATAGCAAATGGCGATTCAGTTTCGAATGAGTTCAAGGATTATGTGAATGCTACAAATGCACGATATTCTTTATGGGTTGATTTCTATACTGAAAATGGTAAGGAGATACATGCACGTTTAAATGACAAAAACCGCCGAAGAAACCATTTGAAGGAGGATTCGACATTTCTCAACAGAGACCATACATCATTTTTTGTTGGTGTAGCGACTGTGCCCGGTTGCAAAGAAGCCATTGCTCAAGCTAATGGAATGATTCCAAACCTCTGCATGGGGATTTCCAACACTTTTAATTGGGACGAGCTTGAACTATTTCAGGGAGTGCTAGGTGTTTGGCACAACGAAATTGAAACAGGAGCTGTTACAAGCATTGAAGTAAATGATTTTCACGATCTCCACAATATGGTTTATGTAAGCCCAGGCGATAAGTACTGGACAGAAGATGGACTTTGGAAGAGAAGAATAGAAAAGGCCGGACTAACAGAGTACCTATTCTCGCCTGAAGTTACCGACAAATAGTAAATACATTTTTGACTCTACAATCCGATTGGATCAGTTGCTACAATTTTTTTTCAAACATAAGTACAGGAATCGCATGAGCCGTTGGAACTGATTGTGACAAATAGAATCCTTGGTTTTTCAAATATTGGATACCCTTTTTATTAGTTGCTTTGACAGAAGTGCCAAGGTATTTCACATTGCCTTTTCTTGCCTCCATTTCCAGATTCCTCAATAGGAGAGTTGAAATGTTCCTACTCCGGAAGCGAGGGTGAACATAACTAGCAATTTGAATCCAGTAGCTACTCCCTGAGGGTGCTGTCGATAAAATGCCCAAAGTTACCCCCATTTTCCTTGCGACGTAGAATCGATCTTCCCAATGAAATTCCAAGTCAGATTTCTCTTGTGGGGTGAATTGGTCATACCAATTCTGCAGCTCTTCAATCTGAGGAGTCCGTACATTGGTGATTTGCAGATTCATATACGAAGAAATGAAAAAATAGCGCATTTGTAGAGGGCAAAGTTGGGTTTCCGAAAACCCGAATCAGCAAATCTATCCATGTGATATATTTTTCCTAGCCTCTGGATGCGAGATTACTTACTTGTAATAGTCAAAGTCATTGCTATTCCAAACAGTCCTTGGTAGTGCAGATCGATACCAAGAAATTCCCAACGCCAACGACGGGGCGCCCATTTCGCATCTAGCAGGCACGATATTTCACTTTCAGTAAACATACCGACTCCTGTATGATCCTCCCCCCAAACTTCTACAAGATGATTTACCAGAGTCTCGATTTCCTTGAAGAACCAAAATTCCGAATACGTCGTGGGTTCCCACACGAAATGAATCTTGTTTTCCCCTGATGGCAAAAGACTTCGGTATACAGTGTTGAAGAAGTTGAGAAATTTGTGATCCAACTCTCGGCGGTACGTTGTTTCCCCTGCACCGTCTTCTGAAACTACCAGATCCCAACCGGGCAGTTCCAAAATTTGAACGACTTGATCCAAGAAATCGAAATGAGAGTGCAGAAGCGGCTTCCAGTTGCCCACCTGCTCGATAAACTCCGAAACATTCAACACTTCAGTTTCGATTTTCAGGTGCTCAAAAACGGCTTTTGCCTTGTGCTTCCCTTTTTTATCGTTCGTGATGTAATAATCACAATGCCCGGCATAAAACGCATGCCTAGCATCATTGAGAAAGTTGGGAAACCCATTCTTTTGGGTAATCTTTTCTGGTCTGAATCCCAGGAGGTCAAGATTCATGTAGGTCGCTATAAAGTAGGAATACCTCGAAACTTGATTATCCTGACCGTTTTTGGAAGCATATTCCAAGGTAAAACCAGAAAAGTCTCTTCCGAACGTAGTGTTGGGAAGAGTTGCATCCAGTCGCTCAATTACGTTTTCCCAATTTGAGACTTCCCGAGGAAGCTCAACATTGTCTTTCACTTGACTTCTGATTTCCTTGTAGCGATCTGGCTCTGCCCACATGTTATTCGAAAGATCCTGTAAGTCCTTTACAACATCAAGAAGTGTTCCTCCATCCATCGTGCGTGGTAGCATTGCAGCAAGAGATTCAAAGGTCTCGGTGTCTTGCTTAATTGCTTCGACATCAATTCCTGTTCCGACCTTTAGCAATTCCGTAATGGCGTCTCCCATGCCGAATTCATTGAGTTCTGAGATCAACTCATCCCAATCAAACAACTTTTCACCGCGCCGTTCAACTTGCTCTTTGTAAAATCTTGCCGGAGCTGTGATTTCAGGAACAACCTTGTCTTTCCCGAAATATTGGACCAAGCAATGCCCTGCGGTCAACTTCGAAATGTTTTCCAGGTCTTTCTCGATGAAGTCATTGTATGCTGGCCCTTTGGATGGGATTAGGTCGTCCAGGTGGGCATCTGAGTATGGGATAAGAACTGAGGACCTCCATTTCTGAATTAGATCACTCAATCCTTCGAATTCTGCTATTGGATTTTTCAAGGAGGTAAAGACGTTCCAATCGAAGTATACCCGTATCATAGCCTTTCCTTTCCATTCTTTTTAGCCCGATCCCATTTTAGCTTCATCCCGGATTCAGGAAATTTGAATATACCAAATCCAGTATTGCGAATATCCCGCCCCTTGGGAAGATCATAGCCGAATACCATTTTCTCTGCTTCGACGACCCAAATCAAGGACATATCCAATTCCGAAAGCCTTTTCTCCAGGAAACCTTTTCGAACGAGCATGCATGAAGGTCCAGCCTCCATAACGCTGGGATCCATGCAGACAATCTCTCCCAGCGGCAATTTTAACTTTCCCTCCTCAGCGGCAAATTCCAACCCCTCGGCAAGATGAGCATGGGGTTTGTAATAGCTGATGACCTCTTCTTTACTGTAATCAAATTCTTCCTCCCAAAGGAAGTTTGTGGTCGTTCTGTACAGAACCAGCGATTTTCCTCCTACAAAATGTTCACTTCCGACCAATTCCCCTCCATAGTATGAACTATTCGCGATTGATGTCCACTGTGGAGCCCAAAAAAATTCCCTGCTAAATAATCGATAACAAGTTGAATCACTCATCCGAATATCATTGAAGGCCACTTTCTTAACATCTGGATGGTCTAGCAACCCTAGATCAGCGTTGGCGATCAGAAAGGTCTTGATGTTCATTTCTAATCTCACCTGCTTATTTCCATGGGAATCCTTTGTTATTTCTTCTGGTCTGTGCCTACTAATAAAAAGGTCTAGCTGAATCCATTCATTACCTCGCTGGTCGTGGATACATAGGAATTGTTCCAAAGGTGGAATATCTGTAATGTCCAATTGCCATTCTTTCAAGGACCTATTCCAGGTAGGATTTATATCTGGAACCCACCATGGAAGGGAGTATTCATCATTATAGTTAGACCATTGGGGTGTTCGTTTGATCAACATCGTAGGATCGATGTCGCGGACGTACGGAAGATGGCTTCCCAGGTATGGCATTTCGCCTTTTTCAACACGCCTCCCTGAATCCGATAGATCGATCATGGGGATATTGTCCGCCACTCTCGCCAACAGCTCATAGAAAGCGATCCATTGATATTTCTTCCCGATCCGTTCGCCGCTGTGTCTACCACGGCCGCCTCCCTGCTGAGAGTCAAAATGGTCGAATAACTCTGGATCATAGCCCATTTCAAAAATCCTTTGAACAGCATAATTGCTCAATCCATCATAATCAACTTTAAAGTTCCAGAAAGCACTCTGAAAGGTGTATCTACCAAAATCGCCATATTGTGAGGTCCCGCGCCCATATTCCGTCGTCATTGATCTAAGGATTGCTCCTGCACTCCAGTGTTTGTGACCATAATGCCCGTCCTCTCCTTTCGGACTATATTTTTCATCGATTTCATCGTTTGTCGGAAACTTTGATGGAAGCGTTGAATGATACGGCGGAGCAAACCTATCTCGATCTGCATGGGGTTCAAGGTCGAGATGGGTCGCATATTCAATCACTCCTTTCGCATAATCTCTCATAAGAATATGTGGGTAAACCTCTTCGACCTCAAAAACCACGTGGTAGACGTATTCAGCCAATTCTTTCAGTTCAACCCTCTGATTGGTTCGAACGGCACATCCGTATGCAACGGCGTAGAGCCTATCCATAACATACGGATCGTTAACATCCTCAAACTTTCGTAGTAGGACGATCAATTCCTCAATCCGATTTTCAAGGAGTGAAATCAAAGCCTTAGTAGCCGAATCACGCAGAGAGCGGTTGGAACTGGTGAAAAACCAAGCCAATACAGTCGCCCCTAACACCACAGCATCGGGCGAAAGATGCTTGGTTGAATTTGCCCGCCAGGCCCAATTAATCAGTCTTGAGACATTTGAGAATTGACCTAGTTCTCCAAATCTGGGATGAAGGAAAGATGTTGTCCACCAGGCATCCCTTTCCGCCATCTTTTGTGGGAGCAACACTTCGTGCAAGTGATCCGCATTAAAAACAAAGTCCCTCTGCATGGCTTTGCTAAGAATGGCGTCAAGGAATCTGTAGTAAATATTTCGATCCTTAGCTTGGGACAGTTTCTCTGCGTATTCTTCTGCCTTTTTGCCGAAATTATTGCTCTTTCGCCACTTGAGGCTATTGATGAAAGCATCTGCAACCACGTAAGTTTTTTCCCACTGAGGGACACATTCAAAAAGCTCTTTTCCCGTTATTTCTGGAATCTGGACGCTAAGTGCCTCAAAATACTGACGGTTGAAATATTGCGCATCCTCAACGGTAAACAATTCGATTAGCTCATCCTTTTCAAATGAACCCATCGGATCGTCAATGTCTAGGTATTTCTCGAGCAGTTTCTGAACGTACAGATGGTCTTCGAATCGCTCATAGGCAAAATGAACGCCCTCTATTGCACCATGGCTTTCATCCCAAAACAGGTTGACGTTTAAGACTCCTTCGGAGATGAGTATTTTTAAAGGGCGAGAAGTATTGACGCCACAAGATCTGAATGACTCAAGGGCAATTAGGTTTGCGTCCTGATAGGGAACAATTTTCGAATCATTTGAAATCATCCAATCAAGAATTCCTTCCACAGTTTTTTCCACCGGAGAAAGATTTTCATCGTAATCAAGTTCGTGCGGATCGGCTAGCTTTTTGTTTACTCCTTCAAGGAAGAAACGGATGATTTCAGTGATTCCTCCGAAGCCTTCAGGTACCGCTCGCATCCCTTTCTTTACCAAGCCCTCGCATAGGAGTTTTAGAAACAATGGATTTTGAAATTCTGGATGGAGCAATGGTACCTGTGGTGGAGCGATTTTAAAATGTTCGAAAAAATGCTCCGATGCCTCAAACGTACTTTCAGAGAAACCCTCGTGGAATACTCGCTTTGCAAAGGATTCGTCGATATCGGCCGGAGCGATCAATTCTTCATAGCTGTCCCTAATACTTACCACAAGGCCGATCCAGGGAAAGACCTTGAATGACCTGATGAACGATTTAAGTTGGTTTTTCCAGACCCTTCGCCCCTCGCCCTCGTTCAAGGCATCTATGAAAACAATTATCCGCTCCTGTTTGCTTTCTGCTTTTGCATTGAGTGCACCAAGAAAAGTTGCGTCGTCTAAATGCGGTTTATGCAATTGATTCTTGAGAATTTGAGTCCAAGGCATTTCCACACTGGAAAATGATTCTCCTAAAAGCAACAAGCTAATTTGACCAATAGACGCCCGCCTATTCACAACATCAGCAATGAGGTGTGATTTTCCAATGCCTGCTTCGCCGATCAATATCATGAATGGTTTATTGACCAAATAACACGCACCAGATCTAACAAACTCCTGAAGCTCTTCCATAGATTGGGAGAATTCATACAATTGCCTTCTAAGGGAGGCATTTCGTTCGTAGTTACTTCGATCTGAATCTACTCGTTTGATGTTCTCCCAGCACAGATTATTTACCTCTTGCAATCCGGAATCCAACGCCGTAAAATTGACTATATGGTTCCCGGAAAGGTCGACAGAAGCGTATTTTTCGCACAAGATTCGCAGAGTATTGCTGATTTGGGCGTATTCTTCTTGATGATCTTTGGATAGCGAGATTCTTGAACGCTTCTCCCAAATTGTAGCTAAGTGCTTCTTAAGCTTTTTGCGAATTTGATCTTCCCTCGAAAGGCCATCAAAATTCAACGAAATCGGTAAGTCGAAGTTTAGCTCGGGAGAATACCTGGCACCCAGGGCATCGAAGCTTTGCTGGTTGACCTTATCAAACCAATCATCAGTAAACTCCTCGATATTGAACCAATAATGACGAAGTCCTTGGTTCTCCGGTCGAATCAATCTCTGCCTGAGCTCAAAAGCCCCCCAATACTCAAATTCAACAGAGTGACCAAGACCTTTTGCAAGTTCGGTCCACTCTTTAACAGACTCATTCCACCGCGTTAACATTGATTTCCCTCTCCCTACTTTGGCATCAGGTCGGTCAACAGGAATTGCCACAATGTATCGCACCATTTTGGGGTGCTTACCCAAGGCCTTTTTGACCGATTTATCTAGCTGCTTCCACTGATCTGAATCGGGACTTTTGGTGAAAAATTTAGCTTGCCAGAGGTGCATCGAACCATCAGGAAATTCCCAAAAACATTCTTTTCCTGCGTCCGGCTTTCCAATCCTAACAAAATTCGAACCAATGGGATACTTTTCCTTGGCCGCGAGTTGACAGACAAGTTCTTCGAATCCTTCGCGCTGTCCTTCAATCGCGCGAATGTTATTCCAATTGATTTGTACGGTAGTCATTATGGGATTCCTTTTTTTGTGACGGATCTGAACGAACTGGCTTACTTAGTCGTCACCAAATTTCTCTTGCTGAAGATTTTCAAGTAGTATCGTAAGCCAAATGCAAGCGAGGCGAATACTCCGCCAATGGCAGTGGCCCATGTCGCTGCAGTTTCGATGGGCATTCCGGTAGCTCCTAATATTAGGGCAGCAGGCCCACCACTGAGGATCACGGTGAGTGCCGATGTCAAATCAATGAGATCCTTTGGCGCAGGAATCGTCCGGACCGGAATCTCACTACTTTTCTCCTCCTTACCTTCAATACCGATTGTGACTTTCACAAGATCCTTTCCGGCACTCCCCCCACGGATTTTCATCGTTTCAAACTGATAATCTCCAATTGAAATTGGTTCCAGAACATATTCGGGATTGTCACCTAGCAAAACGTTGATTGCCCCCATCGATATCCTGACCACTTCATTGGGTAAACCAACTCGATTCACCACAGCATACGCCAGGGCGGTTTGATCAAGCTGGAGGTGCTTAGGGATAAATACCAGAACATCTTTGCCCAAACTGCTGTTGATCCACTTTTCATTCACGTTTGCCGCAATCCTTGCATTTTCTGCGACAAGCCCTTTATGAAGTTCTTCAAGCCGCATTATTTCCGAACTGATCGCCAGAAGATCAAGGTTTCTTGCATTGCGAAACTCTTCAACCTGGGTTTCCCAGTCAATAAGGCATTTCGATAGTTGCGAAACGTCCTCGCCCAAGGTTTGAAAAATGTAAAGCGAGAAATAGATTTGATGAGCCGAGGAACGCTGAGATTCCATGCGATCTCCAACATTTTCGAAAAGGGATAATGCGGAATAGTATCTTTGGAGTTCCTCAATTGCATCTTTCAATGACTGCAAATCGGTTAGGCCCAAATGCCACCACTGAATTGTTTCGGCATACTCCTCCCTCCACTTTTCAATCGTTCCTCGGATTCTGGAAAGGTTCTCTTCGAGTTGTTCTCTAAAGGAGTATTCTTCCGCCAATCGAGAAATCTCTTCTATTAAGGATTCAAGTCGTGAAAACAGATCATCTTGAAATTCCTCGTTCTGGAGAAAGGTGATGCGAGATTGGAAAGTGTCAGAGCTTACTTGAGCTTCCAGCAGCTTTGCTTTTGCAGCACGGGCGTTATTTTCGCCCGCTCTTTCATCTCCTTCATCCAGAATCGAGCGAATTCTTGAAGCCTCCTCTTTCCAGGCAAAATCACCGTTTGCGAAAGCAATGATCTTCGCTATAGTTTCGATATTTGCCACTCGCTCCTCCAGCCTCTCAGCACCTTCTTCATATTCTTCAAGTTTTGATAGAATCGAATAATCATTCCCAACCATCACAATTAAGCTCATAATTGCGAAAACGACTCCGACGGTTATTCCCCATTCGAAGATCCAAACATCGGAGCGATTCGGGAAAAAGTAGGAATACAAAATGATAACCAACAGTGCAATTCCAGCCCTCCACTTCCAGGCGCCAGAAATTTCGTTAAATATTGCCAGCCCAATATTTCTCTCTTCGTTTTTGAAAAGATTCGAGATCATTATGATCAAAACCAAAAGCGAAAAAACAATGATTGGATTTTGAAATAGAAATTTTAAGGACCAGTTTCCCCAATCGAAGTACCAAAAGAGGATTAAAAAAACAACCAGCGCGACCACCATAGACAAGCCGACCAATCTAATTATTTTTCCTACGACAGATCCCACTTGTTTTTTTTCAGCCACTTTTCCAGCGCGGAAGAGCGCAATCAAAATTACTGGAATCGATGGAATAAGTGCCAAGCCGGCCAGCATCTCACCAGCCAATAGGCTGAAGGCTATCAATACAACAATCTCTATTACAAGCATAGCAGCGTAGTATAATGTTCAATCAAAGCAGTCAATAACCACATGCCGCTTTCGGGAGCAACATAATTTCAAGGCAAAATAATCTTGTTTTTGACATCTCGTGTCAAAAAATGCAAACAAAATAGAATGAGAGTTGTACGAGAAACATCGATTGCATCCCCCTGCACGATCCGCTATAATCCCTCCGCATTCCCTGCGGGCCCATAGCTCAGTGGTTAGAGCAGTGGACTCATAATCCATTGGTCCCTGGTTCAAGTCCAGGTGGGCCCACCATTGAATTGCCAAGAGGTTTATTTGATGTGCCTGAATCAATATGCTAGGATGCCGATTGGTCCTGCAAGGAAGTATGGTCACTGTGCCGATTTCCTCGCAAAGGCTGACCAATCAACATTTCCCTAACAATCACACATGCATGGACTCCTCATAACCGACTATTCCTCGGCTCAAGCTCCCGTTACCCATACTCAAAGCAAAGGCAGGACTCAATTTTCGACAATT
This sequence comes from Bacteroidota bacterium, assembly GCA_039024435.1. Taxonomy (GTDB): domain Bacteria; phylum Bacteroidota; class Bacteroidia; order J057; family JADKCL01; genus JBCCQH01. The sequence continues at coordinate 82,265 of JBCCQH010000013.1, forward strand.
CAGACACGACTCCCGCGACAGATCGGCAAAGACGACTGGTCTGGAGCGGAAGCGAAAACCAGGTTTTTGGTATGTGATCTCATAGATCGATTCTACGACGAATCCATCGTGATTCATAACCGCAGCCGTTATACAATTGGATGGTATAAGCGGACGGTTGGAAAGATGTTCGAACTGCATCCGGAACGAGAATTCCTTGATCAATGGAATCAGCAATTTGTGGAGACCTACCTCTATGAAGGGAGACGAAAAAAGAAATGGAAGGTGTCTACTTTCATCAATGTTTTCGGTGGGATTTGTAGCTTCTTCGCATGGTGCGAACGGAAAGAATTCATCCCGGAGAACTTCGTAACCAAGATCGAAAAACCACGTCGCGAAAAGCATTTGCCCAAGGCGCTTTCCAAGACAAATGCTGATAGCATATTGGAAGCGTCGTTCTACGCACAATATACCTATCGATTTGAGCGGTACCGAAACCGGGCTTTGATCGCAGTGATGCTATATGCTGGCTTAAGAATCCGGGAGGTGCTCGAACTGGGATCAATGGCAGTTGACCTTGAAAACGGTAGTATTCATATTGTTCAGGGAAAGCATCACAAAGATCGGATCATTCCCATCGCTCCGCGCCTGAACGGTTATCTCAAAGCTTATTTGGTTGAGCGAAGGCGCTTAAATAAGACTCACCGATACTTTTTTAGCTCGACGAATCGAGACAAGCCTATGACCTACGGTGGAGTTTGCAAAGCGATTAAACGAATCAAAGACCGGAGCGGAATCTACTTTACCCCCCATATCTTGCGCCACACTTTTGCAACGCTGATGCTGGAAGGAGGTTGTGATATTTTTAGTTTAAGCAAGATGCTTGGTCACCAGGACATAAAAACCACGACGATCTATCTTTCGGCCTCCCCTCAGCATCTTAGGCAGCAGATATACAAACATCCGCTGAATTAGGCGGAACGCTTGAAGTCATCGAAATGGGACAGCAGGATTTTTTGCTCGGGTGCCAGATATCCTTCGGTATATACGATTGATTCGTGGCCCAGGAATTTCGAGATAGATGCCACTGGAATCTTCTGCTCAAGCGCCATGGAAGCAAAAGTGTGCCGCAATTCATGCGGACAAAATCGGATTCCAGTTGCCTCGCTTAACCTGTCCCGCATTCGGTAAATGTCCTTGTTATTCAAACGCTTTTTGCCTCCAACGCTACAGAAGTAGAATTCACTGGATACCTTCAGACGGGTAAGGTGCAGCTCATAGTCTGCCAGAAAGCGCTTCAATTCAAGGCAAATGGTCACGATACGCACTTTTCCTCCTTTTCCTTCACGGATCAGGATGGTTCGGTTGTCAATTGATACATCTTCGCGACGAATATTGATCAATTCGTTGAGGCGCATTCCGGTGTAAACGAACGTCGCGAAGATCGCCACGTTCCTGGCCCGCTGGATATCATACTTCCACGGGAAGGTGCAGCATTCCGCAAACAGCCGGTTCAGTTGATCTTTTGAAATTCTTCGTGGAACCGTCTTGGGCTTCTTAGGTTTGCCAATCTGATTCACAGGATTGATTCGCAATTGCAGCTTTCTGTTGAGCAAGCACCAGTCGATAAAGCAGCGTAAATAAGTCCAGTAGTTCCGCTGGTTGTGCGGTGACCAGTTGCGTTCCTTCACTTGCTCGTAGAAAAAGCTCTTGACCGTCTCATAATCGATCTCAGTTATATGATCGATTCCGGTTCGCAGGACGAAAGTTCGCACTGCTTTCACTTTGTGGTTGATCGTCAATGGGCGGTGTCCCTTTTCAACCTGAAGAAAATCCTGATAGCCTCGTAGAATCGAACGAAAATGTGGCGAGAGCATTGATGTATTTGAATAAAGCATAAAGAACGGTTAGTAATGGATGATTGAAATGAAAAGTCTGTGGCTTGTCCGAAAAGAGTCTCGACAAAACGGAAATAGCGTACGACTTTGCAACTGCCTTCAAGGCGAATTTGAGCATGCAAATGATCAGTTTGTCAGTAGCGCATTAAGAATTTCTTATACGGTTTGCGGGTCAATTTTTTGTGGCCCGCACCCTGGATATTCGAGCCGAATAAATTTGTTATTCATGATGGATTCAAGAATATGCTAATGGATCAATTCGATATCGTATTTCAATGTGTAACCCTGTTGGGGTTAATACTTGGCATCGTTTACGCCAACCGGCAGTTGAAGGCGACCTTGAACATCCACCGCGCAAACCTCATCTGGAATCAGAAGATGGCCACCGAATCCTACCTGGCCAGCCGCATCTCCAATCAAACCCTCTTCGAACTGACCAGGCATTTTGATTGTCTGAAAACCTGTGAACCGATTCCGCTGGCGAAGATCAACCAAGCCTTTTCTGATCACTCAAGTCTTCGCGAATCCTGTCATGCCTATCTGAACTCATTCGAAGGATTGGCCAGAGGCATTGAGGCTGGCATTTACAGTTTTGACCTGGTTCAGCATGCGCGTCGCGGGGCCATTTTGAAGGCCTTTGTTCTTTTCCGGGAATACATCGATCACATGCGACGCACCCACAACCCCAATGCCTGGCTGAAATTCGAAGCTTTGGTCAACTCTTTGAGCAAATCAACAAACACAAAAGCATGAACTACATTGCCATTGATGAAGAAGCACTGAACCGACTATTGGACCGCCTTAAGAAGATAGAACGTATTCTCGATTGCATCTATGAAGGTCATATTCAGGATCGCTGGTTGACCACCAAGGAAGTCCTGGAAATACTCAAGGTATCGCCCAAGACCTTGCAAGGCTACCGTGACAAACGGCTCATTCCTTTCAGCCAGATCGGGAACAAGATCTACTACCCTCTCAAAGGCATCGAGGACTTTCTCAATCAGAATCTGATTCGTCCGATCCGGTAGCCTTATTCCGCTTGAGGATTTCGTGGAATCCGTTCATGACATGATCAAGCTGGTCATCGTTGAGTTCTTCCAGGTAGTTTTCCGTGATCGATACGCTGGAATGCGCCAAGGCTCCCTGGATGTCATGCACCCCAATCCCCAATTCTTTCGCGTCCCTGCTTTGCACCGTTTTGGTGAATGAATGCCGTGCGATGTGGTTGGTAAGCCGAAAGCTTAAGCCGATCATTGCGCCAATGGTTTTCAGATGTTCATTGAGTTTGGCGGTTTTGGCTGACACCTGCTTCTTCATCAGAACAACATCAGCCGGATCAAGCTCATTGCTCAGGAATGGGAATACGAAATCGTTTGGCCGCGCCAATGGATTCCGGTATAGATTGACAATGGCCATCGCGGGATCGATCAGCTTGGGGCCATGCTCTTTGCCGGTCTTTTCCATCTTGTATCTCAGCCTGCCCTGGTGGACATTGACCCAACGAAGCTGCAACAGATCTCCCACCCGCATTCCGGCACAGTAGTACATGAACAGGAAAGCATTTCGCGTGTGCCAAATAGCAGATCCTGGCTCCAGATTCAATTCTTCGATCTGACTAATCTCCTGCAGCGACAACTTGGGCTTGCGAACCTTCTCTTTCTTCAATTTGAATTTGAAAAAGGGATTCAACTCCTGGGGAAATAGCCCCTCACGGATCGCTTCATACAAGCAGGTCCGAAATGTTTTCAGGTAGGTGTGACGACTGTTCACCTTCAACGGCACCCGGATCAGGTAGGCTTCGAACTGGCGCAGGAACCTGGCATTGATGTTCTGGAAAGGAAGGGTGTCCTGGTCCAATTCGCTGAGAAAGTCACCCAGGTGCTTGAGCAGCGTTCGATGGCGTTCGTAAGTACGGAAACGGTCCTCCTGCAGGAGCTGTTCCATGCGGTCACGGATGAACTTCAGAAAATCGTGGTCCAGGTCCAGACCGAAAAAAGGATCATCCTCTTGTTGTTGGTCTGGATTCTCTTCGACCGCTTGCCCATAAAGGTCGCGCATGGTAGCGATCATTTCCCGCGCTGTCCATTCCTCCTCGTCCGGCCCGATAAGAAATTCCATGAAAGCGCGGACGAACCGAAAATCGACTTCGTCGAATTTCAGGTCCTTGTGTTGGAGGTAGATGACCAGCCGTTTCTCTAGCTGCTCGATTTGCTCCCATCGTTTGAGGTCGCGCCGTTCGAATGCTTCCCGTGCTTGCGCACGGACGTATTCCAAAAAGCTCTTGCCTTCAGGCTTGTTCAGGATTTCTTTGAGTTCTTTTGCTGAAATGCCTGGGTTTTCGGCTTCAAGTTCAAAGATGCGGAGGCGGATTTCTTCGCGCTTCATTCGAATTTGCTCATTCCACTTTTTGTAAAGTGGTGTTTCCCGAGATCTGCGAAACCCTTCTTTGCTGGAATTCCAGTTTTCTTCCCTTGAGGCCATTCCCAGGGAAATGTATGCTGACCGACGCTCCTTGGATATTCGAATCGCCAGTGGGCATTCTCCGTTGGCATTGGGACGATTTTTGAAGAGAACAACTTTGACCGAAGCAGGCATGATCATAGGTTAGGCATATCACTTAGCCTATCCCAGACATTCTCAAGACTCAATTCGAACAACGACGTTGCAAGTCAACTTTTTCGTCCAACCTGACTTTTCACAAGGCTGAGCTTCCGGAAAGCCAGACAATCGGGCAAAATGTTTTAACTATGTTTTAACAAGCCCAGCTTCAGCTTCGATCAAGCGCATTCTCTCCTTGAAAATATTGAGCGTCCTTACCACCAATTGTTCCAGAATCCCCCCCAAACAAAAAACGCCCGAACTCATCCTACGATGCATTTCGGGCGTTTGTCTTCGCTGTCTGTCCCGTCCACTGAGTAGCGTTGCCTTCCTCGGCGGCGGTGATGCTGGTCCGTTCCGCGGAGAATTGCCGAAGCAACTCTCCGCTAAAA